>NZ_CP132343.1:1314285-1971428 GCF_040529065.1 Xanthomonas sacchari | reverse complement strand
CCGACGGCGTGCGCGACCCGCAGTTCCCCGCCGACAAGGGCGGCCAGTTCAGCGCCACCCTGAGCAAGCGCTGGGACAGCGGCGAACTGTCGTTCTATGCGCGCCATACCGACGACAACAACGCCTTCTACACCGCGATCCCGCTGCTGTCGCGCAACAACGGCAGCGACCTGTCCAGCTTTCCCGGCCTCGACGCGCAGCACGGCACGCTGCTGAGCAACGACTTCCGCACCGTCACCCTGCCGGTCGGCCCCAACGGCCAGACCATCCGGCGCGACCTCGGCGACGGCCGCGGCGTCAACATCGACGTGTTCGGCGGCGAGCTGAACTGGCAGCTGGGCGACTGGACCCTGGCCGACCGTTTCAACGTGATGGGTGGCACCGCGCCGACCTATGCGTTGTTCACCGGCGACGCGCCGCAGCGGCTGGGCGACTTCATCGCCGGCTACGGCAGCACCGGCAGCGCACGCTATACCAATGGCGGCGGCGCGGTCGATCCGGACCAGCAGGTGCTGGAAGCCGGCTGGTGGTCGGTGGACAAGCGCCTGAACTCCTTCACCAACGACCTGCGCCTGAGCCGCACGCTGTTCGCCGGCAACACGCTCACCGTGGGCAGCTACTACGCCAGGTACACCTCCAACGACACCTGGTACCTCGGCAACACCATGCTGCTGACCGCGCGGAACCATGCGCGGCGCATCGACGTGACGCTGGACGACGGCCGCCAGCCGACGCGCGATGGCTTCACCAGCACCGCCTTCCTGGCGCTGCGCGCGCATTACGAAGGCGAGAACGCTGCGGTGTTCGTCGCCGACGAATGGGAACTGGACGAGCGCCTGCGCCTGGACCTGGGCGTGCGCTACGAGCGCCAACGCGTCACCGGCACCGTGCACGACACCGCCACCGTGGACCTGGACGGCAATCCGTCCACGCTCTACGACAACGCCACCTCGATCTCGCTGCCGAGCGCGCGGCGCATCGACCAGGACGACAACGCGCTGTCGTGGACGGCCGGACTGAACGTCAAGCTCGACGCGCACAACAGCGTGTTCGCGCGGGTAAATTCCGGGGTCAAGTTTCCCGGCTTCGACAACCTGCGCGACGGCCAGACCAAGGTGCAGGACATCCGGCAATACGAACTGGGGTTGAAGTCGGGTGCGGCCAACTACGATCTGTACCTCACGGCGTTCTACAACACCTTCAAGAATTCGCCGTTCCAGGCCTTCCTGGCCAACGGCAGCAACTTCACCACGGTCGGCGATTCGCGCGCCTACGGCCTGGAGGTGGAAGGCGCGATCCGCCCGTTCGGCGGCTTCGAACTGGCCGGGACGGGGGTGTGGCTGGACGCGAAGTACCGCAATTACCGCGAATACACCGGCAACCAGGTCATGCGCCAGCCCAAGCGCCAGTTCCGGCTGACGCCGAGCTACTACTGGATGTTGCCGTTCGGCGACCTGCGCGTGTTCGCGACCTATTCCTACATCGGCGAACGCTACGCCGACCTGGCCAACAGCCAGCGCCTGCCGTCCTACGACATGCTCGACGTCGGTGCCAGCCTGCACAGCGGCGAGCACTGGGAGTTCACCGTCAGCGGCAGCAACGTGACCGACACCCTGGGCCTGACCGAAGGCAATGTGCGCGTACCCGGCGCGGCCACCGGCGGCGTGTTCATGGGCCGCCCGATCGCCGGCCGCCAGTATCAGGTGTCGGTGGCGTATCGCTGGTAGCGCCTGCCGCACCGCAGGCGCACGCGACGCCATCGCTGCACCGGCATCGCGTGGCGCCGGCCACGACAGGCGCAATCGGGCGCCTGTCGCGGCGGCAATCGCATCGGCAGGAGCGCATGCACGCGCATCCCGATCCGGCACGCCCACCCGTCCGCATCACTGCCCCGACACCCTCCCTTCGCGTTCTCTTCGCAGTCCCTTCGCGGTCCCGCCGCGATGCTCGCGCTCGGGTGCCGATGCGTGCCCGCACGTCGGCGTCGCGATGGCGGCGCCGCTACCCAGGTCGATTCGCTCCATGCTGCGCCACGGCGCGCGCGGTGGCGGTCCCCCAGGCAGGAGAGACCGATGCAGCATGACCCTCACCATTCCGAGGCCGCGTCCGGCGCTGCCGACAGCGCGCGCGACACCCCATTGAGCGCGGACGAGGCCGCGCTGGCGCGCCGGCTCGGCATCAACGGCCTCTCGCGCCGCGAATTCCTCGCCCTGCTCTCGGCCGCCGGCCTCAGCAGCGCCGGTGGGCAGATCCTCTTCAGCGAGGCCGCGTTCGCCGCCCCCGTCGCCAAGGCCGCGCCGCCACAGAACGCGTTGCCGGTGGTCCTCGAGGTCAATGGCCAGCGCCACGCGCTGCAGCTGGATCCGCGGACCACCTTGCTGGATGCGCTGCGCGAACACCTGGCGCTGACCGGCACCAAGAAGGGCTGCGACCACGGCCAGTGCGGTGCCTGCACGGTGATCGTCGATGGCGAGCGCCGGCTGTCCTGCCTGACTCTGGCGGCGCAGGCCGAAGACACGCAGATCACCACCATCGAGGGCCTGGCCGACGGCGAGCGACTGCATCCGATGCAGGCCGCGTTCGTGCAGCACGACGGGTTCCAGTGCGGCTACTGCACGCCTGGGCAGATCTGCTCGGCGGTGGCGTTATTGAACGAGATCAAGCGCGGCGATGCCAGCCACGTCAGCACCGACGTCAGCCGGCCGGTCACCGAACTCAGCGACGCCGAGGTGCGTGAGCGCATGAGCGGCAACATCTGCCGCTGCGGCGCCTACCCGAAGATCGTCGCCGCCATCCAGGACGTGCACAGCGGCGGTGCGCCGCGGCCGCTGAGCTGGCGCTATGTCGACCAGTCCGAACTGACCGCCCTGAAGATGGCGAAGGAGGTGGCCGATGACGCCGTTTAAGTACCAGCGCGCGACCTCGGCGGAGGACGCGGTGCGCCGCGTCGCCGCCAACCCGAACGCACGCTTCCTCGGCGGTGGTACCAACCTGCTCGACCTGATGAAGGAAGGGGTGACCGGTGCCGACGAGATCGTCGACCTGACCCGGCTCAAGGGCCTGGCCGAGATCGCCGAGACCGCCGACGGCGGCCTGCGCCTGGGCGCGCTCGCCAATAACACGCAGACCGCCAACCATCCGCTGGTGCGCCAGCGCTATCCGCTGCTGAGCCAGGCGATCCTGGCCGGGGCCACGATGCAGCTGCGCAACATGGCCAGCAACGGCGGCAACCTGCTGCAGCGCACGCGCTGCGGCTATTTCTACGACACCGCCCTGCCCTGCAACAAGCGCGAACCAGGCAGCGGTTGCGGCGCCCGCGAGGGGCTCAACCGCACCCACGCGATCTTCGGTCACAGCCCGCACTGCGTGGCCGTGCACCCGTCGGACATGTGCGTGGCGCTGGCCGCACTGGACGCGACGGTGCAGGTGCGTACGCCGACCGGCACCCAGCGCGAGATCCCGTTCGCCGAATTCCACCTGCTGCCCGAGACACGCGCCGATGTCGACAACCAGCTCGCGCACGGCGAATTGATCGAGTCGATCACCCTGCCGGCGCCGGGGTTCGCCGCGCACAGCCATTACCTGAAGGTGCGCGACCGGGCCAGCTACGCGTTCGCCCTGATTTCGGTAGCCGCGGCGCTGGCGCTGGAACCGGACGGGCGCATCCGCGAAGCGCGCATCGCCATGGGCGGGGTGGCGCACAAACCCTGGCGCGCGCGCGCCGCCGAACGCGCGCTGGCGGGCCATCACGTCGGCGAGGCCGCCTTCGCCGCCGCCGCGCAGGCGGAGATGGCCGCGGCGCAGCCGCTGGCGCACAACGCCTACAAGATCCCGATGGGCACGCACGCGATGATCCGCGCCCTGCACCGTGCCAGCGGCAGCGATGCCGCGTGAGCGGCCAACCGGAGAACCGGCAATGAACTACATCGGCAAGGAAATGCGCCGCGTCGACGGCTTCGCCAAGGTCACCGGCAAAGCGCGCTATGCGGCGGAGTTCCAGATCCCGCATCTGGTCCACGGCTACATCCTCACCAGCACCATCGCCAAGGGCCGCATCGTACGCATCGACACCCGCGCCGCCGAGACCGCGCCGGGCGTGATCAAGGTGCTGACGCACCTCAACGCGATCAAGCCGGTCTCCGACGCGGTCAAGAAGAAGGGCGAAGACCTGTCGTTCCGCGCCCTGGTCGACGACCGCATCCACTTCAATGCGCAACCGATCGCGGTGGTGGTGGCCGCCACCTTCGAGCAGGCGCGGCATGCGTCGCGGCTGATCCAGGTGGAGTACGCCACCGAGGCCGCGCAGACCGATTTCGACGCGCTGCTCGGCCAGGCGCACGATCCGACCCCGGAAGAGTCGCCGAAGCCGCGCGGCAACCCGGCTGCCGCGTTCGCCGCCGCGCCGGTGAAGCTGGAAGCCGCGTACACGATGCCGGTGGAGCACCACAACCCGATGGAACCGCACGGCGGCATCGGCTACTGGATCGGCGACACCCTGACCGTGGTCAACAAGAGCCAGAACGTCTACCAGGACCGCGAACAGTTGGCCGGCTACTTCGGCATTCCGATGGACAAGGTCAACGTGGTCTCGCTGTTCGTCGGCGGCGCGTTCGGCTCGTGCCTGCGTCCCAACTACTACACCTTCCTGCTCGGTGCGGTGTCCAAGGCGGTCGGCCTGCCGGTGAAGATCGTCTACACCCGGCGGCAGATGTTCAGCGGCCATGGCTACCGCCCCTACTACCGCGTGGAACTGGGGCTGGGCGCCGACGCCGCCGGCGCGCTGCAGGCGATACGCTACCGGCACGTGCTCAACACCTCGCGCATCGAGGCGTTCAACGAGGCCTTCTTCCGCAATGCGCGCTCGCTGTACGCCTGCCCCAACGTGGAGGATCGCTTCGAGGTGGTGGAGACCGACCTGCCGACGCCGCAGGCGATGCGCGCGCCCGGCACCATCAGCCAGATGTTCGGCATCGAGTGCGCGATGGACGAACTGGCCTATGCGCTGAAGATGGACCCGTTGCAACTGCGCCTGGCCAACTACGCCGAGACCGATCCGGAAACCGGCAAGCCGTTTTCGAGCAAGGCGCTGCGCGAGTGCTACGCGCTCGCCGCCGAGACCTTCGGCTGGAGCAAGCGCACGCCCGAGCCGCGTTCCATGCGCGACGGCCGCCTGCTGGTCGGCTGGGGCATGGCCACCGGCACCTGGGCGTCGATGCAGATGCCGGCGCTGGCGCGGGTGGTGCTGAAGGCCGACGGCAGCGCCCGGGTCGGCAGTGCCACCTCCGACATCGGCCCCGGCACCTACACGGTGATGACCCTGATCGCCGCCGAGTATCTGGGCATCGACGCCAAGCGCGTGCAGTTCGAACTGGGCGACACGCGCCTGCCGAAGGCGCCGGCGCAGGGCGGCTCGTGGACCACCGCCAGCGTCGGCAGCGCGATTCACGGCGCGGCGCGCGAGATCCGCGGCAAGCTACTGGAACTGGCCAGACAGGATGGGCAGGCCGCATTCAGCGGGCTGGACATGGATGCGGTGGAACTGGTTGATGGCCAGCTGCGCCCGACCGGTAAGCCCGAGGCCGGCCTGGAGGTCGCCAAGTTGATGCGCCAGCACGGCCTGCAGGAACTGGAGGTGGTGCACGAATCCAAGCCCTCGGCCGAGCGCAAGCAGTACGCCACCGCCGCGCACGGCGCGCAGTTCATCGAGGTCAAGGTCGATCCCGACACGGGCATGGTGCAGGTGACGCGGGTCATCGAAGCCACCGCCTGCGGCAAGATCATGAATCCGCTGACCTCACACAGCCAGGAAATCGGCGGCGTGGTGATGGGCATCGGCATGGCGCTCAGCGAAGGCACCGAGATCGACCACCGCTACAGGCGCATGCTCAACGCCTCGCTGGCCGACTATCACGTGCCGGTCAACGCCGACGTGCACGAGATCCAGACCATGTTCGTCGAAGAGGACGACACCATCGTCAACCCGCTCGGGGTCAAGGGCATGGGCGAGCTGGGCATGGTCGGCATCCCCGCGGCCATCGCCAATGCCGTGTTCCACGCCACCGGCAAGCGCATCCGCGACCTGCCGATCACCCCGGACAAGTTGATCGGCTGAGTGCGATCGCCGCGTTTGCGCGCAGTTTGCTCTCGTAGGAGCGGCTTCAGCCGCGACAGGCATTCCCGATAACGCCTGTCGCGGCTGAAGCCGCTCCTACAAGGCGAGCGTCGGTCGCCGCAACACCGCGCCCGACGCAACCGCTACGGATCCAGCCACCCCTTCGCCACCGCCGCCTGCACGTCCTCCGGCGTGTCCAGGTCCAGCGCCAACGCCGGCGCGACGATGCAACCCAGGCTGTCCGGCGCCAGCGTCGCGAACAGCGCGCGCAAGCCCTGGTCGCCGCCCAATGGCAGCGTGCGCCAGCGCTGTTGCGCCACCACCGCTGGCATGCCGCGCACGCCGGCGTAGGCACTGACCGCACAACCGGAGGTCGCCCGCGCGGCCGCCGCCAACAGGTCCTGCAGATGCACTGATGTCAGGGCCGGCTGGTCGCAGCCGAGCACCAGGCTGCGGGCGATCGACGCATCGTCGCGTACCGCCGCGCGCAGGCAGTCGAGACTGCCGCCCATGCCGGTGTCCCATTGCGGATTGCGCACGCACTCCACCGAAAGCCCCTCCAGCAGCGGCTGCAGCGCTTCGGCCTGCGCGCCCAGCACCACCACGCAGCGCGCCGGTGCCGTGGACAGCGCCAGACGCACGACCCGACGCAGCAGCGGCTCGCCATCGCTGGTCAGCGTCTGCTTGGCGCGGCCCAGGCGGCGGCTGGCGCCGGCGGCCAGGATCAACGCCGCGTGCGCCTGCGCCATCAGCTGCTGCCTTCGGCCAGCAATGGCCGCACCATCGCCACCGCATCGCGCGGCGATCGCCGCAGCGACCTGTCGCCTGCCTGCGCGACCGCACCTAACCGTGGCGGCGCCGCCCGGCTGGCCTGCAATTGCGCGGCGATGCTCAACGCGATCGCCTCCGCACCATTCCCTCCCAGGCGCAGCCCGATCGGCGAATGCAGGCGCGGCAAGAGCTGCGCGCGTTGCGTCGGGCCCAACAGGCGGAACAGGTCCTCGCGCCGCCGTACCGGTCCCAGCAGGCCGAGGAACGGGATGGCGCTGCCGGCCAGCGCATCCAGCGCTTCGCGATCCAGTTCGAAATGGTGGTGCATCACCAGCGCCGCGTCGCTGTCGGCGCAGTCGGCCAGCCCGCGCGTCGGCGTGCAGGCGAGCGCGCGGTCGGCCAGCGCCGCCAATGCGACCCAGCGCGGCCGCTGCTCGACCAGGGTGGTCATCCAGCCCAACTGCCGCAGCAAGGGCAGCAGCACGGTGGTTTCCGGACCGGCGCCGAAGACGCTGACCCGCGGCGGCGGCGGCACGTGCACCTCGCCAAAGCGCGGCGACGTCGCGGACACCATGCGCCACGGCAGGCGCCACCGCAACGTCTGCCCGGCCACACTGGCGACAAAATCGCCATCGGCCTCCAGCGCCAGGGTCAAGCCACCGCGTCCCTGCAGCCAGGCCTGAGCCAATGCGTCGAAACCGGGCAAGGCGTGCAGCGGCAACAAGGCCAGGTACAAGCGCCCTCGGCAGCCCGCTGCCGAGCCGGACAGCAGGTCTTCGTCCTCGCGCGTATCGATCTCCATCCACGCCGGCGTCGCGGCGTCGGCGGCCTCCGCGGCGCAGCGCGCGATCTCCGGCTCCAGGCAACCGCCGCTCAGCCAGCCCTGCTGCGCACCATCGGCGCCGAACAAGGCTATCGCGCCGGCATGCGCGTAGGTGGAGCCTTCGCGGGCCATCGCCACGGCCAACACCGCGGGCGCACCGCGGCGGCAGGCGTCGAGCGCATCTTGCAGACAGTGACGGGCAGCGGACATACGGCGGCCAGGCTAAGGGGAATCCGGAGCCTAAGCGGCTGCCTGTGGTCGCGAGGTGACCCCGACGATTGTTCGCGGCGCCGGCAGCGCAAGGAAATCGGGGATGCCCAACACAATGCCTGCAACCGACGCTGTTTGGCGGACGCAGGTGCGGCCGGCATGCGCCGTCCGCAGGCGACACGTCCGCGACGACGAGCCGCTACGCCAGATGAAAGCGCTCGAAGCGCTGCAAGGCCGCGTCGATCGTCGCCTGCAGCGCCGCGCGACGCGGCACCAGCCAGGTCCATTGCTGGATCAGCAGGCGGCCGGCGCGACGGTCCATCTTCAGGTCGAGCGCGGCGACGATGCGGTCGCCGACCAGCACCGGCAACGCGAAGTAGCCCAGCACCCGCTGCGGCGCCGGCACATAGGCTTCGAAGCGGTGGGTGTAGCTGAAGAACTGCTGCAGCCGCTTGCGCTGGATCACCAGCGGATCGAACGGCGACAGCAGCAGCGCCCGCGTCGGATCCGGCGGTGGCGGCACACTGTCCAGCAGCTCCGGCTCGGCCCACAGGGCCACGCCTTCCTGCCCCTGCAGATGCACCGGGATCAGGCGCTTGCGCGCCACTTCCGCGGCGATCAACGCCCGCACCGCCGGCTTGGCGGCGGTCTCGCCATAGCAGATCGACTCCACGCCGACGATGCCCTGCGCACGCAGCGCACGCTGCAGCAGGTAGCGCGCGTACTGCGCGTCGCTGACCGGGCGCGGCCGCTGCCGCCAGCCGAAATGCCGCGCCGCCAGCTCGTAGGTCTTGAGCATGCCGCTGCGCTGGCTGATCACCAGGTCGCCACTGAAGAAACCGTACTGCAACGCAGCCCGCGACGGCTTGCGGCTGCCCCACGGGTGGGTCTTCTCGACCAGCACGTCGTCGTCGATGTCGCGGATCGACAACGGCCCCTCGCTGCGGATGCGGCGCAACAGCCGCGCATAGTCCTGCGCATCCACCGCGCCCCTGGCGTCGGCCTGCGCCCGTCGGCGCGCCATCTGCGCCACGTACATGCGGTAGTCGGCGACCGGCACGTAGGCCAAGGCATGGGTCCAGTACTCGAACAGCGACTTGTCCTGCGACTGCGCCTGTTCCAGATCCCGTTCGCGGTACTCGGGAATGCGCGTATACAGCACGTGGTGGTGGCTGCGCGCGATCACGTGGATGGTGTCGATCTGCACATAGCCCAGGTGCGCGGTGGCCTGCCGCACGGCCTCGGCACCGCTGCCGAACGGCGCCGGCGTGGTCAAGCGCTGCGCATGCAGCCACAGCGCACGCGCCCGGTCGGGCGCGATCGGGACGGAAGCGACGGGAGTGCGCATCGGAACGACCTTCCTGGCAATGCGGTAGCGCCGGTCAGGATAGCAACCCTGGGCGCGCAACGCGGCTTGCAGGCACCCGCTGTGCCGGGGACTCTGCTACCCCATCGCTCCGATCGCCAGCGCGACAACGCCGCGCCGGAACGCGCGCAGCACGCTGCCGCTGCGCGTCATGGCGGACAGGACGTGCCCGCATTGCGGTGATAGCAGGCATTGCCGACAGCGACCCATCCCGCGCCAAGCTGGGTCGCATCCTGCGCGCTCATGTTGCAGGTGTATTGGGTCAGCGTGCCCGCCGCACTGCAGAAGGTGCCACCCGGCCAGGTCCTGACGCTGGGGTCGTACCAGATCGTGGTGCTGATGGTCTTGCCCTGGGTGATATGGCCCATGTACACCGACGTCAGCGTCCAGTGGCTCGGATCGCGATCCAGGCTGATGGGATTGCCCTGCTTGTCGCGCACCGGCTTGGTGTGGCCCTTGCCGATGACCTGCAGCAGCCTGGGCAGGAAATCGACGTCGTTGGACATCGCCGTGCCGGCGAGATTCCACTGCCCGCCCATGTTGCGGATGTCGTCGTCCAGGCAGAAGTCCAGACTCTGCGTGTCTTCGTACCCATGCGGGCACCAAGGCGTGGACGGATCCTGCGCGGGAGTCGCGCCGGTATGACCCAGGTCGATCTGGTAGAACAAGGTCTGCCCCTGCGTATTGCCGAGGATGAAACTGAAGGCATAGCCGGTGCCGCTGGGCGCCGTCCCGCCGCAGCGGACATCGTCTTCGTAGGTCCTGCTCAACCCGACGCGCACGCGAATGGCGCCAAGACTGGACAGCGGCGCGCTGGGCGTGAAACCAAGCAGTGCGTTACTGCCCCAGAACCTCGAATCGGCGGTCACCAGGAACAGATCCTTCTCGCCGTCGTATGGATTTGGATTGCCCGGATCCGAACCGGCGCACTTGTTGTCGGCCTGCGCCAATTCGTAGGCGTTGGCGTGACCAGCGTAGACCGGGTAGTACTTCACCCGCGCACGCACGCTCTCGGCCTGCCAGCCCTGCGCCGAACCGCCGATCACAGGCTGCAAGGTATCCGAACTGTCCGGATTGGCGCCCCATTGCGCCAGGGCATACGCGGTGGGCTGCTGCGGCCCGGACGTCCCGAGGATCTTGCCGTTGTCGTTGTTGAAGATCAGCGACGCGGGCAGCGGCTGCATGAGTTCGGTGGGGGGATCGGCCATTGCCTGCGCGATCGGCAGCAGCGTCGATGACAACATCCAGCACAGCACGCGCACGTTCTTGTCCATGTGCATCCTCCATTGCGCCTGATCCTGCGGCAGGAAGCCGGCACACCGCCGGCACCGCGCGGGACCGCGCCCGCGCCGCGTCATTATGGTCCTGCATCCGGCATCAAACGGCGCCGAGCGTAGACAGCACCGCTGTGGGCATCTCACATCCTGCAGCCTGCAGGCGCCGGCACGGTGGCACTACCCGCCGGTGGCTGCCATCAGCTGGACACGACCACCCGCCACTGCCGCGCATCCACCTGCTCCCAGGTGATTTCCACCGGCAGGAACTTCTCGATCAGGCGGGCATTGCTGGACAGGTGCGCGCTGACCGTGTCGGTGGTGAAGGCGCCGCCACCGGCCAATGCCATCGGCAGCAGCAACTGGTCGGCGAGGTGTTCACCGACGCAGGCGCCGCTGTCCAGGTAGTGGCGCACCTGCGCCGCCAGGCGTTCGCCGACCTGCTCGGCGGACACCCCGCGCTCGCCGTGGCCGGCGAAGACCTCCACGTGCGCCGCATGCCGCACCCGCACCAGCGCGGTGTTGCCCGGTCCCTGCGCCGGGCGCACGCTGTGCACGTGGCGCGGATTGGCGTCCACGCCAAGTCGCTCGGCCAGCACCGCCAGCTCGCGCCGGCCGATCTTGCCGGACAGGCCCGAGACCAGCACCTGCGCCTGGATCGCCTGCAGTTCGCCTCGCGCACCGAAGCAGACCTGCTGCAACTGCGCACAGGGCGCGATGCTGGCCCGCAGCGCGCCGCCGCCGGCCGGATAGAAGCCATGCCGGTCCAGCGTCAACGTCGCAGCCACGCCCAGGCGCTGCAGCGCCGGCAGCCAGGTCTCGACCAGGAAATCGGCGCAGGGCGCCAGCGGGTTATGGGTGCCACCCTCCAGGGTCAGGCGCGACGGCGCAGCGGCGCGCCACAGCGCCGGCAGCACCGTCTGCAGCACCAGCGTGGTCGAGCCGGCACTGCCGGTGGCGAACTGATAGTCGCCGGGCACCACCGCTCCTGGCTCGAAGCGCAGCGTGGTCGCGCCGATCTGCGCCCCGTGCGTGCGCGCCTGGCCGATCGTGGCGGCCGCCACGACCGCGGTCAGGTGCTGGCGCATCAGGCCCGGACGCGGACGCGCGCCACGGATGTTGCTGAAGGTGAAGCCGGTCCCGGTGCACAGGCTCAGCGTCAGCGCGGTGCGCAGCAGTTGCCCGCCGCCCGCCGCACCATCGAGTTCGATCATGTCCATTGCAAAGCAATCCATCGTTGAAAAACGCCCGTGCGGGCCAACCCGCGCGGACGGTCGGCGCCGACCGACCGCAGTGCGTGCCGGCCGGCACCTGTGACTAGCCCTTGACGCACACCACCTGCCGCAGCGTGTGCACGATCTCCACCAGGTCGCGCTGCGCGGCCATCACCGCCTCGATCGGCTTGTAGGCCGCCGGCGACTCGTCCACCACGTCCTGGTCCTTGCGACACTCCACATGCGCGGTGGCCTTGACGTGCTCGTCGACACTGATGCGGCGACGCGCCTCGGTGCGGCTCATCACCCGGCCGGCGCCATGGCTGCAGCTGTGGAAGCTGTCGGCATTGCCCAGCCCGCGCACGATGAAGCTCTTGGCGCCCATGCTGCCCGGAATGATACCCAGCTCGCCCTTGCGCGCGCTCACCGCGCCCTTACGGGTCACGAACACGTCCTTTCCGAAGTGGTGCTCGCGGCTGACGTAGTTGTGGTGGCAGTTCACCGCCTCGGCCTGCGCCTCGAACGGCTTGGCGATCACCGTGCGGACCGCCTCGACCACGCTGCGCATCATGATCTCGCGGTTGATCCGCGCATAGCGCTGCGCCCAGTCCACCGCGAACACATAGTCGCCGTAGTACTGGCTGCCTTCCGGCAGATAGGCCAGGTCCTGGTCCGGCAGGTTGATCATCCAGCGCCGCATTTCCTCCTTGGCGAGCTGGATGAAGTGGTTGCCGATCGCATTGCCGACGCCGCGCGAACCGGAGTGCAGCATGAACCAGACCCGCTGCGCCTCGTCCAGGCACATCTCCACGAAGTGGTTGCCGGTGCCGAGGGTGCCGAGATGCTGCAGGTTGTTGGTCTTGCGCAGGCGCGGATGACGCTCGCAGATCAGCGCGAAGTCGCTGGCCAGCTGCGCCCAGCCGTCCACCGCCACGCCCGGCGGCGTCTGCCACGCACCCTTGTCGCGCGCGCCGGGCGTGCGCCCGTGCGGCACCGCACGCTCGATCGCGCTGCGGATCGGCGCCAGGTTGTCCGGCAGGTCGCTGGCGACCAGCGAGGTGCGCGCGGCGATCATCCCGCAGCCGATGTCCACACCCACCGCGGCCGGCACGATCGCGCCGATGGTCGGCACCACCGAGCCGACGGTCGCGCCCTTGCCCAGGTGCACGTCCGGCATCACCGCAATCCAGCGATGGATGAAGGGCAGCTTGGCGATGTTCTGCAGCTGCTGGCGTGCCTCGTCCTCCAGCGGCACGCCGCGGGTCCACAGCTTGATCGGCGCCGCTCCCGGCTGCGCGATGACCTCGTACTGCTCGGTGTTCATGGTGTTGCTCCTTGTGTAACGCAGTTCAAAGAAAAAAAAGCGCGGTGACGAGGGAGGGTGGAACCTTCCGCATGGCGTCACTGACGCCGTGCGGCCGGGGCTCGAACCCGACCCATGAAGGGCTACCAGATGGAGTTCCACCTGCATTCACCGCAAAACCAACGCATCGCCTCACGCGGCAAGTCCATACGCGGAACGATCGCTCTACCGCTGAGCTACCGCCATAGAGCGGGCGGGATTCGAACCCGCGACCGATGGAGTTCCGCCTGCATCCGCCAGGCAACGCGTACAACAGGACCGACGACGGCCACGACAAGAGAGATGGAACGTTCCCGCTCTGTCCAACTGAGCTACCACCCCATCGCAGGGTGGGCGGGACTCGAACCCGCGACCTGGAGCTTAAGAGGCTGTAGTTCCATCGGCATTCGTGGACGCCGGCGGCGAAACCGGAAAGCGGCAACTGCCGCCTCCATCAACTGAATTCCTGCGTCTCCTGCAGCCCGGCGGGCCCCATTGCCCGCCGGGTCCAGTGCTTCCATGCAACGCACACAACAAGACCGACGACGTCCGCGACAAGAGAGATGGAACATTCCCGCTTTACCAACTGAGCTACCGACCCCATCCCTGGAGTGGGCGGGATTCGAACCCGCGACCTGGAGCTTCGGAGGCTGTAGTTCCATCGGCATTCGTGGACGCCGGCGGCGAAACATGGAGGCCGCCATCGCCGCCTCCGTCAACGCGAATCTTGGTTCTCCCGCAGCCCGGCGGGCCCCATTGCCCGCCGGGTAACACCTTCCTTCAAGGCCTCACACCACGATCGAGCCGATCCGCTCGACCCAGCGCTTGGTGCCGGCGCCTTCGGCCGCGAACGTGGCCAGCAGGTCGAACACTGCATCGCTGAAGCCGCCGACATGCAGGATGTCGTCGCGTTCGACCGTCTGGCTGGTGGCCACCGGCTGCAGGTCGATGCAGACCATGCGCGCCTGCGGGCACCGCGCCTTCAATTCGGCCCAGGCCTGCATGGTCGCGGTCGCACCGCTACGGGTGTCGCGCCAACTCTCGTTGTCCGACACCAGCACCAGCAGATCGACCGGCGCACGTTGCGCGTTCAACTGCAGCAGCGGCGCGCTGACGCTGGTCCCGCCACCGCACAACGCGGCCAGTTGCTGCGCCTGCGCGATCACGTCCTGGCGCTGCCGCAACCGCAGCGACCGCACCTCGGTGTCGAACGGCAACACCGTGGCGCGCGGATTGACCCGCTGCACGCAGGCCGCAATCAGCGCGGCCACATCCACGCAGCGCACGCTGCTGCTGGCGCCACGACGGAAACCGGTCACCGGCGCCGCCATCGAGCCGGACACATCCACCGCCACCACCACGTTGCCGTCCAGCCGCGGCACCTGCCGCGTCGCGATCTCCATCGCCTCGCGCAGCGCCTGGCCGATCGGCGGCGGCAACTGACTGGCCGCGGTGCTGGCCACCAGCAACTGGTACGGGAACACCCGGGCGCGCTGGATCTGCGCCGGATCGCGCAGGCGTGCCGCCACCTGCGCCACCATCGCCGGATCCTCGAACACCCCATGCCGCGCGAAGGTGTTGAGGTTCATGCGCAGGGTCTGCCACGAGGCGTTGCGGGCCAGCGCCGCCCAATGCGCCGTGGTCAGCGGCAAGGCCGTGTAGTACTGGAACGGCAACGCCGGCAATGGGCCGGACGGTGCGCGCTTGAATGCTTCGTACGCCTGCAGCAATGCCGGCAGCGCCTCCTCGCGGTACGGCTTGCCGACCACCCACGCATACAGCGCCTCGCGCTCGGCGTCGGCCGGCTTCGGGTGGACCATGCGGATCACGTCGGCCAGCGACGGCTGCTGGCCGATCGCCGCCTGCACGATGGTCTGCGCCGAGGCCTGCTGCAGCCACTGCCGCACCAGGCGCTTGGGCCGCGACCCCAGCGACTTGCGCCCGAGTTGCCCGCTGCGCACGATCTGCACGAAGTTGCGCAGCAGGCGGCCGTTGTCGATCACGCGCGGGAAGGCCCGTGCGAACAGGTCCGGATCCCGGGTGGTCAGCGTGGCCAACAACAATGCCGGCATGTCCTTCATGTGCGCGACCTGGCGTGCGTAGATCGCGGTCTGCGCGACGAAGGCCGGATCGACCTGCGCGCACAGCCCGAGCACCCGCTGCAGTTGCACCTCGGCACCCGCATAGAAGGTGCCGTTCAAGCAGCCGGTGGCCGCGTACAGCGCCAGCGCCGCCTGCGGCGAGCGCGCATAGGCGGCGCCACCGGCGTCGTTGCGCACGGTCGCCGGCGGCAGCAGCGCGCCACGCGATGACGAGAACAGAGAGAGGTTGGCCATGTCAGGCTCCTGGCGGGAACGGCCCGCGCTGGTGATGCCCAGATATCGCAATGGCCGTGCCAACTTTTTGGAGAACACCTCAACACATTGATTAAAAACAGAAAATTGAGAAACTAGATGCGGCACCCGCTTGTTCGACGCCGAACATTCCTATAACTTCAGCGACACTCTTATAAGGATGGATATGGACAGGCCACAGGTGGTGTTCGGCATGCTCGGCACCCAACTGGATTCTGGCAGCGGCCCCGGGCGCTGGGAGAAGTGGCGCCCGACGGTGGCGCTGGGCATGCACGAGGACTTTCTGCTCAGCCGCCTGGAGCTGCTGACCGACCTGCGCCGCTACCAGAAGCTGGCGCAGCTAGTGAGCGAGGACCTGGGCCAGGTCTCGCCCGACACACAGGTGCAGTTGCACGACACCTACCTGGCCGATCCCTGGGATTTCGAAGGGGTGTACGCCACCCTGCACGACTTCTTCGCCGGCTACACGTTCCGCCCGGACGAAGAGGACTACTACCTGCACATCACCACCGGCAGCCACGTCAGCCAGATCTGCGGCTTCCTGCTGACCGAGAGCCGGCACTTCCCCGGGCGCCTGCTGCAGACCTCGCCGCCGCGCAAACAGGGCAGCGGCGAGGCCGGCGCCTACACCGTGATCGACCTGGACCTGTCGCGCTACGACCGCATCGCGCAGCGCTTCCAGCAGCAGCAACTGCAGGACCGCGCATTGCTGAAGAGCGGCATCGCCACGCGCAATGCGGCGTTCAACCGCATGATCGAGCAGATCGAGACCGTGGCCACGCGCTCCAGGGCGCCGATGCTGCTGATGGGGCCGACCGGCGCCGGCAAGAGCCAGTTGGCCAAGCGCGTGTTCGAACTGAAGAAACTCAAGCACCAGTTGCCGGGGCGTTTCGTCGAGGTCAATTGCGCCACCCTGCGCGGCGACGGCGCCATGAGCGCGCTGTTCGGCCATACCAAGGGCGCCTACACCGGCGCGGTCAGCGACCGCCCGGGGCTGCTGCGCTCGGCCCACCAGGGCCTGCTGTTCCTCGACGAGATTGGCGAGCTGGGCCTGGACGAGCAGGCCATGCTGCTGCGGGCGCTGGAGGAGAAGCGCTTCCTGCCGGTCGGCAGCGACCGCGAGGTGGAGAGCGAGTTTCAGCTGATCGCCGGCACCAACCGCGACCTGCACCAGCACGTCGCGCAGGGCCGCTTCCGCGAGGACCTGCTGGCGCGCCTGAACCTGTGGACCTACCACCTGCCCGGCCTGGCCGAGCGCCGCGAGGACATCGAGCCGAACCTGGACTTCGAACTGGAGCGCTGGTCGCGCGAGCAGCACCAGCGGGTGACCTTCAATCGCGAGGCGCGCAGCCGCTATCTCGCCTTCGCCACCGGCGCGGAGGCGCGCTGGCACGGCAACTTCCGCGACCTCAGCGCCTCGGTGATGCGCCTGGCGACACTGGCCAATGCCGGGCGCATCCAGCGCGAGCTGGTGGAAGAAGAAATCGAGCGCCTGCGTCGGCAATGGCGCGACGGCACCCCGCCCTCGCCGCTGGACGCACTGCTCGGCGAGGCGGCGGCCCAGCTGGACCGTTTCGACCGCGTGCAACTGGAAGACGTGGTGCGGGTCTGCGCGACGGCGAAGTCGCTATCGCAGGCCGGACGCGAACTGTTCGCCGTGTCCCGCACGCAGCGCGCCAGCACCAACGACGCCGACCGCCTGCGCAAATACCTGGCGCGGTTCGGACTGGACTGGGAGCAGGTGCGCGAGGGCGGGCGCGCCGCGGCACAGGACTGAGCCAGGCGGGCACGCCTGTGCCTTGCGCCCGGTCGCGCGGCGCGGCCGACTGGCCGGCCGGAAGCGGATCAGGAATCAGTTGGACCGGCGTCGCACCGGGCGCCAGCACCCTGCCCTGCGGCGCGCGCCAGGCTCAACCCGCGCACTTCGCGCACAGCCCGTGCACTTCCAGAGTTTGCGCCTGCGGCTGGAAGCCCAGCGCCTTGGCGCGCTGCTCCAGTTGCGCGACCACGTCGCGGTCTTCCAGTTCCACTGCGCTGTGGCAGCGGTCGCAAATCAGGAACGGCACCGAATGCTGGGCGCTGCTCGGGTGGTGACAGGCGACGAAGGCGTTGACCGACTCGAGCTTGTGCACGAAGCCGTTGGCCATCAGGAAATCCAGCGCGCGGTACACCGTGGGCGGCGCGTCGGCGCCCACGCCCTTGCCCTCACGCACCCATTCCAGCAGGTCGTAGGCCTTGACCGGGCGCCCGGCCTCGGCGATCAGCCGCAGCACGTTGGCGCGGATCGGGGTCAGGCGCAGACCGCGCTCGCGGCTGACCCGCTCCACCACCTTGACGAAGTCGGCAGCGTCGTGGACGTGGTGGTGCGGCTCGGTGCAGGCGGTCTTCTTGCTGGACATGGCGGTCTCCCGGGAATCAGCTTCCCGCTGGGATCTTGATGAGCGCGGCGTCGATGCGTTTCAAGGCCTCCTCGCGCCCCGCCAGGTAGACGGTCTGCGAGATGTCCGGGCTGACCTGGGTGCCGGTGATGGCCACGCGCAGCGGCTGCGCCACCTTGCCCATGCCGATCTCCAGGGCGGCGGCGGTGTCGTGCAGCGCGGCGGCGACGCCGTCCAGGCTCCACTGCGGCAGCGCCGCCAGCAGTTCGCGGGCCTTGCCCAGCGCCAGTTCGGCGCCCGGCTTGAAATGCTTGGCCACCGCCGCGTCGTCGTAGCTGGTCAGCGGGCGATACCAGACCTCGGCCTTCTCGGCCATTTCCTTCAGGGTCTGCACGCGCTCGCGCAGCGCCACCACCACCTCGGCTGCGGCCGGGCCGGCGGCCGGGTCGATGCCGAGCTTGCGCAACTGGAATTCCAGCTGCGGCGCGATCGTCGCCGGGTCGTCGCTCTTGAGGTAGTGCTGGTTGACCCAGCCGAGCTTGGCCATGTCCAGGCGCGCGGCCTTGGAATTGACGTCCTTGACGTCGAACAGGTCGATCAACTCCTGCCGCCCGAACAGTTCCTGGTCGCCGTGTGACCAACCCAGCCGCGCCAGGTAGTTGATCAGCGCGTGCGGCAGGTAGCCGGCGTCCTTGTACTGCATCACGTCGGCCGCGCCGGTGCGCTTGGACAGCTTGGCGCCCTGCTCGTCAAGGATCATCGGCATGTGCGCGAACTTCGGCACCGGCGCGCCCAGCGCCTGGTAGATGTTGATCTGGCGCGGGGTGTTGTTGATGTGGTCGTCGCCGCGGATGACCTCGGTGATGCCCATGTCCCAGTCGTCCACCACCACCGCGAAGTTGTAGGTGGGGTAGCCGTCGGGACGGAAGATCACCATGTCGTCCAGTTCGCTGTTGGCGATCTCGATGCGGCCCTTGATCAGGTCGTCGAACGCCACCACGCCCTCGGTCGGGTTCTTGAAGCGGATCACCCGGTTGGGATCGTCGCGGTACGGCAGGTTCAGCTCGCGCGCGGCGCCGTTGTAGCGCGGCTTTTCCTGCCGCGCCATCGCCGCTTCGCGCATGGCGTCCAGTTCCTCGCGGGTCTCGTAGGCGTAGTAGGCCTTGCCCTGCACCAGCAACTGCTCGGCAACCTCGCGATAGCGGTCCAGGCGCCGGGTCTGGTAGATCGGGCCTTCGTCGTAGTCCAGGCCCAGCCACTCCATCGCCTCCAGGATCGCGTCGATCGCCGCCTGGGTGCTGCGCTCGCGGTCGGTGTCCTCGATCCGCAGCACGAATTCGCCGCCGCGGTGGCGCGCCTCCAGCCAGCAGTACAGCGCGGTGCGCGCGCCGCCGATGTGCAGGTAACCGGTGGGACTGGGGGCAAAACGGGTGCGGCAGGCCATGGAACGCTCGAAACGACGGGAATCGGGCGATTTTACCTTGCTGTTGCGGCGCCTGCTGGCGCCGCGGGATTGGGGATTGGAGATTCGGGATTGGTAAAGCAGCGTCTCACCGCGGAAACAGGGCATGGCGCGCCGAGGCGCGGCACTTTGGCAGGAAACGCTCCTACGCGAAATGGCTCAGTTCCGCGCGCACCACGGCGGGCGCCAGTTGCCCGCGCCAGTCGCGGTCGTTGGCCACTTGCGCATTGGCGCGGCTGGCCTCGAACGCGGCGAAATCCAGTTCGGCGATCGCCCAGACCTGCTCGCCGCGGGTCTGCGCGACGATGCCGTCGGCGGGGAAGCCGGCGTCCATCGGCGCGTACAGCGTGGCCTCGCCGGTGTTCACGTCCAGCGCCGGGCTCCACTCGGCGACGCCGGCGGTCACCGACTGGGCCACGAAGATGCGGTTCTCCAGCGCCCGCGCCAGGCAACCCACGCGCACGCGGGTGGCGCCGGCCTCGGTGTCGGTGCAACTGGGCACCACCAGCAGACGCGCCCCGGCCTCGTACTGGGCGCGGACCGGCAGCGGGAACTCGCTGTCGTAGCAGACCGCCACGCCGGCGCGCACGCCCTCGGCCTCGAACACCTTCAGCGCCTCGCCGCCGTCGATCAGGCCGGTGGCCTTCTCGAAGCCGGTCAGTTGCAGCTTGTCCTGCCAGCCGTGGCCGCCGTCCGGGGTGAACCAGTAGGCGCGATTGCGGTAGCGCCCCTGGCCGTCGCCGAGCAGGAAGCTGCCGGCGACCACGTGCAGGCGATGGCGCCGTGCCAGGTCGGCGAACAAGGCCAGGTACGGCGCATGCAGCGCCTGGATCGCCGCCAGCGAGGCCGGCAGCCGCGCCGACACGTCGGCGCCGAAGATGGCGGCCAGTTCCAGCGACAGGTACTCGGGCATCACCGCCAGTTGCGCGCCAGCCTGCGCGGCCTCGCCCAGCAGCGCGGCCTGCTTGTCGGCGAAGGCGGTGAAGTCGGCGGGCGCGCCGATCGGGTACTTGGCGACGGCGACTTTCATGCGACAGGCTCCAGCGCGCGGGTCCAGAAACCCAGGGTATGCGGCATTTCGCCGCGATCGACCTCGTTCCATGGCAGGTGCATGCGCAAGGCCGGCTGCGGCTGGTAGCCGCGCTTGCGCCAGAACGCGTCGTTGCCGCGGTAATCCGGCGGCCGCCGCGGATCGTCGGACGCCCGCTCCACCGAACAGAACGCGGTCAGGCGGAAGCGGCCGAGCGCGCGCGCATGCGCCTCGCGCTCGTCGAAGAAGGCATGGCCGACGCCGTGGCCGCGGTACTGCAGCAACAACACCGACTCGCCGAAATAGAACACCTCGGCGGGGTCGATCTCACTGCCGGCGAAGGCCGCCGCGAACGCCTCGGCATCGTCGAGCAGCGGCAGCCCGGTGGAAGCGCCTATCACCTGGTCGCCGTCGCGTGCCAGCACGAACACGCTGTCCGGCGAGGCGGCGTAGGCGGCCAGGTAATCGCGTTCGTAGCCCAGATCGCCGTCGTAGAGGTACGGCCAGTCGCGGAACACCGTGATGCGCAACTGCGCGACCGCGTCCAGGAACGGCACGATCCCGGCGCCGCGCAGGCGCTGAATGGAGAGCGGAGAGTGCATCCGTGCACTCTACCTCAAGCGTTTCCCTGGCGCTGCCTGCCTGGCGGTGCCCTGGCGCGTGCGTCCTTGCCGCTTCCTTGCGGGGGCGTCCTGCCCGTCCTGTGATGCCTGCGCGTCCTTGCACTGCCTGGCGATGTCCTTGCGTGCATGTCCCTGCCGCATCCCTGCATGAGCGTCCTGCCCGTCCTGTGACCGGCGGTGGGGTCCTGCCACCGCCGGTGTTCCTGTCGTCGATGGCCGATGTCGGTCCGGCCCCGCTGCAGCGGCGATCGGCACGGCCACCGAACCTCATCGCCACCAGCGGCACAGCAGCGCCGCCTGTGCCGGCAAGACCAGCAGGCGCGCGCGGCCTTGCGCCTCCCAGGTGATGAAACCCGCGGAGGACGCGCCGCTCACGCCATCCGCGTCCGCTGTTCGGACCGGATCGCGGCGCACCGCGCGCCACGGGCAGTAGCGCCACGGCGCGGCATCGCCCGGCAAGGCCGCACGCGCCTGCAGTGCGCTGCCCAGGAACGTCGCCGCGTCGTTGGCCAGGGCCGCGCGGCTGCGTTCGCTCAGGCGCAGCCACAGGGCGCCGCCGCGGTCGGCGGCGGTGACCAGGGCCGCCTGCGCGCTACGCGCCAGCGTCGCCGGCAGGTTGCCGGGGTGCAGGCCATGGGTTTCCAGGGCGGCGGGCAGCAGCGCCTGCAGACGCCGATGCAGATGACGGTGCGCGACCATGTCCGATCTCCTCGCGACGGCTCAGCGCAGCGACGCGCCGAGTTCGTACCAGTCGATCCGGCGGGTGATCCACATGATCGCGCCGAGGATGCCGAACAGCAGCAGCGAGCCCATCAGCAAGGCGTTGTCTTCCGAGGCGAGCAGGCCGTACAGCGCGCCGTACAGCACGGTGAGCATGCTGGCGAAGCCGGCCGCGCGCAGGCGGCTGCGCAAGACCCCGGACAGGTAGAAGAACTGCAATCCGATACAGGCCACCGCCGAGACCAGATAGGCCTGCCAGAACGGGATGTGCTCGGACAGGCTGAGCAGCAGCAGGAAGAAGATCGCCAGCGCCAGGCCGACCAGCAGGTACTGCAGCGGATGGATCGGCAGGCGCTTGATCAGTTCGAACAGGCCGAAGGCGACGAAGGTCAGCACCACGAACAGCAGACCATATTTGCTGGCGCGCTCGGCCTGCGTATACACGTCCACCGGGTCGACCAGATCCACGCGCAGCGCATCCAGGTCCTCGCCCCCGGCGCTCACCTGCGCCTGCGCACCCGTCGCCAGCGACGACAACGCCCAGCTCGCCTGGAAGCCCTGCGCGCTGATGCGGCGCTCGTTGGGCAGGAAGCGCCCGCCGAACAGCGGATGCGGCCACGGCGAACTCAGCGCGATCTGGTTGTCGTCGCCCACCGGCACGATCGACAGCGCCTGGGTACCGTCGAGCACGAACTCCATCTGCACATCGTGCAGATCGGTCAATCGACCCTGCTGCGGATCGGGCAACGCCGGCAGCACGGCATGCACGCCCTTGGAGACGCCGGCCAGGCCCATCGACCCCGGCTGCAGCGGCAGCGCGCGGCCGTCGGCGCGCAGGTTGGGCGTGCCGACCAGGCCGCGCACGTCCTGCAGGCCGATCGCCAGGTACGGCGTGCCGTAGCGGCGGCCGTCGGCAGCGGCATAGTCGAGATCCTCGAATTCGGCCTTGAGCCGCGCATGCCAGCTGTACACCTGCACCTTGAACAGACCGATATGGCGCTGCGAGGGCTTCAGTTCGCCCTCCACCTGCAGCCGCCGCGGCGCCTGCAGCACGTAGCCGGTCTCGGTCTCGCGCTTGGTCACGCGCTTGCCGTCGGCGTCGAGCACCGCGACGTCGCGCTCCTGGGTCCACGGGATCACCCGCAGCGGCCCGAGCAGGCGCTGCTCGCCGGCCTTGCTCTGCGACACCCGTTCCACCGCCTCGTCGCGGTAGTGCTGGCGGTCCTGCACGGTGCCGCGAATCATCATCAGCGGGATCAGCAACAACAGGATCAATCCGCCGATGGTGGCGAATCGCAACAGCAGCTTCAGGGATTTCATGGCGGCCTCTGGGTTTGGGAGGGCGCCAGGATGCGACCACTGCGTGGGCGGGGTTTGAGGCGAATTTGAAGTGGGTGTGAAGTGGGAGGAGCCGGGATTGGGGATTGGGGAATCGGGATTGGTGTCCGGCAGCCCGTCGACGCGGCGCCCCACTGTGGGAGGGACTTCAGACCCGACGCGGGAACACCGGCACCGCGCTTCACGCGCTCTCGCGCGAATCGATCCGACTCAGGTCATCGGCAACGCCAGGCAGGCCACCGCGCCGCCACCGTCGCGGTTGCGCAGGTTGGCGTCGCCGCCGTGCAGGCGCGCCACCTCGCGCACGAACGGCAGACCGAGGCCGGAGCTGCGCTGGCCGGTGGCCGGCCGCGCCAGCGAATAGAAACGCTCGAACACCCGCTCCTGCGCGTAGTCGGGAACGCCCGGACCGGCGTCCTCCACCACCAGCAGCACGCGCGCATCGGTGCCACGTTCGGCGCGCAGCACGATGCTCGCGCCCTCCGGGGAGAAGGCGATGGCGTTGTCGAGCAGGTTGTGCAGCGCCTGCCGCAGCAGATAGGGATCGCCCGATACCACCAGGGTCGGATCCAGCGCCTGCACCTGCAGCTGCAGTCCGCGCGCCTGCAGCTGCGGCGCCAGCGCTTCGACCAGGTCGGCGCACAGCGGCGCCAGCGCCACCGGTTCGCGGCGCTGCAGCCAGCCGTGCTGCTCGACCTCGGCCAGCGCCAGCAGCTTGTCGATGGTCTCGGTGAGGCGCTGCTGCTGCTCGGCGATGTTGCGCACGAAGCGCTGCCGTTCCGGCTCCGGCAGCGGCTCCTGCAGCAGCTCCGCGGCGCCGCGGATCGCCGCCAGCGGGCTCTTCATCTCATGGGTCAGCGACTGCACGTACTGCTCGACGTATTGCTTGCCCTCCAGCTTGCGGCGCATGGTCTCCAGCGCACGGCCGAGATCGCCGATCTCGTCGCGGCGCGGCGGCGGCGGCGGCACCGGCGCACCGGCACTGACCGCCTGCGCATAGCGGTTGAGCCGGCCGATGCCGCGCAGCAGGCCCCAGGTCATCAGGATCCCGATCAGCGCCGAGATGCCGATCAGCCAGGCGCCGCGCAACAGGATGCTGCGCTGGCTGGCGACGATGAACGGCTCGATGCTGCGGTTGGGCTGGGACAGGGTCAGCACGCCGATCAGCCGCTGCGGCTCGGCCGGATCGTAGACCGGCGCGGCCACGTGCATCACCGTGTGGTTGGGGTCGCCGTCGGCCTCGGGACTGGAGCGGGCGCCGTACTCGCCGCGCAGGGTGCGGTACACGTCGTTCCAGCGCGCGTTGTCGCGGCCGATGTCCTGACCCCGCGAATCGAACACCACCACGCCCGCCGCATCGGTGAGGGTGACGCGGTAGTCGACACTGTGCTTGGGGAAACGCCAGACCATCGCGCGCGGATCGCGCCGCTGCGCCGCGGCCAGGTCGCGGGCGAAGCGGCCGCTGGCGATGCGCCCGTCCTTCAGGTCCTGCGCGGCCATCTGCGCCAGCACGTTGGCCGCGTCCACCAGGGTCGATTCCATCGCCTGGCGCACGCCCGGCTTGACCTCGTTGACGAACACCCGCATTACGAAGAAAGCGGCCACGCCGACGATCAGGAAGAAGCCCAGGAACAGCTTCAGCCCCAGCCGCATCTCAGGCCTCCAGCGCGTAGCCGAGGCCGCGGTGGGTGCGGATCGGGTCGTGGGCGGCGCCGGCCGCGCGCAACTTGGCGCGCAGGGTCTTGATATGGGTGTCGACCGTGCGGTCGGCGCTGTCGGCGCTGCTGTCCCAACCGCGGTCCATCAGTTGCGCGCGGCTGAGGATGGCACCGGGCCGCTGCAGCAGTGCCGCCAGCAGCGCGTACTCGTAGCGGGTCAGGTCCAGCACCACGCCTTGCCAGCGGATGCGGCGGCCGTCGCGGTCGATGGCGAAATCGCCGTGCTGCTGCCAGCCGGCGTCGGCATCGCCGACCACCACCGCCGGGCGCCGCAGCCGCGCCCGCACCCGTGCGACCAGTTCGCGCGGCGAGAACGGCTTGGCCATGTAGTCGTCGGCGCCCAGTTCCAGGCCGAGCACGCGGTCGATCTCCTCGTTGCGCGCGGTCAGGAACAGCACCGGCACCTGGCTGAAGCCGCGCAGCGTGCGACACACCTCGAACCCGCTCAGGTCCGGCAGGCCCACGTCCAGCACCACCACGTCGATGCCGCCCTCGCGCAGCTGCGCCAGCGCCTCGCGGCCGAGCTGGCAATGCCGCACCGCATAGCCCTCGCTGCGCAGCGCGTACAGCACGGTATCGGCGATGGCGGATTCGTCCTCGACCACGAGGACACAGGCGGCGGCAGGCGTGGACATGGCGCGCAGCATAGCCGCCGCGCGGGCGCCGCGGCAGCCTGTGCGGCCGTCGCCGGCGTCGACCTTGGTCGGCGCGGCCTGCGACGCGTGCAGGCCCGCGTCAGCGATCGCTGCCGCCGCGCAGGTGGGCCGCGCCCGGCGGCGCCGCCAGCTCCACCCGGTTGCGACCACCATGCTTGGCCCGGTACAGCGCCGCATCGGCGCGCGCCAGCAGCGCCTGGCTGCTCTCGCCGGCGCCGGCCTCGGCGACGCCGATGCTGACGGTCAGGCGCAGGCCCGGCACGATCGTGTCGAACGCCTGCCGTTCCAGCACCTCGCGCAGCTGCCCGGCCAGTTGGCTTGCCTCGGCGCAGGTGGCACCGGGCAGCAACGCCAGGAACTCCTCGCCGCCGGTCCGGCCGAAGCTGTCGTTCCTGCGCAGGCGCTGGCGCAGGGTCGTGGCGACCAGCCGCAGCACCTGGTCGCCCGCAGCGTGGCCGTGCTCGTCGTTGATCCGCTTGAAGTGGTCCACGTCCAGCGCCAGCACCGACAGCGGCATGCGCCCGCCGCGCGGCAACACAGTCAGCGCAGTGTCGAGTTCGGCCAGCACCTGGCGCCGCGAGGCGACTCCGGTGAGGCTGTCGATGCGCACTTCGCGGCGGGCGCCGCGCAGGCGCCCGAGGGTCAGGAACAGCACGCCGCCCAGCACGGCCAGCAACAGCAGCGCCGCGCCGAGCAACACGCGCCGCAGGGTCGCCTCGCGCTCCATCGCCTGCAGCCGGTTGCGCTGGGTTTCGGCCTTCTGCGCCAGTTGCAGCGCCGCCAGGTCGCGCTCGCGGCTTTCCGATTCGGCGATCAGGAACTGCGATTGCTCGCGCTGCATGCGCGTGTCCAGTTCCTGCTGCACGCGCATCTGCGCCTCGCGCGCATCCAGCGCCTGGCGCCAGGCGCCCAGCGCGCGCAAGGCCGTGGCCTTGAGGTCGAGCACGTCGCTGAGGCTGCGCAGGTCGCCGTTGGCGCGGTAGCCCTGCTCGGCCCGCTCGACCAGCGCCAGCGCGGCCCGCGCATCGCCGCTGCGCTCGGCGATCAGCGCGTCCACGTAGTCACGCCGCGCGCGCATCAGCCGCGTGGCGCCCATCGCGACCAGTTGCGCCTCGGCCTGCTGCCGCTGCGCGCGTGCCTGCGGCAGGTTGCCCAGCAGCGCGTTGACCCGGGCCGCGCGCAGCAGCAACGACGCCTGCGAGCCTTCCTGCGGATGCCGGCCATGCAGTTCCGCTGCGCGCAGATAGGCGGCCAGCGCCGCCGGCAGGTCGCCACGCTGCTCGGCGATGGCGCCTTCGCGCTCCACCGCCAGCGCCTGCATGTAGCCGCCATCGCCCTGCCTGGCCCGCTGCAGGACCTCGGCGACGACCTGCTGCGACAGGTCCGGCAGGCCCATGTCCAGGTAGGCGTCGGCAATGCCGATCAGGGTCAGCAGCGCCACCCAGCCGCCATCGCGCCGTGCGTCGAGCGCGCGCAGTTCCTGCAGGGTGCGCAGCGACTGCGCGTAGTGGCCGGCGTCGCGCTCGGCGAAGGCACGCATGCGCAGGGCCGCCGCGCGCAGGCGCGGGAACCGCTGCGCGTCGGTCAGCGCCAGGATCGTGGTGGCGGGCCGCAGATAGGCCGGGCGCTGGCCGTCGTTGTACAGCGCATAGGTTTCGCACAGCAGATACTCCAGCCGGACCTGCACATGGGTGCGCGCGACCGCGCCGCGCGCGCCGCGCCGCGCCTGCTCCACCGCCGCGGCCGGACCCTGCGGAAAATGCTGGCAGTCGAAGGCGTCCAGGCGCGCGCGCCGCACCGGGTCGCTCGCAGGCAGCAGCGCCTGCAGCCGGGCATGCGCGACACGGTAGGCCTGCTCGTCGGCGGCCATGTCCTTGCCGTGCGCACCGACATCCTCGATCAGCGCATCGAACGCCGCAGTCTGTGCCGCGCGGGGGCTGGATGGCTCGGCACGGGCGGCGCCGAATGCGGCGAACGGCAGTGCCAGTGCAAGAACACCGAGCAACAGGGAAGAAGGCATCGACATGCAGACCGTGGCACTCGCCGACCGCCCATCTGGCATCGGCACTGCGCACCCGAACGCTGCGACGACGCCTGCGCCCGGGTGCACAGGCCCAATCGTCCACGCCGTCCGGCCCCAGGTCCGGAAAGCGCCGCGGCCGCGAGCGGCCGCCCGCCTAGTGTACCGCGGCGGCGGAGACGCCCTGCCCGGCATCGCGGCAGGCGTGGCCGGCCGACGTGGCGCCCCGTACACTGCGCGGATGAATTACCGCCACGCCTTCCACGCCGGCAACCATGCCGACGTCCTCAAGCACATCGTGCTGCTGGCGCTGCTCGATGCGTTCAAGCGCAAGGACAGCCCGTTCTTCGTGCTCGATACCCACGCCGGGCGTGGCCGCTACCTGTTTGCGGCCAACGAAGCGCGCAAGACCGGCGAGGCGGTCGCCGGCGTGCTGCGGCTGATGGGCCAGCCGACCCTGCCGGAGGTGGTGGAGCGCTACCTGCGCGCAGTGCAGGCCGACAATCCCGTAGGAGCGCTGGTCGCCTATCCCGGCTCGCCGCTGCTGGTGGCGCAGGCGCTGCGCACGCAGGACCGGCTGGCAGCCTGCGAGCTGCAGCCCGAGGAAGCCGCCGAACTGAAGGCGTTGTTCGCCCACGACCGCCGCGTGCAGGTGCACGCCGGCGATGGCTATGCGGCGATCAAGGCATTCCTGCCGCCGAAGTCCGGGGCCAACCGGATCGGTCGCGGGCTGGTGCTGATCGATCCGCCCTACGAGGCGCAGGACGCCGAGTACCCGCTGATCGTGGCCGCGCTGCGCGAGACCCTGAGCCGCTGGCCGCAGGCGGTGTGCGCGGTGTGGTATCCGATCAAGCAGCGCCGCAGCCTGCAGCCGTTCTTCCGCAAGGCCGCGTCGTTGCCGGTGGCGTCGGCGCTGGTCGCCGAACTGCAGGTGCGCCCGGACGATTCGCCGCTGCGGCTCAACGGCAGCGGCATGCTGCTGCTCAATCCGCCCTGGCAGTTCGAGCAGGCGCTGGCGCAGGCGCTGCCGCCACTGAAGGCGCACCTGGGCGAGGCCGGCGCCAGCACGCGCCTGGAGTGGCTCAAGCGCGAGGCGTGAGGTACCGGCGCCGCGGCGTGCGCGCGCTCAGAAGCAGTCCCAGTGATAGGCGACCCGGCTGAAATCGCCGCGCCGCAGGTCGTCCGGATCGATGAAGAAATTGGCGACGCCGCTGTCGCCCCACATCATCTCCTCGTCGCTGTCCAACTGCAGCAGCAGGACCTGCTTGTCCTGCAGGGTACGCGGGTCTTCCTGGGTGAACTCCGGGTAGCCGCCGAGCTTGTTGCCGCCACGGCTCAGCGCATCGAACAGCGCGTCGTCCACCGCATCTTGCGACACCGCGTGGCGCTTGGCGTAGGCGGCGGCCACCTGCTCCAGCGGCGTGCCCAGCACCTGCTCGAAGCGCACATCGCTGCTGCCGATGGTTTCCTCGCCTGCGTCGAACCGCATCGCCCGCGGCCGCGCCGGATCGAACGGCAGCGTGTCGGCCGCCAACAACGGCACCTCGGCCTGCCGCGCCGACGCCTTCGGCTGCGGCCAGTACACCACGCGGAAATTGCGTTGTTCGCTCAGCGCGGCCAGGTCGCTGCGCGCGCCACCGAAGTTGGCCCCGTAGAAATCGTCGCCGCCGATGAAGAACTGCAGCATGCCCTGGCGCGGGTAGCCGGGCAGCGGCGGCATTCGCGCCAGATTGATCTGCGCCAGCAGCGCCAGCGGCTGGCCGTCGGCCGCGTGCGGATACGGCCTGTCCGCGGTCCAGTAAGGGCGGCCGCCGACCTTGCTGGCCAGGCGATCGTCCTGCGTCATCGGCTGCAGTCGCACCTGCAGCACCGGCCGGCGCGTGGCCTGCAGGCGCGCCTGGTAAGGAGCCAATGCCTGCGTCGCCAGTTGCTCCGCATCGGCGACTGGAGCGGCGGTGGTGGCGGTCGGCGTGTCGTGGAGCTGCGCGCGCAGCAGCCACCTGCCACCGCCCACCAGCAGCCCCACCAGCAGCGCGGCCAGGCCCAGCCCGATCGCCGCGGAGACGGCCACGGCATGCAAAGTCTTCATCGTCGTGCATTCCCTTGAACGAAGCGCCACTCTAGCAAGACCACCCGAACGGCACATCGGCAGGACGCTGCGTTCACGGGCGTAAGGTTTTGGTAATGCGAGAATCCAGGCTTCGTCGAGGATCATACGGCCATGGCTACCCGCAACCGCATGCCTCCGTGGCATGAAACCTTCACCCTGCCCAGTGGACGCGAATTGCTGATCCGGCCGATCCGGCCGGAGGACAGCGCGCCGCTGCAGGGTGCCTTCGGCCTGCTCGGGCCGACCGAGATCCGCGAGCGCTTCCTGCATTCGACGCAGGAACTGACCGAGGACATGGCGCAACGCCTCACCCATCCCAATCCGAAGTCGGAACTGATCCTGGTGGCGGCCGAGCCGCTGCCGCCGGGCGAGGCCGTGGTCGGCGCGGTGGCGCGCGCGGCGATCAACCCCGGCACCCGCGAGGCGCAGTACGCGATCCTGGTCAGCAGCTTCGTCTCCGGGCAAGGACTGGGCCGGCAGCTGATGCGCAAGCTGGTCAAGTGGGCGCGCCGCAAGTACCTGGACCGGCTCTACGGCGACGTGCTCGAACGCAACGTGCCGATGCTGCAACTGGCCGAGTCGCTGGGCTTCCAGCGCATGCCGCATCCGGACAATCCGGACCTGGTGCGGGTGGTGCTGGAACTGGGTAACTGAGTTCTCGCGCACGGAACCACTCTCCGCCATTCCCGCCCGCGCAGCCAACCGGCGCGCGGCGTTTCCCGGGTTGCGCCGCGCCGGTCGCGGCACCCGGCTTTGCTAAACTCCACGGTCCATGCCGCCCCTTCCCTTCCCCGTTCCGCCGCTGCCCAAGTCCGGCCAGCTCCGCGCGCACTGGCGCGCTCCCGCGTCCTCCACCGCACTGGCCTGGCACATCGCCTGCGCCGCGTCCGCGCATCGCGGGCCGTTGCTGGTGGTCGCACGCGACAACCAGAGCGCGCATCAGCTCGAAGCCGACCTGCACAGCCTGCTCGGCGACGATCCGAGCCTGCCGGTGGTGCCGTTTCCGGACTGGGAAACCCTGCCCTACGACCAGTTCAGTCCGCACCCGGACATCGTCAGCCAGCGCCTGGCCGCGCTGCACCGGCTGCCGACGCTGACCCAGGGCATCGTGGTGGTGCCGGTGCAGACGCTGATGCAGCGGGTGGCGCCGCTGCGCTACATCGTCGGCGGCAGTTTCGACTTGCGCGTGGGCCAGCGCCTGGACCTGGATGCGGAGAAGCGGCGGCTGGAAAGCGCCGGCTACCGCAACGTGCCGCAGGTGATGGACCCGGGCGATTTCGCCGTGCGCGGCGGCCTGCTCGACGTGTACCCGATGGGCACCGACGCACCGTTGCGCATCGAACTGCTGGACGAGGACATCGATTCGATCCGCGCCTTCGACCCGGAGTCGCAGCGTTCGCTGGACCATGTGCAGGCGGTGCGCATGCTGCCCGGGCGCGAAGTGCCGATGGACGATGCGAGCGTGGAGCGGGTGTTGACCGCGCTGCGCGAACGTTTCGACGTGGACACCCGGCGCAGCGCGCTGTACCAGGATCTGAAGGCCGGGCTGGCGCCGTCGGGCATCGAGTACTACCTGCCGCTGTTCTTCCAGGAGACCCGTGGCAGCGGCGCGCGCGAGGCCACCGCCACCCTGTTCGATTACCTGGGCGAGCACGTGCTGCCGTTGATCGCCCCGGGCGTGGGCGCCGCCGCCGATGCGTTCTGGGCGCAGACCCAGGCCCGCTACGAGCAACGCCGCCACGACGTGGAGCGCCCGCTGCTGGCGCCGGAAGAGCTGTACCAGGCGCCGGACGCGCTGCGCGAACGCCTCAACGGGCTGCCGCGCATCGACGTGTGGGCCGCCGACCACCCGCGCATCGACGAGGCGCAGGCGCTGGGCGACCAGCCGCTGCCGCCGCTGCCGGTGGCGGCCAAGGACGCTGCGCCAGGCGCGGCGCTGAAGAGCTTCCTCGATCACTACCCGGGCCGGGTGCTGATCGCGGCCGATTCACCGGGCCGCCGCGAGGCGCTGCTGGAAGTGTTGGCGGCCGCGGAGTTGAAGCCGGAGGTGCTGCCGAATTTCGCGGCATTTGTTCCTTCTCCCACCGGGAGAAGGTGGCGCGAAGCGCCGGATGAGGGTGCGGCGCTCGCGCGGTCGGAAACGAAGAAGGCCGGGTCGGCGGCAGCTTCCAAAGCTGCGCAGACACAAAACTCTAGCGGTCGTACCCTCACCCCAACCCCTCTCCCGGAGGGAGAGGGGCTGGACTCCGGCGCGATCGCTGCACGTTTCGCCATTGCCGTGGCGCCGCTCGACGACGGCTTCGCGCTGGAGGAGCCGCGCATCGCGGTGCTGACCGAGCGCCAGTTGTTCCCCGAGCGCGCCAGCCAGCCGCGGCGCAGCCGCCGCGTGGGACGCGAGCCGGAAGCGATCATCCGCGACCTGGGCGAGCTGTCCGAGGGCGCGCCGATCGTGCACGAGGACCATGGCGTCGGCCGCTACCGCGGGCTGATCGTGCTCGATGCCGGCGGCATGCCCGGCGAGTTCCTGGAAATCGAATACGCCAAGGGCGACCGGCTGTACGTGCCGGTCGCGCAGTTGCACCTGATCAGCCGCTACTCCGGCGCCTCGGCCGAGACCGCGCCGCTGCATTCGCTGGGCGGCGAGCAATGGACCAAGGCCAAGCGCAAGGCCGCCGAGAAGGTGCGCGACGTGGCCGCGGAGCTGCTGGAGATCCAGGCGCGTCGCCAGGCCCGCGCCGGGCTGGCGTTGCAGGTGGACCGGGCGATGTACGAGCCGTTCGCCGCCGGCTTCCCGTTCGAGGAAACCCCCGACCAGCTGGCCGCGATCGACGCCACCCTGCGCGACTTGGCCAGCAGCCAGCCGATGGACCGCGTGGTGTGCGGCGACGTCGGCTTCGGCAAGACCGAGGTCGCGGTGCGCGCGGCCTTCGCCGCGGCCAGCGCCGGCAAGCAGGTGGCGGTGCTGGTGCCGACCACGCTGCTGGCCGAACAGCACTACCGCAACTTCCGCGACCGCTTCGCCGACTACCCGCTCAAGGTCGAGGTGCTGTCGCGCTTCAAGAGCAGCAAGGAGATCAAGGCCGAACTGGAGAAGGTCGCCGCCGGCAGCATCGACGTGATCGTCGGCACCCATCGCCTGCTGCAGCCGGACGTGAAGTTCAAGGACCTGGGCATGGTCATCGTCGACGAGGAGCAGCGCTTCGGTGTGCGCCAGAAGGAAGCACTGAAGGCGCTGCGCGCCAACGTGCACCTGCTGACCCTCACCGCCACGCCGATCCCGCGCACCTTGAACATGGCCATGGCCGGCCTGCGCGACCTGTCGATCATCGCCACGCCGCCGCCGAACCGGCTGGCGGTGCAGACCTTCGTCACCCAGTGGGACAACGCGCTGCTGCGCGAGGCCTTCCAGCGCGAACTGGCGCGCGGCGGCCAGCTGTACTTCTTGCACAACGACGTGGAGAGCATCGGCCGCATGCAGCGCGAGCTGAGCGAACTGGTGCCGGAGGCGCGCATCGGCATCGCCCACGGGCAGATGCCCGAGCGCGAGCTGGAAAAGGTGATGCTGGATTTCCAGAAGCAGCGCTTCAACGTGCTGCTGTCGACCACGATCATCGAATCGGGCATCGACATCCCCAACGCCAACACCATCGTCATCAACCGCGCCGACCGCTTCGGCCTGGCGCAGCTGCACCAGTTGCGCGGCCGTGTCGGCCGCTCACACCATCGCGCCTACGCCTACCTGCTGGTACCGGACCGGCGCAGCATCACCCCCGATGCGCAGAAGCGCCTGGATGCAATCGCCTCGATGGACGAGCTGGGCGCCGGCTTCACGCTCGCCACCCACGACCTGGAAATCCGCGGCGCCGGCGAACTGCTCGGCGAGGACCAGAGCGGGCAGATGGCCGAGGTCGGCTTCAGCCTGTACACCGAACTGCTGGAACGCGCGGTGCGCAGCATCCGCCAGGGCAAGCTGCCTGACCTGGACGCCGGCGAGGAAGTGCGCGGCGCCGAAGTGGAACTGCATGTGCCCGCCCTGATCCCCGACGACTACCTGCCCGACGTGCATACGCGCCTGACCCTGTACAAGCGCATTTCCAGCGCCCGCGACAGCGATGGCCTGCGCGAACTGCAGGTGGAGATGATCGACCGCTTCGGCCTGCTGCCGGATCCGGTGAAGCACCTGTTCGCGATCGCCGAACTGAAGCTGCAGGCCAATGCGCTGGGCATCCGCAAGCTGGAACTGGGCGAACACGGCGGGCGCCTGGTGTTCGAGGCCAAGCCCAACGTGGATCCGATGACCATCATCCAGATGATCCAGAAGCAGCCCAAGCTGTACGCGATGGATGGCCCGGACAAGCTGAAGCTCAAGCTGCCGCTGCCGGAAGCGGCCGACCGTTTCAATGCCGCGCGCGGCCTGCTGACCGCGCTGTCGCCACGCTGAGCGACGCGGGCGACCCTCTGCCCGCACTGCGCCCACGAGCGGCCACCGTACAGGGGCCGCAGCTGTCTTGCGCAGACACGCCATCGCGACATGCGGCGGCGTACGGCTCGCCTGCAACTCGCAACACGCGAATGCAACGGTCTTCACGTGAAGACCGACGGCGACGCGTCGCGCGGCTTTTTTGACGTCTTCACACGCCGTCGCGTTTGGCACGGCACGTGCAACAGACCTTGAAGCACACCGCGCCCAAGTCTTTATGGGATGCGCATCTTGCGTTGTTCTGAACCACTCAGGCTCGCGTGCGGTGTGGGAGACAAATGCTTCACGCGCGCTAAATATTTCTAAATATTTCCTGTCCGCGCCGATATCGCTCTTACCGAAGCCGGCGACACCGGCTTTTCCCACTTCCCTGCCGGAGACCCGCCATGCGCTCGACGCCCCCCGACGAACAGGATCCGCCGCTGCAACTGATCGTGGACGGCGACATGACCATCCGCCGCGCGGCCGAACTCAAGCCGCTGCTGCTGCCCGCGCTGGAACATCCCGGCGGGTTGCGCCTGCAGTTGCAGGAGGTGACCGACATCGACGCCACCGGCGTGCAGCTGCTGCTGGCCACCCAGGCGGCACTGCGCGCACTGGGACGCCCATTCCAGCTCGAGGGCTGCAGCACCGCGGTCGGCGATGCGCTGGCCCTGCTCGGCCTGGACGACGCGTTCGAGCGCGTCGGCGACGACACCCTTCACTAATCGGCAGCACGACATGAACATGGATCAATTGCTGCAGACCTTCATCGCCGAGAGCCGCGACCTGCTCGAGGACATGGAGCGCAATCTGTTGGAAGCCGAGCGCGGCGAAGCCGGTCCGGATGCGGTCAACGCGATCTTTCGCGCCGCCCACACCATCAAGGGCTCCGGCGGCCTGTTCGACCTGGCGCAACTGGTCGGCTTCACCCACGTGGTGGAGAGCGTGCTGGACCTGGTGCGCGAGCATGCCGTCGCTCTGGATTCGGAGCTGATCCAACTGATGCTGGCCTGCTGCGACCACATCCGCGCGCTGGTGGAAGCCGCGGCCGGCGGCAAGGCCGACGAAGCCACGCTCACCGCCGACGGCGCGCCGCTGCTGCAACGTCTGCAGACCTACCTGCAACCCGCCGCCACGCCGGCGGCCAAGGCGAGCGCCGCCGCGGCAGCGCCGGCCGCGCCCGCGCACACCGGCTACTGGCGGATCTCGCTGCAGCTGTTCACCGATGCGCTGCGCTTCGGCAACTCGCCGCTGCACCTGATCCGCTGCCTGCGCAGCCTCGGCAGCCTGGAAGCGGTACGCACCCGCCACGACCGCGTGCCGGCGTTGCCGGACCTGGATCCGGAGGCCTGCTACCTGGGCTTCGACATCCTGCTGCGCAGCGACGCGCAACAGGCGGCGATCGAGGACATCTTCGAATTCGTGCGCGACGACTGCGACCTGCAGGTGCTGGCGGTGGACCCGCAGGGCGACGCCGCCAACCTGGATCTGCCGCTGCTGGTGGCCGAGGCCGGCAGCCAGGCCAGTGCCGACGATTTCGCCGGGTTCGACAACGCCGACGCGCCGGTTGCGGCCGCGCCCGCCGCGGCCAGCACGCCGGCGGCAGCGGCCACCACTGCCGCCAGCGCCGGCCCGGCCAAGGCCGCGGGCGCGCGCGGCGAAGGCGGCTCGATCCGCGTCGACGCCGACAAGCTGGACCGCATGATCGACCTGGTCGGCGAACTGATCATCGCCGTCGCCAGCACCGGCGCCAACGCCCAGCGCACCGGCGATGCGCAATTGCTGGAATCCACCTCGATCCTGGCCGGGCTGGTCGAAGAGGTGCGCGAAAGCGCGCTGCAGCTGCGCATGGTCAAGATCGGCGGCACCTTCAGCCGCTTCCACCGCGTGGTCCACGACGTCGCCCGCGAGTTGGGCAAGGACATCGCGCTGGTGGTCAATGGCGAGGACACCGAGCTGGACAAGTCGGTGGTGGAGAAGATCGCCGATCCGCTGACCCACCTGGTGCGCAACGCCATGGATCACGGCATCGAACCGGCCGAGGTGCGCCAGGCGCGTGGCAAGCCGGTGCGCGGCACCGTGCGCCTCAACGCCTTCCACGATTCCGGCAGCATCGTCATCCAGATCAGCGACGACGGCGGCGGCCTCAACCGCGACCGGATCCTGGCCAAGGCGTTGGAACGCGGCCTGATCGAACCCGGCCGCCAGCTCTCCGACCGCGAAGTGTTCGCGCTGATCTTCGAGCCGGGCTTCTCCACCGCCGAGAAGGTCACCAATCTGTCCGGCCGCGGGGTCGGCATGGACGTGGTCAAGCGCAACATCGCCGCGCTGCGCGGCAGCGTGGACATCAGCAGCCAGCAGGACGTCGGCACCACCATCTCGGTGCGGCTGCCGCTGACCCTGGCGATCATCAACGGCTTTCAGGTCGGGGTCGGCAAGTCGGTGTTCGTGGTGCCGCTGGACGTGGTCGAGGAATGCGTGGAGTTCGCGCCGAACTACCAGAGCGAGTACATCGACCTGCGCGGCAACGTGCTGCCCTACGTACGCCTGCGCTCGCTGTTCGCCATCGCCGGCGCGCCGCCGGCGCGCGAGAGCATCGTGGTGATCCGCCAGGGCGCGCAGCGGTTCGGCCTGGTGGTCGACACCCTGCTCGGCGAGTGGCAGACCGTGATCAAGCCGCTCTCCAAGGTCTTCGCCCAGGTCAAGGGCATCAGTGGCTCCAGCATTCTCGGCAGCGGTGGGGTCGCGTTGATACTGGACGTGCCGTCGCTGCTCGGCCAGTTGCAACCCGGCGCCGAATCGCTGGCGGCCTGAGCCGCCGCGTCGCCCGCCGTCATTCCTACGTCGCGCCATCAACCAGGAATCGCCGCCATGTCCCAGAACCGGACGCCCCTTACCACCCTGCCGACGGCCGCCGTCGTCGCCGTCGCCCTGCCCGCCGCCGCCGCTGTCGCCGCGCTGGCGCTGCCGCTGGCCAGCGGCCTCGCCTGGACCCTGGTCGCCGTGGCCACGCTGGTCGCCGGCCTGCTGCTGGGCCGCAGCGTGCACGCGGCACAGCAGGCGGCCGCTGCCGCGCAGCGCGAGCTGGAGCTGGCCCGCACCGGTCTGCAGGCGCTGGCGCAGGGCGAACTGGACCGCGTGGACGCAGCCACCGGCGGCAGCGAGATCGGCCAGGCCTTGCTCGCCGCGCAGCGTCCGCTGCGGCAGTTGCAGGCCGACGTCACGCACATGACCCACGCACACGCCGCCGGCGACTGCGACGTGATGCTGGATGCCGCGCAGTCCAGCGGCGCCTACCGCACCGTGGCCGGCGATATCAACCAGCTGGTCGGCGCCCACATCGGCGTCTGCAAGCAGGCGATCGACTGCGTGGGCGAGTTCGGCCGCGGCAACTTCGCCGCGCCGCTGGCCGCGTTGCCGGGCAAGAAGGCCTACATCAACGACACCATCGAGCAGGTGCGGCGCAACATGCTCGGCCTGATCGCCGAGATGCGCCGCGTTGCCGAGGAGCACGATGCCGGCGAGATCGACGCCAGCATCGACAGCGCGCACTTCCAGGGCGACTTCCGCAGCATGGCCGACGGCATCAACCGCATGGTCGGCAGCCACATCGCGGTCAAGAAGCAGGCGATGGGCGTGGTCGCCGAGTTCGGCCGCGGCAACTTCGACGCGGACATGCCGCAGCTGCCGGGCAAGAAGGCCTTCATCAACGACACCATCGAGCAGGTGCGCGGCAACTTCAGGCGCCTGATCGGCGAGATCGCACGCATGTCCGAGGAGCACGACCTGGGCGACATCGACGTGCAGATCGACTGCGCGCACCTGGACGGGCAGTTCTGCGCGATCGGCAAGGCCATCAACCGCATGGTTGCCGCGCACATCGCCGTCAAGAAGCAGGCGCTGAGCGTGGTAGCCGAGTTCGGCCGCGGCAATTTCGACGCGCCGATGCCGCAACTGCCCGGCAAGAAGGCCTTCATCAACGAGATCATCGAACAGACCCGCGGCAACCTGCGCAGCGTCGGCGACGTGATCAAGGTGATGGGCGCGATGGCCGAGGGCGACCTCAGCCGCCAGGTGCAGGGCCATTACGAGGGCGCCTTCGCCGACATGCAGCGCTACGTCAACGCCACCATCGACAAGCTCACCAGCATCGTCAACGAGGTCAACGGCAACGCCGTCACCCTGGCCAGCGCCGCCGAAGAACTGTCGTCCACCGCGCAATCGCTGAGCCAGGCGGCCAGCGAGCAGGCCGCCGGCGTGGAGGAGACCAGCGCCTCGCTGGAGCAGATGACCGGCTCCATCGCGCAGAACGCGGAGAACGCCAAGGTCACCGACGGCATGGCCGCCAAGGCCTCGCGCGAGGCCGCCGAGAGCGGCGAGGCGGTCCGCGCCACCGTCTCGGCGATGAAGGAGATCGCACGCAAGATCGGCATCATCGACGACATCGCCTACCAGACCAACCTGCTGGCGCTGAACGCGGCGATCGAGGCCGCACGCGCCGGCGAGCATGGCAAGGGCTTCGCCGTGGTCGCTGCCGAGGTGCGCAAGCTGGCCGAGCGCAGCCAGGTGGCTGCGCATGAGATCGGCGACGTCGCCAGCACCAGCGTGAACCTGGCCGAGACCACCGGGCGCCTGCTCGGCGAGATGGAGCCGTCGATCCGCCGCACCTCCGACCTGGTGCAGGAAATCACCGCCGCCTCCGAGGAACAGAGCACGGGCGTCGGCCAGATCAACGCCGCGGTCGTTCAGCTCAGCCAGACAACGCAGCAATCCGCTGCCAACGCTGAAGAATTGGCCGCCACGGCCGAAGAAGTAAGCAGCCAGGCAGAACAGCTGCAGACCATCATGAGCTTCTTCACCACCAGCACCGCCACGACGTCGGCACCGGCCCCGCAACCGCGGCGCCTGCCGTCGCCGATGCAGCGTGCGCCACGCGCCCGCAGCTTCGGCGGACCGGCGGCCACGGCCCAGGCCGCGCGCCTGGAAGAAGCGGCGTTCGTTTCGTTCTGATCTCTCCGTCCCGGCCGATCAGGCTGGGACCTCTCCGCACCCGCATAGGTACCATGGCATGTCCAACTCTCTCTCGCTGTCCTCCAAGCTGTGGACCGGCTCGGCCATCGCCGTCGTGCTGCCATTGGCTGCTGCGGCGGGCGGGTTCGCCCTCGGCTTGAGGCCCGGGCAAACCCTGGCGCTGGGCATCGGCGCCACGGTGCTGGCCGCCGCGGTGCTGGCCTATACCGTCCACGCCATCACCCGCTCGCTGCGGATCGCCACCACCACCCTGGCGCGCTTCGCCACCGGCAATTTCGAGGTGGTGATGCCGACCATCCGCAACGACCAGGCCTGCGAGGTGCTGCTGGCGCTGCGGCAGGTGCAGACCGGGGTGCGCCAGATCAACGACGAGATCGTGCGCATGTCCGCACAGCACGACGCCGGCGACATCGACGTGATGATCGACGCCCATCGCTTCGATGGCGAGTTCAAGGTCATCGCCGAGGGCATCAACCGCATGGTCGGCGAGCACATCGCCACCAAGAAGAAGGCGCTGGCCTGCGTGGCCGAGTTCGGCCGCGGCAATTTCGATGCGCCGCTGGAGACGTTCCCGGGCAAGAAGGTCTTCATCAACGAGATCATCGAGCAGGTGCGCCGCAACATGCAGGGGCTGATCGCGCAGATGCAGCACATGTCCGCGCAGCATGACGCCGGCGACATCGACGTGGTGATCGAGAGCCACCGTTTCGAAGGCGACTTCCGCAGCATGGCCGACGGCATCAACCGCATGGTCGGCGACCACATCGCCACCAAGAAGAAGGCGATGACCTGCATCGCCGAGTTCGGACGCGGCAACTTCGACGCGCCGCTGGACGTCTTCCCGGGCAAGAAGGCGTTCATCAACGATACCGTTGAGCAAGTGCGCGCCAACCTGCGCGCGCTGATCCGCGACACCAGCCTGCTCGCCGACGCGGCCGCGGCCGGCCGCCTGGACGTGCGCGCCGACGGCAGCCTGCACCATGGCGATTTCCGCCGCATCGTCGATGGCATCAACCTGACCCTGGATACGGTGATCGGACCGATCAACGATGTCGGCGCCGTGCTCAAGGCGATCGAGGGCGGCGACCTGACCCGGGTGGCGGACGTGCAGTGCCAGGGCAAGCTGAAGGAACTGTGCGACAGCATCAATGCCACCGTTGCGCGCCTCGCGCAGGTGGTCGGCGAGGTCAACATCAACGCCGACGCCCTGGCCAGCGCCTCCGAGCAGGTCAGCGCCACCGCGCAGTCGCTGAGCCAGGCGGCCAGCGAACAGGCCGCCGGCGTGGAGGAAACCAGTGCGTCGCTGGAGCAGATGACCGCCTCAATCGCGCAGAACACCGAGAACGCCAAGGTCACCGACAGCATGGCCGCCAAGGCCGCACGCGAAGCCAACGAAGGCGGCGATGCGGTGCGCTCGACGGTGGTGGCGATGAAGCAGATCGCGCAGAAGATCGGCATCATCGACGACATCGCCTACCAGACCAACCTGCTGGCGCTGAACGCGGCGATCGAGGCCGCGCGTGCCGGCGAACACGGCAAGGGCTTCGCGGTGGTCGCCGCGGAAGTGCGCAAGCTGGCCGAGCGCAGCCAGGTCGCCGCGCAGGAGATCGGCCAGGTGGCCGAATCCAGCGTGGAACTGGCCGAGAACGCCGGCAAGCTGCTGGAGCAGATGGTGCCCTCGATCCGCCGCACCTCCGACCTGGTGCAGGAAATCACCGCCGCCTCCGAGGAACAGACCTCGGGCGTCGGCCAGATCAACGCCGCGGTCGGCCAGCTCAACCAGACCACCCAGCAGGCCGCGGCCAACTCCGAGGAACTGGCCGCCACCGCCGAGGAAATGAGCGGTCAGGCGGAGCAGTTGCAGCAGTTGATGAGCTTCTTCCGTACCAATCAGGTGGTGGCGCCGCGGCGCCCCGCCGCTCCGCAAGCCCTGGCGCGCAAGTCGGCACCGGTGCGCAAACGCAGTTTCGGCTTTGGCGAGACCGGCCTGGCGTTGGTGCCGGCGCCGGACGAAGCGCAGTTCGACACGTTCTGACAACCACACTTCCGTACATCCAACAGGGGGATCACGGTGTTTAATCAAATGAAGATCGCTACCAGAATCGGGCTCGGCTTCGCCGCCGTCCTGCTGCTCATGGTGGGCATGGGCGTGTTCACGGTGGACAAGCTGGCCAAGGTCAACCAGGCCTCCACCGACATCGCCACCAACTGGATGCCCAGCATCCATTACGTGCAGGCGATGAACACCAACCTGTCCGACCTGCGCGTGGCCGAACTGCAACACGTGGTCACCGAGAACCCGCAGGAAATGCGCGCCTTCGACCAGCAGATGGAGCAGATCCTGGCCGAGTACGCGAGTAACCGCGACCATTACGTCAAGCTCATTTCCTCGGATGAGGAAAAAGGCATCTATACGAACTTCAATGGCGAGTTCGACAAGTACCTGGCCCTGCACAAGCAGGTCCTCGACCTGTCGCGAACGCTGAAGACCAGCGAGGCGCTGGCCTTGTTCAACGGCGACCAGCGCAAGCTGTACGACGACGCGTCGACCATTCTCGACAGCCTGGTCGTGCTGAACACCAAGGGCGGCGAAGCCGCCAGCGCAGAGGGCGATGTGCTCTATGCCAGCTCGCGCCAGTGGATCATCGCCGTGATCGTGGTGTGCGTGCTGCTGGGCGCCGGCATTTCGGTCTTCATCGTGCGCGGCCTGATGCGCCTGCTCGGCGGCGAGCCGGCCTACGTGGCCGAGATCGCCAACAAGGTGGCGCAGGGCGACCTCAACCTGGAGGTGGCGGTGCGCGCCAACGACAGGGGCAGCGCGTTGTATGCGATGCGGACCATGGTCGAGCGGCTGAAGCTGGTGATCGACGGCCAGCGCCGCGTGGTCCAGGCCGCCAACCGTGGCGACTTCTCCGAGCGCATCGCCCTGGACGGCCTGTCCGGGTTCCAGCGCGACATGGGCCAGGGCCTGAACGAGTTGACCACCACCACCGGCGACAGCATCCAGGACGTGGTGCGGGTGATGGGCGGCCTGGCCGAGGGCGACCTGACCCGCAGCATCGACAAGTCCTACGACGGCGCCTACGCCGAAATGAAGAACTACGTCAACGACACCATCGCGCGCCTGTCGCAGGTGGTCAGCGAGGTCAACAGCAATGCCGAGGCGCTGGCCAGCGCCTCGGAGGAAGTCAGCGCCACCGCGCAGTCGCTGAGCCAGGCGGCCAGCGAACAGGCCGCCGGCGTGGAAGAGACCAGCGCCTCGCTGGAGCAGATGACCGCCTCGATCTCGCAGAACACCGAGAACGCCAAGATCACCGACGGCATGGCCAGCAAGGCGTCCAGCCAGGCGCTGGACGGCGGCGAGTCGGTGCGTGCGACCGTGCAGGCGATGAAGCAGATCGCGCAGAAGATCAGCATCATCGACGACATTGCCTACCAGACCAACCTGCTGGCGCTGAACGCGGCGATCGAGGCCGCCCGTGCCGGCGAGCACGGCAAGGGTTTCGCCGTGGTCGCCGCGGAAGTGCGCAAGCTGGCCGAGCGCAGCCAGGTGGCCGCGCAGGAGATCGGCGATGTGGCCAGTTCCAGCGTCGAGCTGGCCGAGAACGCCGGCAAGCTGCTGGACGAGATGGTGCCGTCGATCAAGCGCACTTCCGACCTGGTGCAGGAGATCACCGCCGCCTCCGAGGAACAGACCTCCGGCGTCGGCCAGATCAATGCCGCAGTCGGCCAGCTCAACCAGACCACGCAGCAGGCCGCGTCCAACTCCGAGGAGCTGGCGGCCACCGCCGAGGAAATGAGCGCGCAGGCCGAACAGCTGCAGCAACTGATGAGTTTCTTCAAGCTGGAAGTTGCAGCCGCATCCAGGACCGCGACGCGGCGTCCGGCCGCGGCGCGCGGCCGCAGCGGGCAGGCCGGGGCCAAGCCGATCGCGCGCGTGGCCGGCGGCAAGCTGGTGCTGGCCGACACGCTGGACGGAACCCACTTCGAAACCTTCTGAGGCATGGCCATGAACGCTCCCGCTTCGCTCTCACCCTCCGATGCCGGCGACCTGGCGACGGACCAGTTCCTGACTTTCCTGCTCGGCAAGGAAATGTTCGGCGTCGGCATTCTCGGCATCAAGGAGATCATCGAGTACCGCACGCCGACCGACGTGCCGATGATGCCGCCCGCGCTGCGTGGGGTGATCAACCTGCGTGGCGCGGTGGTGCCGGTGGTGGATCTGCAGCAACGCTTCGGCCGCGCGCCCAGCGAGATCAGCAAGCGCACCTGCATCGTCATCATCGAGGTCGCCAGCGGCGAGGAGCGCCAGGTGCTTGGCCTGCTGGTGGACGCGGTCAGCGAGGTGCTGGAGATCGCCACCGCCGACATCGCCCCGCCGCCGGCGTTCGGCACCGGCATCCGCCGCGATTTCATCCACGGCATGGGCAAGGTCGGCGAGCGCTTCGTCATCCTGCTCGCCGCCGATGCGGTGCTGGCGCCCCAGGAGTTCGCCAGCATGACCGCCCTCGACGCCCACCTGGAAGAAGGCATCGCCGCCTGAGCGGCCTTGGCCGCGCAGCACCCTGCCTCTCTCTCGAAACGGATTTCGCATGCCCACGCCCCCCGACACCGCCGCCCTGCACCACTTCGGCACGGTCCTGGTGGTCGACGACAGCCAGGTCCAGCGCGAACACGCGCTGGCCCTGTGCCTGCGGATGGGCGCCGTAGCGGTGGAAGGCGCGGCCGACGGCCATGCGGCGCTGGCACGGGTGACCGAGGGTTCGCCGCTGGGGCTGCTGATCGTGGACCTGGAAATGCCCGGCATGGACGGCGTGCAGTTGCTCGAGGCGCTGGCCCGCAGCGACGTGCGCGTGCCGATCGTGGTCGCCTCGCAGCGTGGTGCGGCCCTGATCGACTCGGTGCTGCAGGTCGGCCGCAGCAACGGCCTGCAGGTGCTGGCGGGCCTGGAGAAGCCACTGCGCGCCGCCCAGATCGCGGCCGCGCTGCGCGCCCATGCGCCGCCGACGCCGGCGCCGCGGAACGAGGCCGAAGCGCCGGGCGAGGCGACCATGGCGGCGATGCTGCGCGAGGCACTGCAGCGCGGCGAGATCGAGGTCGCCTACCAGCCCAAGGTGGACATGCGCAGCGGCCGGGTCGGTGGCGTGGAAGCGCTGGCGCGCTGGCGCCATCCCAGCGCCGGGCCGATCGCGCCGGACCGCTTCATCGCCGTGGCCGAGCGCGAAGGCCTGATCCATGCGCTCACCGCCTGCGTCGCCGACCAGGCGCTGGCGCGGTTGGCTGCCTGGAAGCAGGACGGGTTCCAACTGACCCTTGCCTTGAATCTGTCGCCGAGCATGCTGCAGGACCCGAACCTGCTCGACGAACTGCTGGGACTGCTGCGCAAGCATGGCCTGGCGCCGTCCGACCTTGTGCTGGAAATCACCGAAAGCTCGCTGGTGTGCGGCAGCGCGCTGGGCATGCTGGCGCGGCTGCGGCTGCAGGGCTTCGGCCTGTCGCTGGACGACTACGGCACCGGCTTCTCCTCGCTGCAGCAACTCACCCGCATTCCCTTCACCGAGTTGAAGATCGACCGCATCTTCGTCCACGACGCGCACCGCAGCCGCAATCTGCGCACGGTTCTGGAATCGGCACTGGGCATGGCACAGCGGCTGGGCCTGAGCACCGTCGCCGAGGGCATCGAGACGGTGGAGGACTGGACCCTGCTGCAGGAGCTGGGCTGCGACTTCGGCCAGGGCTACCTGCTGGCGCGCCCGCTGGGGGGCGGCGCGCTGCACGCCTGGCTGCTGGAGCACCAGCGCCTGCTGCAGGAGCACGGCCCCACCGGCAACGCCAGCGCCCCCGCTGCTGCCTCCACCCACTGACCGGCCACATCCATGACCAGCCACGACACCATCACCGAGCAGGAATTCGGCCGGTTCCAGCGTTTCATCTTCGACGCCGCCGGCATCACCATCTCGCCGGCCAAGAAGGCCATGCTGTGCGGGCGCCTGGGCAAGCGCCTGAAGGCGCATTCGCTGCAGACCTACACCCAGTACCTCAAGCTGCTGGAAAGCCGCGAAGGCAGCGGCGAGGTGCAGACCGCGATCGACCTGCTGACCACCAACGAAACCTACTTCTTCCGCGAGCCCAAGCACTTCGACCTGCTGCGCAGCGTCGCCGCCGCGCATACCGGCAGCGCGCCGTTCCGCTGCTGGAGCGCGGCCAGTTCCAGCGGCGAGGAGGCCTACAGCATGGCCATGGTGCTGGACGACACCCTGCAGGGACGCCCGTACGAAGTGGTCGGCACCGACATCAGCACGCGCGTGCTGGCCAAGGCGCGCACCGGCCACTACCCGCTGCTGCGCATCGAGCACATGCCGCCGGCCATGCTCAAGCGCTACTGCCTCAAGGGCCGCGGCGAGTACGAAGGCAGCATGCTGATCGATCGCCGCATCCGCGACCACGTGCGCTTCCTGCACGCCAACCTCAACGCGACGCTGCCCAACCTGGGCCAGTTCGATGTGGTGTTCCTGCGCAACGTGATGATCTACTTCAACGGCCAGACCAAGCGCGAAGTGGTGGCGCGGGTGCTCGGCACGCTCAAGCGCGGCGGCATCTTCTGCATCGGCCACTCCGAGAGTCTCAACGACGTCAACGGCGACGTGGTGCAGATCGCGCCGTCGGTGTACCGCAAACCATGAAGGCCGACGTGCCAGGAGGGAACCCCGCATGACCACGATCAAGGCCATGGTGATCGACGATTCGGCGGTGGTGCGCCAGGTGCTGGTCGCCGTGCTCAACGACGCGCCCGGCATCGAGGTCATCGCCGCCGCGGCCGACCCGCTGCTGGCGATGGACAAGATGCGCCAGCAATGGCCGGACGTGATCGTGCTCGACGTGGAGATGCCGAAGATGGACGGCATCACCTTCCTGCGCAAGATCATGAGCGAGCGCCCGACCCCGGTGGTGATCTGCTCCACGCTCACCGAGAAGGGCGCGCGGGTGACCATGGACGCGCTGGCCGCCGGCGCGGTGGCGGTGGTGACCAAGCCCAAGCTCGGCCTCAAGCAGTTCCTCACCGATTCGGCCGAGGAAATGATCGCCACGGTGAAAAGCGCCGCGCGCGCCAACGTCAAGCGCCTGTCGGTGCGTGCGGCACCGGCGCCGGCGGAGCCGGAGATCAAGCACACCGCCGACGTGATCCTGCCGGCACAGGGCAATCGCCCGCTGTCGCAGACCACCGAACGGGTGGTGGCGATCGGCACTTCCACCGGCGGCACCCAGGCGCTGGAGGAAGTGCTGACCGCGCTGCCGCGGGTCAGCCCCGGCATCGTCATCGTCCAGCACATGCCGGAGAAGTTCACCGCCGCCTTCGCCGCGCGCCTGGACACGCTGTGCCAGATCTCGGTGAAGGAAGCGGCCAACAACGACCGCGTGGTGCCGGGACGCGCGCTGATCGCGCCGGGCGGCAAGCACATGCTGCTGCGTCGCAGCGGCGCGCAGTATTTCGTCGAGGTGCTGGACGGGCCGCCGGTGAACCGGCACCGGCCGTCGGTGGACGTGTTGTTCCGTTCCGCCGCGCGCGCCGCCGGCGGCAACGCGCTGGGCATCATCATGACCGGCATGGGCGACGATGGCGCGGTGGGCCTGCTGGAAATGCGCCAGGCCGGCGCGCGCACCGTGGCCCAGGACGAACACAGCAGCGTCGTCTTCGGCATGCCCAAGGAAGCGATCAAGCGCGGCGGCGCCGAAAAGATCCTGCCACTAAGCGCGATGGCGCGCGAGATCGGCCAGCAGCTGAGCTAGCGCAGCCGACGCGGCGTTGCCCGAACCGTAGGCGCGGCTTCAGCCGCGACCGGGCCTTTCCATGAAAGCCCTGCGTTAGAGCCGAAAGCCGCCTTTATCGTAGGAGCGGCTTCAGCCGCGACGAAGCGTCCCCATGAAAGCGCGTCGCGGCTGAAGCCGCTCCTACAGCACAGCCAAGCGATACGCGCGCACCTGCAATCAAAATGCGCGGCGTGCGCCTCAGATCCGCAACACCCTCACCCCGAATTGATGTGCTCCTTGCAGTACAGGCGCCGGTAGGCGCTGGGGGTCATCCCCAGGCGCTGGCGGAACACGCGTCGGAAGTAGCCGCTGTCGCTGAAGCCGGCGCGCTGCGCGACATCGTCGACCGCGCAAGTGTTGACCAGCAGCAGCTTCTCGGCGAAGGCGATGCGCTGGCGGTGGATCGCCTCGGTCAGCGTGGTGCCGAAGCTGCGCCGGTAGATGCGGCCCAGATAATCCGGATTGCAGTGCAGTTGCGCAGCCAGCGACGAGGCGGTAAGCGCGGTATGGAACTGCGTGCCGATCAGTTGCTTGGCGCGGTACGCCAGCGCCACGCCCGCGCGCTCGGAGTCGTGCGGATCCGGCCAGGCGCCGGCCACGCATTGCAGCATCGACAGCACGATCGGCTCCAGCATCGGCAGCGTGCGCCGTTCCTCCTGCTCGGCCAGGAACCAGCGGAACAGGCCGACGAAACGCTCCGGATCGCGGATCGCGGTGCGCTGCGGCATCGACAGCGCCACCGCGTTGTCCGCCTGCGCCGCGCCCGGTTCCAGTTCGAAATGCACCCAATAGAAGCGCAGGTCGTCCGGGAACTGGCCCAGGCCGGCATGCGCACGGCCAGGCCACAGCAGCAGCGTCTCGCCGGGGCCGACGTGGAAGTCGCTGTCCTGTTCGCGAATCGACAGCATGCCGCGCTCGACGAAGATCAACTCGTAGGACTGGATCACCCGCGCCGGGTGCGCGCCCACCCCGCGGGAAATGAACAGGCCCCCGTTCTGGACCCGGATCGGGTAGGCGACGGTCAATTCAAGCATGTCGGAAACGTCTCCCCGTGCGCGCAGCACGCTGCACTGCAGCAATCCAATGAACGTCACCACGCGCGCGCAGCCCGGCGACCATGGTCGGAATCGTACCGGTTTTATACCGCACAGACTCTTGTCGCGGTTACGCGGCCGTGCGACTTTGCGCTGGCGCCGGACCGCGCGCGCCAGGAGCCGCCCCGTTGACTGCGACCGCCATCGGCCATGCCGCCGCAGACGCCGCGCCGGCCGCGACCACGCCGCGGCTGTCGCGCCTGGAAAAGTTCGGCTACGGCCTCGGCGATGCCGGCGGCACGGTGGTCACCTGCCTGATCGCCAATTTCCTCACCTTCTTCTACACCGACGTGTTCGGCCTGACTCCGGCGGTGGTCGGCACCCTGTTCACCGTGCTGCGCGTGGCCGACGCGGTGTCCGACCCGGTGATGGGCCTGATCGCCGACCGCACCCGCAGCCGCTGGGGCCGCTTCCGTGCCTGGCAACTGTGGGTCGCCCTGCCGATCGGCATCGCCTGCGTGCTGACCTTCAGCGCGCCGCAACTGAGCGCCGGTGCCAAGATCGCCTACGCCTTCGCCAGCTATTTCCTGCTGTCGCTGTGCTACACCGCGATCAACGTGCCCTACTGCGCGCTGATCAACAGCATGACCGGCGACCACCGCGACGTGGTCTCGGCGCAATCCTGGCGCTTCGTGCTGTGCGGCATCGCCGGCTTCCTGGTGTCGGTCGGGCTGCCGTGGCTGGTGCGGGAACTGGGCAACGGCGACGCCGCGCGCGGCTACCAGCTCGGCGTGTGCGTGCTGGCGGCGCTGGCGGTGGCGATGTTCCTGTGCTGTTTCTTCGCCGTGCGCGAGCGCGTGCCGGTCAGCCTGCTCGGCGGCGCCGGCATCGCCGAACACCTGCGCGGCCTGCTGCGCAACGACCAGCTGCGGCTGGTGCTGCTGATGTCGTTCCTGCTGATCAACGTCTACAACATCCGCGGCGGCGCCTATCTGTACTTCATCACCTACGTGCTCGGCGGCAGCAGCGGCTACGCCTCGCTGTTCTTCGCGATGGTGGCGCTGGCCACGGTGCTCGGCGCGATCGTGGTCAACGCGCTGTGCCGCCGCTTCGACCCGCTGGCGCTGTACCTGCACACCAACCTGGCGCTGGCCGCGTTCGGCGTGGCGCAATGGTGGCTGCCCACCGGGCCGGCGCAGCAGACCCTGTGGCTGGGCGTGATCTTCGTGCATTGCCTGGTGCTGGGCTTCGCGCTGCCGCTGCACTTCTCGCTGATGGCCTTCGCCGACGACTACGGCGCCTGGAAGAACCGGGTGCGCTCCTCCGGCATCAACTTCGCCTTCAACCTGTTCTGCATCAAGCTGGCCTGGGCCTCGAGCGCGGTGGTGATCAGCGCTCTGTTCGTCTACGCCGGCTACCGCGCCGGCGCCGCGCAGCAGAGCCCCGCCTCGCTGCAGGCCATCACCCTGCTGGAAACCCTGATCCCCGCCGGCCTGCACCTGCTGCTGGCGGCGGTGATCCTGCGCTGCCGGCTGCGCCGGCCGCTGCTGGCGAGCATCGCCGACGACCTGGCCGCACGCCCGGTGCACTGACCTTCCCCACTCTTCAGGATCTCCGCTCCATGCCGCATTCGCCCGTGCCGTCCCCGGAACTGCCGCTCGCCCACCTGCGCATCGCCGATCCGTTCTGGCAGCGCTACCAGCGCCTGGTGCAGGAGGTGGTGCTGCCCTACCAGTGGGATGCGCTCAACGACAACGTCGCCGATGCCGAACCCAGCCACGCCATCGAGAACTTCCGCATCGCCGCCGGCCGCAGCGACGGCACGTTCTACGGCATGGTGTTCCAGGACAGCGACGTGGCCAAGTGGCTGGAAGCGGTGGCCTACCTGCTGGCGCAGCATCCCGACCCGGCGCTGGAGCGCGATGCCGACGCCACCATCGAACTGATCGGCGCCGCGCAGCAGGCCGACGGCTATCTCAACACCTATTTCACGGTGAAGGCGCCGCAGGAGCGCTGGACCAACCTGGCCGAGTGCCACGAGCTGTACTGCGCCGGGCACATGATCGAGGCCGGCGTGGCCTACTACCAGGCCACCGGCAAGCGCGCCCTGCTCGACATCGTGTGCCGGCTCGCCGACCACATCGACGCCACCTTCGGCCCCGGCCCGACGCAGTTGCACGGCTACCCGGGACATCCGGAGATCGAACTGGCGCTGATGCGCCTGTACGAGGCCACCGGCGAGGCGCGCTACCTGGCGCTGGCGCGCTACTTCGTCGAACAGCGCGGCACCACGCCGCACTACTACGACGAGGAGTACGCCAGGCGCGGCCACACCTTTTTCTGGGGCGGGCATGGCCCGGCCTGGATGATCCAGGACAAGGCCTACAGCCAGGCGCACCTGCCGGTGGCACTGCAGGACACCGCCGTCGGCCATGCCGTGCGCTTCGTCTACCTGTACGCCGGCGTGGCGCACCTGGCCCGGCACAGCGGCGACGCCACCCTGCGTGCGGCCTGCGCGCGGCTGTGGGACAACGCCACGCAGCGGCAGATGTATCTGACCGGCGCGATCGGCGCACAGAGCTACGGCGAGGCCTTCAGCGTCGACTACGACCTGCCCAACGACACCGCCTACAACGAGAGCTGCGCCTCGATCGGGCTGATGATGTTCGCCAACCGCATGCTGCAGTTGGCACCGGACGGCCGCTACGCCGACGTGATGGAACGCGCGCTGTACAACACCGTGCTGGGCGGCATGGCCCTGGACGGACGGCACTTCTTCTACGTCAATCCGCTGGAAGTGCACCCGCCCACCTTGCACGGCAACCACACTTTCGATCATGTGAAGCCCGTGCGCCAACGCTGGTTCGGCTGCGCCTGCTGCCCGCCCAACATCGCCCGCGTGCTGACCTCGCTGGGCCACTACCTCTACACCCGCCACGACGACACCCTGTACGTGAACCTCTACGTCGGCAGCGACGCGCGGTTCGAGGTCGGCGGGCAGATCCTGACCCTGCGCCAGCGCGGCGAGTACCCGTGGCAGGACACGATCGACTTCGACGTGGCGTGCAGCGCCCCGATGGACGCGGCGCTGGCGCTGCGCCTGCCGGACTGGTGCCAGGCGCCGCAGTTGCTGCTCAACGGCGAGCCGGTTGCGATCGAGGCGCACCGCCAGCATGGCTACTGCGTGCTGCGCCGGCGCTGGCAGTCCGGCGACACCCTGCAACTGCGCCTGCCGATGCCACCGATGCGGGTCAGCGGGCATCCGCGAGTGCGTCACCTGGCCGGCAAGGTCGCGGTGCAGCGCGGGCCGCTGGTGTACTGCCTGGAGCAGGCCGACAACGGCGCCGACCTGCATCAGCTGCGCCTGCCCGCCAGCGCGGCGCTGCAGGCCGTGCCCGGCAGCGGCGCGCTGGACGGCCAGGTGCTGCTGCAGGCCACCGGCGAACGCCTGCATGGCGATGTCGACGCAGCCGCGCCGCTGTACCGCTACGACGCGCCGCCGCCGGCGCGGCAGCCGCAGACCCTGACCTTCGTGCCCTACTTCGCCTGGGCCAACCGCGGCGAGGGCGAGATGCGGGTGTGGGTGGACGCCAGCGACGGTTGAAGGCAATGCTGCGGCACACATCCTGTAGATACCGTCTTACCCCCTAGCAGGCAAGTCCCCTTTTCGGATCGAACGCCGTACCCGATTTGAGAACCCCGTAGGCCAGGTGCAGGAGCTTGCGCATGGCGGCGCACACGATCTGCTTGCCGGCTTTGCCGCGTTCGCTCAGCCGCTGTTTCAGCGTCCGGATGATCGGGTTGTGGGTCATGGCCACCAGGGCCGGCATGAACAGGCCCGCACGCAGGCGGGGCGAGCCGGTGCGCGAGATGCAGACGTGGCCTTTGCGGTCGCCCGACTGCTGCAGGCACGGATTCAGGCCCGCGAAGGCGGTCACCGCCGCGGCATCGGCGAAGCGCCTCACATCGCCAAGCTCGGCCAGCATCAAGGCCGCGCTGGTGTCGGCAATCCCCTGGATGCTCACCAGCAGCTCGCGCTGCCCACGCAAGGTCGGATCCTGGTCGATGTGGTCATCGATGGCCTGCTCGATCTGGGCGATGTGGTGTTGCAGATCGGCCAAATGGACCTGGATCGAGTCCTTCACCTGGGCCGGAGCGACGTCCAGCCGGTTGCGCTCCATCTGCAGCATCTGTTGCAGATCCTGGCGCCGGCGCACCAGCGCTTTGAGCTGCTTGAGCGCCGGCGGATCAGGGTGCCAACGGCGTAACTGCTCGCGGTGACGCAGGGCATAACTGGCGATCAGCTTGGCATCGCTGCGATCGGTCTTGACCCGGCTGAGCTGGCTGCGTGCGTACGCGGCCGTCTGCGCAGGGTTGAGCACGCACACCTGATAGCCTCGTGCGTGGAGGAACTCGGCCAGCGCCTGGTGATAGGTGCCGGTGGCCTCCATGGCGATCCAGCTATCGGGCTGCGCATGCGTCTGCAGCCATGCCTGCAGGGCCTGGAAGCCCTTGGCATCGTTGGACAACTTGGCCTTGGTACGGTGCTTGCCATTGGTCAGATCGATGGCCGCATCGAAACTGCGTTTGGCGACGTCGATGCCGATGACGGGAGACATACGCGATTCCTCCATCGTGTCAGGGTCATGATCGGCGCTGGGCCCGGTCCTGCCTTGTCGATGCGAGTTCACGCCCGGGAGCGGACTCTGGATACCGTTCGGACACACAAGGGCCAGCATGTGGAGGGCGGAGCCGATCTACGATGCAAGCTCGAAGCTTTAGGAGCGACTGGGCCTCCCACACCTCCTCCGATGATCAGTCGGAAGACATGACGCCTGTTTAGGGGCGACATGTCCAGATACAAGGAGCGGCTTTAGCCGCGACGGGCGTTATCGCGCACGTCGCGGCCGATCCCGCAAAAAGGGGACAAGAGCCGCTCCTACCAGGCAAGCTGCATCCGGGTTGATCGTTGCGGAAACAGGTCAACGAAGCGATGCCTGCACTGCGGCGCCCCACGAGCCACGTCGCAACGGCCAACGCAGGCTCTAAGCTAGGGCCATGGATGCCCTGGCCCTCGCCGCCCCGCCGTTCGCCCGCCTCGCCCTCGGCGCGCATCGCATCGCCGTGCCGGATGCCTGGCTGCTGGCGTTCGAGGTCGATGCCTTCGACAACGACGATTTCCAGCGCCATGGCCTGCAGCGGCCGCCGTCGATCGCGCGCAGCGTGCGCAAGCGCCAGGCCGAGTACCTGGCCGGACGGCGCGCGGCGCTTGCTGCACTGCGCGCCGCAGGCAGTACCGCAACAGACCTGCCGATCGGCGCCGACCGCGCGCCGCTCTGGCCCGCCGGCTTCCTCGGCAGCCTCTCGCATACCGATGGCCTGGCGGTGGCCATCGCCCTGCCGACATCCGCCGGCGCCAACGGCATCGGCCTGGATGTCGAACGTGTGGTGGCAGAAGACCAGCTCGAGGCGATCCGCAACGTGGCCCTGGACACCAGCGACTGCGACGCGCTGGCCGCGCTCGCCCGCGTCCGCGGCTGGCCGTACGCGCTGACCCTGGGCTTTTCTGCGAAAGAGAGTTTCTACAAGGCCGCGGCGGCGACCGTCGGCCGCTTCTTCGATTTCGACGCCTTGCGCATCGAAGGCTGCGACCCGGACAGTGGCCACGTGGACACGCGCATCGCCACGCCGCTGGCGCCGGCGTTGACGGTGGGACAGCGGCATCGCCTGCGCTGGGTGGACGTGCAGCCGGGCCTGCTGCTCAGCAGTTGCGTCTGGTAGCGCGTCCGGCGCGATCGCATCGCCGCGCGGATGCGGCGAGACGCGGCAAGACGCGCCAGGTGCGCCGCGCCGCGCAATGCACGTCACCGCACTGCGCGATGTATCGGCAGGCGCGGCGATGCGCCGCCTGCCGCTGGGTCATGCCCTCACAGCGCGGCCAGGATCTGCTCGCGCCGGCGTGCGTACTCGGCCGCGTCGATCAGTCCCTGCGCTTTCAACTGTTCCAGCGCGCGCAGGCGCTGCTCCACCGAGGCGGCAGGCGGCAACGGCGGCGCCGCCACGGCCGCCGGCCGGCGCCGCTGCGCGCGGATCGCCATCCACACCACCACGCCGATCAGCAGCGGAATGCCGAGCATGACCATCAGCACCAACCAGTGCCAGATGCTGAATCCACCCATCGCGTCCTCCTGCCGGTTGCGCGCCGCTCCTGGCGCTTACTTCGCCTTGCCCTGGTTGGCCACCGCCTCGGCGGCCTTCTTCGCCGCTTCCGGATCGCCCAGGTAGCGGTAGGACTGCACCTGCAGGCTGTCGTCCAGTTCGAACAGCAGCGGGATGCCGGTGGGGATGTTGAGTTCGAGGATCTCTTCGCGCGACACGTCGTTCAAATATTTGTACAGCGCGCGCAGCGAATTGCCGTGGGCGGTGACCAGCACGGTCTGCCCGGCCTTGAGCTGCGGCGCGATGGCGTCGTGCCAGTACGGCAGCACGCGCTCGAGCGTGGTCGCCAGCGACTCGGTGGCAGGCAGCGCATTGCGGTCCAGGGTGGCGTAGCGGCGGTCGTGCAGCGGATGGCCCGGATCCTCGGCATCCATCGGCGGCGGCGGGATGTCGTAGGAGCGGCGCCAGATCTTGACCTGGTCCTCGCCGTGCTTGGCCGCGGTCTCGGCCTTGTCCAGGCCCTGCAGGCCGCCGTAGTGGCGCTCGTTGAGACGCCAGCTCTTGTGCACCGGCAGCCAATCCTGGTCCAGTTCCTTCAGCGCGCCCTGCAGGGTGTGGATGGCGCGCTTGAGCACCGAGGTATGGGCGACGTCGAACTGCAGGCCCTCCTCGCGCATCAGCCGGCCGGCAGCCACGGCTTCCTGGCGGCCCTGCTCGGTCAGGTCGACATCGACCCAGCCGGTGAAGCGGTTATCCAGGTTCCACTGGCTCTGGCCATGGCGCAACAGTACGAGTTTGCGGGTCACTGCGACGGTCTCCGTTGGGGGATGCGTGGATGGTGCAGCCCTGGATTGTAGCTCTTGGCTGGGAATGGGGAATCGGGAATGGGGAATCGTTGAAGCGGACTTCCGTGCGGCTCTGACCAGCAGGCGGCGCTTGGCCGTTCGGCTTGCTGGAGAACCAAGCCGTCGCGATTCCCGATTCCCGCCCCTCCACACGCCAACCACGAACACGGCGCGATCATCAGCGCATGGAACCTTCCTCGCACCCCGTGTTCGGCGACTGGGACGGCAGCATCGTGCAGGCGCGCGCGCTGCAGGCGACGCTGGCGCACCAGGTCAGCCTGCAGGACGAGGTGCCCGACCCGCCGCGCTGGCTGGCCGGCTTCGATGTCGGCTTCGAGGACGATGGCCAGGTCACCCGCGCCGCGGCGGTGCTGCTCGATGCGCAGACCCTGCAGTTGCAGCAGGCCGAGATCGCCCGCGTGCCTACCTCGATGGCCTACGTGCCCGGCCTGCTCAGCTTCCGCGAACTGCCGGCGCTGCTGGCCGCATTGGACCTGCTGCGGCAGCGCCCGGACCTGGTGTTCGTCGATGGCCAGGGCATCGCGCATCCGCGCCGGCTCGGCATCGCCGCGCACTTCGGCGTGGTGACCGGGCTGCCCAGCATCGGCGTGGCCAAGACCCTGCTGGCCGGCCGCTTCGACGAACCCGGTCCGCAAGCCGGCGACCACAGCCCCATCGTGCATCGCGGCGAGGTGGTCGGCTGGGCGCTGCGCAGCAAGCTGCGTTGCAATCCGCTGATCGTCTCGCCCGGGCACCGCGTGGCGGTGGACAGCGCGCTGCACTGGACCCAGCGCTACCTGCGCGGCTATCGCCTGCCGGAACCGACCCGGCTGGCCGACCGGCTGGCCTCGCGCCGCGGCGAGATGCCGGCGCCGGCCGTGGAAACCCCGTCGCTGTTCTGAACCAGACGCGGTGGCCGGCGGCTGCGCAGATCATCGAAGGATCGATGCTGCGCCACCCGCCATGCGCTCGCGCGTGCGACCGGCCGCGATGCGGCGCCGATGATGCACAGGCCCGCCGCCACGTCGCAGACAAGAAGCGCACGCACTTCGCACTATGCGATTCCGGCACGCCGGCATCACCGCGCGACATGGCGCGAACGCGTCGCGGCTCGGCCCGCCGCGCATGACCGCATGCGGGACAGTCCGTCTTGCCATGGCGCCGCACCGCGACCGTCCGCGCATGCGAAGCTTCGCTTCCGTTTTTCGACTGCGAGCGTCCGCATGCCCACCCTCATCGCCCCCCGCGTCCACGATATCGGCGGCTTCGAAGTGCGTCGCGCCGTTCCCAGCGTGCAGGCGCGCAGCGTCGGCCCGTTCGTCTTCATCGACCACATGGGGCCGGCGGTGTTCGAGCCGGGCCATGGCGTGGACGTGCGCCCGCATCCGCACATCGGCCTGGCCACGGTCACCTTCCTGTGGTCCGGCGAGATCGGCCACCGCGATTCGCTCGGCTCGGACCAGGTGATCCGCGCCGGCGACGTCAACTGGATGACCGCCGGCCGCGGCATCTCCCACTCCGAACGTACGCCGACCGCGTTGCGCGAGCACGCGCACCCGCTGCACGGCATGCAGACCTGGGTGGCGCTGCCGAAATCGGCGGAAGAGACCGCACCCGCGTTCTACCACCATGCCGCCGCCAGCCTGCCGCAGCAGCGCCTCGACGGCGTGTGGCTGCGGGTGATCGCCGGCCGCGCCTACGGCGAGGAATCGCCGGTGACGGTGTTCGCCGACACCCTCAACGTGGCCCTGGACCTGGAGGCGGACGCGGAACTCGACCTGGATGCCCGGCACGCCGAGCGCTCGCTGTACATCCTGGAGGGCGATGCGCAGCTGGACGGCGTGGACATCCCGGCGCGGCACCTGGTCCTGCCCGAGCCGGGCGCGCGCGGGCGGCTGCGCGCCAAGACCCCGCTCAAGGCGATGCTGATGGGCGGCGAACCGCTGGATGGCCCGCGCCACCTGTGGTGGAACTTCGTCTCCAGTTCGGTGGAACGCATCGAGCAGGCCAAGCAGGACTGGCGCGAGGGCCGCTTCGGGACGATCCCGGGCGACGACCAGGAATTCATCCCGTTGCCCGAACCGGGCCGCTGACACACCGGTCGCCGCCACATCGGGCGGACAGGGCGAGCGGTCTGAGCGGCCGCTCGCCCCCTCTTGCGCCCCTGTCACCGTCGCCGCCGCCCCGTAACGACCTGCGTGGCGGCGCAGCCGGGCGGGTGCTGCCATGCCATACCACGCGTACGGATATTCCGGAATCCGCATCCCAATTGTCAGCGCGGCCACGCTGGGCTATGGTGCAGGCGCGGCCGCGTGCGCGTGGCCGCACACGGGACACGCACTGCGTCGGGGGATGCACTGCCGGGATCCCGCACAGGATGGGCGCTCCCGCAGACGACGCCGCAGGCGTGCGTATGGAACGAACGCGTCGCATCGCGGCGTATGGGGAACATCGCGAATGAAGACACTCTTGCGCAAGGCGCTGCTGACCGCTGCGGCGGCGTTGCCCGCCGCTGCCGCCACCGCGCAGCAGGCACAGAACTGCCCACCGCTGCCGCCGCAGAGCAAGCTGCAATGGAGCGAGCGCAGCGACAAGGGCTTCATCGTCTGCCGCGCCAGCGATGCCGACGGACGTCAGGTGCTGGGCATGATGCTCACCGCGCGCGACCCGAACATTCCGCTGCAGCGCACGCTGCGCGAGGAAAAGGGCGCCATCGCCGGCGAAGCGGTGTATTGGTACCGGCCGGATGTGGGCGGCGTCGAGTTGCCGAACCAGGCCACACGCCGCATCACGGTTGCGGAACTGAAGAAGGACCAGTACGCACAGGTGTGGATCGATGCCGCCGACGCCCAGGAACTGCAGACCCTGCAGTCGCTGGTGCAGGGCCTGGACATGCGCCAGTCGAGCCTGGCGTTGGAGCGCTGAAGCCCGCAGGTTCGAGACATGACGTAGGAGCGGTTTCAGCCGCGACAGATGTTTCCGGGAACGCCCGTTGCGGCTGAAGCCGCTCCTGCGACGGACGGCACGACGCCGCAGAGAAGGCGCGCGCCCTGCGCACCGGCCTGCAGTTGCAGCAGGTCGCCGCCGCCGAGCACCGCCAGCGTCTGCGCCGGCAACCGGCGCTGGCTGCGCCACCGGATGCGTTCGGGCGCGAACTCCTGGTAGCGCGTCGCGGTCATCTTGTCGCGCGCCGGCAGGTTCACCCACGGTTGGAAGCCGCACATTCCGACAGCACGGGGTGACTTTGCGAGGGCTTCGCTCCGGACCCTCACCCCAACCCCTCTCCCGGAGGGAGAGGGCTAAAGCGCGCTTCGACGGCTCATTATCTATTCGAAGCCATGCCCTCCCTTCTCCCCTCGGGAGAAGGTGCCCCGAAGGGGCGGATGAGGGTACGGGCGCAGCCTCGTGCAGCGTCCGAAAGCCCAGGCTGGATTCGCGAGGGCTTCGCTCCGGACCCTCACCCCAACCCCTCTCCCGGAGGGAGAGGGGCTAAAGCGCGATGCGACGGCTCCTTATCTATTCGAAGCCATGACTGCCCTTCTCCCCTCGGGAGAAGGTGCCCCGAAGGGGCGGATGAGGGTACGGGCGCAGCCTCATGCAGCGTCCGAAAGCCCAGGCTGGATTCGCGAGGGCTTCGCCCCGGACCCTCACCGCAACCCCTCTCCCGGAGGGAGAGGGGCTAAAGCGCGCTTCGACGGCTCCTTATCTATTCGAAGCCATGACATCCCTTCTCCCCCCGGGAGAAGGTGCCCCGAAGGGGCGGATGAGGGTACGGATGCAGCCTCGTGCAGCGTCCGAAAGCCCAGGCTGGATTCGCGAGGGCTTCGCCCCGTACCCTCACCCCAACCCCTCTCCCCGAGGGAGAGGGGCTTCTTCTACGACCAAAGTACTAGGCCCCTGGCCGCCCCCGCCATTGACCCTCCAGGCCATCGGGGCGACCCTTGCGGCAATCTTTGGGGGAGCGTTCTGCATGAAAGGGTTTTCCAAGCTGGCCTGGGCCGCACTCGCCATCCTGGCGGCGTTCTGCCTCGGCACCATCGCCCTGCGCCGCGGCGAACACATCAATGCGCTGTGGATCGTGGTGGCCGCGGTGTCGATCTACCTGATCGCCTATCGCTTCTACAGCCTGTTCATCGCCGACAAGGTGATGCAGCTCGACCCCACCCGGGCCACGCCGGCCGTGCTCAACAACGACGGCCTGGACTACGTGCCGACCAACAAGCACGTGCTGTTCGGCCACCACTTCGCCGCCATCGCCGGCGCCGGGCCGCTGGTCGGGCCGGTGCTGGCCGCGCAGATGGGCTACCTGCCCGGCCTGCTGTGGCTGGTGGTCGGCGTGGTGGTCGCCGGTGCGGTGCAGGACTTCATGGTGCTGTTCCTGTCCAGCCGCCGCAACGGCCGCTCGCTCGGCGACCTGGTGCGCGAGGAAATGGGCCAGGTGCCCGGCACCATCGCGCTGTTCGGCGCGTTCCTGATCATGATCATCATCCTGGCGGTGCTGGCGATGGTGGTGGTCAAGGCGCTGGCGGAAAGCCCCTGGGGCATGTTCACGGTGATCGCGACCATGCCCATCGCGATCCTGATGGGCGTGTACATGCGCTACATCCGCCCCGGCAAGATCGGCGAGATCTCGGTGGTCGGGCTGATCCTGCTGCTGGCGGCGATCTGGTTCGGCGGCAAGGTCGCCGCCGATCCCACCTGGGGCCCGGCCTTCACCTTCACCGGCACGCAGATCACCTGGATGCTGATCGGCTACGGCTTCGTCGCCTCGGTGCTGCCGGTGTGGCTGCTGCTGGCGCCGCGCGACTACCTGTCCACCTTCCTCAAGATCGGCACCATCATCGCCCTGGCGATCGGCATCTTGGTGGTGATGCCGGAACTGAAGATGCCGGCGCTGACCCAGTTCGCCGCCAGCGGCGACGGCCCGGTGTGGAAGGGCGGCCTGTTCCCGTTCCTGTTCATCACCATCGCCTGCGGCGCGGTGTCCGGCTTCCACGCGCTGATCTCCTCGGGCACCACGCCCAAGCTGCTCGCCAACGAGTCGCACATGCGCTACATCGGCTACGGCGGCATGCTGATGGAATCGTTCGTGGCGGTGATGGCGCTGGTGGCGGCCTCGATCATCGACCCGGGCGTGTACTTCGCGATGAACAGCCCGGCCGCGGTGATCGGCGCCGACGTCGCCGCCGCCGCGCACCACATCAGCACCACCTGGGGCTTCGCCATCACGCCGGAGCAACTGACCGCCACCGCCGCGGCGATCGGCGAACCGACCATCCTGCATCGCGCCGGCGGCGCGCCGACGCTGGCGGTGGGCATCGCGCAGATCCTGCACCAGGCCATCCCCAACAGCAGCGACGCGATGATGGCCTTCTGGTACCACTTCGCAATCCTGTTCGAGGCGCTGTTCATCCTCACCGCGGTGGATGCCGGCACCCGCGCCGGCCGCTTCATGCTGCAGGACCTGCTCGGCAACTTCATCCCCGCGTTGAAGAAGACCGAGTCGTGGACCGCCAACATCATCGGCACCGCCGGCTGCGTGGCGCTGTGGGGCTACCTGCTGTACACCGGCGTGGTCGATCCGTTCGGCGGCATCCAGACGCTGTGGCCGCTGTTCGGCATCTCCAACCAGATGCTGGCCGGCATCGCGCTGATGCTGGGCACGGTGGTGCTGTTCAAGATGAAGCGCGACCGCTACGCGTGGGTGACCGCGGTGCCGGCGGTGTGGCTGCTGATCTGCACCACCTATGCCGGCCTGATCAAGATCTTCGACGCCAACCCCTCGCAGGGCTTCCTGGCGCAGGCGCACAAGTTCCAGGACGCCATCGCCAGCGGCACCGTCACCGCACCGGCCAAGTCGGTGGCGCAGATGCAGCAGATCGTCACCAACGCCTACGTCAACACCGGGCTGACCGTGCTGTTCCTGTGCGTGGTGTTCGCGGTGCTGGTGTACGCGATCAAGACCATCCTCGTCGCCCGCCGCACTCCGCAGCGCAGCGACCGCGAGACCGCGTACGTGGCCCTGCAGCCGCACCAGATGGCGGACCTGTAATGGGTGGCGCACTGGTTCCGGTCGGCCAGTACCAGGCGCACCGCCGGCTGTGGCGGCGCCTGGTGCAGACCGCGCGGCTGTGCTGCGGCATCCCCGACTACGACAACTACGTGCGGCACATGCTGGAAAAGCACCCGGACCGCGAGCCGATGGACTACAAGACCTTCTTCCGCGAGCGCCAGGAAGCGCGGTATGGCGGCAAGAGCGGGTTTCGCTGTTGTTGAAAGGCTGGGATTGGGGAGTCGGGATTGGGGATTGGTGGCGGGGCGCCTGAGGGCGCCTGACCATTCGACCGGATCACACGGCGGCTCTCGTTCTGAACGCGGCGATGCCCGGCAATGGCATCGCCGCGTTGCTGTTGTAGGAGCGGCTTCAGCCGCGAGGCCTTACCGATAGCGCGTCGCGGCTGAAGCCGCTCCTACGGAAAAGCACGCGGATGCCATGCACTCGCGAGGCTGCTCCCAATCCCCAATCCCGATTCCCCAATCCCAGCTCTTCAAGCCGCCGCGTCACGCGCCAATGCCGCATAGGTCTGCGGCAACTCGCGCATGTGTTCCATCACCGCGGCCACGCCGAGCTGGCGCAGGGTCGCGGCGTGCCCGGCGGGAATGTGCGCGGCGCCGGTAAAGCCGATCACGGTCATGCCCGCGGCCAGCGCGGCGCTCGCGCCGGTGGCGCTGTCCTCGATCACCAGGCAGCGTTCCGGCGCAACGCCCAGCGTATTCGCCGCCAGCAGATACACGTCCGGCGCGGGCTTGGGCCGCGCCACCATGTCCGCGCTGAAGATGCGCTCGCCCACGTGATCGGCCAGGCCGGCGCGCGCCACCGAGGCGACCACGCTCTCGCACATGCTGTTGGAGGCGACGGCCAGCGGCAGTGGCAACGCCAGCAAGGCCTCGCGCACGCCGTCGATCGGCTGCACTTCGGCCGCGATCAGCGCTTCGGAGCGCGTGCGGATCTCCTGGCACAACCCAGGCGGCAGGTCCAGCGCGTACTGCCGTTGCACGCGTTGCACGATCTCCTGCGCGGTGAGGCCGAAGCTGCCGGCGAGAAACTGTTCCAGTTCGACCCGCGGCACATAGGCGCCCAGCGCATCGAGCATCACCCGGTCGGCCAGCACTTCGCTGTCGACGAGCACGCCGTCGCAATCGCTGATCAACAGGTCGAAGGGGGTCGCCGTCATCGCGCGCTCCTTGGGGAAAACCGCCATTATGCCGCCGTGCGCATGTCCCTCGCCTGTGCGGCGTCGACAGCGGCGGCACACAGGCCGACCACGTACGCGCGCGACGCGGGGACGCAGGCGCACGCGCGTGTGCGCATTGGCGGCGCCTGTACGCCCTGCCCGTTCGCGACGGCAACGCTGCCGTGGCGACATTCGGACTGGCAAGCGTTTGTTTCCGGTTAAACCACCCGGCACCGAACGGAACACCGCCCAAGATCCGCAGACAACGTCACAAAACTGCCGCGAAACTCCGGCAAACCACTGCTAGGATCGACAGCGGCGCCAGGACGTGCGCCGTCATCCCAGGACCGCGAACAGGAAAGGAGCCTTGCATGCGTACGCCCGTCCCCGCCCTGATCGCACTCGCGACCTCGCTGTTCTTCTCGGTCAGTTGCGCCGCACAGTCCGGCGCCAAGGAGCATTCCGCCATGTCAGCCTCGCTGCAGGATCATTCCGTCGCGTTCCGCGACCCCGCACTCGCCGACATCGCCGCTGCCATCGCGCGCGGCGACGCCGCCCGCATCGCCGCCCTGGCGCCGAGCACGGACCTGTCCGCGCACGGCGACCAGAACGTCACCCTGCTCGAATGGGCGATCTGGAACGAGCAACCGCGCGCGCTGGCGGCGCTGCTCGACGCCGGTGCCGACCCGTCGCTGCCGGGCATGGACCAGGAAACCGTGGTGCACATGGCGGCCATGGCCAAGGATCCGCAATACCTGCAGATCCTGCTGCAGCATGGCGCCCCGGTCGACCCGGTGAGTGCGCGCGCGAACTGGACGCCGCTGTTCCGCGCCGTGCAGAGCAAGCGCGACGCGCAGATCGAAATGCTGCTCAAGGCCGGCGCCGATCCGAAACGGGTCGACGCCACCGGCAACTCGTTGCTGCATCTGGCCGCGCAGAGCAGCGCCGGCAACCCGTGGGTGCCCAAGCTGCTGCAGGCCGGGGTCGATCCGAGCCTGCGCAACGCCCAGGGCAAGACCTTCCAGGCGTATTTCTTCAACACGCCAGAGCGCCTGCTCAACGCCAACGCGCAGCAGGTCCGCAACGACGTGCGCGCCTGGCTGAGCGCCCACGCCATCCCGTTGGAAGCGAGCCGCTGACGCGGTCGGTCGCCACATTCGCACGGAGCCGCGCATGAACCAGAACGAGCTTTCCCCGTCCGATCCGTCCACCTCCTTCTCCGACGCCGTCCGCGGCCAGCAGCCGCAGGCCGTGGACCGGCAGCTGCCGCCACTGCTGCAGGACCTCTACCACACCGCCGCCGAGCGCCGCGCCGGCGGCGCCGAGACCTTCGCCGCCTTGCCCGATGGCTGGACGCGGATGGACGACGCCGCGCTGCAGCGCGCCGGCATCGACCCCAGCCTGCAGCACGACGCCAAGAGCGGCTTCGACGCCGCGTTCTACCGCAACCCACAGGGCAACGTGGTGCTGGGGTTCTGCGGCACCGACGAACTGAAGGATTGGAAGCACAACATCGGCCAGGGCCTGGGCTTCTCCGACGCGCAGTACGCCTCGGCGATCCAGCTCGGCAGCCAGGCCAAACAGGCCTTCGGCGACAATCTGCTGATCTCCGGGCACTCGCTGGGCGGCGGCCTGGCCGCGGCCTCGTCGATGGTCAACGACGTGCCCGCGGTGACCTTCAATGCCGCCGGGGTCAACAACAAGACCCTGGAGCGCGAAGGCCTGGACGCAGACGCCGCCAAGGCCTATGCCGCCGACGGCCTGATCCGCGGCTATCACGTCAAGAACGAACTGCTGACCTATCTGCAGGAGGACAACCTGCTCACCCGCGGCCTGATGCCCGACGCCGCCGGCCACCAGATCCAGTTGCCGGAACCGGACCCGCTGTCGTTCGGCCAGCGCCTGGTCCCCGGCATGATGCTCAAGCATCGCCTGGACCTGCACGGCATCGACTCGGTGATGAAGGCCGAGGACCTGCAGGCGCAAAGCCAGGGGCAAGCGCAATCGGCCGGCCTGTCGACCGGCAGCCGCCTGTTCAACGACGCAGTGGTGCAACTGGACGGGCAGCGCGACCGGCTCGGCCTGCACGACGATGCGGCCTTCCTCAACACCGCTGCCAGCGTGGCCGCGCGTGCCGGCCAGGACGGCCTGCAACGCATCGACCAGGTGCTGCCGAGCCGCGATGGCGACCGCCTGTTCGCGGTCCAGGGGCAGCCGGAAAACCCGGCGCACCTGCGCAGCCAGGTGCAGACCGCCGCCGCGGCCCACGAGCCGTCGCAGGCCAACGTCGGCCAGTTGCAGCAGCAGAACCTGCAGGCGCCGCCGCAACAGCAGGAAGAACGGCAGCGCAGCGTGGCGATGCAGTAGTCGCCGCCACGGGCTCGGTCATGGCAGGCGTCCGCGAGGGCGCCTGCCGAATCAGACCAGGACGGCGAAAGCGACAGGCGTGCTGCGAGCCAAGGTCATCCGACAGGAAGCCTTGGAGGTGCGAGGCGCAGCACGCGGAACCCCAGCGCAACGCTTGCCTGAAGCGGTCGGCGCGAACGCTTACCTCCTGCGGTGGCGCGCCCGCGTGACTCAGCCGGCGCCGGCCATCGCGCGCAGCACGATGCCGACCACGTAGGCCAGATAGGTGCCGGTGGCATAGCCCATCGTGCCCAGCAGCACGCCGACCGGGGCCAGCGCCGGATGGAACGCGGCCGCCACCACCGGCGCCGAGGCCGGGCCGCCGACGTTGCTCTGCGAGCCGATCGCGAAATAGAAGAACGGCACCCGCAGCAGCTTGCCCAGCGCCAGCAACAGCAGGACGTGCACGATGAGCCAGATCAGGCCGAGCGCGAAGATCCAGGGGCGGTCGAACAGCGCCAGCAGGTCCATCTGCATGCCGATGCAGGCGATCAGGAAGTACAGCAGCAGCGTGCCGATGCGCGAGGCGCCGGCGCCCTCGAGGGTGCGCGCGCGGGTGAAGCTGAGCAGCAGGCCGAAGGTGGTGGCCAGCACCACCACCCACACGAATGGCGAGCCGAGGCTGAACTGCTTGGCCCAGCTGACGTTCGCGTCGAACCACGCCGCCGTGGGGGTGGCGATCGCATGCGCCAGGCCGACCGCGCCGAAGGCCACGCCGACGATCAGCATCAGGTCGGTGAGGCTGGCCACGCGTTCGTGCTGGGCCTGGAAGTGGGCGATACGCTGCTTGAGGTCGTCGATGCCGCGGGTATCGGCGCCCGTGCGCGCGTCGATGGCCGGCGCACGCTGTGCCAGGAAGATCAGTAGCGCCATCCACACGTAGCCGACGCCGACGTCGACCACTGCGAACTGGCCGAAGGTGGTGGCATCGACCTGAAACACCTCGCGCATCGCCAGCATGTTGGCGCCACCGCCGATCCAACTGCCGGCCAGCGCCGCCATGCCGGCCCAGGTGTCGCCGGCCACGGTGACCGGGTGCAGCCACTTCATGATCTGGAACGCCACCACCGCGCCCAGCATGATGCTGAAGGACGCGCCCAGGTACATCGCCACCAATTTGGGCCCCAGCCGCAGGATGCCCTTGAGATCGACGGTGAGGGTAAGCAGGACGAGCGCCGCCGGCAGCAGCACGTCGCGCGCGACCGGGTTGTAGAGCGAATTGTGTTGTCCGTCGATCAGGCCGACGGTGTTGTAGATGCCCGGAATCAGATAGCACAGCAACAGCGCCGGCACGAAGCCGTAGAAGCGCTTCCAGAATCCCGACGGCCGCGCCGCGGTCCAGAACACCGCCCCCAGGGTGGCGGCGATCAGGCCGAAGATGACGATGTCGTTGGTGATCAGGGGCGTCGAGGGCATCGGGCGGTGGGGCGGGGATTCGGGAGTGGGGATTCGGGATTCGTGCGCCGCGGCTGTAGGTTTGGAGGTGTAAACAAAGATCGAAAGAAGCACTGGAGGGCGGGTGAATTCGCAGGAGCGACGCGCTGCAAGCGTCCTGTTGTTTTTGTGGGAGGGGCTTCAGCCCCGACGCTTTAGCGGTAAGGCGTCGGGGCTGAAGCCCCTCCCACAAGGGCTACCGGATTACTGGGGTCGCGGAAAAATCCGAATCCCGAATCCCGAATCCCCGGACCTGGGCCATGACCCAGGACGGGGCCCGGAAAACCCGAGCCCCAGGTCCCCTCACTCCCCGATATGCTGCTTCAGCCAGCCGTTGACCGTGTCGTGCCAGAGGATGCTGTTCTGCGGCTTCAGCACCCAGTGGTTCTCGTCCGGGAAGTACAGGAACTTGGACTCGATGCCCTTGCGCTGCAGCGCGCCGAACGCGGCCAGGCCCTGCTCCATCGGGATGCGGAAATCCTGCTGGCCGTGGATCACCAGCATCGGCACCTTCCACTTGTCCACGTGCAGGATCGGGTTGAACTTCTCGTAGCCGGCCGGGTTCTGCCACGGCGTACCGCCGTTCTCCCACTCGCTGAACCACAGTTCCTCGGTGGCGTAGCCCATCATGCGGTTGTCGAACACGCCGTCGTGGTCGACCAGGCACTTCCACGGCTTGTTCCAGTTGCCGGCCATCCAGTAGACCATGTAACCGCCGTAGCTGGCGCCGAGCGCGCAGGCCTTGTCGCCGTTGAGGAAGCCGTACTGCTTCTGCGCCGCGTCCCAGCCCTTCTGCAGGTCTTCCAGCGGGCGGTCGCCCCAGTGCTGGCTGATCGCATCGGTGAAGGCCTGGCCGTAGCCGGTGGAACCGTGGAAGTCGATCATCACTACCGCGTAGCCCTGCCCCGCATAGGTCTGCGGGTTCCAGCGATAGCTCCAGCCGTTGCCGAAGCTGCCCTGCGGGCCGCCGTGGATCAGGAACGCGACCGGATAGTTCTTGCCTTCCTGGTAGTTGTACGGCTTGACCACGTAGCCGTGCACGGTGTCGTTGTTCCAGCCCTTGAACGAGAACTGCTCGTAGTCGCCGAACTTCACGTCCGGCAGCATCTTGCCGGCGCTGGGGGTGATGGCGCGCGGCTGCTGGCCGTCGGCATCGGCGACCACGATCTGGTCGCCGCTCTTGAGGCTGTTGCGGGTGAAGGCCAGCGTATTGCCGGCCAGCACCGGCGCGCCGACACTGCCGTCGGCCGCCACGGTGCGCACCTTGCCATCGGCCACGTCCACCGCGAACAGCGGGTGCTGGCCCATGTCGTCGGCGGTGGTGTAGACGGTCTTGCCGTCGGCCGACAGCACGATCTCGCCGGCCGAACGATCCCACTGCGGGGCGATCTCGCGGGTCTTGCCGCTGGCCACGTCCATCGCCATCAGGCCGAAGCGGTCGGCTTCGAAGCCGGGGCGCTTCATCGCGCGATAGAACAGCGTCTTGCCGTCGGCGGAGAACACCGGGCCGGCGTCCCACGCGGGGTTGGCCGCGGTCAGGTTGACCGGCGCGGCCTTGCCGGCGGCGTCCAGCCGGTACAGGTCGAAGTTGGTCGACCACGGTTCCTCGCGGCCGGCCACGCGCACGCTGGCGACCAGCGACTGCCCGTCCGGCGCCCAGGTGTAGTCCTCGCTGCCGCCGAACGGCTTGGAGGGGATGTCGCCGGCCAGGGTCACACTGACCGCCGAGGCGCCGGCCACCGGCTTGGCCTTGGCGCCGGCCGGCAGCGGCGCGACGAACAGGCTGTTGCGACGGCCGTCGTTCCAAGTATCCCAGTGGCGCACGAACAACTGGTCGAACACCACGCCGGTGGCCTTGGACTGCTTCTTGGCGTCCAGGCGCTTCTGCGTGCAGGCCAGGTCCGAGCCGCAGTCCTGGAACACGCCGGCGCTGAAGGCCACGCGGTCGCCCTGCGGGGCGATGCGGTAGCTGTCCACGTCCAGCGCGAAATCGGTGAGCTGGCGCGGCGCGCCACCGGCCAGCGGCAGCGCGTACAGCTGCTGGCGGCCGGACTTGGCGCTGAGGAAGTACACGGTCTTGCCGTCGGCCGACAGTTGCGGCGAGTTGACGTTCCAGCCTTCCGGGGTCAGCCGCTTCGGCGGCGCCGCATCGCGGGTGCGCAGGTCGCGCAGCCACAGGCTGGTGCTGGACTTCTCCAGCGCCTTGTCCATCTGCCGCTTGGCGAAGATCACCGTGCCGCCGTCGGGCGTCAGCAGCGGCGAGGACACCCGGTCCAGCGCGACCATGTCGCGAACTTCGAAACCGCGGGTGGCGGCCAGCGCGGGCAGCGCAGTCAGCAGGGCCAGGGGCAACAAGGCGTAGCGCAGGGTCATCGAGTGTCTCCGGAGCACGGCAAAACGTCGATGGTAGGGGTCGCGGTGGGCGTGGCGCAAAGGACTGAAGTCATGGAGGGGCTGGGATTGGGGAATCGGGATTGGGGATTGGGAAAAGCGAGGCGCTGGCTCGGCTGTGATTACGAAGACCCGCACTGACCCGGTTTCGGATAGCAAGTGGACCGTGGCCATACCGCGGCCGGATGAGCGTGGTGGATCGGGAGTGGCCGCGAGGCACTGATACGGCGAAGTGCAGCAGGCCGGTGCCGAAGCTGGCCTTGGTGGTGAGGCGGACCGCGGGAGGCGCACGCGGCCGCGGCAAGATTCGGTCTTTACGACACACGCGGCGCGGAGCAGCCATCGAGAAGCTGATGGGATCGGCACGTGCGGCGCGCGGGCCCGGCCGGAAAAAGCGAAGCCCGGCGCGGGGCCGGGCTTCGGATGTTGCGTTGCGGGAGGCGGTTGCGCCGGTTACGCGCGCGGCGCGGCCGCGGCTTCGCCCTTGCGGCCGGTGCGGTACAGCAGCCAGCCGACGAAGGCCAGCAGGGACAGGCCGGCCCACTGGTTGAGGTGGAACGCCTCCGGCAGTGCCAGCACATCGGCGCGGCCCGAGGCCACGATCGGCACCGCGATGGCGATGCCCATCAGCGCCTCGCCGGTGATCAGGCCCGCGGCGAACAGCGTGCCCGGACGGTGCACGCGATCGCGGCCCTCTTCGTCGTCGGCGCGGATCTTGTGGAAGCGCTCGACCAGATGGGTCAGCAGGCCGCCGAGGAAGATCGGCACCATCAGTTCGAGCGGCAAGTAGATGCCGATCGCCGCGGCCAGCACCGGCACGCGGAAGCGCTTGCCGGTCTTCTTCAGCCACTCGTCCAGCGCGATGATCGCCGCGCCGACGCCGGCACCGATGCCGATCATGGTCCACGGCAGTTCGCCGCCGAACAGGCCCTTGGCCACCGAGGCCATCAGCGTGGCCTGCGGCGCCGCCAGCGCATTGGGATGCTGTGGCGTGGCCGCGCCGATGCCGTAGGCCTGGGCCAGCAGATTCAGCACCGGCGCCATGATCAGCGCGCACGAGAACGCACCGATCGCCAGCATCAGCTGCTGCTTCCACGGCGTGGCGCCGACCAGGTAGCCGGCCTTCAGATCCTGCAGGTTGTCGCCGCCGACCGCGGCGGCGCAGCACACCACAGCGCCGATCATGATCGCGGCGACCGCGCCGATCGGCGAATCGCGCCCGAGCAGCAGCACCAGCACCGCCGAGGCGAACAGGATGGTGGAGATGGTGATGCCGGAGACCGGATTGTTCGACGAGCCGATCAGGCCGGCCAGGTAGCCGGACACCGACACGAACAGGAAGCCGGCGACGATCATGATGATGGTCATCGGCACGCTGACATGCCACTGGCCGACGATGGCCTGGTACAGGCCCAGCAGCGGCAGCGTGCACAGCAGCAGCGCCACCAGCATCCACTTCATCGGCAGGTCGCGATCGGTCTCGGCCACCGCGGCGCCGCCGGTGCTCTTGCGCGCCGCGGCGAAGCCGCTCTTGACGCCCGACAGCAGCGACTTGCGCAGCGAGAACAACGTCCACACGCCACCGATCAGCATCGCCCCCACGCCCAGGTAGCGCACCTTGGCCGACCAGATGCCGAACGCGGCCTCGGCCGCCGGCGCATTGGCCAGGCTCTGCGCCAGCGCCGGATCGGAGCCCATGAAGAACTGCTGGTACAGCGGAATGGCGATGTGCCACGACAGGATCGAGCCGGACAGCACCACGATGCCGACGTTGAGTCCGACGATGTAGCCCACGCCCAGCAGCGCCGGCGACAGATTGGTGCCGACGTAGCCGACCATCTTGCTGCTGCCGATGTACGCGGCCTGCGCCCAGGTATCCGGAATCACCTTCAGGCCGCTGGCCGCACCGAGCTTGACCAGCCCGCCGATCGCCGCCGACAGGCCGAGGATCTTCAGCCCCGGCCCGGGGTTCTCGCCGGCCTTGAGCACTTCCGCGGCGGCCTTGCCTTCCGGGAACGGCAGCGGATCCTCGACGATCATCGAGCGCCGCAGCGGCACCGAGAACAGCACCCCGAGCAGGCCGCCCATGCCGGCGATGCCGAGCACCCACCAGTACTTGAAGTCCGGCCAGTAGCCCATGATCACCAGCGCCGGGATGGTGAAGATCACCCCCGCCGCGATCGAGGAACCGGCCGACGCGCCGGTCTGCACGATGTTGTTCTCGAGGATGGAGCCGCCACCGAGCAGGCGCAGCACGCCCATCGACACCACCGCCGCCGGAATCGCGGTGGCGATGGTCAGGCCGGCGAACAGACCGAGGTAGGCATTGGCGGCGGACAGCACCACGGCCAGCACGATCGCCAGCACCACGGCACGGAACGTGAGCTGGCGCGGCGCGGCAGCGTTGTTCATGGTTACCCCTGAAACGACAAAAACGCTTTGCACGCTAGCGTCTGGGGCCGGGCAAGTCCAGCCTCGCGGCGCCCAGCTTGTGGCACATGCCTGGGGGCCGGGATTGGGGATTCGGGATTGGGGATTTGCAGAAGCTGAGGCAGCAAGTAGCCCCTCTCCCGCCGGGAGAGGGGTTGGGGTGAGGGTACGGCGTTACGCACCGCGCCCCAGCCGTGCAGGCGCTGCCCGCCCCTCATCCGCCCCTGCGGGGCACCTTCCCCCCGAAAAGGGGGCCGTGGTCCCGACGGGAGAAGGAACAGCAAGAGCCCCTCTCCCACCGGGAGAGGGGTTGGGGTGAGGGTACGGCGGCACGCAGCTCGCCCCAGGCATGCAGGCCCTGCCCGACCCTCATCCGCCCCTTCGGGGCATCTTCCCCCCGAAAAGGGGGCCGTGGTCCCGAGGGGAGAAGGAACGGCGCTAGCCCCTCTCCCACCGGGAGAGGGGTTGGGGTGAGGGTACGCCCGCCGCCGAACCGCCCATGCCGCGCGCCGCCACTCGCGCGGGCGCAGGCGCGCCTATACTCCGCCGCTGGCTTCCTGCGCCGAGAGTCGCCGTGTCCGTGTCCTCCCTGCCGCTGCGCGACGCGCACGACGATTTCCTCGGCCATCCCAAGGGCGTTTACGTCTGCTTCTTCACCGAGATGTGGGAACGCTTCTCCTTCTACGGCATGAAGGCGCTGCTGTTGCTGTATCTCACCAAGTACCACCTGTTCGGCGACGACGCCGGGCTCGACCTGCTCGGCGCCTACGGCGGCCTGGTGTACTGCGTGCCGGTGCTCGGCGGGCTGCTCGCCGACCGCTGGCTGGGCATGCGCAAGGCGGTGGTGTTCGGCGGCCTGCTGCTGGTGCTCGGCCACATCGGCATGGCCTTCGAAGGCCACGCCGCCACCCGGATCAACGGCGAGGTGGTGCGCGATACCGCATCCCTGGGCGTGACCTACCTGTCGCTGGCGCTGATCATCATGGGCGTGGGCTTCCTCAAGCCCAACATTTCCACCATCGTCGGCAAGCTGTACCCGGCCGACGACCCGCGCCGCGATGCCGGCTTCTCGCTGTTCTATGCCGGCATCAACCTCGGCGCCCTGTTCGCCTCGCTGGTCTGCGGCTTCCTCGGCGAGGCCTACGGCTGGCGCTACGGCTTCGGCGCGGCCGGCATCGGCATGCTGCTCGGCCTGGGCATGTTCCTGTGGGGCCAGAAATACCTGCACGGCCACGCCGAACCGGCGCAGCCGGCGCTGCTGCGCGAGCGCGTGCTCGGCGTGCCGCGCGAATGGGCGATCTACCTGTGCGCCGTGCTGGGCGTGCTGCCGGTGGCCGCTTTGATGTGGGCCGCGGCCAACGGCGCCTTCAGCCTGGGCGGGGAAATTTCCCTGGCCCTACTGCTGATGCTGCTGGTGCTCGGCGCGGTGCTGCTGTGGTTCGCCTGGTTCACCGGCACCCAGTGCACGCCGGTGCAGCGCCAGCAGATGATCGCGCTGATGGTGCTGATCGCGATGGCGCTGGTGTATTTCACCCTGTACGAGCAGACCTACGGCTCGTGGGTCACCTTCACCGACCGGCTGATGACCAAGGACATCGTGCCGTCGCTGGTGATCCGAGGCGGTACGCCCCTGCCCTGGTCGATCGCCTCGCTGCTGCTGGCGCCGCTGGGCTTCGTACTGGCGGCCTCGCTGTCCGACCGCCGTCCTGGCTCGTCGGCGCCGCGGCGGCTGTTCGTCGCGGTCAGCGCGCTGATGCTGCTGTTCCTGATCCGCGACTGCCTGGTGCTGCCGCAGACCGCCGGCTCGCTGACCTACCTGGGCGCGCTGTTCCTGGTGCTGCTGGCGCCGCTGTTCGCCGCGCTGTGGGCATGGCTGGCGCAACGCGGACGCGAGCCGTCCAAGCCGACCAAGTCCGCGCTGGGATTGCTGCTGGCCGGGCTGTCCTTCGTGCCGCTGGCGCTGGCCGCGCAACAGGTGGGCGCCAGCGGACAGATGGCCAGCGTATGGTGGTTGGTGCTGGCCTACTTCGTGCTGGAGGCCGGCGAAATGTGCCTGTCGCCGGTCGGCCTGTCGGCGGTGACCCAACTCGCGGTGCCGCGCGTGGTCAGCCTGATGATGGGCACATGGTTCCTGGCCACGGCGTTCTCCGAGGCGCTGGCGGCGCTGTTCGGCAAGCTCGCCGCGATCGAGGTGCCGGATGGCCAGACCCTCAACGTCGCCGACGCCGCGGCCAAGTACGCGCACCTGTTCTGGCTGCTGCTGTGGATCGGCGTGGGTTGCGCGGTATTGGCCTTCCTCGCCGCGCCGCTGCTGCGGCGGATGATGCATGGGGTGCGTTGAGGGGTTGCGTCGCCCGAGCGGCGACGCAACCGTTTCACATCGACACAGCGCATTTCGCATGGTCAAGGACGACCTAGGCGATAAGTCCTGATAGTCGTGCTGCGCCACAGATCCAACCAGAGCCAGTGCAACAGCGATGCGGCCGCCTGGAGCGCACATGGTCAGGCGCAAGCGCTCACGGTTTGGCCGACGCCGGCACCGCCTACGTAGCTGCACAGCGAGCACTCAGCAATTCCAGCGCGCGAGTGTAGAACTCGCAGCGATGCGCTTCGGCATGGAATCCATGCCCCCCGCCGGGGCGTACATCCTCCCCACCGGCACACAGCCCCCCAGCGTCGCCTCAATGCGGATTAGTTGTGCATGGACAACGCAGATCGGCATTTGAACCTCTCAACCCAATACATTTCATATGAAACTATTGAAATCTTAAAGATCTTGTCTTGCTACAGGCGCGGTGCTAGGTTCTGCTCGTCGCCGCATGACGACATCTAGAAAAGGAGCTTTGTGATGAAAATCCAAGATGGCAAGCTTGAGAAACAAGATTCTCTATCCAATCCTTTTGCTATCCAGCTCGACGAGCCCATGCAAACTATCGCGGCGCCTGGCGTCTGCGAGATGAAGCCTTATCTTGGCGAGGATTCTCGCGGGTACTCCACGCAACCGGGTGGTTGAAACGACGGCAATTCCATCAAGATATCGCGATAAAGAACGCCGCCATCAGGCGGCGTTCTTCTGTTCGAAAGCGCGATAACCACACGACGCCGATCGCAGGCAGCCGAGTCGCCATGATCAAAGCCAACGTCGCTTTTTCCGACCTCGAACATTCCCCGGTGTGGCAGGACAATATCCTGTGCCTCGGGAACAGCCAGATCGCGCCCTACCGCCACCCTGCGCTGGAAACCGTCGTGGTTCGCACGCAGGGACAGTGGTTCGCGGCGGTACGCGAGCGCTGCACCGATGTCGAATGGAAAAAAGACGATGCGGGCGTGCTGGTCGATGCCGATCAATTCAACCGGCTATACAAAGAGGCTCTGCTATGGCCGCTTGATTATCTCATGATCGAAGTGGCCCAGGCCGGATCCCGACTGAAATTGCGCGCAGGCCTTCTCGCATCGGTGCCGGTCTATTGCCGGGTCACCGATGACGCAGTAGAACTCTCCTACGATCTGGCCGACTTTTTTTCCCGACCCACCACCATCGACCTGGAGATGGCCAGTCGGCGTCTCGCACTTAACGCGGACTACTCCGCCAGACAGTTGTGTTCGGGTGTCGTAATGCTGACAGAACGCGCCACGCTTTACGCCGAGCCGGGCAAGACACGTTACGTCTATCCTTCGCCTGCTGAAATCGGATCGCCTTCCGAAGAAGCACTGATCGACTACGGCGTAGAGCGATTCGAGCAGCTGTTGCATCGTGCCATTTCGATTCGACCGACTTCGCGGGGGGTGGCCACGGAATTGAGTGGGGGCATGGATTCGGCGACCGTTGCATGCGCTCTGACGCGATCGCATGAAAACATCCTGAGCTTTGGAATCTTGCTCGACGAGGCAGACAGTCAAAACCAGGCACAACGCCGCCGCATGCTTGTTGAAAAGCTCGGCCTTCGCGACACGAGCGTCCCCATCGTTTCATTTCCACCAACGCTCGATCTGCAACCGAGTGCGGCTCGACCGGACTATCCCCTTGTCGAGTTCTATCTCGAAGCATTTGAACATTTGTGGGACTGCGCTCAAGCACAGGAAAGCGAATGGCTTTTCACCGGTATTGGCGGAGACCAGCTGTTCCCAATGTACCGGAACGAGGAACATCCCACCGCAGGCCCCGGCAGCGGGGTGGCTGCAGAAGCCAAGCGCCGCGCGAACCTGTTGTTGACGCCCCGAGCGCTCACTGCATCGCGTTCAATCAGTGGATTTGATGCCCCCACCGGTCTGTTGTCTGCATCCGTATTGGCGTCGAACGCGTGCCAGGCTCCCCATCTGCTTCGGCGAGGCCTCTGGCCGGTCAATCCCTTAAGCGATCCACATCTGGTGGCTTTCTGTCGGGGCCTCCCCCTCGAGTGCCGTAAAGATCGAGAAACGATGTGGCGCTATTTACGGGCCAACGTAGACGACATATTTCCGCGGAATTATTGCAAGGAAACATTCGCGCATGTTCTCCCCGAGTTGATCGCACGTCACGCCAAGACGATCGCCATGCAGCTGCGCGAATGCGCCCTCGCCGACTTGGGCCTGGTCGACCGAGACGCCGCATTGCAATTGCTGGACGAGTTGGTGGCGACGCGCGCGCGTCCGCTGACGGCACCGTTGATCTCGTTCCTTTGGCTGGAGCGCTTCGTTCGGCAGTTTGCCTGACAGTCGCATTCAACAGGTCTCGAAGCCGCCGTCCCGGCAGACCCGGAAGTGGCTGCACGACGGTGTCGAAGTGGTGGTCGGCACTTGATGCAGCGCCAGTTTTCACCTCGCAGATAACCCCGCGGTACACGCTGAGCAGGGGCAGACTCAGCCTCGCGCCATCCACGACGATGACGGCGACAAGACCTCCAAGCGCCCCTTGCTCACACTGAGCGAGGGAATTCACCCCGCATCAGTGCGATCCGAAAGCACCGGACCGCACTGATGCCGCACAGCTGCGGCGCATGGAACCTCGGCGCGCCTGATCAGGCGCCGGCCACTTACTGCTTCGCTGCCGCCGGCGCCGCCTGCGCACCGCCCAGCGACCTGCTCAGGAACGCCAGCAGCCGGGTGTAGAACTCGCGACGATGCGCTTCGGTGTAGAAGCCATGGCCCTCGGTCGGGACGTACAGCGTCTCCACCGGCACGCCCGCCTTCTTCAGGGCGGCTTCCATCTTCTTGGAGTGCTGGATGGGCGCGCGCTCGTCCTCGCCGCCAGCGGCCAGGAACACGGGTACCTTGATCTTGTCGGCCAGATTGACCGGCGACACCGCAGCCAGTTCGCTGGTCGACCCCAGCCACTCGCGCAGATAGGTCTGACCCCCATCGCGTTGCTGGACATCGCCTCTTGCGTACATCATCGGCAGGTCGTAGACACCGACATAGCCTGCAGCGCAGCGATACAGCGTCGGCTCCTTGGCCACACCCATCAACGACGCATAGGCGCCATAGCTGGCACCGTACATGCAGATGCGCTGCGGGTCGGCGATGCCTTGATCGATCGCCCAGCGCGTGGCGTCGGTGAGATCGTCCTGCATCTTGCCGCCCCACTGGCCGGCGCCCGCCAACTGGAACGCACGCCCGTAGTTGCTGGAGCCGCGATAATTGACCTGCAGCACCGCGTAACCGGCGCTGGCCAGGATCTGCGCATCCTCATCGAACATACCGTTGTCGAAGACCAAGACCGGGCCGCCATGCGGCATCACCACCATCGGCACCTTGCCGGACTTGGCCGCCGCCGGCAGCGTCACGAACCCATGCAGCGGCAGGCCATCTCGCGCCTGCAACGCAATCGGCCGCACCTCCGCCAGCTTCGGCACCTGCAGTGCGGCACGGCGCGCGAACACGAAGTCGGCCTTCTTGGCGACGGTATCGAACAAATAGAACTCGCCCGGATTGCGACCGGACTGCACGTTGACCAGGTTGAGCCGGCCGTCGCGAGTGCTGGAAGTGACGTAGACCGCCTGTCCCGGAAAGGCTGCTTCGAGCGAACGCTGGGTCTTGGCTTCGGGAGAATTCGCATCGAAGAACACGCTGCGTGGCGTGTCGCCAAGTACCTCGATCCCGACGGGGACGCGGGTGCCATGGCGATACATGATCTGGTGGGGATCGGCCAGCAAATCGCGCGCGACTACCTTGCGCTCGCCGCTGTCGGTATTCCACGACTCGATGACGTCACTTCCCTTCGCCTGCTGTACCTGCAGGTACGCGACATGCCCGTCTTCGGAGAAACCGATTGGCGTTTCCACATGATGACTGACGTTTTCGTCATTGATCAGCTTCCAGTCGCTGCCCTGCGCATCCCGATAGAACAACTTCGCGGCATTGTCGGCATCCGCGCCCAAGGCGAAGCGCACCTTGCCTTGCTCATCGCTGTAGAAATGGGCACCTCGCACCTTGGGCGAACCGGTCAACAAACGCCGGCGGCCGCTGTAGACGTCCATCACTTCGGTGCGGCTGTAAGGGTCCTGACTGGTACTGAACGGCTCCGCCTGGATGATGTAGTTGCGATCGTCGCCGGGTAGCGGCCCCACCCAGTGGGCGATGACCTTCTCCACCTTCTTGGTCTGGATCAGCGTGCCCGGCCCGTTACCGGTTACGCGCTGGCCCACCAACAGTTCCGCCGCGCCGCCGTCGGCGTTGATCGCGAACAGTTCTCCGGTCCCCCACGGCTGATCCCGCTGCCCGATCTTCTGGACCATGTTGAACAGCACGCGTGTGTCGTTGACCCACACGAAATCGAAGACGTGCGTGTTCTTCTCCATCGAGAAGCTGCCGACGATCTTATTGTCGGAGCGGCGCATGATCGCCAGCGCGGTCCGATCCTCCAGCGGCACTGTCGCCGCGTAATACTCGCCGGTGGGCGACAGCTTCAGTGTCTCGACCTGCTCCTTGACCAGATAAGGCGCCAGATCCACCTGCGCCCATGCATTCCCCGCTCCCAGCAGACACAACAACGCGACTGCGCGCAGTCCCCTCTTCATTCCCTGTTCCCCTGTTCCTGTTGGCGTGACGTTCGCGTGAAGTCTAATCCAGACGCTTGTCGATGGCGTACCGGAAGGTGGCGTGGCCCCGGGCGACCTACCTCCTCGGCGCGCCTGTCGACCCGCGCACCATCAAGCTGAAATCCAGCGTCTGCTGCAGCGGCACGTCCCCCCGCTCGATGATGGCGAGCAGCAGGTTGACCGCGCGCACGCCGATCTCGCGCATGGGCTGCCTGATCGTCGTCAACGGGGGAGTGAGGTAACTGGACGACGCCAAGTCGTCGAAGCCGACGATGGACAGGTCGTCCGGCACGCGGATGCCCAGGTCCCGGCAGGCCGCCAGGGCCCCCAGCGCCATCTGGTCGCTGAAGCAGAAGATCGCGGTCGGCGCAGGCGTACGGCCCAGCAGCGCCAGCGCCGCCGCATGGCCGGATTCGACGGAGAAATCGCCCGGCACGACGGTCAGGCTGCGCAGGCGGCGGTGCGCCTTGGCGCAGGCCCGGACCCCTTCCAGTCGCTGCTGATGCAGGGGATTGTCGGGCGGGCCGCCGACCACGGCGATCCGCGCGTGCCCCAGCCCATACAGGTGGTCCATCACGGCGCGCGCGGCGGCCGCGTTGTCGATGTGCACGCTGGGAATGCCCAGCGCCGGGTCGAACTCGCAGCCGTTGACCACCGGCGCAGCGGCGCCCTGCTGCTTGACGATGGCACGCGCCGTCGGCGGCAGGCGGTGGCCGAGCACGATCAGGCCGTCGGCCTCGTTGCGCCGGAGCATCTGCGCGTAGCGCTCCTCGCGGTCGGGCTGGTGCTGGGTATCGCCCAGCAGCACGGCGTAGCCGACCGCCTGCGCGGCGTCCTCCGCGCCCTGCAGGATCTGCGCAAAGAAAGGATTGGCGATGTCCGGGACGGTGACCAGGAGCTTGCCGCTGCGCTGGGTCTTGAGCGTCCTGGCCACCGTGTTGGGCACATAGCCCAGCGCGGCGGCGGCCTGCTCGATGCGCGCGCGCGTGGCGGGCAGGACCTTTTCCGGCCGGGACAGCGCCCGCGACACCGTGCCCGCAGTGACGCCGACGTGCTTTGCGATGTCGTAGATGGTTGTGGCCATGAATCTGAGCTCTTCTTCTTTCTGCTGTGCAGTGCACAACGGGTCTTGCGGGGGGCCCATGCTAGGATGATTCAATCGATTGCATGAGGGCGAATCACGTTGAAGACGCTCAAGGGTCCGGCGCTGTTCCTGGCACAGTTCATCGCCGACACACCTCCCTTCAATCGCTTGGACACGCTGGCCGAATGGGCCGCGGGCCTGGGCTATTCTGGCCTACAAGTCCCGACCAGCGCGCCCCACCTGTTCGATCTGGCCCAGGCCGCGCACAGCCAGGCGTATTGCGACGACCTGATCGGCATGCTGGCCGGGCACGGCCTGCAGATCACCGAGCTGTCCACCCACCTGCAGGGACAACTGGTCGCGGTGCACCCCGCCTACGACGGCCTGTTCGACGGATTCGCACCGCCGGACAAGCGCGGCAACCCCGCCGCCCGCCAGGCCTGGGCCGTGGAGCAGCTGCAGTTGGCCGCCAAGGTCAGCCAGCGCCTGGGGCTGACGGCGCATGCCACGTTTTCCGGCGCGCTGGCCTGGCCTTATTTCTATCCCTGGCCGCAACGCCCGCCCGGGCTGGTGGAAGAAGCCTTCGCCGAACTCGGCCGGCGCTGGCGCCCCATCCTGGATGCCTTCGACGCCTGCGGCGTGGACCTGTGCTTCGAGATCCACCCGGGCGAGGACCTGCACGACGGCGCCACCTTCGAGCGCTTCCTCGACGTGGTCGACCAGCACCCACGCGCCAAGATCCTGTACGACCCCAGCCACCTGCTGCTGCAGCAGATGGACTACCTGGGCTTCATCGATCGCTACCACGCGCGCATCGGCATCTTCCACGTCAAGGACGCGGAGTACCGGGCCAGTGCGCGCAGTGGCGTCTACGGCGGTTACCAGGACTGGATCGATCGTCCGGGGCGGTTCCGCTCGCTCGGCGATGGCCAGGTCGATTTCAAGGCGATCTTCTCGAAGTTCGCGCAGTACGATTTCCCGGGCTGGGCGGTGCTGGAGTGGGAGTGCTGCCTGAAGCATCCGGAAGACGGGGCGCGGGAGGGCGCCGCGTTCATTCGCGACCACATCATCCGCGTGACCGAACGCGCCTTCGACGACTTCGCCGGCAGCGGCGCCGACCGGGAATCGCTGCGCCGCATGTTGGGGACCTGAGCCATTGCCGCCCTGGGAGGGGACGCCATGACGCACACCATGTCGCGCTTGGGCGCGATGATGTTTCTGCAGTTCTTCATCTGGGGAGCCTGGTTCGTGACCCTGGGAACCTACCTGGTGCAGGGGCCGCTGCACGCCAGCGCAAGCCAAGTGGCGACGGCGTTCCTCAGCCAGTCCATCGGCGCCATCGTCGCGCCGTTCCTGGTCGGCCTGATCGCCGATCGCTACTTCGCGGCGCAGCGCATCCTGGGGGTGCTGCATCTCGCCGGTGCGGTGCTGATGTGGCTGGCATCCACGGCGACCGACTTCAGCGTGTTCTTCGCCTGCGTCATGGGCTACATGCTGCTGTTCATGCCGACGCTGGCACTGGCCAACAGCGTGGCGATGCGGCACATGCAGTCGCCTGAGAAGCAATTTCCGCCAGTACGGGTCGCCGGCAGCGTCGGCTGGATCGTGGCCGGCGTGCTGATCGGCTGGCTGGGCTGGGAGCAGGCGCATCGGCTCGAGCTGACCTTCCGGATGGCGGCGATGGCCTCGCTGGCCCTTGGCCTGTATGCCTTCACCCTGCCGCACACGCCGCCGCTGGCGCGACAGCGCGACGCCGGGCTGGGGCAGATCCTGGGGTTGGATTCGCTGCGGCTGCTCAAGTCGCGCTCCTATCTGGTGTTCTTCCTGGCCTCCATCGCCATCTGCATCCCGCTGGCGTTCTACTACAACTTCACCAACCCCTACCTCAACGATCTCGGCGTGCGCGGCGCGGCCGGCCTGCAGTCGCTGGGCCAGGTGTCCGAAGTGCTGCTGATGCTGGCCATGCCGTTCCTGTTCGTGCGGCTGGGGGTCAAGACGATGCTGGCGGTGGGCATGGCGGCGTGGGTGGTGCGCTATGCGATGTTCGCCTTCGGCGATGCGGGCGGCGGCTTCTCGCTGCTGGTGATCGGCATCGTGCTGCACGGCATCTGCTACGACTTCTTCTTCGTCACCGGCCAGATCTACACCGATGCGCATGCCGGCCCCGCTGCGCGCAGCAGCGCGCAGGGCTTCATCACCCTCGCCACGTACGGCGTGGGCATGCTGATCGGCACCTTCCTGTCCGGCGCCGTGGTGGAGCACTACACCACCGCGGCGGGCCCGGACTGGCGGCAGATCTGGCTGTTCCCGGCCGGCGTAGCGCTGGTGGTGCTGGTCGCCTTCCTGCTGCTGTTCCGCGACCGGCCCGCCGTCGCGGCTGCCCCTTCCGCGTCTTGAGGATCCCACCGATGCCCAAGCTTGGAATCGCCATCGTCGGCACCGGCATGATCGGCGCCGTGCACCGTCGCGCGGCACTGCTAGCCGGCGCCTCGGTCCGCGGCGTCGCCGCCTCGTCCCCGCAGCGCGCACGCGAGGTGGTGCAATCGTGGGATGTCCCGCATGCCTATCGCGATATCGAGGAGGTGGTCGCCGATCCGCAGGTGCAGGTCGTGCACGTCTGCACACCCAACCATCTGCATCGCGCCATGGCGCAGGCGGCGCTGGACGCCGGCAAGCACGTGATCTGCGAGAAGCCGCTGGCCACGACGCTGGAGGATGCGCGGGCGCTGGCGGCCTTGGCCCGCGCGACCGGGCTGGTCGCCACGGTGCCCTTCGTCTACCGCTACCACCCGGTGGTCCGCGAGGCACGCGCCCGCATCGCCCAGGGCGAACTGGGGCCGCTGCGCCTGATCCACGGCAGCTACCTGCAGGACTGGCTGCTGGACCCGGCCAGCAACAACTGGCGCGTGGACCCGGCCCTGGGCGGCACGTCGCGCGTGTTCGCCGACATCGGCTCGCACTGGTGCGACCTGGTGGAATGGGTGAGCGGCGAGCGCTTCTCCGAGGTCAGTGCGGCATTCGCGACGGTGATCGCCGAGCGCGGCACCAACACCGGACAGAGCTTCACCACGCCGGCCGCGGGCGGCGCGATGCAGGCGGTCGCGAGCGAAGACGTGGCCATGGCGATGCTCAGAACCGGTGCGGGCACGCTGGCCTCGTTGACGGTCAGCCAGGTCTCGGCAGGGCGCCGCAATCGCCTCTGGTTCGAGATCGATGGCGCCAGCGCCAGCGTGGCGTTCGACCAGGAGGACGCAGAGCGTCTTTGGATCGGCCGGCCGGACCAGCGCGAGGAGATCTTCGTGCGCGGGCCGGGTGCCGGCAGTACCGAACAACGCCGGCTGGCGACGCTGCCGGCCGGGCACGCGCAGGGCTACGGCGATTGCTTCGAGGCGTTCGTCGCCGACACCTACCGCGCCATCGCAGGCGAGCGGCCGGACGGCCTGCCCACCTTCGAGGACGGGCTGCGCTCGGCGCTGATCGTCGATCGCGTCATCGCATCGGCCAGGACACGCGGCTGGACATCCATCGACTGACTCCCGGGAGGACTTCCTGATGAACACACCGACACGCAGAACCGCAACCCTCGCACTGCTGCTCCTCGTGGCCCTGCCCGCCTTCGCACACGACGTCGCCGGTCCGCAGGCCCCCATCGCGGTGCAGATGTACACGCTGCGCAACGCCGGCTCGCTCGACCAGCAGTTGAAGATCGTCCACGACGCGGGTGTGGGCGCGGTGGAAACGGTCGGCACGCAGAACGTGAGCGCGGTGGAACTCAAGCAATTGCTGGACAAGTATGCGATCAAGGCGATCTCCTCGCACGTCCAGCTGGCCGACCTGCGCAAGGACCTCGACGGGGCGGTGGCTTTCAACCGCTCGATCGGCAACACGACGCTGGTGGTGCCTTACCTGGACCAGAAGGAGCGCCCCACCGATGCCGCAGGCTGGACCGCACTGGGCAAGGAACTGGGCCAGCTCGCGAAACAGGTGCGCGCCAAGGGCATGCGCCTGGCCTATCACAACCACGATTTCGAGCTGGTCGACTTCAATGGCAAGACCGGCCTGGAACTGCTGTTCGCCGCGGCGGGCCCCGACCTCCAGAGCGAGCTGGACCTGGCCTGGGTCGCGCGTGCGGGCTACGACCCGGCGGCGATGCTGGGCAAGTTCAAGGGCCGCATGTTCGCGGTCCATGCCAAGGACAACGCACCTAAAGGCCAGGCCGCAGACGAAGGCGGCTTCGCCGCGGTCGGCAAGGGCGTCCTGAACTGGAGCGCGATCCTGCCTGCCGCGGCGGGGAGCGGCGTGCAGTGGTACATCATCGAGCACGACCAGCCACGCGACCCGGCCACCGTCATCAAGACCGGGGCCGAGTACCTGCGTGAACACCTGCCCGCCGCCAAGCCGCGTTAGTCAGCAGAGGAGTCCCGCTTGAACAGGATCCTGACGATGGCCGTGGTGCTGATGGGGACGACGCTGGCGAGCACGGCGTGGGCCAAGGGCGACCCGACGGCCGGCGCGCAGCTCTACGCGAACCACTGCACGGCCTGCCACGGTGCGAATCGCGGCGGCGTCCCGCCCACCTTCCCTGCGCTGACCGACGTGGGCAAGCGACTGCAGCCCGCGCAGATCAAGGAGAAGATCCGCAACGGCGGCGGATTGATGCCGCCGTTCTCGCAGCTGTCGCAGCAGGACGTGGACGACCTTGCCAGCTTCCTGGCGCAGTAGGCGACCCGTGCCGACTGGGCGCGGGCCCTACAGTTCGCGCACCCAGATATTGCGGTAGCTGACCTTGGAGTCGTGCTCCTGCAGCAGGATCGGTGCGCAGGCATGCGGCGCATACGACGGCGCGCCGATGTACTCGGTCTTGCCCGACAGCACGGTGTCGTTCTGCACCAGCACGCCGTTGTGCAGGACGGTGATGCGGGCGGGCGACGTGAGTCCGCCGCCCTGCGAGAAGCGCGGCGCCTTCCAGATGATGTCGTACGCCTGCCACTGGCCCGGCGCACGCGAGGCATTCACCAGCGGAATGGCCTGCTTGTAGATGGCACCGGCCTGGCCATTGGCATAGGTGGGGTTGTCGTAGCTGTCGAGCACCTGCAACTCATAGCGTTCCTGCAGGAAGATGCCGCTGTTCCCGCGCTGCTGGCCGTCGAATCCGCGCGTCGCGGTGGGCGTACGCCATTCCACGTGCAACTGGATGTCGCAGAAGCCTTGCTTGGTGCGGATGCCGTTGCTGCCCGGCACCACGGTCATTGCGCCGTCGGCGACGCTCCAGGGCACGCGTCCGCCCTGCTCCGACTCCCAGGCCGACAGATCCTTGCCATCGAACAGCACGATCGCGTCGGAGGGCGCGCGGCCCGCAGGCGTGGCCACCATCGCGGGCACGGGCTTCCACACTTCGGTCTTGGTCGGATCGCGCGCGGGGTCGGCGTCGGCCTGCGCGAACGCAGGCGCGGTGGCCAGCAGGCAGGCCGCCATCAGCAGGGATCTGGTCATCGTGTTTCCAGGCAAGGAGGGGATGGCGAAGCGTGGCGGTGCATCAACTGGTTGCCCAGGCAGGCGTGCCGGGGACATAGGTGATGTCCTCGTAGCGGCCCGGCACGGCAACGTAGCGCAGCACGTCGGTCGCACCGATCTCGGAAGTGAAGAAACCGAAGATGGTCAGCTGCTTGAGCATCGTGAAGGGATGCGGCATCGCGTCCGCCGCTTCGGCGGTACCGGTATCGGTCACGTCGACGGCGTGCGTCCTGGCTTCCGCATCCAGGGCGCGCAGCAACTCGGTGCGCGCCTGCGGCGTGAGCGAGACGAAGCGGCCGCCGGCACGTTTGTCGATCTCGGCCAGACCGGCGCGGAACGTCGCCTGCTGCCGGGCGGTGTAGCAGTCGGTGACGAATTTCGCCATGAACGCGCCCGCAGCGGCGTCCTTCGCCCCCGGCGTCTTGGTCCGCGGCAGGATGGTCTCGGCGATCTCGTCCAGGGTGCCGATATCCGCGGCGGTGAACAGCGCCTTCGCCCCCGCGGCCGGTGCCTGGCCATGGACGAGCGCGGGCAGGCCGACCATGGCCGCGCCCGTGGCGGCGAAGATCATCTTCAGCAGTTCGCGACGTTCCATCACAGGTTCCCCGCTTTCAATTCGCGCACCGCATGATCGGCGGCACGGGCGGTCAGCGCCATGTAGGTCAGCGAAGGGTTCACGCAGGCGCTGGAGGTCATGCAGGCGCCGTCGGTCACGTAGACGTTCGGCGCGTCCCACACCTGGTTGTACTGGTTCAGCACGGAGTTCTTGCGGTCCCGGCCCATGCGCGCGGTGCCCATCTCGTGGATGCCCTTGCCAGGCGCGTAGTCGGAATCGTGCATCTTCACGTCCTTGACGCCGGCCGCCTCCAGCATCTCGGCGGCGTCGGCAGCCATGTCCTTGCGCATGGCCTTTTCGTTCTCGCGCATGGCCACGTCCATCGCCAGCACCGGCAGCCCCCATTTGTCCTTGCGCTGCGGATCCAGGCGAATCGCGTTGTCGTGGTGGGGCAGCATTTCGCCGAAGCCGGTCATGCCGATGCGCCAGTCGCCCGGCAGGGTCAGCGCCTCCTTCAGGTCGGCGCCGATGTTCAGTTCGGCGATCTCGCGCGACCAGCCGGTGCGGCTGGCGCCACCCTGGTAGCCGAAGCCGCGCAGGTAGCCGCGCTTGTCCGCGGCGATGTTGCGGAACCGCGGAATGTAGAAGCCGCAGGGACGACGGCCGAAGTAGTACTTGTCCTCGTAGCCCTCGACCCGGCCGGAAGCACCGGCGCCGAAATGATGGTCCATCACGTTGTGCCCGAGCTCGCCGGACGACGACCCCAGTCCGCCGTCCCACACGTCGGTGGCCGAGTTCATCAGCAGCCAGGTCGAGTTGAACGAGGACGCGTTGAGGAAGACGACCTTGGCCGTGTACTGGTAGGTCTGTCCGCTCTCGGCGTCGATGATCTCCACGCCGCGCGCGCGCTTGCGGTCCTTGTCGTAGAGCACTTCCTTGACGATCGAGAACGGCCGCAGGGTCAGGTTGCCCGTCTTCATCGCCGCCGGCAGCGTGGCCGACTGGGTCGAGAAATAGGCGCCGAAGGGACAGCCCAGGATGCACTTGTTGCGGTACTGGCAGTTGACGCGGCCCTGCTCGACCTTGGGCTGGGTGATGTTGGCGGTGCGCGAGTGGATCAGGTGCCGGGTGCCGCCGAAGGCCTTCTGGATCCGCGCAGCGACGTCCTTCTCGACGATGTTCAGCGGGATCGGCGGCAGGAACTCGCCGTCCGGCAACACGTCCAGTCCCTCGCGCGTGCCGGCGATGCCGGCGAACTTCTCCACGTGGTCGTACCAGGGCGCGATGTCGGCGTAGCGGATCGGCCAATCGGTGGCGATGCCGTCCTTGAGGTTCGCCTCGAAATCCAGGTCCGACAGGCGATAGCTCTGCCGTCCCCACATCAGCGAGCGGCCGCCGACGTGGTAGCCGCGGAACCAGTCGAATCGCTTGATCTCGGTATAGGGCGATTCCTGTTCGTCGGCCCACATCCCCTGCAGGTTCTCGACCAGGCCGTAGTCGCGCATCAGCACCGGATGAGCGGCCTTCATCGCCTGGGTGGGTCGGTTGCGGTGCGGGAAGTCCCACGCCTCCTTCATCGCGTTGACGTAGTCCTTGACGTGCTCGATGTTGCGTCCGCGTTCCAGCATCAGGACCTTGAGTCCCTTCTCGGTCAGCTCCTTCGCCGCCCAACCGCCACTGATTCCCGAGCCAACGACGATGGCGTCGTAATGATTGTCTGCCATGGGTTCTACTTCACCTGGGTGGATAGCGTTTCAGACGTCGCAGAGGCGGATCGCCTCGCGCAGCGAGCCGACGGGATCCGGCGCCGTGGGAACGAATTCCTGGGCCAGATAACCATCGAAACCGGTGTCGCGGATCGCGCGACAGATGGCGGGATAGTGGAGCTCCTGAGCGTCCCCGATCTCGTGCCGGCCCGGAACGCCGGCGGTGTGGTAATGCTTGAAGCACGCGTGATGCTTGCCGATGGTGGCGATGATGTCGCCCTCCATGATCTGCATGTGGTAGATGTCGTACAGCAGGCCGAAATGGTCCGAGCCGATCCGCTGGCACAGCTCCATGCCCCAGGCCGAGTGATCGCACAGATAGTCGTGATGATCGACCTTGGAGTTCAGCAGCTCCATCACCAGCACGACATCGCGCTTCTCGGCATGGCCGAGAATGCGCTTGAGCCCGGCTTCGGCGTGGGCCATGCCTTCCTGCGGATCCATGCCATTCCGATTTCCGGAAAAACAGATGAGGTTGCGATAGCCGGCATCGGCCACCAGGTCGATGTGCCGCGTGTAGCGCGCGACCAACTCGTCGTGGAACTGGCTGCCGGCGAAGCCCTTGTCCAGGCCGAGTTCCGCGCCGTTGCACATCGCGCTGTGCACGCCATGCGCCTTCAGGGTGGGCCAATCCGCCGGCCCTACCAGATCGATGGCGGCAAACCCGAGGCCCTTCACCACCTGGCAAAGCTGGGCGACCGACAGCTGCGGAAACGTCCAGCGGGCGACGGACTGCTTCAGGTTGCCCTTGAGCGGCGTGTCGGCAGCGAGTGCCGGCAACACGCCCGCTGCCCCCAGGCCAAGGCTCCCGGCAACCGCCATGCGCAGCGCCTCGCGCCGCGTGAACCCCGAGGCCGGCGCCGGTCCGATCGAATGGATAGACATCCACCTTCCGGCCTCCCAACCGGTTCAAACGCTGACGAATCGCCGCGATTCAATCGATTGAACCATACGGGAGGAAATGCGTTTTTTGCAAGACGCGGTGCACGAAAACCCATGCTGCAGAGCACAACAACTGTCGCGTCGATCGCCGCGTGACGAAGATGGAGCCCGGCGTTGCACGAGGAGGTAGCCGAGCGGATATGCAGCGAAGAGCTGGCTGACACGCGCGTGACATCGTCACGTGGTGAAGCATGGTGACAGCCGGTGAAACCGCACTCCCATGGCGTTCGACTGCCTGCAAGGTGGCTGGGATGGCGGATTCGACCGACTGGGCGTCTCAGGCATCCCTACCACGCCGCCACGCGCATTCATTGAGCGCGGATCGTGGCGTAGCGGCAAGCGCCGCCAATGTGCTTTTCCGTAGGAGCGGCTTTAGCCGCAACAGACTTTCCCGGAAAGCCGTCGCGGCTGAAAGCCGCTCCTACGACGCCTGGTCCGTCCGGCCACGCCGGCCTGCACGAGCGACAGCATGCATTCGGCACGAGACACCGCGCCAAGGTGTTGCGCGAGGCGACGGCAAGCGAAGCCGCGCTCGGCGATCAATCCGGTTCAGCGAAGGCGAGAACAGCGGGACACTCGCCGCGTGCACGCACGCTTGGGCCCACCCCGATGCCCATCGCCCTTCGTTTACACCCTCTCCGCGAAGAACACAGGGCCCAGGCCGGCAGAAAGGAAACCATCTCGTGCAAAAAGAAAACCCCGGCAAGCACACTGGCTTGCCGGGGTTTGTCTGCATCGCAGAACCACCAGGAATCAGAACGGGATGTCGTCGTCCGCAAAGTCGTCCATCGGCGCGGACTGCTGCGGGGCCGGCTGCTGCCGGCGCGGGGCGTAATCCTGCCCGCCGCCACCGCCGCCACCGCCCATGCCGGAGCGTTCCTGGCGCGGCGGTGCCGAGCGCTGCGGACGGTCGCCGCCGCCCATGCCGCCACCACCGCCCTCGCCGCGGCCGCCGAGCATCTGCATCTCGTCGGCGACGATGTCGGTGGAGTACTTCTCCACGCCGTCCTGCCCGGTGTACTTGTCGTAGCGGATCGAGCCTTCGACATAGACCGAGCTGCCCTTGCGCAGGTACTCGCCGGCGATCTCACCGAGCTTTCCGAAAAACACCACGCGATGCCACTCGGTGCGTTCCTGCTGGTTGCCGTCGCGGTCCTTGCGCACGCTGGTGGTGGCCAGGCTGATCCGGGTGATGGCCATGCCGGCCTGGGTGTACTTGGTGTCGGGATCGTTGCCGAGGTTGCCGACGAGGATGACTTTGTTGATGCCGCGGGCCATGAGCTGCTTCCGTCTGGGGTCTCCGCGGGCCGGGGGCGCGCAGAGCGGTAAAGAAGATTTCGGGAAGCAATCCTAACATCGCCGGGCTGGGCCGGCCTGCGCCAGGCGCCCGCCGGTGCCCCGGAAAACGCCGCATCGGCCTGTCGGAATCCTGCCCGCGCGCGCCCTGCAGGGCGCTGCAAAGCCAGCTGGGGCAAGCCTTCGGGCCCCGGCGGCGGCCAACCGCGGGACGGATGTGGCCGCGCACCCTATACTTTGCGCACGTTTCCAGTCCTGTCCGCATGAGCATCGCCGAATCCCCCAGCTCCGCCCTGGGCCTGCCCCAGATCCAGATGCTCGCCGCGCCGGACATGGCCGAGGTGGACGCCCTGATCCGCCGCCGCCTGGCTTCGGACGTCGTGCTGATCAACCAGATCGCCGACCACATCGTCTCCGCCGGCGGCAAGCGCCTGCGGCCGATGCTGGTGGTGCTGGCCGGCCGCGCCTGCGGCGCCGGCGGGCCGATGCAGCACCAGTTGGCGGCGATCATCGAATTCATCCACACCTCGACCCTGCTGCACGACGACGTGGTCGACGAATCGGACCTGCGCCGCGGCCGCAGCACCGCCAACGCGCTGTGGGGCAATGCGCCCAGCGTGCTGGTCGGCGACTTCCTGTACTCGCGCAGCTTCCAGCTGATGGTGGAACTGGACAGCATGGCGGTGATGCGCCTGCTCGCCGACACCACCAACCGCATCGCCGAGGGCGAGGTGCTGCAACTGCTGCACGTGCACAACCCGGACACCGACGAAGCCGCCTACCTGCGCGTGATCGAGCGCAAGACCGCGGTGCTGTTCGCCGCCGGCACCCGGCTTGGCGCGCTGGCCTCCGGCGCCAGCGAGGACGTGCAGCAGCGGCTGTACGACTACGGCATGCAGTTGGGTTACGCGTTCCAGATCGCCGACGACGTGCTCGACTACACCGCCGACGCCGCCGACCTCGGCAAGAACCTGGGCGACGACCTGGCCGAGGGCAAGGCCACGCTGCCGCTGATCCACGCCATGGCGCATGCCGACGACGCCACCCGCGCGCGCCTGCGCCAGATCGTCGAACAGGGCGACGCCAGCGCGATGCCGGAGGTGCTGGCGGCGATCGAAGCCAGCGGCGGCATCGACTACAGCCGCCGCCGCGCGGCCGACTACGCCGCCGCCGCCGAGCGCACCCTGGACGGCCTGCCCGAGAACGAGGCCGTGGCCGCCCTGCGCGGGCTGGCGCGGTACGCGGTGTCGCGGAAGCATTGATCCGGCGCGCTTTGCGCGCCGGGGGGATTGGGGAGTCGGGATTCGGGATTCGTTGAAACAGGGATTGGGGAATCGGGAATCGGGATTCGTGAGCGACTTGGCTGACGCCTGACGCGTTACTGCCTCACCCCGCTGAGGTCAACGGCGCACACGCCTTAGGTCTGATTACGCAGCGGAATTGGCAAAGCGCGATGTACCGCTTTTGCCAATCCCCAATCCCGCCAAGCACGCAGCGCGAGGCACCTCCCGAATCCCGGAGGCACGCCCTACTCCCGCCCGAACCGCTCCTCGAAGAAGTCCTCGAGCATCCGGTAGGCGCGCTTGGCGGCGCGGGGGTTGTACTGGCAGCCCGGCGGGCTGTTGGCGTCAGCTTCGGCGAAGCAGTGCACGGCACCGCTGAAGTTGACGAACTGCCAGTCGGCGCCGGCGCGGTTCATCTCCTGCTCGAAGGCGACGATGTCGTCGCGGCTCACGCTCTTGTCGTCGGCGCCGTTGAGCACCAGCACCGGCGCCTTGGCGCTGCCCGCGGCCGCCGGGGCCGCGGTGGCCAGGCCGCCATGCAGGCTGACCACACCGGCCAGTGGCGCACCGGCACGGACCAGTTCCAGCACCGTGGTGCCACCGAAGCAGAAACCGACCGCGCCGATCTTGGCCGGGTCCAGCGGCGCCTTGCCGGCCTGCGCTTTCAGCGCCGCCACCGCCGCCAACGCGCGTGCGCGCAGCGTGGCCGGGTCCTTCTTCAGCGCACCGGCGAACTGCCCGGCCTCGGCATCGTTGGCCGGCCGCTTGCCCTTGCCGTAGACGTCGGCCACCAACACCACGTAGTCGTCGCCGGCCAGGCGCTTGGCCTTCTCCACCGCGGAATCGTTGACGCCGCGCCAGTTCGGCACCATCACCAGGCCCGGGCGCTTGTCGTGGTCGGCATCATCGTAGACCAGCACGCCGCTGAAACTGTCCTTGCCGACCTGCCATTCCACCGGCTTGGCCTGCATCGCGGCCCAGGCCGGCAGCGGCAGCGCCAAGGCCAGCCCGAGCAACCCGGTCCACCGCATCATCGAACATGTGCGCATCGCCCTTCTCCCGTGGGAACCCGCGCGGGAGTGTACGCAAGGCGCCGCCAGCGCGATGTGTGCGCCGAGGCGACGCGGCTCAGGCGATGCCCAGCCCCGGAATGGCGCTGATCGCGTCCGGGTCGAACCCGGCCAGCGCGGCGAAATGGCGGCCGCGCGCCACGTAGTCGCGGTAGGCGCCGAAGCTGGGCGCGCCGGGCGACAGCAGCACCACGCCGCCCTGCTCGCCCAGCGCCGTGCGCGCCAGCGCCACCGCCTCCGCCAGGTCGGCCGCGGCATGCAGGCCGAAGCCGGCGGCGGCGGCCAGCGGCGCCAGCAGCGCATGGATGCGCGGGCCGTTGGCGCCCAGGGTGACGATCTCCAGCGGTGCCCCGCCATCGCGCATGTGGTCGGCGAAGTCCTGCCAGTCCAGGCCGCGGTCGTGACCGCCCACCAGCAGCGCGATGCGCCGCCCGCGGAAGCACTCCAGCGCCGCGAGGCTGGCATGCGGGGTGGTGCTGATCGAGTCGTTCACATAGGTCACGCCATCGCGCGTGCCGAGGGTCTGCAGCCGGTTCGGCAACGGCCGGAAACGATCGGCCGCCAGCGCCAGCGCCGCCGCATCCAGACCCAGCGCCTCGATCGCGGCCAGCACCGCGCACAGGTTGCCGCGGTTGTGCCGGCCCGGCAGCGGCGCCTGCGCGCTGTCGTACACCGCGGCGTCGCCGCGATAGACCACCTCGCCGCGCATGTGCCAGCCGTCCTCGCGGTTGAACCAGCGCACCTCGCTATCGGGCAGCTGCAGGGCGGCCAGTTGCGGATCGGCGGCGTTGAGCAGGGCGATGCGCGGCCGCGCATGGGTGACCAGCTCGAGCTTGTCGGCGATGTAGCGCGCCTGGCTGCCGTGCCAGTCCAGATGCTCGGGAAACAGGTTCAGCACCAGCGCCAGTTGCGGCCGTGCGCCGCTGCGGGCGACGTCGCCGGTCTGGTAGCTGGACAGTTCGATCGCCCAGTACTGCGGCGGCGGCATCGGCGCCAGCACTTCCAGCAGCGGCACGCCGATGTTGCCGACCAGGCCGGTGCGGTGGCCGCCGGCGCGCAGCAGGTGCGCCAGCAGCGCGGTGGTGGTGCTCTTGCCCTTGGTACCGGTGACGCAGACGCTGCCGGGCACCACCCCGTCGGCACCGGCGTGTTCGGCGAACCACAGCGCGGTACCGCCGATGAAGCGCGTGCCGCGCGCCGCGGCGGCCTGCGCCTCGGGCCGGTATGGACTGATCCCCGGCGACTTGATCACCACATCGAACGCGGCCAGGCGCTCGGCAGTGGCCTCGGTCTCGACACGCAACGCAGGATCGTGCAGCGCGGCGATCTCCGCGGCCTCCTCAGCCGAACAGAACACCGTCAGCGGCAGCGCGCGTGGCGATTCCCCGTTCCCGATTTCCGATTCCCAGCCACGCACCGCTGCATACGCCGCACGGCCCTCACGCCCCCAGCCCCACAGCGCGACGCGCTGCGACTCAAGCTGCGAAATTCGCACGCACGCGTTCCCACAGGTCGGCCGGGATGCGGTGCTGCGCGTCCAGTTCCAGCAACGGCTCCACGCGCAGGTCGGCGGGGTCGAGCTGCGGCTGGATCTCGCGGATGAAGCGCGCCACCAGCGCGTCCTCCTTCCATTCCGCGCGCGCCGCCAGCGCCGCCATCGCCGCGCGCGACTCGCGGCCTTCGCCGACGCACTCGAACGGCTTGTGGTCCTGGAACTCCAGCAGCGCATCGAAGCCGCCGGCCTGGCCGGCGTCGTCGAGCAGGTTGCGGCCGAAGATGCGCACCAGCCGCGTCTTGGGCATGAACGGCGCCAGCGCCAGGAACACGAAGTGGCACTTCGGGCAGACCCCGCACCAGCGGTGCGCCGGGCGCTCGCCGAGGATGTGGAAATTACGGTTGCAACTGGAGAAATGCGCGTCGTAGTGATCGGTCTTGGCGAACTGCCGCGCCACCGCCAGTTCCGACAGCGGGCGCAGCAACGAGTAGTAGCGCAGGTCCGCGGCCACGTAGCGCTGCACCTGCTCACCGAACGCCTGCTCGAAGGCCCAGCCCTTGGACCACTGGTGGTTGACCTCGCCGGTGCCGGCGATCTGGCTGCCATAGCTGGCCGAGTGCTCGTTGGAGAACACCACCTGGCCGGCGTCGTGCAGCACCGCGGCGAACACCAGGATCGCCGAGTTCACCGCCGTCACCGGGATATGCCCATTCCACGCACCCTGCCGGTTCAGCTCGAACAGTTCCGGCGCCAGCGTGCGGCCAATGTTCAAGGTCGGCAGGCCGGTGCGCTCGGCGCAGGCGCGGATCAGCTGCGAGCCGCCGATCCAGGTCACCGTCTGCGCCACGCCGGCCGCGCGCAAGGCCTCGATGCTGACCAGCGAATCCTTGCCGCCGCCGATCGCCACCAGCGCCTGGTCGCGCAGCCCGAGCGCCGCGGCATCGGCCGCGTCGGCCTCCGCGGCCGGGAAACGGATGCGCCCACGCAGGTCCAGGCCGTTGCGATAGGCGAACTCGCCCAGGCCATGCAGGTAGACGCTGTCCAGCAGCGCAGCGGTCTCCGCATCGATGGCGTAATCATCGATGACGATGCGCGGCGGCACCGCCGCCTTGTAGTAGCTGACGCCGGCGATCAGGTGCAGCAGGCGCAGGGCGCGCTGCGCCGCCTGCGCGCGCGCCGGGTCGAGCGCGAACGGCGCGCCGGGCACGGTGATGGTCTCCACCAGCTCCGGGCCGTCGTCGAACGCATAGACCAGGCGCGCCACGCCGCTGTCGGCGTCGAAGCCGCAGCGCACGAAGCGGAAGGTGGCGATCTGCTGTTTGTCGAAAGCGGTCATGGACGTCCTGCAAGCACACGGGTGTGCCGCAGATAGCGGCGGCACAGAAGAAATTCGAGCATCGAAAACGGCAAGGCGGCCCACAGCAGCGGCAGGCAGCCGAACACGAAGGCCATCAGCAGCAGTTGCCAGTGCTGTCCGGCCGGCACCGACGCGGCGGAGGCCAGCACGGCCACCAGCACATACAGCGCCAGCGCCGGCAGGTAGGCCAACGCGGCCAGGAGCGAGGTGCGCAGGGCCAGCGCGCCGGTGCTCGCCGCGGGCCCGCGGCGCTGCCAGCGCACCGCCAGCCATGCGCCGATGGCAGCGGCGGCCAACGCCGGCAACGCCCACTTCAGGCTGTCGGTCCACGGCAGCGATGTACCCGACTGATCCACCGCGGTGGCAGCCACCATCGCAAGCGCGCCGGCCGCGGCGCTGCCCGCGACGAACTCAGTCCGTGCGCGCATCGATCGCCTCCTCGCGGGGCAATTCGCGCTGGTTGTAGGTGCTGGCCATGCTGTAGCCGTAGGCACCGGTGTCGGCGATCAGCATCACGTCGTCGGGCGCGGTGCCCGCCGGCAGGCGCCGGCGCTTGCCGAACACGTCGCTGGATTCGCAGATCGGCCCGACCACGTCGAACACGGTCTCGGCCGGCTGTTCCAGGCGGCTCAGGTTCGCCACGTCGTGCCAGGCGTCGTACAGCGCCGGGCGGATCAAGGTGTTCATGCCGGCGTCCAGGCCGACCCGGCGGATACCGTCCTTCTCGATCACCTGGGTGGCGCGGGCCAGCAGCACACCGCATTCGGCGACCAGATAGCGGCCCGGTTCGATCGCCAGGCGGAACGCCGGGTGCACCGCCTTGGCCTCGGCTAGGCCCTGGGCGAAGGTGTCCAGGTCGAACGGTTCGTCGTCGGCGCTGTACGGGATCGGCAGGCCGCCGCCGATGTCGATGATCTCCACGCTGCCGATGCGCCGGGCGAAGCCGGCCAACTCGTCGCACATGCGCCGCCAGTGCTGCGCCGTCTCCACGCCGCTGCCCAGGTGCGCGTGCAGGCCGACGATGCGGATGTCCAGCGCGCGCGCGGCCTCGACGAACTCGTCGACGCGGGTCGCCGACAGGCCGAACTTGGAAGCCTTGCCGCCGGTGTTGACCTTCTCGTGGTGGCCGTCGCCATGGCCCAGGTCGATGCGCAGCCACAGGCTGCGGCCGCGGAACAGCTCCGGCCAGCGCTGCAGCGCCTCGACGTTGTCCACGGTCACGGTCACGCCCAGCGCGAACGCGGCTTCGTACTCGGCGCGGGGCGCGAAGCTGGGGGTGAACAGCACCCGCCGCGGCGACAGTTCCGGCACGATCTCGAACACCCGGCGCAGTTCGCCGTGCGAGACGCACTCCAGGCCGAAGCCTTCTTCTACCAGGGTCTGCAGGATCGCCGGATGCGCGTTGGCCTTGATCGCGTAGTAGCGCTGGTCCACCGCGGCGATCGCCTTCAGCGCACGCGCGCGTTCGCGCAGGGTCGGCAAGTGGTAGACGTAGCGCGGCGTGCCGGCCTCGGCCAGGCGCAGCAGATGCGCGCGCTCGCCCTGCCACCACGGCACCAGCCGCGGCCGCACCGTGCCGGCGATCTCGCGCCAGCGCGGGCCGAACACCTCGGTCTCCTCCACCGGCATCGCGCCGCTGTCGATCAGCTCGGCGTGCAGGATCGGCAGCAGTCCGTCGGCGTCGGTCTCGTCGATGACGAAGGTCAGGTTCAGGTCGTTGGACGACTGCGAGATCATGTGCACGCGCTCCTTGCCGAACGTGGCCCACACGTCCGAGAGCTTGTGCAGCAGCGAGCGCATGCCGCGCCCGACCAGGGTGATCGCGGCGCACGGCACGATGATCTTGACCCGGCAGATCTCCGCCAGGTCGGCCGACAGCGCCGCCAGCACGTCGGTGTTGACCAGGTTCTCGCTCGGGTCCAGCGACACGGTGACGTTGGTCTCGGCCGAGCCGATCAGGTCCACCGACAGCCCGTGCTTCTTGAACAGCGCGAACACGTCGGCCAGGAAGCCGACCTGCTGCCACATGCCGATGCCTTCCATCGACACCAGCACGATGCCGTTGCGGCGGCTGATCGCCTTGACCCCGGGCACGGTGCGGGCGTTGCCGTCGATGCTGGTGCCGGGCAGCTCCGGGCGCTCGGTGTCCAGGATCGCCATCGGCACGCCGCCATCGCGGCACGGCTTGATCGAGCGCGGGTGCAGCACCTTGGCGCCGGTGGTGGCGATTTCCTGCGCTTCGTAATAGTCCAGGCGGGTCAAAAGGCGCGCATCCGGCACCTCGCGCGGATTGGCGCTGAACATGCCGGGCACGTCGGTCCAGATCTCGACCCGGCTGGCGCCGAGCAGCGCGCCGAAATACGCCGCCGAGGTATCCGAGCCACCGCGGCCGAGGATGGCGGTGCCGCCGTCCTCGTGCCGGGCGATGAAGCCCTGGGTGATCAGCATGCGCGTGGGCTGGGCGACGAAGCGCGCTCGCCACTGCGGATCGGACTGCCACTGGCACGACACCGACAGGCGCCGCGACCAGGCGCTCTGGTTCGGCTGCGGCGGCAGCGCGTCCAGCCATTGCCGCGCGTCCATCCAGCCCATGTCCAGGCCGTTGGCGCGCAGGTAGGCGGCGCCGAGGGTGGAGGACAGCAGTTCGCCCTGCCCCAGCACCTCGGCCTGCCAGTCCAGCGTGCGCTCGGCCGCGCGCGGATCGTCGAGCAGGCCGCGCAGCGCCGCCAGGCGTTCGCCCAACACCGCCTCGGCGTCCAGTTCCAGTTCGGCCAGGAAGTCGCGGTGGCGCTGCTCCAGCGCGGCCACGCGCTGCGCGCTGTCGGCGCTGCCGTCGGCGATCGCGGTCAGTTCGTTGGTGACACCGGACAAGGCCGACACCACCACCAGCACCCGCGCACCGGTCTCCTCCGCGCGTTTTTTCGCCAGCCGTCCAATCGTGTCCCAGCGATGACGACGCGACACCGAAGTGCCGCCGAACTTGAGGACGATCCAGCGATCGACAGGAGAGGAAGCTGACATGGAGTGGGGGTGTCTGAGATGTGGGGAAAACGCCCGAATGCTCGAGCGGAACCCCCGATTCTACTGCCAACGGAGCGCGGATGAGCGCGCGCCGCCAGCCGCAACCGGGCGTCTTTTCCGCCAGCCTGGGGTGGGCACTCCACTGTGCGCGGTCCTCGATGCCGCCGACCTGGACGCACTGCGCATGCAGTGCCTGGCGGCCTGGCTGAACCTGTCAGAGACGGTGTTCTTCCTGCCGCCGGGCGCGGGCGCGGACGACCGCATCCGCCTCTTCAATCCCAGGGCGAACTGCCATTCGCAGGCCACCCCAGCGTCGGCGCGGCCTGGGCGGTCGTCGAACTCGGCCTGGCCACACCCCGCGACGGCGTGCTGATCCAGCAGTGCGATGCCGGTCTGCTGCCGGTGCGGATCGGTACCCACGCAGACGGTAGCCACGCCTTGGGGACGCAGTCCGCGTGCAGGCGCCGCGACACCATGCCGCCGCCGAGGGATGAACCGGCAACCTGGTGCAAGCGGTGATCGCCGACAAGATCGCTTGGTAGCTCCGGCCTCCCCCACCGCCGTCCGGAGTTTCCCGCCATGGCCGCACGCCGCTTCTTCCAGGTCGATGTCTTCTCCGCCCACGCCGGCAACGGCAATCCGCTGGCCGTTGTGCTCGATGCCGATGGATTGGACGCCGCTACGATGCAGGCCATCGCACGCTGGACGCGCCTGCCGGAAACCACCTTCGTGTTCGCGCCGACGCGCCCGGACGCCAGCTACGGCCTGCGCATGTTCAGCCCGCAGAAAGAAGTGCCGTTCGCCGGCCACCCCAGCGTCGGCACTGCGCACGTCGCGCTGCAAGCCGGCATCGCCACGCCGCGGGACGGCGTGCTGATGCAGGACGGCATCGCCGGCCTGCTGCCGCTGCGCGTCGATGTGGACGCTGGAGTACGCAGCATCGCCATCCGCACCCCGCGCGCGCAGGTGGCCGAGATCGCCGATGCCGCAGATGCGCGCCTGCAGGCGGCACTGCGCGGCTGGCCGCTGGGCGCGCTGCCGCCAGTGCGCATGGACGGTGGCCGCTGCTGGTGGCTGGTCGAAGTGGCCGACGAAGCCGCATTGCGCGCGCTGGCACCGGACTGGAACGCGATCGCCGCCCTGGCCGAAAGCACCGCCAGCATGGGCGTGTTCGCCTACGCCCGCGCCAGCGGCCAGGCCTATGCAGTGGCCGTGCGCGCCTTCGTCGGCAACGGCCGGCGCTTCGAGGACGCCGCCTCCGGTGCGGCCAACGCCGTGCTGGCGGCGTGGCTGGATCACAGCAAGGCCCTGCCCGGCAACGGCGGCCGCTACGTCGCCAGCCAGGGCCGCGAAGTCGGCCACGACGCCCTGCTGACGCTGCACGTGGACGAGACTGGGGAGGTGTGGTCTGGCGGCCAGGTGCAGACGGTGATCGAAGGCCACATCGACTGGCCCTGATCGAAGGTCGCCGGCACCTCGCATCGCAGGTGCCGACGGACGCGCAAACCAAAGGGCGCCTCGCAAGGAGGCGCCCTTTGGTTTAGTCGGGCAATACGTCAGTCGGGCAGCACGTCGACGCGGACGCGGATGCGGTCGCCCGGAGGCGAGGCGGTGCGGGTGTGGTAGTAGCGGCCGCCGTATTCGTAGGTCACGTCGTAGCCGTCGACACGGTCGTAGCGTTCGGTCCGATAGGACACCGGCTCGCATTCGCGGACCACGCCGCCACCGTAGCCGCCGCCATAGGCGCGGGCATTTGTGTCGTAGATCGAGCGGCCGGCCAGGCTGCCGAGCATGGTGCCGACGGCAGTGCCGACGAAGCGGCCATTGCCGCCGCCGACGCGGCTGCCGAGCACCGCACCGGCGATGCCGCCGACCACCGACGAGGCGGTGCGGCCGCCATCGGTGCCGCGGTAGCCGTAATCGCTGGCGTAGCTGCCGGACGCCGGGCGGTCGTAGCAGCGCTCGGTGGTCTCGCGCGGGCCGTTGACCTGCACCATGATCGGATCGGCGCGCACCACGCGCGCATATTCGTAGGTGCCGGACGCATACCCACGGTCGCGGTAGTCGTCATAGCGGGTGTAACCGTAATCCTGCGCGGCGGCGGAGCCGATGACGCCGACAGCGAGCGCAGCGGTCAACAGACGGGTCGAGAGCTTGTTCATGGCTATGGTTCCAAGCGCGTGGATCGCGCGACTGCATGCTCGATCCGAGGCGGTGAAACCAGACTGAATAGGGACGGTTGCGCCGCTTACATTTAGTGGCGCGACAGCATCGGGCAGCCCATGCGTGCAGGTCGGTACCGCAGCGATGTGCATGGCCGCCCCGCGGCGACACCATGTCGGTGCGCCGCAGCACGCGCGGCCCGGCATGCCGCCGGGCCGCACCGGGCTCAGCCCAATTCCGCTTCCAGACTGATCGGCACCGCGCTCAGCGCCTTGGACACCGGGCAGTTCTGCTTGGCGTCGTCGGCCAGTTCGCGGAAGCGCGCGGCCTCGATGTTCGGCACCACGGCCTTGACCTTCAGGCGGATCTGCGAGAGCTGCGGCCCGCCCTCCATCGACAGGTCGACGTCGGCGCGGGTGTCCAGCGCGGTCGGCGGAAAGCCGGCTTCGGTCAGCTTGGCAGACAACGCCATGGTGAAGCAGCCGGCGTGCGCGGCGGCGATCAGCTCCTCCGGATTGGTGCCCTTCTCCTCGCCGAAACGGCTGTTGAACGCGTAGCGGGTGTTCTCCAGCAAGCCGCTCTGCGGCGTGTTCAACCGGCCCTGGCCGGTCTTGAGATCGCCTTCCCAATGCGCGGTGGCGTGACGCGAAATGCCCATGCGAGGCTCCTGTCGGTGAGTGGAGCGCGGACCATAGGCGAGGCGGCGTTACGGGCTTGTGCTTCTGCCTGGCAGCGGCGATGGGCACGCGCGACAGCGGAAATGCCTGGCCATCTCGCCACGCGAAGTGCCGGCGCCGGCGCCGTCGTCGGCGAAAAAGACGCCAGTCGCGGCGAATATTCGCGTTTTTTTGCTTCCGGCCTATTGGCGCGGCGTAGCACATGCCCTACATTTCGCCATGCCGACGGGGTCGGCGCGACCCAAACCACCAAATACGGAATCAGGACATCATGGCAAAGACCGCAAAAAAGGCTGCCCCGAAGAAGGCAGTGAAGAAGGTAGCGACCAAGGCCGCCGCCAAACCGGCCGCTCCCAAGCCGATCAAGGACGTGCTGAGCAAGTCCGCGCTCGTCGCCCACATCGCCGAAACCAGCGGCGTGATCGCCAAGGACGTGCGCGCCGTGATGGCCTCGCTGGAGCACGCCGTGGCCGGTTCGGTCAGCAAGAAGGGCGCTGGCTCGTTCACCCTGCCGGGCCTGCTGAAGATCACCGCCGTCAGCGTGCCGGCCAAGCCGAAGCGCAAGGGCATCAACCCGTTCACCAAGGAAGAGCAGTGGTTCGCCGCCAAGCCGGCCACCACCAAGCTCAAGGTGCGCCCGCTGAAGAAGCTCAAGGACGCCGCGCTCTGAGCAGCGTCGCCTGATCCAGGCAAGCACACCGACGAGACGGCCCCGGCCGTCTCGTTTTTTTTGCGCGGCCTGCGCGCCCGGATTGACGGCCCGCTAAGGCCGCGACCGCTATACCGGTGCTTCCCTTCGATCGGATCACCTGCATGAAACTACAGGGCTTTCTCGACCAACTGCTGCAATCGGCGCAGGGCGTTCCCGGCCAGGCCACGGGCAAGACCGGCGCTGCCGCTCCGGCACCCGCCGGCACCGGCGGCCTGGGCGGCCTGCTCAACGCCGATTTCGGCAAGGGAGCCCTCAGCGGCGGCGCGCTCGGCCTGCTGCTCGGCAAGCACCGCACCACGCGCAAGCTGGCGACCTATGGCGGGCTGGCCGCATTGGGACTGATGGCCTATCGCGCCTATGGCGACTACCGGCGCCAGCAACTCGGCGCCGCCGCGCCCGAACCGCAGACGCTGGACCGGCTGCCGCCGCTGGAAGTCGAACAGCACAGCCAGGCGGTATTGCGCGCACTGGTCGGTGCGGCCAAGGCCGACGGGCACCTGGACGAACGCGAGCGCAACCTGATCGAAGGCGAATTCGCCCGCCTCCACGGCAACGACGCCGACGTGCAGCAGTGGCTGCATGCGGAACTGGAAAAGCCGCTGGATCCGGCCGAAGTGGCGCGCGCATCGACCACCCCGGAGATGGCCGCGGAAATGTATCTGGCCAGCCTGCTCGCCGCCGACGAACAGAGCTTCATGGAGCGCAGCTACCTGGACGAACTGGCACGACAGCTCGGCATCGACGACGCATTGAAGCAGCGCCTGCAGGAACAGGCAGCCGCCCTGCACGCGGACTGAGCGCATGGCCGCGGCGCCCACGCTTTCGCCGGCGCAGCGCCTGCGCCGCGAACTGCTGCGCGCGACCTTGCTGGCCGCACTGGCGGTGGCCGCGGCCTGGGCCTGGCGACATCCCTGGGCGCAGCGCCTGCGCGTCGGCTGGGAGTTGGCGCGCGCGCCGGCGCCGACGGCCCTGCACATGCCGGTCAAAGGCGTGGATCCGCGGCGCGTGGCCGCCACCTTAGGCGCGCCGCGCGGGCGCGACCGCCAGCACGCCGGCGTGGACATCTTCGCCAAACGCGGTACGCCGGTGGTGTCGGCGACGCGCGGCATCGTCGTCGCCATCGCCGACCGCGGCCTCGGCGGCCGCCAGGTCTGGGTACTCGGCCCGGCCCGGCAGCGTCATTACTACGCGCACCTGGAGACATGGGCACCCGGGCTGCAGGTCGGCGACCTGGTGGAACCGGGCGACCCGCTCGGCGCGGTGGGCGACAGCGGCAACGCGCGCGGCACGCCACCGCACCTGCATTACGGCGTCTACGCCGAAGGCGGCGCCTACGATCCGCTGCCGCTGCTGCGCGCGGCACGCTGAACGGACGCACTGGAACAGAGCGTCGCGGGCGGCGGGCTCGTGGCGCCGGTCGGTCGCGCCTATCTTGGAGGCACACACCGCGTGCGCCACTGCCATGACCGCCTCCCAACGCTACCGCGTCACCGTCACCCCGATCCAGGACGACGGCCTGCCCTGCCAGGGCCGCTGCACCATCGAACTGGAGGCGCGCTGCCGGCAGGACTGGATGCGCCTGCTCGAGGCGGCACAGCGCCAGCCCGGACTGCGCGGCGACGAGCGCGCCGCGCTGATCGTCGGCACGCAGTTGCTGCGCGGCCTCGGCGAGCGCAGCGAGGGAGAGGCGCGTGAACTGCTGGCGCCGCTGCAGCCGGCGCTGGACGCGCTGCTGGCACGGCTGGCGCTGCCGGCCGCCTGAGCGGCGACAGGCGCTCGGCCGGTTCCGCTAATCGCGCATTCACCGGCCACCGTTATGGTGAATTCCTCTCGTTCGCCCAGGGCTTCCCGATGATCTTCCGCAAGTTCACCCTGCGCGCGGCCGCGCTGCTGGCGTTCGCCGTCGCCACCCAGGCCCAGGCCGAACCGACCATCCAGGGCCGCCAGGTCAGTGTCGGCGCCGCCGACGTGCAGCACTACCTGGACGGCAGCTTCCCGCAGACGCACAAGGCGCTGGGCGGGCTGATCAAGATGACCGTACGCGATCCGAAGCTGAGTCTGCCGCCGGGCGACCGCCTGAAGATGCAGTTCGACCTGAGCATGGCCACGGGCGGCGGCGCGCCGACCCCGCTGGGCCAGGTCCTGCTGACCAGCGCGCTACGCTACGACCAGCAAAGCCAGAGCTTCCACCTGCAATCCCCGACCATCGACGACTTCCGCCCGGCCGCCAACGGCGGCAAGCTCGACGCCAACACGCGTGAGTTGCTCAATGCCTGGCTTGAGGATTACGCGCGCAAGGAGCCGATCTACAAGCTCGACCCGCGCCTGACCGCGATGCTGGGCGATGTGCAGATCCAGTCGGCTGGCGTGGAAAACGGCGCGCTGGTGGTGCGCTTCAACCAGGACATCGGCAAGCTGGTGCCGGCGGGCATGCTTCCGGGGCAGTAGCCCACGCGACGGCCAGGGTGCGGCGGTAGCCGCCACCAGCAGCGCACGTAGAAACGGCGGCCTCGGCCGCCGTTCCTGTTCCAGGTTTTCCCGCCTGCGCCACCATCGCGGCGGCGCAGACGAATCGCCGGGGACTCAGCCCAGCGCCTTGGCCACCGCCTGCGCGAAGGCCGGGATGTCGTCCGGCTTGCGGCTGGTGATCAGGTTGCCGTCCACCACCACCTCCTGGTCCTCCCAACGCCCGCCGGCATTGGACAGGTCGGTCTTCAGCGATGGCCACGAGGTCACCTGGCGGTCGCGCACCAGCCCGCTCTCGGCCAGCAGCCACGGGCCATGGCAGATCGCCGCCACCGGCTTGCCGGCACTGGCGAACGACTGGATGAAGGCGATCGCGGTCGGCTCGGTGCGCAGGTTGTCAGGGTTGATGACACCGCCCGGCAGCACCAGCGCGTCGTAGTCGCCGGCCTGGGCCTGTTGCAGGCGCTTGTCCACCGGCACGCTGTCGCCCCAGTCCTTCTTGTTCCAGCCGCGGATGCTGCTCGCGTCGCCCGGCGCGATCACGTCGACCTGAGCGCCCCAGGATTCGAGCAGGCGCTTGGGCTCCTGCAGTTCCGACTGTTCGAAACCGTCGGTGGCCAGGACAGCCACCTGCTTGCCGGCAAGGGAAGGCATTGCGCTCATGGGACACTCCTCGAGTAGGGGAGTCCCACCGTAGAAACGCGCCGGTGGCAGTACCGTGAACCGCGCGTCGGCGCGGCGTGCACGGCTGGACGCAACGTCAGCGCTTGGGCTGCAGCATGGTGCCGGTGCAGTTCTTGGCGCCGCAGCGGCACTCCCAGATCTTCTTCAGTCGCGGCGTGTGACGCTCGGCCAGGGTGATGCCGTAGTTGTAGGTGAGTTCCTCGCCGGGCTTGATGTCGCGCAGCGCCTCGATGACCACCTTGTCCTTGCGCCGGTCATCGCCCTCGGCCTCGACGATCACCGCTTCGCAGTTCGGCGCGCAGCTGTGGTTGATCCAGCGCGCGTCGTTGCCCTCGTAGTTGGCGTCGATCACGTAGTCGTCGCTGAGGGTGAACAGGAAGGTGTGCCCGGTCTCGACGTCGCCGGCTTCGTCGCGGTCGACCTCGGCGTGGCTGCGGCGGCGGCCCTTGTACTCGATGACCCGCTCGCCTTTCTTGAGCGGCAGCACGGCGAACACGCCGTTGCCATGGATGCGGGACTTGCGGGCGGCGATCTTGCGGGGCATGCGGCGATCCGGACAGGAAAGCCTAGATTCTGGCGCACATCGCCCGCGATCCCAAGTCTGCGCGTGCCGGCCCGCCGACCGCGTCCCCGCTCCGGCCCGATCGCACCGATCGAAACAAGAGATGAATAGCCTGCTTGGACGCTGCGGCGCAAAAGAGTACAATTTCGGTCCGCATTGAAATCCACCGCGTCGCCATGCTCCGCGTCACCAAGCTCACCGATTACGCCACCGTCGTGCTGACCGTGCTCGCCGCGCGTCCGAACGAAGTGTTGAGCGCGACCGAACTGGCCGAACAGGCCGGGCTGGAGCCGCCCACGGTCAGCAAGCTGCTCAAGCCGTTGGCCCAGGCCGGCCTGGTCGAGGGCCTGCGCGGCGTGCGCGGCGGCTATCGGCTGGCACGGCCGGCCGACGCCATCACCCTGATCCAGATCGTCGAGGCGATGGAAGGCCCGCTGGCGATCACCGAATGCAGCCACCACGGCAGCCAGTGCAGCATCGCCCAGACCTGCGGCGTGCGCTCCAACTGGCGGCTGATCAACGACGTGGTCGCCGATGCGCTGCGCGGCGTGACCCTGGCGCAGATGCTTCACCCCCTCCCCTCCTCCGGCGATCCGAAACGGCGTCCCATCGCCGTGCGGTTCGCGACCACCTGACCTGTAGGCAGCCCCATGGCCACCGAAAACGCTGAAATCCTGGAACGGCTGGGACGTCGCTACGACGCCGGCTTCGTCACCGACATCGAATCCGATTCGTTCCTGCCCGGCCTGAACGAGGACGTCGTGCGCGCCCTGTCCGTGAAGAAGGACGAGCCGGAATGGATGACCGAATGGCGCCTGGCCGCCTACCGGCACTGGCTGAAGATGCCGATGCCGCACTGGGCCAAGCTGGACATCGCGCCGATCGACTTCCAGGCGCTGAGCTACTACTCCGCCCCCAAGGGCCCGAAGTACGCCTCGCTGGACGAGGTGCCGAAGGAGCTGCTGGACACCTACGACAAGCTGGGCGTGCCGCTGCACGAGCGCGCCAAGCTGGCCGGCGTGGCGGTGGACGCGGTGTTCGACTCGGTCTCGGTCGGCACCACCTTCCGCAAGGAACTGGCCGAGAAGGGCGTGATCTTCTGCTCGATGTCCGAGGCGATCAAGGAACACCCGGAGCTGGTCAGGCAGTACCTGGGCAGCGTGGTGCCGGTCGGCGACAACTTCTTCGCCGCACTCAACTCGGCGGTGTTCTCCGACGGCAGCTTCGTGTTCATCCCCAAGGGCGTGCGCTGCCCGATGGAGCTGAGCACCTATTTCCGCATCAACGCCGGCCACACCGGCCAGTTCGAGCGCACCCTGATCGTGTGCGAGGACCAGGCCTACGTGTCCTACCTGGAAGGCTGCACCGCGCCGATGCGCGACGAGAACCAGCTGCACGCGGCGGTGGTCGAGCTGGTGGCGCTGGAAGACGCGGAGATCAAGTACTCCACCGTGCAGAACTGGTATCCGGGCGACGAGGAAGGCCGCGGCGGCATCTACAACTTCGTGACCAAGCGCGGCGAATGCCGCGGCGCGCGCAGCAAGATCACCTGGACCCAGGTCGAGACCGGTTCGGCGATCACCTGGAAGTACCCCTCGTGCGTGCTGCTGGGCGACGACTCGGTGGGCGAGTTCCACTCGGTGGCGCTGACCCATCACCGCCAGCAGGCCGACACCGGCACCAAGATGATCCACGTCGGCAAGCGCACCAAGAGCAAGATCGTCAGCAAGGGCATCAGCGCCGGCCGCGGGCAGAACACCTACCGCGGCCTGGTCAAGGTGGAGCGCAGCGCCGAGGGCGCGCGCAACTACACCCAGTGCGACTCGCTGCTGATCGGCAAGCAGTGCGGCGCGCACACCTTCCCCTACATCGAGGTCAAGCATCCGACCGCGACCGTCGAGCACGAGGCCACCACCTCCAAGATCAGCGACGACCAATTGTTCTATTGCCGCGCCCGCGGCATCGACCAGGAGAACGCGGTGTCGATGATCGTCGACGGCTTCTGCAAGCAGGTGTTCCGCGAACTGCCGATGGAGTTCGCGGTGGAAGCCAAGAAGCTGCTGGAAGTGTCGCTGGAAGGGTCGGTGGGCTAGCGCCTCTTCCTTCTCCCTTCGGGACCACGGCCCCCTTTTCGGGGGAAGGTGGCGCAAAGCGCCGGATGAGGGTACGTGCGAAGCCTCGCGCACCCAAACCCCGCGAGATGCTTCGCACCGCACCCTCACCCCAACCCCTCTCCCGGTGGGAGAGGGGCTAATCAAGAATTCTGATGGACTACCCCATGCTCAACATAGAAAACCTCCACGCCTCCGTCGCCGGCAAGGACATCCTCAAGGGCCTGTCGCTGCAGGTGAAGCCCGGCGAAGTGCACGCCATCATGGGTCCCAACGGCGCCGGCAAGTCCACCTTGGGCAACGTGCTGGCCGGCCGCGACGGCTACGAAGTGACCGCCGGCAGCGTGCGCTTCGACGACGCCGACCTGCTCGAACTGGAACCGGAGGAGCGCGCCGCCGCCGGCCTGTTCCTGGCCTTCCAGTACCCGGTGGAAATCCCCGGCGTGAACAACACCTACTTCCTGCGCGCCGCGCTCAATGCGCAGCGCAAGGCGCGCGGCGAGGCCGAGCTGGATTCGATGCAGTTCCTCAAGCTGGTGCGGCAGAAGCTGGCGGTGCTGCACCTGAAGGACGAACTGCTGCATCGCGGCGTCAACGAAGGCTTTTCCGGCGGCGAGAAGAAGCGCAACGAGATCTTCCAGCTGGCGGTGCTGGAACCGAAGCTGGCGATCCTCGACGAGACCGACAGCGGCCTGGACATCGACGCGCTCAAGACCGTGGCCGAAGGCGTCAACGCGCTGCGTTCGCCGGAGCGCGCGTTCGTGGTGATCACCCACTACCAGCGCCTGCTCGACTACATCAAGCCGGACGTGGTGCATGTGCTGGCCGACGGCCGCATCGTGCAGACCGGCGGCCCCGAACTGGCGCTGGAACTGGAAGCGCACGGCTATGCCTGGCTGAAGGAGCGCGTGGCGCCCGAGGCGGCAGTGCAATGAGCGCCCTGCTCGACTCGCTGGCCGCCGCGTTCCACGGCGACGCCGCCCGCCGCGCGCCGCTGGAGCAGGCGCTGCGCGACGGCCTGCCCGGCACGCGCAGCGAAACCTGGAAATACACCTCGCTGCGTGCGCTGGAGCGGCGCAGCTTTGCCGCGGCGCCGCAGAGCGCGCCAGTGGTGGACGCCGCGCTGCTCGACGGCATCCCGGCGCCGCGCCTGGTGTTCGTCAACGGCCGTGCCAGCGATGCGCTGTCGGACCTGTCCGGCCTGCCAGCCGGGGTGGAACTGCAGCGCCTGTCGACCATCCTGCGCAGCGGCGACGATGCCATGCGCTTCCTCGGCCGCCGCTTCGAACGCAGCGACGAGGTGTTCGCCCGGCTCAACGCCGCCCTCGCCGACGAAGGCAGCGTGCTGCGGGTGGACGCCGGTGTGCGCGTGGAACTGCCGCTGCACCTGGTGTTCGTCTCCACCGCCGCCGAGGCCGACCTGGCCTGGCACCATCGCCACCTGATCGAACTGCGCCAGGACGCAGCGTTGGCCGTGGTCGAGCATCACCTGCATGCCGGCGATGCGGCGCACCTGAGCAACAGCCTGGCGCACGTGCACCTGGCCGCCGGCGCGCAACTGACCCACGCCCGCGTCCAGGACGAAGCGGCGGGCGTCACCGCACTGCTGCGTACCGACGCGGTGCTTGCGCGCGACGCGCAGTACCGGCGCGTGGACCTGGAACTGGGCGGCGCGCTGGTCCGGCACGAACTGAATGTGCGCCTGGAGGGCGACAACGCCCGGCTGGTCGCCAATGGCGTGCTGCTCGGCAACGGCCGGCGCCAGTTCGATACCCGCCTGGGCATCGAGCACATCGCCCGCGACACCGCCTGCGAACTGCTGTGGCGCGGCGTCGCCACCGGCCGCAGCCGCGTGGCCTTCCATGGCGGCATTCATATCCGCCACGGTGCCGACGGCACCGCCGCGGCGCTGTCGAACAAGAACCTGCTGCTGTCCGCCGACGCCGAGATCGACACCCAGCCGGTGCTGGTGATCGATGCCGACGAGGTCAAGGCCGCGCACGGCGCCACCGTCGGCCAGCTCGATGCCAATGCGCTGTTCTACCTGCGCTCGCGCGGGCTGCCGCAGGAACGCGCGCAGCAGCTGCTGACCGCCGCGTTCTGCCGCGAGCCGGTCGGCACGCTGGAACCAGTGCTGGGCGAAGGCCTACTGGCGCGGCTGGAGCGGGCGCTCAGCGCCGCAGGCGTGGCATGAACGGGCCCGCCGCGCACACCGCCACGCCGCAGGCGCCGGACTGGGACGCGGTCCGCCGCGACTTCCCGCTGCTGATGCGGGAAGTGCACGGCAAGCCGCTGGTGTACTTCGACAACGCCAATACCGGGCAGAAGCCGCTGCAGGTGATCGCGGCGACCGACGCGTTCTACCGCCGCCACAACGCCAACGTCAGCCGCGCCGTGCACGCGCTCGGCAGCGAGGCGACCGAGGCCTACGAAGGCGCACGGACCCGGCTGGCGCGCTTCCTCAACGTACGCGCCGACGAGCTGGTGCTGTGCAGCGGCGCGACGTTCGCGCTGAACCTGGTGGCGTACTCGTGGGCGTTGCCGCGGCTGCGCGCCGGCGACACCATCCTGGTGTCGCGCATGGAGCACCACGCCAACATCGTGCCCTGGCAACTGGTCGCGCAACGCACCGGCGCCACGGTCAAGGTCGCCGAAATCACCGCCGACGGCGCACTGGACCTGGACGCGCTGCGCGCGGCGATGACCGCCGACGTCAAGCTGCTGGCCCTGGCCCATGTCTCCAACGTGCTGGGCACGGTCAACCCGGTCCGCGAGATCTGCCGCGAGGCGCGCAAGCGCGGCATCGTCAGCGTCATCGACGGCTCGCAGGCTGCGCCGCACCGGCCGCTGGACGTGGCCGCGATCGGCTGCGACTTCTACGCCATCACCGGCCACAAGATGTGCGGCCCGACCGGCACCGGCGCGCTGTGGGCGCGACGCGAGCACCTGCAGGCGATGCCGCCGTTCCTGGGCGGCGGCGAGATGATCAAGGAAGTCAGCTTCGACGGCACCGCGTTCAACGACCCGCCGCACAAGTTCGAGGCCGGCACCCCGAACATCGCCGGCTTCGTCGGCCTCGGCGCGGCGGTGGACTATCTGCAGGGGATCGGGCTGCAGCACGTGGAAGCGCGCGAGGCCGAACTGCTCGCGCACCTCACCGAGGAACTGCAGCGGATCGACGGCCTGCGTCTGTTCGGCACCGCACCGGGCAAGGCCGCAGTGGTCTCGTTCCTGATCGAGGGCGCGCATGCCCACGACCTGGCCACCCTGCTCGACCTGGAAGGCGTGGCGGTGCGTTCCGGCCAGCACTGCGCGCATCCGCTGCTGCAGTTCTACGGCGTCGCCGCCACCTGCCGCGCCTCGCTGGCGTTCTACAACACGCATGCCGAGATCGAGCGTTTCGTGGCGGCGTTGCGGAAGGTGCGGGCGCTGTTGGTTTGAGCGGGGATTGGGCATTCGGGATTGGGGATTCGTAAAGCGCCGCCTTCGCCAATCCCCAATCCCCACTCCCGAATCCCGGCCGCCAGGCTTAAAATCGGCCCATGCACACGCTCACCTTCCGCACCGCCACCGTCGACGATCTCGACGCCATCGCCGCGCTGGTCACCTCGGCCTATCGAGGCGACAGCAGCCGCGTCGGCTGGACCACCGAAGCCGACCTGCTCGACGGCAACCGCATCGACCGCGAGGTGCTGCGCGCCGACATCCTGCGTCCGCGCAGTCTGGTGTTGCTGGCCGAGCGCGATGGCGAATTGATCGCCTGCGCGCATGTCGCCGACGAGGACGGTGCCGGCTATTTCGGCATGTTCTCGGTGCAGCCGCAGGCGCAGGGCGGCGGCCTGGGCAAGACCGTGCTGGCCGAGGCCGAGCGCATCGCCTGGCAGGAATGGCGGTTGCCGCTGATGCGGATGTCGGTCATCGACCTGCGCGAGGAACTCATCGCCTTCTACGAGCGCCGCGGCTACCGCCGCACCGGCATCAAGAAGCCGTTTCCGTACGGCGATGCGCGCTTCGGCCTGCCCAAGCGCGAAGACCTGCGCTTCGAGGTGCTGGAAAAGCCGCTGGGCGGTGCTGCATGAGCGAGACCTGGACCTTCGTCTGCGCCGATGGCGAACTGCTGCCGGGCGAAATGAAGACGGTGTGGGACGAGGTGACCGATGCGCCGATCGTGGTGTTCAACTTCGACGGCCAGTTCTATGCGCTGGAAGACCGCTGCAGCCACGAGGACTACGAGCTGTCCCCCGGCACCTTCGACCCTGCTGCCGGCAGCATCGAGTGCGTGCTGCACGGCGCCCGATTCGACGTGCGCGACGGCCGCGCCCTGTGCGCACCGGCCTATGGCCCGGTGCCGAAGTTTCCGGTGAAGTCCGAACACGGCGGGCTGTGGACCCGCGACGACCGCGACTGAGGCCGCCCCACTTCGCCGCAATACGCACTTTGCCGCGCCCCTGGCGATAGCGTGACGCAGCATGCTCCTGCGCCTTGAACGCGCGTCGACACGGCCTTGATCCCAATCGCATCCTCACGGCGCGTGCACCTGCTGTGTGCATGCGCACGCGTGGGACATCTACAACTGGGATGGAAAGACCATCTCGATCGATCCGATTAAAGATCCCGATGCCCTCGCCGTTAACGGGAAACGAGGTAGACGAATATGCAATTGCGTCACGATTGCGTGAAATATTCGTTGCATTTCGTACCAAACAAGTGCCGCGACCATCCCTGGTACTCCCATCCCTCTTGCTAGGACCAGAGCATGACCGCTCTTCTGCATCGCTATAACGTTTCCCGGCGCCTCTCCTTCGCCTTCGGCCTGCTCATCCTGCTGTCCTGCGGGCTGGTGGTCGGCGGCCTGGTCACCCTGTCGCAGGCGCGCAGCCAGTTGGACACCGTCGCCCACCGCACCGTGTCCAGCATCGTCTATACCAACGAAATGCTCGATGCCAGTTCGGACATCGGCATTCAGTTGCGCAACATCGTGCTGCCGACCACGCAGGAGGAAAACATCGCCTTCGCCAAGATCATGGTGATGGAACTGCGCCGTTATCGCGAATACTGCACCAAGCTGTTCGCCATCCCCGCTACCAGCGCGCGCGATCACACCTTGCGCGAGCAGATGAACCGGACCTACGCGCAGGCGAGCGAGGTCAACCAGCAAGTGCTGGAACTGGGCCTGACCTACAAGTCCGACGACGCGATGAAGGTGCTGCTGCAGCAGGCCGCGCCGGCGACTCAGCGTTGGCGCGAGGCGATCAGCGCCTACGCCAGCTGGCAACGCAACAACGGCGAACAGGCCTACGCCGATGCGACCGCGGTGATGGCGCGCGGCCGCTTCCTGCTGATCGCTGGCGGCTTAGCAGTGGTGCTGGTCAGCAGCCTGCTGGCCTGGACGATCACCCGCAGCCTCACCGTGCCGCTGGCCCGCGCCACCCGTGCCGCCGAAGCCATCGCCGAGGGCCGCCTCGACAACGACGTGGCCACCGACGCGCGCGACGAACCCGGCCGCCTGCTGGTCGCGATGGGCCGCATGCAGACCCAGTTGCAGCGCTTCTCCCGCGAAACCGCGCTGATGATCGAGCTGCATGCCGACAAGGACATCAGCCACCGTATGCCGCAGGACTTCCCGGGCGTGTACGGCGAGCTGAGCAAGGGCATCAACACCATGATGTTCGAGCACCTGGACGCCATCGTCGAGGCCGTGGAGATCCTCAACGAGTACGCCAACGGCGACCTGCGCCGCGACGCGCGTCGCCTGCCCGGCAGCCGCGCGGTGCTGCACGAGTCGATGGATGCGGCCAAGGCGAGCCTGCTGGCGATCAACACCGAGATCAAGCGCCTGGCCGCGTCGGCCGCGGCCGGCGACTTCAGCACGCGCGGCGATGCCGCGCGCTTCCAGCACGACTTCCGCCTGATGGTGCAGGACCTCAACGCGATGATGGAGGTCAGCGACGTCAATCTGGGCAAGCTGTCGGCGTTGCTGCAGTCCATCGCCGCCGGCGACCTCACTACCCGCATGCATGGCGACTTCCACGGCGTGTTCGCACGGATGCGCGAGGACGCCAACGCCACCACCGACCAATTGACCGGCATCGTCGCGCGCATCCAGACCGCCGCCAGCAGCATCAGCGCCGCCGCCGGGGAGATCGCCAGCGGCAACGACGACCTGTCGCGCCGCACCGAACAGCAGGCCGCCAGCCTGGAGGAAACCGCCGCTTCGATGGAAGAACTGACCTCCACCGTCCGCCAGAACGCCGAGCATGCACGCCAGGCCAACCAGTTGGCGGTCGGTGCGGCCTCGGTGGCCTCGCAGGGCGGCGACGTGGTCGGCCAGGTCGTGCAGACCATGAGCGGCATCGAGGCGTCCTCCAAGAAGATTGCCGACATCATCTCGGTGATCGACGGCATCGCGTTCCAGACCAACATCCTGGCGCTAAACGCCGCGGTGGAAGCGGCCCGTGCCGGCGAGCAGGGCCGCGGCTTCGCAGTGGTCGCCAGCGAAGTGCGCACGCTGGCGCAACGCTCGGCCAACGCCGCCAAGGAAATCAAGGACCTCATCGATGACTCGGTCACCCGCGTCGCCGAGGGCTCGGCTCTGGTCGACCAGGCCGGCAAGACCATGCAGGAGATCGTGAGCTCGGTGCAGCGCGTCACCGACATCATGGGCGAGATTTCCGCCGCTTCGCAGGAGCAGTCGGCAGGCATCGAGCAGGTCAACCAGACCGTGACCCAGATGGACGAGGCCACCCAGCAGAATGCGGCGCTGGTGGAGGAAGCCACGGCCGCCGCGCGCGCGATGGAAGAACAGGCGGGCCAGCTGACCCAGGCGGTGGCGCTGTTCAAGATCGAGGCGGGCGGCAACGCATCGCCGGGCATGGCGCGCACCGTGACCGTGCAGCGCGCCCGAGCGCAGGCCGAGGCGCTCGAACCCGCGGCCTGAGTGTCGTCTCGGCATGGCCTGGGGCGCGCACGATCGGCGCGCCCCAGGCCATCCGCGCGGCATGCGCTGGCTCCGACACCTGGCGGCGCCGGAGCCGGCTGCGGCACACTGTGCGCCTCCCCCTTGCGAGCGCGCCCATGAAGATCGTCGAAGTCCGCCACCCGCTGGTACAGCACAAGATCGGCCTGTTGCGCGACGCGGCGCTGAGCACCAAGGGCTTCCGCGAACTGGTCACCGAGCTGGGCACCCTGCTCGGCTACGAGGCCACCGCCGACCTGGAGACCGAGACCCACACCATGGACGGCTGGGCCGGCCCGACCCAGGTGCAGCGCATCGCCGGCGCCAAGATCACCCTGGTGCCGATCCTGCGTGCCGGGCTGGGCATGCTGCCGGGCGTGCTGGCGCTGATTCCGGCGGCGCGGGTCAGCGTGGTCGGCCTGCAGCGCGACGAGGAAACGCTGCAACCGGTGCCCTACTTCGAACGCCTCACCGGCCGCCTTGAAGAACGCGACGCATTGATCCTGGATCCGATGCTGGCCACCGGCGGCACCCTGATCGCCACCGTGGACATGCTCAAGCGCGCCGGCGCGCGGCGGATCAAGGGCATCTTCCTGGTCGCCGCGCCGGAGGGCCTGCAGGCGCTGGAAGCGGCGCATCCGGACGTGGAGGTGTACACCGCCGCCATCGACGAACGGCTCAACGACAAGGGCTACATCCTGCCGGGCCTGGGCGACGCCGGCGACCGCATCTTCGGCACCCGCCTGGGCTGAGCGGCGCCACGGCGCCGGTGGTGGATCAGCGCTGCAGCACCTGCAGCGCGGCGCTGACGTACACCAGCGGCGCATTCCAGTTGATCGCCACTTCGTTGGTGGCGTAGCTGCATTCCTTGTCCAGGTACGACAGCGCCGGCAGCGACGACGTGTAGGCGTGCTTGCACGCGTCGGCGTCCTGCTGCCCCGGCTGCGGACCGCCGACCAGCCATCCCGGCACCGGCGTGGCCACGCCGTCGGCGATGGAGATGCGATGGTGGATGTGCATCGGCGAGCGCGCGCCGATGCCGGTGACGAAGGACAGGCCCAGCGGATTGCGGCCGAGCACGTAGTCCAGCTGCGACTGCGCGGCCTGCAGGTATTCGGGCTTGTGCTGCAACTGGTAGGCCTGCAGCAGCATCATCGCCTGGTTCAGCGCGGTGGCGTTGCTGCCCCAGTGGAAGTCGGCGTCGCGCATGGTCACGCGCCAGGCCGAGCCCTGCCATACCTGCACCAGGTGATCGCCCAGGCCCTCGATCTCGTCGGCGATCCGCGCCTGGTCGGCGCGCGGGGTCAGCCGCGCGCGGTGCTGCGCCAGCGACATCCAGGCCAGCCCGCCGACCTGGCGCCAGTCGGGCACGCTGGCCGGGACCTTGCGTGCCATCGCCGCCTCGTAGAACGCGTCGTCGGCGGTGGCCAGGTACAGCTCGGTGGCGGCCCAGGCGAACTCGTCGTCGAACTCGGTGTCGTCGTAGGCGCCGGTGTGCACATCGTCCGGCTGCCGGTAGGCCACGTCCGGATGCGCCTGCGCCCAGGCCCACGCGCGCCGCGACGCCTCCAGCATGCGCTTGGAGATGCCGCCGAACTGCGCGTCGTACGGCGCGTAGATGCGGCTGGCCTGGGCCATCACCGCAGCGAAGTCGAGCGTGGCCGCGGTGCTCTTCTGCACCACGTAGCGCGACGCGCGCGCCTGGTCCGGCATCTGCATGCCGGCGAAGTCCAGATTGGTCAGCTTGTGGTACACGCCGCCGTCGTGCGGATCCTGCATCGCCAGCAGCCACTGCAGGTTCCAGTCGACCTCGCGCAGGATGTCCGGCACGTCGCCGCCGCTGTTGGGAATGCCTTCGGGGTGCGTGCTGAAGTAGGTGGGGAACTGCTCGTAGGCGGCCAGCAGCGTGTACACGGTGATGCCGGAGCTGACCACGTACTTGTTGTAGTCGCCGGCGTCGTACCAGCCCTTGGGCGCGGCGATCACGGTGCCGGCCGGGCGCTCCGGCGAGGCCGCCGAGGCATGCACCAGCACGTGGTCGTCCGGGTGGCCGGCAGCGCGCGCGTGGCGGCCGGCGTAGGTGCCGTCCAGCGCGGTGCTGGCGCGGTTGTAGTAGTAGGCCTTGAGCGCGGCGCGCGACAGCGCGTTGTAGGCGTCTTCGCCGATGGCGAAGCTGTCCGACGGCGGCAGGCCGTCGACCTGCAGGCGGTAGCGGCCCGGCGTGCGCAGCGCGGAGAAATCGGCGATGCGCACGGTCTGCTGCGCCGGCGGCCACACCGCGGCGGCGCCGAGAGTGCCGCGCAGCACCACCTCGTCGCTGTCGGCGCGCGCGATCGAGAACGCGTCGCCATGGCCATCCGGCACCACCGCCAGCTTGCTGGCGGCAGGCAGGAAACCGACCTGATTCAGGCGGATCGGCGAGGGCATGGCGGTGTCGGCGTGCGAGGTGCAGCCGCCCAGCAACAGGCAGGCGAGGAACAGGCAGGACAGGGCGTGGGGCAGTTTCATGCGCCGATACTGGCCGGCCAGGATGACGGCTGCAAGCGCCAAATCGCGGGCATGTCGGGCGTGGCCTGCAACGCGGCGCGGAACGGCCGCAGGCGGCCTTGCTGACAGCGTCGTCAGCGAGGCGTCAGCGTGAGGTCGCCATGCGGCGCCTACGGTGACGGCCTGTCCCCACTGCCGGCGCCGCCCCGTGACCGCCCTGCCCCGACCGCCCGTTTCCCGTCGCCTGGCGCCGCTCGTGCCGCTGCTGAGTGTGCTGCTGCTCGGCGGCTGCATGGCCGGCCCGGACTACGTGCGCCCGGCGCCGCCGGCCGGCACGCAGCAGCCGTTCGAAGAAGCCGACGGCCGCTGGACGCCCGCCGCGCCGGCCGCGGCCGACCCGGAGGTGGCATGGTGGACCCGCTATGGCGATCCGCAGCTGGACGCCCTGGTCGAACAGGCCGACCGCGCCAACCAGACCCTGCGCCAGGCCGAGGCGCGCTATCGGCAGGCGCAGGCGCTGGTCGGCAGCGCGCGTGCCGCCGAGGCGCCGACGCTGGGCGTGCAGGCCGCGACCACGCGCGAGCGCACCGTCTCGCCCAAGCCGGGGCTGCGCGACGCCGATACGCTGGGGCTCAGCGCCAGTTGGGAGCCGGACTTCTGGGGCAAGGTCCGGCGCAGCGTCGAACAGGCCGGCGACAACGCCCAGGCCAGCGCCGCCGACCTGGCGCAGGCGCGGCTGTCGCTGCAGGCCGCGGTGGTCGCCGATTACCTGCAGTTGCGCTTCGACGACCAGACCATGGCGCTGTACCAACGCACCCTGGCCGGCTACCGCCACGCGCTGCGGCTGACCCAGGCGCGGGTGCGCGCCGGCGTCGCCAGCGCCGCCGATGTGGCCGCGGCCGAGGCCACCCTGCACAGCACCGAAGCCGCATCGACCGACCTGGCGCTGTCGCGCCGGCAACTGGACCACGCGCTGGCGGTGCTGCTCGGCCACACCCCCGCCGAATTCTCGCTGGCAGCCAGCGACGCACCGTTGCCGGCGCTGCCGCCGACTCCGCAAGCGCTGCCCTCGGTATTGCTGCAACGGCGCCCGGACATCGCCGGCGCCGAGCGGCGCATGGCCGCGGCCAATGCCGGCATCGGCATGGCCGTGGCGGCGTGGTTCCCGACCCTGTCGCTGAGCGCCAGCGGCGGCTACGACAGCGCCGGGCTGGCCTCGCTGCTGAGCGTGCCGAACCGGGTCTGGGCGGTGGGCGCAGCGCTGGCCGGCACGCTGTTCGACGGCGGCGCCCGCCACGCGCAACGCGCGCAAGCGCAAGCCAGCTTCGATGCGGCCGCAGCCAGCTATCGGCAAACCGTGTTGAGCGCGTTCCAGGGCGTGGAGGACCAGCTCGCGGCCACGCGCGAACTGGCGCGCGAGGAGCAGCAACAGCGCAGCGCCGCCGACGCCGCGCAGCAGGCCGAGCGCGTGCTGATGGATCAGTACCGCGCCGGCACCACCCTGTACAGCGCCGTGATCACCGCCCAAGCCAACGCGCTGGAAGCGCAACGCACGTTGCTGCAAGTGCAAGCGCGCCAGTTCGGCGCCCAGGTCGCGCTGCTGGTCGCGCTGGGTGGCGACTGGGACAGCGGCAATCTCCCCGCCGTGCGCGGCGCCTCGCCGGGCGCCACGCCGGCTCCTGTCCTCCCGGAGTAACCCATGTCCACCGCCGCGCCCACCCGCCCCGCCGATCCGCCACCGCGCCATGCCATGCCGCGGCGGCGCTGGCCATTCGTCGCCGCCGCAGTGCTGGTCGCGCTGCTGCTGGCGGTGTGGTTGCGCCCGCGCCACGCACCGACCAAGGCCACGCCGCCCGTGCCGGTGACCAGCGCGCCGGTGCTGCGCAAGGACGTGCCGATCCGCCAGACCGGGATCGGCACAGTGCTGCCGATCGCCTCGGTGACCGTGCACTCGCGCATCGACGGGCAACTGATCGCCGTGGGCTTCAGCGAAGGCCAGGACGTCAAGGCCGGGCAGGTGCTGGCGCGGCTGGATCCGCGCACCTACCAGGCGCAACTGGCCGCGGCCACCGCGCAACTGGCCAAGGACAAGGCGCAGTTGGGCAATGCGCAGGCCGACCTGCAGCGCTACCAGCAACTGCTGCAGGACAACGCCACCACCCGCCAGACCCTGGACACGCAGAAGGCGCTGGTGACGCAACTGCACGCCACCCTGCAGAGCGATGCGGCGGCGATCGACAACGCACGGGTGCAACTGGACTTCACCACCATCCGCGCGCCGATCGACGGCCGCGCCGGCGCGCGCCTGGTGGATCCGGGCAACATCGTCCACGCCAGCGATGCCGGCGGCCTGGTGGTACTGAACCAGATCGACCCGATCGCGGTGCAGTTCACCCTGCCGGAAAGCGCCTTCCAGCAGATCAACCGCGCACTGCAGGCCGCACCGGCCAGCGTGGGCGTGGACGCGGTCGACCACGGCAGCGGACAGGTGCTGGCGCACGGCACGCTGGCCCTGCTCAACAACCAGATCGACACCAGCACCGGCACCATCGCGATGAAGGCGCACTTCGCCAATCCCGCACACACGCTGTGGCCCGGGCAGAGCGTGGATGCGCGCATCACCCTGGGCATGCGCAGCGGTGCGCTGGTGGTGCCGAGCGCGGCCGTGCAGCGCAGCCAGGACGGTGAGTTCGTGTACGTGATCGGCAGCGACGGCAGCGTGCGCGACCAGTCGGTGCAGGTGCTGGACGAGGCCGATGGCGAGACGGTGATCGGCCAGGGCCTGCAGGCCGGGCAGCGGGTGGTGGTGGATGGGCAGTACCGGCTGCATCCCGGGGCGAAGGTGGTGGACGCCAAGCCGGCCAGACACGCCACGCCGGCCACCGCGGGAGCGCACGCGTGAGCGTCTCAGCCGCTTTCATCAAACGCCCGATCGGCACCTCGCTGCTGGCGATGGCGCTGCTGTTGCTGGGCCTGGTGGCCTGGCCGCTGCTGCCGGTGGCTCCGCTGCCGCAGGTCGACTTCCCCACCTTCCAGGTCTCGGCCAACCTGCCCGGTGCCAGCCCACAGACGATGGCCTCGAACGTGGCGCAGCCGCTGGAGCGGCAGTTGTCGCTGATCCCGGGCCTGAGCCAGATGACCTCGACCAGCGCGCTCGGCTCGACCCAGGTGACGCTGCAGTTCGACCTGGACCGCAACATCGACGCCGCCGCGCTCGACGTACAGACCGCGATCAACGCCGCGTCCGGGCAATTGCCGAGCGCACTGCCGAGCGCGCCGAGCTTCCGCAAGATCAACCCGGCCGAATCGCCGGCGCTGATCCTGGCGGTGCAATCGCAGGTGCTGCCGCTGACCAAGGTCGACGACTACGCCGACAACGTGCTGGCGCAGCAGATCTCGCGTATCTCCGGCGTCGGCCTCGTGAACCTGTTCGGCGCGCAGAAGCCGGCGGTGCGCGTGCAGGTGGATCCGGCCAAGCTGGCGGCGCTGGGGCTGAGCCTGGAGGACATCCGCTCGGTGATCGCCACCACCACGGTGAACGCGGCCACCGGTTCGATCGATGGCGCGCGCCAGGCCTTCACCGTCTCCACCAACGACCAATTGCTGCAGAGCCAGGCCTGGAACGACGCGGTGCTGGCCTGGCGCAACGGCGCGCCGATCCGCGTGCGCGACGTCGGCACCGCGGTGGACGCGCCGGAGAACGCCAAGATCGCCGCCTGGGGCTACGCCGGCGCCGCCGCACCGGCCGACAGCGGCATCGTCGATGGCCGCGCGATCATGATCGCCATCACCAAGGAGCCCGGCGCCAACGTCATCGACACAGTGGAACAGGTCAAGGCCGCGCTGCCCAAGCTGATGGCCTCGATCCCGCCCAGCGTCAGCGTCAAGATCCTCGCCGACCGCACGCAGAACATCCGCGCCTCGGTCAAGGACGTGGAGTTCACCCTGCTGCTGTCCATCGTGCTGGTGGTGGCGGTGATCTTCGTGTTCCTGCGCAGCGCGGTGGTGACGTTGATCCCGAGCCTGACCGTGCCGCTGGCGATCCTCGGCACCGCCGCGCTGATGTACGTGCTCGGCTACAGCCTGGACAACCTGTCGCTGATGGGCCTGACCATTGCGGTCGGCTTCGTGGTGGACGATGCCATCGTGATGCTGGAGAACATCTACCGGCACATCGAGGACGGCATGGCGCCATTGCAGGCGGCGCTGCAGGGTGCGGCCGAGATCGGCTTCACCCTGGTCTCGATCTCGGTGTCGCTGGTGGCGGTGTTCATCCCGCTGCTGCTGATGGGCGGCATCGTCGGCCGGCTGTTCCGCGAGTTCGCGGTGACGGTGAGCCTGACCATCCTGGTGTCGCTGCTGGTGTCGCTGACCCTGACCCCGATGCTGTGCGCGCGCCTGCTCAAGCCGCACGCCGAGCAGGCGCAGGGACGCCTGGCGCGCGCGTTCGAACGCGGCTTCGACGCGCTGCTGGCGGCGTACCGGCGCGGCCTGGAGACGGTGCTGCGGCACCCGCGCCTGACCCTGGCCAGCTTCCTGCTGACCGTGGCCACCAGCGTGGCGTTGTTCGTGGTGATGCCCAAGGGCTTCTTCCCGCAACAGGACACCGGCTTCATCTCCGGCACCGCCGATTCGGCGCAGGACTCGTCCTCGGCGGCGATGCGCACGCGCATGCTGCAACTGGCCGACATCATCCGCCGCGATCCGGACGTGCTGTCCTTCGGCATGCAGACCGGCGCCAGCACCTTCAACTCCGGCACCTTCTCGATCGCGCTCAAGCCCAAGGACGCGGGCCGCACCGCCAGCGCCGACCAGGTGATCGCGCGGCTGCGCAAGCGCCTGGCGCACGTGCAGGGCGTGACCCTGTTCATGCAGGCCGGGCAGGACATCAACGTCGGCGGCCGCCTGGCTCGCACCCAGTACCAGTACACCCTCACCGACGCGAACCTCGACGAGCTCAACACCTGGGCGCCGAAGCTGCTGAAGGCCTTCCGGGCGCTGCCGCAACTGACCGACGTCGCCTCCGACCAGCAGAACGCCGCGCCGATCGCCAGCCTGACCATCGACCGCCAGCGCGCGGCCAGCTTCGGCATCACCCCGCAGCAGATCGACGCGACCATCAACGACGCCATCGGCCAGCGCCAGGTCGCACAGTACTTCACCCAGCTCAACAGCTACCACGTGGTGCTGGAGGTGACGCCGGCGCTGCAGGGCGATCCGTCGCTGTTCCAGCGGCTGTACCTGACCTCGCCGCTGACCGGCAAGCAGGTGCCGCTGTCCACCTTCGCCACGCTCGACACCAGCAAGACCGGCTACCTGTCGGTAAGCCACCAGGGCCAGTTCCCGGCGGTGACCATCTCCTTTAACCTGGCGCCGGGCGCGGCGCTGGGCGATGCGGTGGACGCGATCCAAAAGACGCAGGCGCAACTGCGGGTGCCGGCCACGCTCAGCGGCAGCTTCCAGGGCACGGCGCAGGCGTTCAGCGCCTCGCTGCGCACCCAGCCGTACCTGATCCTGGCAGCGTTGGTTGCGGTCTACATCGTGCTCGGCCTGCTCTACGAGAGCTACATTCACCCGCTGACCATCCTCTCCACCCTGCCCTCGGCCGGCGTCGGCGCGCTGCTGATCCTGATGGCCGGCGGCTACGACTTGAGCGTGATCGCGATGATCGGCATCATCCTGCTGATCGGCATCGTCAAGAAGAACGGGATCATGATGGTGGACTTCGCCCTGCATGCCGAACGCGAACGCGGGCTGTCATCGCGCGATGCGATCTTCGAGGCCTGCCTGATGCGCTTCCGGCCGATCATGATGACCACCCTGTGTGCGCTGCTCGGCGGCCTGCCGCTGATGCTCAGCCACGGCGCCGGCTCGGAACTGCGGCGGCCGCTGGGCTATGCGATGGTCGGCGGGCTGCTGCTGTCGCAACTGCTGACGCTGTTCAGCACGCCGATCGTGTACCTGTACCTGGACCGCCTGCACGGCTGGTACCTGCAGCGGCGCCAGGCGCGGCGCGCCCGCATCGCCGCGCCGGAGGCGCTGCGGCCGTGAAGGTGCTGATCGTCGAGGACGAGCGCAAGACCGCCGACTACCTGCAGCAGGGGCTGAGCGAACAGGGCTGCACGGTCGACGTGGCCTACGACGGCATCGATGGCCAGCACCTGGCCCTGCATTACGACTTCGACGTGATCGTGCTCGATGTGATGCTGCCGGGCCTGGACGGCTTCGCCATCCTGCGCTCGCTGCGTTCGGTCAAGACCACCCCGGTGATCATGCTGACCGCGCGCGACAGCGTGGAGGACCGGGTCAAGGGCCTGCGCGAGGGCGCCGACGACTACCTGATCAAGCCGTTCTCCTTCATCGAACTGCTGGCGCGGCTGCAGGTGCTGGCGCGGCGCGGACGCGCGCAGGAAAGCACCCTGCTGCGCGTGGGCGACCTGCAGATCGACATGATCAGCCGCAAGGCCGTGCGCGGGCGGCAGCGGCTGGACCTGACCGCCAAGGAGTTCGCGCTGCTGGCGGCCCTGGCCCGGCACCAGGGCGAGATCCTGTCCAAGACCGCGATCGCCGAGATGGTCTGGGACATGAACTTCGACAGCAACACCAACGTGGTGGAAGTGGCGATCAAGCGCCTGCGCGCCAAGATCGATGTGCCGTTCGACGCCCCGCTGCTGCACACCGTGCGCGGCATGGGCTACGTGCTGGAAGAACGCGAGGACGCGGCCGGGTGAGCGCACCGGCGCGGCCCTCGATCGCGCTGCGCCTGGCCGGCCTGTTCGCGGCCACCGCGCTGCTCGGCTTCGCCCTGATCGGGCTGGTGCTGCATCAGGTGCTGGAGCACGAACTGCGCCGGCACCAGCGCGAAGAACTGCGCTCGCACATGGACGCGGTGCGGTACATGCTGGTTAACAGCCGCTCGCCGGATCTGGCGGCGCATGCGCGCACCCGCCTGGCCAGCCTTTCCAGCGCGCCGGACCTGCGCTTCTGGCTGTGGAGCGCCGATCCGGCGCTCCGCTACGGGCGCGGCGCCGAGGCGATGGCGCAGGCCACGCGCGGCCACAGCGGGCTGGTACGCATCGACGATCCGCAGGCACTGGGCATCGCCGATGCGCATCCGCAGGCCTGGCAGGCCATCGGCCAGGCGCTGCCGGCCACGCCGGTGCGCCCGCCGGTGCAACTGATCGCGGCGATGGACAGCGCACCGTTCGCGTTGACCCGGCGCCGCTTCGACATCGCCCTGGCGCTGGTGACGCTGGCCGGCACCGCGCTGGTCGGCGCGCTGGGCTACTGGACCGCCAAGCTCGGCCTGCGTCCGGTGCAACGGCTGTCGGCCGACGCCCAGCGCATCGGCCCGCACGACCGGCGGCGCCTGGACCTGCCGCGGCTGCCGCGCGAACTGGAGGACCTGGGCGCCTCGTTGAACGCCGCGTTCGACCGGCTCGATGCGGCCTATGCGCAGCAGGAAAGCTTCAATGCCGACGTCGCCCACGAACTGCGCACGCCGCTCGCCAGCCTGATCGGCCAGACCCAGGTGGCGCTGACCCGCCATCGCGATGCCGAGCAGTTGCGCCAGGTGCTGCAGTCGAACCTGGAGGAACTGGAGCGGCTGCGCGCGATTGTCGCCGACATGCTGTTCCTGGCGCGCGCCGAACAGGGCCAGCGCGCGCGCCAGTGCGAGGACGCGTCGCTGGCCGAGGAAGTCGGCAAGACCGTGGAGTTCTTCGAGGTGCTGCTGGACGAGGCCGGCTTGCAGGTGGAGGTGCGCGGCGACGTGGTGGTGCCGGTCGAGAAGTCGCTGCTGCGGCGCGCGCTGTCCAACCTGCTGCACAACGCCATCCAGCACTCGGCCGGTCACGCGCCGATCGTGGTGGAGATCGCACAGCGCGGCGGCGAGGCGCTGATCGCCTTCTCCAACCCCAGCGTGGCGCTGGCGCCGGAGCATCTGCAGCGCCTGTTCGATCGCTTCTACCGCGGTGACGCCGCCCGCGCCAACAGCCGCGAGAGCCACGGCCTGGGATTGGCCATCGTCAAGGCGGTGGCGACCATGCACGGCGGGCGCGTGTTCGCGCAGCACCGCGACGGCATCACCACGATCGGGTTTTCGGTGGCGCTGAACGGCACGGCTACCGGCGCGCCGGCGCACGCTGCCCTGCGCTGGTAAACCGCAAGGCCGCGCTCAGGCGGCCAGCGCGCGCGCCTGCAGCGCCGGCACTTCGTGCGCGGTGACAAAACGGCCCTTGGCATCGCGCTGCAACTGCGCCAGCGCGCAGTCCGGATCGTGGGTGAAGAACAGGCGCACGTCGCGGGCCAGCGCGTCTTCGAGGAACGCGCGCTTCTCGTCGATCAGCAGCTCGGCGTTGCGGTCGTAGCCCATGGTGATCGGCACGTGTACCCAGGAGCGGCCCGGGATCAGGTCGGCGCAGAACGCCACCCCACCGTGCGCCTGGCCATCCTCGCCGTGGCCGGGGCCGACGATCTCGGCCAGCATCAGTCCCGGCGTGTGGCCGTCGCTGAAACGGAACCGCACCGCCTCGCCGAGCGCGCGCGAATAGTCGCCGTCGACCAGTTCCAGGCGACCGCTGGCCTCGAGCAGGCCGGGCAGTTCCGGGATGAAGCTGGCGCGGTCGCGCGGATGCGGCTGCAGCGCGCGCTGCCAGTGCGCCGCGCCGACAAGGAACTGCGCGTTGGGGAACAGCAATTCCGGCGCAGCGCCCTCGCGGTACGCGGCCAGCAGCCCACCGGCGTGATCGAAATGCAGGTGGCTCAGCACCACCACGTCGATGTCGGTATGGGCGAAGCCGGCGTCCTGCAGCGAATCCAGCAGCACGTGGCGCGCCTCCTGCACGCCGTAGCGCTCGCGCAGCGCCGGCGGGAAGAACGCGCCGATCCCGGTCTCGAACAGCACCGTCTTGCCGGCCAGCGGGCTGGCCAGCAGCGCGCGGCAGGCCAGCGCGATGCGGTTGCCGTCGTCGGGCGCGGCCCACTGCTGCCACATCGCCTTGGGCGCGTTGCCGAACATCGCGCCGCCGTCGAGTTTCTGCGAGTTGCCTTGGATGGACCAGAGCTTCATGGTGGGAATTCGGGATTGGGGATTGGGGATTCGCAAACGCGGGCGTCAGGGTGCCGGCGCGGTCTGCAGCACTTCGGCGCTGCCGACTTCGTTGCGCGGGTCGCTGCCGCCGCTGAGCACGTTGCGGCGCTTGTCCCATTCCACAGTCTGCAGGTTGCCCCAGACGTGGCTGGAGCCGTGGCCGTCCTCGGCCGTGTCGCCGGGCAACTTGAGCGTGTGCCCCATGGCTTCCAGGCCCTTGGCCGTGGCCGCGTCGAAGGTGCCGGTTTCGGCCTCGATCACGTCCGGCAGCCACTGGTGGTGGTAGCGCGGCAGCGCGGCGACCTGCTGCGCCGTGAGGCCGTCGTCGTAGCCGAGGATGCCGAGCAGCACCATGGTGATGATGCGGCTGCCGCCCGGGGTGCCGAGCACGATGGCCTTGTCCGCGTTCTCCATGAAGGTGGGCGACATCGAACTGAGCGGGCGCTTGCCCGGCTTGGGCGCGTTGGCCGCGTAGCCCATCACCCCGAAGGCGTTGGGCGTGCCCGGACGCAGCGCGAAATCGTCCATCTCGTTGTTGAGCAGCACGCCGGTGCCCTTGGGGATCAGCCCGGAGCCGTACAGCAGGTTGACCGTCTGGGTGGCGCCGACGCGGTTGCCTTCGCCGTCGATGATCGAGAAATGCGTGGTCTCGTCGTCTTCCAGTGGGGTCGGCTGGCCGGACAGCAGGTCGCTGGGCGTGGCCTTGTCGGGATTGATGGTCGAGCGCAGGCCCACCGCATAGTCCTTGCTGAGCAGGATGCGCTGCGGTACGTGGGTGAAATCCGGGTCGCCCAGGAAGAAGGTGCGGTCGCGGTAGGCGCGGCGCATCGCTTCCACGGTCAGGTGCACGCGATGCACCGGGTCCATGGTCTTGAGGTCGTAGCCCTCCAGGATCTGCAGCATGCTGGCCAGGGCGATGCCGCCGGAGGACGGCGGCGGCGCGGTGGTGATGGTCCAGCCCTTGTAGTCGAAGCGGATCGGGATGCGTTCCTTGACCGTGTAGCCGGCCAGTTCCTCGGCGGTCCAGCGCCCACCGGCCTGCTTCACGCCGGACAGCAGCTTCTTGGCGGTGGCGCCGCGGTAGAAGCCATCGAAGCCCTTGTCGGCCAGCAGCTGCAGCGTGTTGGCCAGTTCCGGCTGCCTGAACACGTCGCCCACCGCGATCGGCCGGCCGTTGCGCAGGTAGACCTCGCGGGTGCCGGGATAGCGCTCCATCACCTTGCGCCGCGACTGGTAGCCCTCGGCCATGCGCGCGTAGACGGGAAAGCCGTCGCGGGCGATGCGGATCGCCGGCGCCAGCGACTGCCGCAGCGGCAGCCGGCCGTGCTTGGTCGCCAGTTCCACCAGCGCCGCCGGCAGCCCGGGAATACCGGCCGACCACGGACCGTTGATCGAACGGTCGCGGTCCAGCTCGCCCTTGGCGTCCAGGAACGCGGCCGGCGTCGCCGATTCCGGCGCGGTCTCGCGCGCGTCCAGCATCACGTCCTTGCCGGTCTTGGCGTCGTGCAGCAGGAAGAACCCGCCGCCGCCGAGGCCGGAGCTGATCGGTTCGACCACCGACAGCGTCGAGGACACCGCTACCGCGGCGTCGAAGGCATTGCCGCCCTCGCGCAGGATCTGCAGGCCGGCCTCGGTGGCCAGACGGTGGCCGCTGGCGATCGCGGCGCCGGGCGGGTGCGCGGCCGGGGCGGTGGCGGTCGCCTCGGCGACCGGCGCCTCGGCCCACGCCGACGGCGTCAGGACCAGGGCGAGCAGCAGGACACGGCGGACGAGGCTTCTCATGCGGCGGGGGGCTCCTGTGGGTACAACTCGGGGTGGTCGCGCTGCAGGCGCTGCAGCTTGGCCAGCAACTGCGCGGGGGTCTCCGGGATCGCCGGGTCCGGGTCGATGCATTCCACCGGGCACACCACCACGCACTGCGGCTCGTCGAAATGGCCGACGCATTCGGTGCAGCGGGCCGGGTCGATCACGTAGATCGTCTCGCCCATGGCGATGGCCTGGTTCGGGCAGGCCGGCTCGCAGACGTCGCAGTTGACGCAGAGCTCGTTGATCTTGAGGGACATGTGGCGCAATTCGGCACTGACCGATGCAGTTTACCGGATCGGGACGGGACGGCCCTGCGAAGGCGGCGCCGGGGCGCGGAACGCTGTATCGCCACCATGCCGGGAGCCGCAGAGCGCATGGCGCGTGGCGATTGACGACCGCATTGGCCGCGCCTAGAGTCGCTGCGTCGAAAATGGCTGGCCTGGTCTCGGTAGGCCCAGGCCCTTCTCCGCGCTGGCGGAGAGGCTCTGTTCGCGCCGTGCCGCGCGATTCCCCGACAGTCCCCGTGTCCATCGTCCCGGGGTCTGTCCGTGGGCGCCTTCGACCGGGCTTGCTGCGGCGGATCCCTCAGCAGGAGCCAACGCATGTCCCCGATTCCCTCTTCCGGCCCCCTCCTCGTCTATCTGGGCAACGGCGTGCAGGGCGCCGCCGTGGTTCGCGCCGCACGGCGGCACGGCCTCGCCGTCCGCGCCCTGGTTCGCGCAGGCGCCGCCACCGCGGCGCTGCGCGCGCTGGGCGCGGAGGTGGTCGAAGCCGACCTGGACGATCCTGCCGCAGTGCTCGCGGCCAGCCGCGGCGCCGCCCACGCGGTCCTGCAGTTTCCCGCCGGCCCCGGCGAGACGACGCTGGCTCGGGCCAGACATGCGCTGGCCGCCGCGCGCGCGGCGCGACTGACCTCATTCGTGCTGAAACTGAGCAGCGCGCCGCTGCCGGCGCCGTGCCCGGAACCCAGCCTGCGTACCAATGCCGAGCTCGCAGCACTGGCGCGCAGCGCCGACCTGCCCGGCGCGGTCCTGTGGCCGACGCTGTACCTGGACAACCTGCTGAAGCCCTCGGCGCGCGCCGACATCGTCGCGCATGGCATGTTCGCGCCGCCGATCGCCGCCACGCAACGCATCGCCTGGACCTCGGCCGATGCTTGCGCCGAGGCTGCGCTGGCGCTGCTGCGACAGGGCGTGGACGGCGGCAGCTACCGGATTGCCGGCACCGAGAGCCTGACCGGCCCGGAACTGGTGCAGCGGCTCACCGCCGGACTCGGCCGCCCGGTGCGCTATCGCGCGCAGCCGCTGGACGCGTTCGAGCGCGAGGTGGATGCGGCGCTAGGCGCCGGCCACGGCCGCGTGGTGGCGTCGAAGTTCCGCTTCTTCGCCGCGTCCCCGCAGCAGGCCGATGCGCTGCTAGCCGCGCCACTGCAGGCGCAGCCCGGACTTGGGGATTTTCAACCCGGTTCGATCGATGCCTGGATCGCGGCGCATCGGCAGGCATTCCTGGCACCTTCATCGGCACCGGTCGGCCAGCCCGCCGGCTAGTCCAGCGGCGGTGGCAATCGCACGCGGCTGTGGCGAATCAGCAAGGTCCTGGCGCGGAACGGCGCGAGCTTGGCCAGCAGCAGCGCGCGCTCTTCACGATGGTAGTTGCGGCTCCAGGCCAGCATCTGCGGCAACCGCGCCAGGGTCGGCCGGTAGGCGGCAGCCTCCAGGCCAAGCCACTGTCGGCCCAGCCGCAGCACGATCTGCAGGGTGGTGCGCCAGGATGGCGCATCGATCACCACGATGTGGTCTGCGCGTGCGAGCGCCGGGTCGGCCCATTTGAACTGCACGCCTTCGACGATCCAACACTCGCCGTCGACGATGTGCTGCAGCAGCGGCAGTTTCTCCTCGAGCGGACGACGGACATCCCCTTCGGGACATCGCACCCAGTGCAGGTCGTCCAGCGCGTGGCAGGCAATGCCGTGGCGGCAGCCGAGCCGGCGCGCCAGTGTGGTCTTGCCGGCGCCGGTAGGGCCGGTGATGAAGATCCGCATCGCCTGTGCCCTGCCTGGAACTGCGGAACTGCGCGACGGCATCCGGCACGTCGGCGCGACGCAACCGCCCGTTGCGGGCGGTGCGGGATGGCGGAACCGGCGCGCATCGGCGCGCCAGCCCGCGCGGGGCTTACTTGGCTTCGACGAAGATGTAGTCGGCGCCGGTCGGCTTGACCACGGCTTCGACGCGGGCGTTGTCGGCCGGAGCGCCGATGTAGACCACGCGCACGCCCTTCATGCTGTTCGCCTCGACCTTGGCGAACGCGGCGGCGATCAGGTCGGCCATCTTGGCCGAGGCCGAAGAACCGAACGCCAGCATGTTGCCCGGCTGGATGCCGCGGCCGATGGCGGTGGTGGCGCTTTCGACCTGGCGCTCGTACTTGGCCTGGAACTCCGGATCCGATTCCGGCGGCAGGTAGTACAGGAACGGGCTGTTGGTGACGTTGCCCATGTTCTGGATCGCCACTTCCTGCAGGTACTTCTTCCAGCCGGCGTCGTCGTCCTTGGCCGGGGCGGTCAGCGCGGGCTGCGCGTCGGCGGCCGGCTTGGCGGCCTCTTCCTTCTTGCAGGCGGTGAAGCCCAGGGCCAGCGAAGCGATCAGCAACGCGCGTGCGGTGGTGTTCATGGAACGGCTCCCTCTGTGTCGTCAGTGAATGGTGGTCGGCTCAGCGCTGCGCGGCGGCCTGGCGGGCCTGGACCAGCGCCTGCACCACCGACGGCGGCACGAAGCCGGAGACGTCCCCGCCCAGGCGCGCGATCTCGCGCACCAACGAGGACGAAATGAAGCTGTGTTGCTCGGCCGGGGTGAGGAACAGCGTCTCCACCTCCGGGATCAGATGCCGGTTCATGCTCGCCATCTGGAACTCGTATTCGAAATCCGACACCGCGCGCAGGCCGCGCAGCAGCACGCCGCCGCCGACCGAGCGCACGAAATGCGCCAGCAGAGTGTCGAAGCCCAGCACTTCCACGTTGCGGTGCCCGGCCAGCGCTTCGCGGGCCAGCGACACGCGCAGATCCAGCGGCAGGGTCGGCCCCTTGGAGGGGCTCTGCGCCACGCCCACGATCACCTGCTCGAACAGCGGTGCGGCACGGTTGACCAGATCGATATGGCCGTTGGTGATCGGATCGAAGGTGCCGGGATAGACGGCGATGCGGCTATGGGCCACGGTCATGCGTCGGGTACCGCGTGAAGGTCGCCGGGAAGTGTAGCAGCGGTGCGCCGGTACAGGGCAGCGCGGACCTCGCGGCTGCCGCCCTCGCGGTACAGCGCCCAGGACGCCGGCACTGCGGGCGCCTGCCCGACCGGCGACTCGAGGTATAGCCAGGCATCGGCCGCCAGCCGCGCCGGCAGGCGTTGCAGCACCGCGTCCCACAGCCCGGCGGCGAACGGTGGGTCGACGAAGGCGATGTCCGCCGGGACCTCTGGCGGGGCCTCGGCCAGCCAGCGCAGCGCATCGCCCTGCACCACCTGCACCTGATCCTGCGCCTGCAGCCGCGCGACCGTGGCGCGCAACTGCGCCGCCTGGCCCGGATCGCGTTCGACCAGCACCGCAGCGGCCGCGCCGCGCGACACCGCCTCCAGCCCCAGCGCGCCGCTGCCGGCGAACAGGTCCAGCACGCGCGCCCCGGGCAGGACCGGCTGCAGCCAGTTGAACAGGGTCTCGCGGACCCGGTCGGAGGTCGGGCGCAGCCCGGCCAGGTCCGGCACCGGCAGCCGCGTGTTGCGCCAGCGCCCGCCGATGATCCGCACCTGGCCGCCGCCGGGACGGCTCATCGGCGGCCTCGCAGGGGCCGGGACAGGCGGAACGGGGAACGCAGGAACGGCATGGGCGGCGGGCAGTGGGCGGCGCGGAAACGGGGTCCGGATCATAGACCAGCGCGGTGTCGCGCGTATGCGCGGCGCGGCGCTTGAAGCCGGCCGCGGCCGCCACCATGTCGGCCGGCAGAGCCGCGCCCTCCTCCGCGCGGCCGCCCATCCTTCATGGAGCACCTACCGATGAGCGTGGAAACCCAAAAAGAAACCCTGGGCTTTCAGACCGAGGTCAAGCAGCTGCTGCAGCTGATGATCCATTCGCTGTATTCCAACAAGGAGATCTTCCTGCGCGAGCTGATCTCCAATGCCTCCGACGCCGCCGACAAGCTGCGCTTCGAGGCGCTGGTCAAGCCGGAGCTGCTGGACGGCGACGCGCAGTTGCGCATCCGCATCGGCTTCGACAAGGAGGCCGGCACCGTCACCATCGACGACAACGGCATCGGCATGAGCCGCGAGGAGATCGTGGCGCACCTGGGCACCATCGCCAAGTCCGGCACCTCCGAGTTCCTCAAGCACCTGTCCGGCGACCAGAAGAAGGACTCGCACCTGATCGGCCAGTTCGGCGTGGGCTTCTACAGCGCCTTCATCGTCGCCGACCAGGTCGACGTGTACAGCCGCCGCGCCGGCCTGCCGGCCAGCGAGGGCGTGCACTGGTCCTCGCGCGGCGAAGGCGAGTTCGAGGTCGCCACCATCGAGAAGGCCGAGCGCGGCACCCGCATCGTGCTGCACCTGAAGGACGACGAGAAGGACTTCGCCGACGGCTGGAAGCTGCGCGGCATCGTGCGCAAGTATTCCGACCACATCGCGCTGCCCATCGAGTTTCACAAGGAACACTATGGCGAGGACAAGGACAAGCCCGAGACCCCGGAATGGGAAACCGTCAACCGCGCCAGCGCGCTGTGGACGCGTCCGCGCACCGAGATCAAGGACGAGGAATACCAGGAGCTGTACAAGCACATCGCCCACGACCACGAGAACCCGGTGGCGTGGAGCCACAACAAGGTCGAGGGCAAGCTGGAGTACACCTCGCTGCTGTACGTGCCCGGCCGCGCCCCGTTCGACCTGTACCAGCGCGACGCCTCGCGCGGGCTCAAGCTGTACGTGCAGCGCGTCTTCATCATGGACCAGGCCGAGCAGTTCCTGCCGCTGTACCTGCGCTTCATCAAGGGCATCGTCGATTCCAGCGACCTGCCGCTGAACGTCTCGCGCGAGATCCTGCAGTCCGGCCCGGTGATCGACTCGATGAAGTCGGCACTGACCAAGCGCGCCCTGGACATGCTGGAGAAGCTGGCCAAGGACGACGCCGAGCGCTACCAGGGCGTGTGGAAGAACTTCGGCCAGGTGCTGAAGGAAGGCCCGGCCGAGGACTTCGGCAACCGCGAGAAGATCGCCGGCCTGCTGCGCTTCGCCTCCACCCACGGCAGCGACGGCGCGCAGAACGTGTCGCTGGCCGACTACGTGGCGCGGATGCAGGAAGGCCAGGACAAGCTGTACTACCTGACCGGCGAGAGCTACGCGCAGATCAAGGACAGCCCGCACCTGGAAGTGTTCCGCAAGAAGGGCATCGAAGTGCTGCTGCTCACCGACCGCATCGACGAGTGGCTGATGAGCTACCTCACCGAGTTCGACGGCAAGTCCTTCGTCGACGTGGCGCGCGGCGACCTGGACCTGGGCAAGCTCGACAGCGAAGAAGAGAAGCAGGCCAAGGAAGAGGCGGCCAAGGCCAAGCAGGGCCTGGTCGAGCGCATCCAGAACGTGCTCAAGGACGAGGTTTCCGAAGTGCGCGTCTCGCACCGCCTGACCGACTCCCCGGCGATCCTGGCCATCGGCCAGGGCGACCTGGGCCTGCAGATGCGGCAAATCCTCGAAGCCAGCGGCCAGAAGCTGCCCGAGAGCAAGCCGGTGTTCGAGTTCAACCCCGCGCACCCGCTGATCGAGAAGCTGGACGCGGAAGCCGACGGCGAGCGCTTCGGCGACCTGGCGAAGGTGCTGTTCGATCAAGCGGCTTTGGCAGCGGGCGATAGTCTGAAGGATCCGGCGGCGTATGTGCGTCGGCTCAACAAGTTGTTGTTGGAGTTGTCGGTGTAAGCATCCGATATGACTGCCGTCGTTACTAAGCACAGCTTAGCAACGACGGCGTTACTGCCAATAAAGTATATGCTGGTTTCTTTTGACGGGAATGGCCGCTTAGCCTGGCTGAGAATTAAGTATGCGGCAAATCACAGAAGTGCCTTTGTCGGCCGCTACGGCGAACTGGCTACAGTGAAGAACTGAATATTAATATCTGATCTTGCCGCTGCGTCCTTCGTTCACCTACGGCCTATTCCATTGCAGCAAATTATCTAGCCGCATTGAATCCACCGATCTCGCTCAAGGTGACGCCAAAGTGGTTAACTCGATGCGTCGGCAATCGGATATCGCATCGCAAGCGTATTAGCTACTTATTTCATTGCTAACGTAGCAAGCTTGAATAGGCTCTCAAATAGCCGGACATCCAGCTCGCCACCACTACGCGCGGGAGTAAAGTCCACAATCAATGCTTGCTTCAGAATTAAAATAAAATAATTAAAAAATTTATTGCACCTTAATACTTGCCTAGCAAGCACGCCTTAAAGATTTGAGCACCACGGCTATTTGGACCTTTTTTCCAGCCCTGAAATATCCTCCAGAATGAACAAAATTTCCGGCCTTTCCCCTCTCTTGATTACCACCCTCCCCGTGAATGTTGCCCATACCCGATAACTTCCATCAAAAGCCTCTGGCCCAAAGCTACTCCCGACCAGCTCAACAACATCTGGATTTTTTCTCATCTTTTTCGGCACAAAAAGCGCCACACCTTTTGCACCAGAAGCATTATCGTAAAGCATAGTCATGTGCATATCCGTTAAAGCATATGCATTGACGCGAACGCGCCTATCATTAAATTTATCTTTCGAATATATTATTGAGCAAATTTTTGCGTCCTCTGCCCCCTCATCTTTAGCAATAGCAACTCCTGATGCGACCATAAAAGAATAAAAAAATCCAAATCCAATGAAATTCCCAATAATTTTTTTCATTTACATGAATCTCCGCACCAAAGACTAGTGGCCGCATCGGCCTCTTTTTTTATCGCATCCTCGTTGTAGCCGCCAAGATTTGTCCAAGTACCCCACCAGGAATCCGTTTTCATTAATTCCCAGGCACTAGCCTCAGTTCTCGCCGCACGAAGTTCTCCTGCATGTTCCTGGCGGCTTGTTTTAGGCATACCATCCCGCTTCCAGTCTATTCCATGTTGACCTTCATGGAATAGGGTTGCCGTCAAAGCAGCATCCCGAGAGATCCCGCGCCTATCAGCCAAATTATTTATCCCATCCCTGTCGATAGATATTGTTGTTTTCCCACCTTGAGACAAGGTATTCCCCATCCCATATCCATCACCAAATTTTATTGTCACACCATTATCAACACCATCTTTTCCAAGAAATTTCAAAACTGAATTAAGCGCAGCCTTATCCTCACCAACCTTTATAGCGCTTTGCGTCATAGAGCGCGCGTCCCTAAGTGCGGCCTTTACTGCCTTACAATCTGAATCACTTCCAGAAGAACAAACATATCGCCCATCCGGGTCAATAAATCGATATGGGTTGTTATTGGAGTACCAATAGCGATTCATGTTGCTACCTTTTGCAGAACTCACTGATACTGGATCTACAGACAAGAACCGCCCGACGACTGAATCGTAGTACCGCTGCTGCATGTACGTCATTCCGGTCGCTGCATCCATGACATGACCGGTGTAGCCAGGCCCGTCCATTACGGGTTGGTTCACCACACTCCCGTAAGGCTCATATTCTCGGCGTTCAACAACGTTACGGTCCTTGTCCGTCACCAACACAACAGACCCCAGCCCATCAGTATGGATGTAGCGGACTGTTTGCGCCGAGACGCCAAAGACGATGAGCAATGAAAGGGCGGCTGCAGCCATCAGGTGCATTGCCACACGAATCCCCTGGAAATTTGACATCACTCGTCCTTGCGAGTTGGAACCATAGATGCGCGATGTAGAGTCGACGTTTCTCATGAACGTCGGATCGACAACGCTTCCCTAGCAAATTTACGGCGCAACGTAACCAACGAAATCTACGTTCTGCATCGATTCGTTTGGCGATGCTGACCCACTCAGACTAGCAAGCAACAACAACGGGGCCCATGTAGTTCTCATAGTTATTTTTTTCTCTTCCGTTAATTGCTGCTTTTTCTAGATAGCTGCCTAGCTTGTGCTCTAACAAGTTCAATCGACCACATAGATGAACTTTCCGGTGCACGACGTATCGTTGTCGTCCATGATCAAGGTCACGCGTTTCCCGCTGACGAACGCCGACATCAACGCCGCATAAATCGCCTTGTTATTCTCCTGATCCTTAGCCCAATAAACCGGCTTTCCGGCGGGGCACGTGGCATTTCCTTCGCTCAAGAGAAAAGGAATCTGGGTAGGCATGTAGGTCGCCTCGATTTGCGTCACCTTGCCAGTGATGATTTGCAAGGCATTCGCCGAATCGCTGTAAGACATCCAGAACAGCGCACATCCCAGCGTCAAGATACAACGCATAAAATTTCCACCCCTAAGAAATTAAAGATTATGTTGCGCCCGCCGTCCTTCAGGCACTGCGGGCTTCAACCGTTCAATAGCAATTGATACAGCAACGGCACGATATCCACTGCAGGCCGCTGGTCATGCGTCACGTTCGAAACCGCAGTGCAGTTACCGTCCGCCGTGCATGCAGTCACGCGGTACGAGTAGGTCCCTGCTGGCCTGGCCAACGAGGTCCAGTTGCCCTGGCTGCCGTCGTACACAGAGGTCCATGTGACGCCGTCCACGCTCTCTTCCACCACGTAGCGGGTCGCGCCGGAGACCGCGTTCCAGTTGACGTAGTCCTTGACCGAGAGCGTCTGCCCCAGCGGCCAGTCGGCCTCGGCCACCAGGCTGCCGCTCAGCAGTATGTAATCCGTGGACTTGGACTGGCGCTGGTTCTTCTGGAAGCGCAACGCCCCTGACTGGTCGTACAGCGAGCCGATGTTGCCGGCGCTCTGCAGCGCCAACGTGCGGCGGCCGTTGCCGTCGTAGCGATAGGTCTCCTTGCCGGTCGCCTGGCGCAGGCGGTTGCCGTAATCGAACACGAAGGCCTGACCATTCTTGTTGCTGAGATTACCCTGCGGGTCGTAGCTCATGCCGATGACCGTGCTGCCGCCGCAGCTGCTGGTCTTGACGTTGGTGAGCTGCCAGTTGGCGTCGTAGCAGTAGTACTGATCCCGACCAGGCGCCACGACATGGGTCAGGTTGTCGAGGACGTCGTAGCTGTAGCTTGCGGGCGTGGATCCGAACATCGCCGACTTGGTGGAAATCAGGCGATCCAACCCGTCGTAGGTCATATCGCGATTGCCGCGTCCACCACGACCGGTGGCGCCGTCACTGATCGCGGCAACGTTGCCATTGGCATCGTAGTCGTAGCCATCGCTGAGGAACGCCGTGCCGCCGTAGGCATCCTGGCTGGTATCCGGCAACTGACGCGCGTTCTGCGTCATGGTGTGGACGATGCCGTTGCCGTAGGTGAACTGCTTGATCGCGCCATTCGGGTAGTAGCTCACGCTGGTGGCATAGCTACCGGCCTGGGTCGGTTGGCCCAGGGCATTGGGCGCGTAGTCCACCGTCTGCCCCGACGGATAGCGATGCGCGGCGAGGTGGCCATTGGCATCGTAGGCGTAGCCCAGCGCCCAGGTCTCGCCATCGGCCTGGCCCTGGCTCTCCGCAATCAGCAGGCGGCGCTTGTTGTACGCGTAGCTGTTGTAGGTGGCGACGCCGTTGTTGGTGGTGGTGATCTGCTTGACCGCCCCATCCGGCCAGTAGCTCCACGCCTGGTTGCCATTGCCGTCCGGGAAGCTCAACGCCTTGATCCGGTTACGCACGTCGTAGCTGCGGTCGACTCGGCGGCCAGAGGCAAACGCGGTATCCGCATCGCACGATGACGTGCTGGGCAGGGACAGGCCCGCCGCGCTCCAGACCAGGTTGCCTGCGGCATCGTAGCCGTTGGCGGTGGCGCCGGTTTCGGGTTCTACTGTCTTGCACAGCTGCTGATAGCCGTCGTAGACGTAGCTGCGCGTCACCGACACCGTGCTATTAACATCACGGCGGCGGATGGACAGCGGCTTGCCGAAGATATCGCGGTTGATGTCGGTGTAGGCACCTTCTGGATGCTGGATCCAGACCGGTGTCGTGTAATCGGGCTGGTCAAAAACTTGATAGCCCGTCACGGTCTTGTTGCCGCGTGGATCAGTCACGCGGGTTTGGTTGCCTGCCAAATACTCTGTCAAGGTGATCAACGCCCCACCCTGTTCGCTGTCCTGGGAAACCGAGGTCTTGCGCCCCAGTGCGTCGTAATTCGTCCAGGTTCCGGAAGTCAGTGCGTCGCTGGCTCCCGGATACGAGGCGAATGTGGTGCGACCATCTTGATCGTAGGCGAACCTCTGGAGCCGCTGGGTAGCCGCCTCGTTGCCAGCATCGAACTCGCGGGTCAGCATGGGCTGCCACAATGCGTCGAAGTACGTCACCTTGCGTGCATTGCCGGTGGCGACGGTCTGCCGCCAATGCCCCGCGGCCAGTCCGTACTCGCTGGTGCCGACCTGCTCGAACGCTTGAGTGGTCGAGGCCCAGGCCACAGTGTCGTTGGCCGGATAGGCGATGCTCCCCAGTCGGCCCATCGCGTCGTAGCCATAGTTGGTGGTGTAGCCGTTCTCGTCGGTGGTCGCGGTGATCCAGCCGCTGTCGTTGACCGTTGCAGCATCGGTGGTGCCATCCGGATAACGGATCGATTGCGGAACGCCGCGCTTCCAACTGGACACGGTGGTCGTGTTGTTGTTGCCGTCCTTGACGGTAGCCAACGTGCCATCGCCGTTGTAGCCAAGTGTCAGGCGCAGCTTGCCGAACGACCAGCGCTGCGACGGCATCGCATTGGTGTCGTAGCTGGTCTGGGACTCCACCAGACCGGTGTCGGTGTTGGTACTCCTGGCGCGCTGCCCAATGATCCACTTACCCAGGTCGTCGTAATACTCGGTCGCATCCGTACGCGAATACCAGGGGCTGGCGCGGGTCACGCTAAGCGTCCGCGCAAAGGCATCGAAGCTGTTTGCTGTCCAGGTATAGGAGGTACCGTCCTGCACCACAGTCTTGCTGCGCAGCGGACGCAGGACGTTGGTCAGTGGGTTGGGAATTCCCAGCAGCGACTGTCCCATCTCCGCCGGAAATGGCTGCGCAGCCACGTCGCCATCAGCAAAGTAGGTGTTGCTGGTCTTGGAGACGACATTGCCCTTGGCATCCAAGGCCGTGGTACTCAGCAGGCGGCCGTCGTTGAGGCCGTACATCATTCCGAATGCGTAAGCAGTGGCGGTACCGTCCGGATTGGTCACTTTGACGGTCTTACTCGGCGTGCAGGTTGGGCAGGGATCGGTGGCCTTGCCCGTCTTGTAGAGTTGCGTTACCCCATCACCAGGAATGTAGTGCCAGGCCTGCTGCGCAAGACCCGGCCCGGTGACGGTCTTCGACTTGAGGACATAGTTGTCGAAATAGCTTGGCACGTAAGGAACCGGCGGCTCCTGCCCGGCAGGTACATCGCACCGACTGGCTGGCGTATGGGCACGATACTGACGCTGATAATCGAACACGAACAGGCCGCTGGCACCGGACGGATGGGTGACCTGCAGGGAGACAGCGCCATTCATCGGATCTGGTTCGGAAACGCAATTGCTGGCGCCACCACCGGCAGGCGGCTCGCGCGTCGGCATCATGTTGCCGCTGGCGATCGTGTAGGTCCACTGCGAACCGTCGGGCTCGGTGACGGTCTTCAGGCGATAAGCACCCTGTGGCCATGGATAGGCGGTGCTGAACTCGTAGCCATAGCTCCAGGTCTGGCCGTTGGCCTGGACGCTGCTGATCAGATCGCCGTTGTAGGTCAGTGCAACCGCTCGCCCGTCGCTGGATTGGATCGAGGACAGCTTGTCGCCCGTGTAGCTGTAGGTCACCCAGTTGCCGAAGCGGTCTTCGACGCGACTGGCCATCAATGCGACGCGCGTGCGCGCAGCCAAATTGATCTTTCCACTTATGGTCAACTTATACGGCTTGACGTTGATGACGACGGCATAGTCGAAGTAGTACTTCACACCCGATGGCGAGATGGCGAGAAAGCCTTCGCCTGCATAATTGCTGACGCTGCTCAGACAGCCCAGGCGCCAGCCTTCCTTCGTGATCCACGGACGAGAGACGCTATCGGTCGGACGCGGCGTCTTGGTCTGGTTGTCGACCAGCAGTTCCTGTTCGCCAGCACCTGGCACATGCAGGTAATAGCCATGCCAGACATCGTCTGCCGTGCCCGGATAGGTCGTGCCGTTGACCGTCATGGCGGCGTCCGGCCGGGCCGGCACCGAACAACGCGCCGTGGGCAAGCCGCTGGTCGTCACCCAGCCCTTCTCCGCAAGGAACTCACCGTAGACACGCGGCACATCGATTTCCCAGTCACCGAATCCCTTCGCCACATACTCCTGGCGCCGGTTCATCACCTTGAACTCGCGCGCCACCGTCACCGGCAGTGCGTTGTTGCCCGGGATGTCCACATCCGTAGCGCGGAAACCCACGCTGAGATCGTAGAGGCTGATGTTCTCGCCGAAGATGTCGCCTTTCAGCGGACCGACGACCTGAGCGGCCTTGATCTTCTTCTCGTATTCCTCATAGGGCGCCACTTCGTCTGCCGCATGGGCACGCGCGCCCATGCAAACCAGCAGCATGCCGATCGCCAGCCTTACCTTGAACATCGCTTGCCTCTTCCCTTTCAGCCCGAAGGGGCCGAATTCTCTGGACGACCGCGATACTTCTCCTGGGAGGCATCGCGGTAACGAAATCGCAAAAAACACAACGCCCCATCGCGCCGGGGCACGAGGCAATCGATCTAACAAAATCCCCTATAGGCCAGGTCCTGACCTCGTCGAATTATCGGATCGGTTCAGGGATAGCTGTCAAGGAAATTTTCAAACATCCGATAGGCGGATCGTCTTTCCCAAGGTTTGGCACCGCCAGCAAGACCGCGGCTCGACGCGCTTTACTCCAAACATGACAAGCAGCTCGGTTCGGGCTGACACCCTCTGGCTTCTCACCATGCCCAGCGCAGGCGAGAATCAGGCCATCCTCTACCCCTCGCTTTTTTTCGATGAACCCCAGCGACACCATCCCCCTGTCCCTGGACCAGGCCACCACCCTGGTCGAGCGTATCCTGACCCACGCCGGCTTCAGCCCCGCGCACGTGCAGGCGCTCACCCATACCATCGTCGCCGGCGAACGCGACGGATGCGCCTCGCACGGGTTGTACCGGACGCTCAGCTGCGTAGCGACGCTGCGCAACGGCAAGGTGGTGGGCGATGCCGAGCCTGTCGTGCACGATCAGGCGCCTGGCATCGTGCGGGTCGATGCACGCGGTGGGTTCTCGCTGCTGGCGTTCGAGCGTGGGCTGCCGCTGTTGATCGAGAAGACCCGTGCCAATGGCCTGGCGGCACTGGCAATCAACCATTGCGTGCATTTCTCTGCGCTGTGGCCGGAAGTCGAACGCACCACCGAGGCCGGGCTGGTCGCACTGATCTGCAATCCCAGCCACGCCTGGGTCACGCCGGCCGGCGGACGCACGCCGTTGCTGGGCACCAATCCGCTGGCGTTCGGCTGGCCACGCGTGGACGCGCCGCCGTTCGTGTTCGATTTCGCCACCAGTGCGGTAGCGCGCGGCGAGATCGAGCTGCGTCGCCGCGCCGGCCAGCCGATTCCCGAAGGCTGGGGGGTGGATGCGGCGGGCGCGCCAACCACCGATCCGGCCGCGGTCGCCGACGGCGGCGCGATGCTGACCTTTGGCGGCCACAAGGGCTCGGCGCTGTCGGCGATGATCGAACTGATCGCCGGGCCGCTGATCGGCGACCTGACCAGCGCCGAATCGCTGGCCCACGACGCTGGCGCCGGCGCTTCGCCCTACCATGGCGAACTGATTCTGGCGCTCGATCCGGCGCGGTTCCTGGGCGCCGAGCGGGTCGCGCACATGGCACGCGCCGAGGCCTTCTTCGCCGCCTACCAGGACACCGGTGCGCGGCTGCCCTCGCAACGCCGCTATCAGGCGCGAGCGCGCAGCCTCCACGAGGGCGTGCGGATTCCGCGCGATCTGCATCGAGACCTACTGACGTTGCTGGAGTAAATCGGCGCGGCTATGGCGTGGGCGCGCCAGACATCGCTTGCATTCAGTGCCGCGCAGGCGACCAGGCATCGCGCCAATCGATCCGGAAGCCCTGGCCATCCAGCGTCAACGGCAACCAGACATAGCGCCCATCGATGGGATTGCCGGGATTCCAGCGGTCGCCGAGATAGATGAAATGCCCTGGCCTTCCCGGCCATGGCAGCACATAGGCGCTCTGGCTGTGGAAGGTCAGCGCAGCGTCCTCGCCACGGGCCGGATTGCCGAACTCGGTCCACGGCCCGGTCGGTGACGGCGCGGTGGCGCCATGCGCGGTATTGGGCTTCCAGCCGGTGCATTCGGAACCAAGGAAGTAGTAGCGCCCCGCCTGCTTGAACACCGCCGGCGCCTCCAGCCAGCGCTCGACGAAAATGCGCGCGAAAGTCGGTTCGGTATCCAGGTAATCCGAACGCAAGCGGGTGACATGCATCGTCGCGTTGCCTTCGGAGCTGTAGAACAGGTAAGCGCTGCCGTCGTCGTCCTGGAACAGGGTCATGTCGCGCGACTCCTGGCCATTGGGCCGGAACGAACGCAGGTAGCGGTACGGCCCGTCCACCCGCTCGGCCATCGCGACCCCGACCCGTGCATCCTTGTAGCCCTGCCCTGGCCGCTCCAGGTGGAACCACATCACGTAGCGGCCGGTGGCTGCGTTGTACAGCACCTTCGGACGCTCGATCACGGCCCCCTTGGCGATATCGGACTGCCGGTCATCGGCTACCTGCAGCGCGATGCCGCGGTTGTCCCAATGCAACAGGTCGCGCGACCGATACACCGACACGCCCACCTGGGCGGTATTGCCGCCCGCGCCGGCCGTCTTGTATTCGCCGAACCAGTAGTAGGTGCCGTCGCGGTCGCGCAGCACGCCGGCGCCATGGGCGTTGATGGCAACGCCCTGGCGATCGTTCCACACCGCCCCGGGGCGGATCTGCCCGGCACCGGCAGCCGCCATGCATGGGGCCGCCAGCAGCAGTGCGCAGCCCCACATCACGCTGCGCTGGCGCAGACGCCCGCCTGCGACGGGCGCTGCAACGTCCTGGGTCGGACTGCCGGAAGGCACGCTCAGAACTTCACCGTCGCCCGCGCCCAGTAGTAGCGGCCGAGCAGATCGTAGGTGGCCACGTCGGTGTTGGCGTTGGTGACGTTGTTGGCGTAGTACAGCGGCGGCTGCCGGTCGGCCAGGTTGTCCACGCCCACTTCGAAACGGGTGTTCCACGGCTTGACCTGATAGCCCACCTGCACGCTGTGGTAGACGTAGGCGCCGATGTCGCGGACCACGGCGGGCTGGTCGGCATCGGCCGACAGGCTCTGGCGGGTATCGGCGCTGCCGATCTCGGTGCGGCCGATGTAGCGGATGCGCCACGAGGCGCTCCAGTCGCCCAGGTTCCAGTTCAGTGTGCCCAGGGCACGCCAGCGCGGGAAGTTGCCGTAGGCATAGGTGTACTTGCCGGCGTTGTGGATGGTGACGGTGCTGGCGTCGGTGGTATCGGGGTTGATGTCGTAGCGGATCACGTAGGTGCCGTTGAGGCCGGCGCTGAAGTTGCCCCAGGCGGTGTCCGGCAGGCGGTAGGTGAGGCTGAAGTCCGCGCCGCTGGCCCACAGCTTGCCGAGGTTCACGGTGGGCTCGGCGATGTAGTTGATGGTGCCGTTGTCGTTGCGGTGGATCAGCGCGCAGAACGCGCTGGCGTCGTTGGCGTAGCACTGGTTGAGCACCGTCTGCGCCGAGACCTGGGTGATGGTGTCCTTGAGGTTGATCTTCCACAGGTCCGCACTCATCGACAGGCCCTCGACCCAACCCGGGTCGTAGACCACGCCGAAGTCGTAGGACATGCCGGTCTCCGGCTTGAGCTGGTAGCCGGCCACGGCCGCGCCGGAGGCCTTGGCGCCGACCTGGTTGTCCGACTGCTGGTAGCTGCCGTCGGTGGGCACGTTGGCGCAGGCCGCGGCATGGCCGCCGGTATAGCCGTTGCACGGATCGGTGACCGATGGCGCGTCGCCGGCCACGCCGGCATACAGCTCGCTGATGTTGGGCGCACGAAACACCTGCGAGGCGGTACCGCGCAACAACAGGTTCTCGATCGGGCGATACTCCAGCGAGACCTTGCTGTTGGTCTTGCTGCCGACGGTGTCGTAGTCGGAGAAGCGGCTGCCCACGGTCAGGTTGAGCGAATGCACGCCCGGCAGCCCGGCCAGCAGCGGGAACAGCGCTTCGGCATAGGCTTCCTTGACGCTGAAGCTGCCGCCGAGCACCGAGGCGCAGTACTCGATCACGCCGCACATGCCGTTCTCGTCGCCGGTCCACAGCGGATCGGCGGCGGTGCTGGTGCTTTCCTTGCGATAGGAGACACCCACGGCCAGGCTCGCGGTGCCGGCCGGCAGTGCGAACAGTTCGCCGTTGGCGTTGGCCTCGAACTGCTTGACCGTATAGACGTTGGTGACGATCGGGTTGACCACCAGCGCTTCCAGCGCGGCCTTGTTGCTGGCGGCGTTGAGGTTGAACACGTCGATCGGAGTGCAGCCGGCGATCACCGCGCCGGCGCTGCCGCACTTGACCGTGCCGTCGGCGGCCAGGAACGACGGCCCCACCGCGGCATTGAAGCCGGCGTAGTCGAGGAAGCCGTAGTTGATCGACTTCTGCTTGACCTTGCCGTAGTTGAGGCTGGCATCCCACTGCCAGGAACTGTCGCCAAAGCTGCCGCGCAGGCCCGGATTGATCTGGAAATTGTAGGTGTTGTACTCGTAGCGGCGGTTGCCCAGCACGGTGGCGCGGGTGTTGAAGTTGTTGTACGAGGTGCCGGTGCTGCGGTCGGTGCCGAAGTTGACCCCGAACGGGTTGTAGTAGCTGGCGGAGGAGACCAGGAAGTTGTCGCCGTTGGCGAAGATCGGGATCGGCGCGATGATCGAGGACGAGGTGGTCTTGCTGAAATAGGTGTTGACGTAGCCTTCCAGGTGGTCGCTGAAGCGGTAGCTGCCGAGCACGAAGGCGTTGGTGCGTTCCTGCGGGGTCTGCAGCAGGTTGTACGGCTGGTAGTTGTAGGAATCGGTGGAGGCGACGTAGCAGTGGTACTGGCTGGCGTTGGTCGGGCTGCTGCTGCCGCCGTTGAAGGTGACCCGCGAACAGCCGTTGCTGGCCGCCAGCGCCTTGGCCGCGGCAGAGCCGTCGTTGAAGCTGATGCTGCCGGTCGGCGTGGCCGAGGAGCCCTGCTTCACCCCGACGCCGTCGATCAGCGACAGCGCGTCCTTGGAATACGCGCGCGCGCCGGCCGAGACCGGGTCGATGTCGTGGTAGGACAGACCGGCGACGATGCTTCCGCGCTCGCCGGTCTTGCCGGCGGTGAGCGAGAAGTTGCGGCGGTTGCCGTCGCTGCGCGAACTGGTGCCGAAATCGGCGCTGGCCTCGACGCCGTCGAAGCCCTTGCGCAGGATGAAGTTGACCACGCCGCCGATCGCGTCCGAGCCGTACACCGCCGAGGCGCCGTCGCTGAGCACTTCCACCCGCTCGATCATGGTCGCCGGGATCGCATTGACGTCGTTGCTGGCCAGGCGCGTGCCGTTGACCAGGACCAGGGTGCGCTTCTCGCCGAGGCCGCGCAGCGAGATCACCGAGGCGCCGGTGCCGCCGCCGTTGTTGGTGTTGGGATTGGTGGCGTTGCCGGCGATCGACGGCAGTTCCTGCACCAAGTCGCCGAGCGTGGCCTTGCCGGTGGCTTCGATCTGCGCGCGGCTGATGGTCACCACCGGGTTGGCGGTCTCGGTATCGACGCGGCGCAGGCGCGAGCCGGTGACCACGATGCTGTCCAGGGTCTGGGTGGCGCTGTCGGCGCTCGCCTCCTGCGCCTGCGCCGCCCCTGCGCTCCCCAGCGACAGGGCCGTGGCGACTGCCAGCGCCAGCGGCGTCGCGGCATGACGGAAGGAAGGGCGTGGCTGCGGAAACGACATGGGGCGGGCTCCTGGAAGGTGGCGAGACGAAACAGCGAAAAAACGCAGGCCGAACGACGCCATGCCGGCGCCATGCCGACGGACGGACCTGCTGGACGGTGGCGCCTGCGCGGCGCCTGCGGTGGCGTGCCTGCACCGGACCACGACGGCCTGGCGCACAACGGGGAGGCCGATTTCCTGCGCGCACGGCCGTGCGCGGCTCCCCGCTCCTACGATGACGTCCGACGACGATGGCGGCGCTCCGGTGGCGCGCGCCGGCGCCACGGCCGGTACGACGATGCGATCAGATTTTCATCACGCGGTCACACTGTGCCGTGTGCGCACGCCCGCGTCTTGTCGCGATTCGCGGTTTCGCATGCGGAATCATGCATGGTCGTGCGTGGCTGCGCGCCTGCATGCGGCGCTCGTGGCGAGGCATGGCGTTGTGTGTCGCGCAGACACGACACGGCAGGCACACACTGCCATCGCTGCGCGCGGCGATGCCGCTGTTGCGGTCACGCCGGGATCAGCCAGCCGCCGAACAACGGGCCGGCGGTGTCGCCGTGCTGCGGCTCGATGCGCACGGTCAGCGGCTGCGCATCGCGCGTCAGTTCCGGCGGCAACGGGTAGTCGCGGTCGACGAAATCGATCACCTGGCCGCGCTCCACCGCCACTTCCACCGCCAGCTTGCCGTTGATCAGGATGTTGAAGCGGCCCTTGTCGCTGCCCCAGAAGCGCAGCCGCAGCACCAGCGGCTGCGCGCTGCCGCGCATGCGGAACTCGACGAAGCCCTTGCCGCGCACGTCGCGGCACTGCTGGCGGCGGTAGGCGCCGCCGAAGGAGGTGTCGCTGCGCAACTGGTGGGCCTGCTCGGAGGCTTCGTCGCCGAACTGGATCATGTCCACCGCGATCGCACGCAGCTTGTCCTGCTCGGCCTGGCGGCGCGCCCGCCGCTGGGATTCCTGCGCCCACTGGGTCGGGCCCATGCGCTTGAAATACAGCGCACTGCGGCGCTCGTACTGCGCGTAGAACGGCACGAAGGTCAGCCCCGGCGGCTGCGTGCTGCTGGCCAGGAAATGGCCGGGCTGCGGCAGTTCGGCGAAGCCGCGTAGCGGATCGGCCGCGGCCACCAGCGCCGGGTCCGGCGCGTCGTAGGGTGTACTCACGGGCCCGAGGTCGGCGGCCAGCGCCAGCGGCCCGCGCATCACCACCACCGTGTCCGCGTCGCCGGCGGCGTGTTCCAGCCGCAGCGGCGTGGCCAGGTCCAGGTCGATCACGTCGCCGGCGCGCCAGTCGCGCTCCAGCGTCAGGTAGCCATCAACCAGCGCTGCCCGTGCGGGGCTGCCGTTCACGCGCAGCGCGTAGCGGCCCTGGCACCAGGCCGGCACCCGCAACAGCAGGCGCCGCGGCGCGCGTTGCCCGGCGCGCAGCACCTGCAAACGCACCTTGCCGTTGTCGGGCACGCCGCTGTCCAGTTCCAGCGCCAGATCGCGCTCGGTCCAATCCAGCCGCGAGGGAATGTAGAGATTGACGTACAGCGAGGTGGCATCCTGCCAGTAGATCGCATCGCCGAACTGCGCGTGCGCTTCCATGCCGCTGCCGACGCAGCACCAGAACGAATCGAACTTGTCGGAGAAACCGCGCTCGCCGCCGCTGATCATCGGCGTCATGTAGGTGAACATGCCTGTGGCCGGATGCTGCGCGGCCATGGTGTGGTTGTGCAGCGTGCGCTCGTAGTAGTCGAAGTACCGCGCCTGCGGCGTCCACTGGTACAGGTGCCGGGTCAGCTTGAGCATGTTGTAGCTGTTGCAATGCTCGCAGGTCTGCTCGGTCAGGAACGCGGCGATGGTATCCGGCTCCTGGAAATACTCGCGGTCGGCATTGCCGCCGATGACATAGCTGTAGTGCGCGGTGACCGTCTCCCAGAAGAACCGTGCCGCCGCGGCCGCATCGGCATCGCCGGCGACCTCGAACTGGCGCGCCTCGCCGATGAACTTGGGCACCTGGGTGTTGGCGTGGATGTGCGGCAGTTCGTCGCGCCCGGCCGCGGCCGGGTCGATCACCTTTTCGTGGCGCAGGCGCTTGCCGATGGCGACCCAGCGCGCATCGCCGGTGCGCGCGCCCAGTTCGATGTAGGACTCGTTGAGCCCGCCGAACTCGGTGTCCAGCAGGGTCTGCATCTGCGCGTGATCGAGTGCATCGAAAACGCCGGCGGTGTAGGCGGCCAGCGGCAGGAGCACCTCGAGCGCCTGCTTGCTGCCGGCCAACGCATGCGCGTCGAGCAGGCCGGCGAACAGCTTGTGCTGGGTGTACAGCGGCGACCAGCTGCCGTTGAGGTTGAACTTGCTGCCCTTGATGATGCCGCGGCGCACATCCTCCAGCACCGCCTTGCCGCCCTCGATCTCGCCCTTGTCGTTCTTGCGGGTGAAACCGCCGACGTAGCCATCGGGATCCTGCGCCTGTGCACGCGCCAGCTCGGCGACGATGTAGTCGATGCGTTCGCGCAGCACCGGGTCGCGGGTCTGCGCATGCATCTTCGCCAGTGCGCTGAGGTAGTGGCCCAGCGTGTGGCCGGCGATGGTGTCGCCCTCCCAGCCGCCGTACACCGCGCCCTTCGGCGGTAGGCCGGCGTACTGCAGGAAGTTGTGCAGCAGACGGTCCGGCTCCAGTTCCAGCAGGTAGCGGCGGTTGGTCTGCAGCGAGTCCAGGAACAGCGAGGGTTTCAGCGTGACCTGCTGCAGGGGCAGCGCCTGCACCCGCCCGGGCGTGGACGCGGCGGCGTCCAGCGGGAAGCGCAGCAGCCCGGCGGCCACCGCCAGTGCGCTCCATTGCAGGAAGCGGCGCCGCGAAGGATCCAGCGCGGCCCCAGCCGCGTCGGCAGCAGCGTGCGCGCAGGCGGTGCCATGCCGATGCATGCCCTGCCCGCTCATCGCCGGCCTCCCGCGTGCGAGGCGGCATGCGGGAAAGAAACGCATCGAGGCATGGACTGCTCCTGTGTGAGATGTCGGGACGCCGACGCCGCAGGGCAACGACCAGCGGATCCATGGTCACTGTGTCATCCGGGTGACAGCGCGTCTTGTCCCCACTGATGCGTGCAGATGCGGATTTCTGCCGAATCACCCGCATCGCCTGCCGCAGGCGACCACGCCCTGCGGGCAGCGCCTGCGAACGCGAACGGCGCAGGGAAACTGCGGCAGTGTCGCAGCGGATGCACCGTGCATCCGCCACGACACCGCCTGGCAGTCATTGCCGGTCGATCATTGCGGCTTCGCCGTGACCTCTGGCACCGCGTCGGTCAGGTCGGCGCCATAGTCGGGGTTGGTCACCGTATCCGCATCGACGTATCCATAGAACACGCCCTTGCTGGCCGACGCGCCGCGCTGCTCGACGTCGCCACGCAACTGCGCGGAGCCGGACAGCGTGAACCCGCCGAACGCCCCCGCCGGCTTGAACACCGTATGCAACTGGGCGCGATCCTTCACCGTCACCCCGTCCTGCAGCAGGCTCAACCCGCCGACCACGGCGCCGTCCTGCACCTGCCCGCCCAGGATCGTCGCATGATCCTCGATGCGCGCATCGCCCAGCACCTTGCCCCCCAGCACCCGCGCATGCGGGCCGACATAGGCCGTCGACGCGACGTACGCGTTCTGGGCGACCCAGCCACCGCCGTTGGGGTGACGGCCGCCCACGCGCGTCGGCGTCGGCGCCCCGGGCTGCTGGCCCGACGGATACGCGTTCTCCAACGTGACGCTCCACGGGTAGCGGTAGACCGAATAGTAGGACTGATCCCACTTGATCTTCTGCATCTTGCTCGGCGTCCCCATCACCACCAGATACAGGTCGCTGTCGCCGCTGCGGAGCTGGAACGACAGCGCGGCCTCGGCGCCTTGCTGCAGCGCGCTGTAGCGCGGCTTGCCGTTGGCATCGATCGCGACCAGGCCCCAGCGCCAATCCGAGTCCGGCGCGCCGATGCGATCAGGATCGTTCGCCAGCCCAGGCAAGGTGTCGACCGCCGACGCCTGCTGCACGTCGCCATGGAATCGCACCACGACCGCCTCGGCGCCCTGCGCGGGAATCAGCCGGACCAGGTTGTAGCCCCAACGCTGCGGCGCCCAGTCGAACGGCACTCGGTAGACGCCTGTCTGGCCCTGCACCGGATCCAGCTGGGTCAGGCGCAGTGCGCGATCGCGATTGGTCTCATCGGCCAGGTTTTCCGGATCGAACGCGGTATTGCTGCCGTATTGCTGGCGCATCACGGCGCCATGGTCGCGGCCGTCCGGGTCGGTGTAGTCCCACTGCACGTTGTGCATGGCCCAGTCGCCGAGCACGTCGTTGAGCTGCGACTGGCTCCAGCCCATGTTGTCGCGAATGATCGAGAACGGATCGGCATCGGCCTGGCGCGAATCGCCGGGCTTGGGCGCCTTGGCCCACAGATCGTTGATGATCGCGTAACCGAAACGATCCTTGAGGTACTCCATGAACTGCCAGTTGCAGTAGCGGTCGCGGGTCGAGCCAAGATAGAGATACGGGTAATTCACCAACATCTCCGAGCACTGCACGTCGTCGTGGAAATACTGATGCGCCATCCAGTTGGCATGCGATTCCCAGATCCAGCCGACGTACGGCGAGTCGCGCAAGCCGCCGGTGCTGCCCTGCAAGCCATGGGTCAATTCATGCGCCAGGCCCCAGTGATAGCCCAACTGGTCCGGATTGATCCACATGCCCATGCCGCCGCTGGCGGAGGTACCGCCGTTCAGGCCGAAGCTGTGGTCCAGGTAGACGCTGACCTTGTACTTCGTTGCCGTATTGCAATACGGCTCGGGAAACCCGACGCGCCTCATGTAGTCGTCCCAGATCAGCTCCAGCTCCTTGGCTGCGGACGTCACGTCGTCCTGCGAAACCGCTTGTCCGTCCTTCCAGCGGAACGCGAAGTGCTGGGTTTCGTAGCGAACGGCCGGCATGTCGGTGTCGTCGGGATTGGCGATCCATTGGCCGGCGGTGCATGCGGCCGCAGCCGCCGCATGCGCATACTGCGCAGCCAGCGCCAAAACGGCCGACAGGCACACCGTGGACACCAGACGCACGAATCGAGAAGCAGCAATTTTCACGGCTCCACACTCCTCTTGTTCGATGACAGTGGATGAGTTGGGCGAGCGACACGCGATGCGCTGCAACAGCGTGCCTTGATGGATGATCCGCCATCACCCCGATGGCATGCCGGTAGAGGAACGCGGCCGGCGCAACGCCGACAACAGCGGCGTCAGCCACGCGCATATCGCTAGCCCGTGGGCAGACTAATGCAGTGAAACGCAATCCACCTTACGGTTATCCCCACGGAATCGGGCTAATTCCGCACACATTGCGAAAATCAAACTGACGTCACGACAGGAACATGATGCGGCCGGCAACTGCGGCCGATGTCTGCAGCGGGCTCGCCACTGGAACGCATGCGAAGGTCGGCGAAGTTGGCGCAATCGGCATCCCCGCTTCGCCTCAAGGCGTGTCGCAGCGCTGCGCATCCGCCGCGGTGGCCTGCGGCAGGCGCTGCGCCTGCGGCGCCAGCATCTCCCACTCCTGCACCGCCAGCGCCGCGTAGCGCTCGCCGCCGCCGGCGGCGTCCAGCACCGCGCGCACGCAGCGCGTGGTCACCGGCGTGAAGCGCAGCGTCTGCCAGCGGCCGGCGACGGGTGCGCGCGCACTTTCTGCCAGCGGCCACCAGCGGCCGTCGCGACGGTACTCCAGCCGCCAGCGCGCCGGCGGCGCCACGCCGCTGTCCGCGCCCGGCGGATGATCGGCCCAGAACAGGATGCGACTGCCCTGCAGCGTCACCGGTTGCGCCCAGCTGTACTGCAGCCATTGCTGCGGTGGGTTGTGCGGCGTCCAACTGCCCCATAGCTGCGGCGGCAACGGATTGCGCTTGACCCGGCCGTCGTTGAGCGCGGCGATCCAGTACTGGTGCGGGATGTCCGGGCCATTGGACGCGCTGGCCTGCGCATAGCGGGCGAGGTTGCGCTGCGGCGGCAGCGGCGGTTGCGGCCGCCGCGTGGCCACCACCGGCAGGATCCGCGCCGGCTGCCGGGTGTCGTCCCACTGCAATCGGTCGATCGCCACGCTGCGGCGGAAATGCCCGCCGCCCTTGGCGTCGGCGGTGTGATAGACCAGGTACCACTGTCCCTTGAACTGCACGATGCCCGAGTGCGAGGTGGTCGAGGACACCGGCGGCAGAATCACGCCGCGGTAGGTCCATGGCCCCAGCGGCGACGGCGCGCTGCCGTAGGCGAGGCACGCGTGGTACAGCGTCGGCGTGCAGTCCGAATCCGGACCGGCATGGTTGCCGGCGTAGGCCATGTAGTAGGTACCGTTGCGCTTGAACAGCCACGGCGCCTCGAAGTAGCCGTCCAGCGTGGTCACCGCCACCGGCTGCCCCTTCGGCGTCACCATGTCGCGTTCCAGTTCGATGCCGAACAGCTTGCCGAAGGTGCCCCAGTACACGTACACGCGCCCGTCGTCGTCGACCAGCACGGTCGGGTCGATGTTCTGGATGGCGTTGGGCGTCGGCAGCGATTGCGACAGGATCGGTCCCTGCGGATGCGCGTCGCGCCACGGCCCCACGGGGCTGTCGGCCACCGCCACGCCGATCGCGAACGGGTCGGCATTGCGCGACTGCGCTTCCTGCACCGGCGCATACAGGTAGTAACGCCGGTCCGGGCCCTGCACGATCTGCGCGCCGTAGGCATGCCCGGGCGCGGCCCAGGCGAACACCTGCTGCGGACGCAGCAGTGCCGGGTAATAGGTCCAGCGACCGCTGCCGACGTCGTCGGTGACCAGCAGTTGCCAGCGGTCCATGACGAAGTCGTTGAGCTCCGGCGGCGCCTCGTCGCGGCCGGCGATGATGTAGAGCTTGCCGTCGGCGACCAGCGGCGCCGGATCGGCCGCATAGTCGCGGCCGTCGGCCAGGATCGGATTGCCCGGCGCCTGCACCTGCCGCGACCGCGGCACTGCCGGTGCGGCAGCCGCGACCAGGCCGATGCAGCCAACGCATGCCAGCAACAGACACACAGCGGCTCTGCGCAACGGCTGGCGACTCATGGCGCCTCCGCCTCGATCACCAGTTCCAGCCGCACCGGCAGTTCGCCGCTGCCCTCGCGCCCCTGCGCCTGCCCGACCACGCTCAGGCGACCAGGTTTGGCATAGGCGGCCGACGCCAGCGGCGCCCAACGTACCGGCACGCGCTCGCGCGAGCCGTCGTTGTACTGCACGGAGACCAGTTCCGGCAGCACCGGCGTCTGCCCGGCAGGCACATGCAGCGGCGGCGGCGCCTGCACGGTGGTGAGTTGGCCCGGCGCGGTCGCGCGGACCCAGATGCTGGCCGTCACCGGCACGCCGCCGTCGGCCAGGCCCCGCACCTGCACGCGGCCCTCGCCGGCCAGCGCCGCCGCATCGACCTGCGACCAGCGCACGCCCAGCCAGGCCCAGCTGCCGTCGGCGAAGTAGCCGGCAATGCGTGCCGGCAGCGTCGTCGCCTGCCCGGGCGCGATACGCACGTCCACCGCTTCGGTCGCCACCGCGCGCTCGGCGAACACCTGCCATTCGTCCAGCCCGACCGCGTAGTGACCCTCGCCCTGCGCCGCGGTCTGCAGCACCGCGCGCAAGGCCGTGGTGACCACCGGCGCGAACGTCACCCGGCTCGGCGCGCCATCGCCCTGCACCGGATAACCGCCGCGCACCGCGATGTCGCGCCACTGCGTGTCGTCGCGGTATTGCAACGTCCACGCGCGCGGCAACGCCACCCCGCCCTGCGGCTGGTCGTCCCAGAAATACAGCGCCGCCGCGTTCAGCCGTTGCGGTTGCGGCCACTCGTACTGCACCCACACCGAGGCCGGCTGCGCGCGCCCCCAACTGCCCCAGCGGCGGTCGGCGGCCGGCACCTGGCCCGGCGCCGGCAGCAGCCCATCGTTGAGCGCCTGCAGGCGGTGATGGCCGGCGGTGAACTGCGCGCTCGGCGTGGCCTCGCCCTGCACCTGCAGGGTCTGCCCGGCCGGAGCCGCCGCCGCGATCACCTTGACCTCGGCGTGCCCTTGCAACGCGCCATCGGCGGCCTGCAACTGCAGGGTGTAGGCGCCGGGCGCGGTGAAGCGCACCTGCGTGGTAGCCGCCTGCGGCTGCTCGAACAACGCCGCGCCACCGGGCGGTGCCTGCAGCATGCGCCAGTGCAGGGAAAGCCTGCCGTTCGGCAGCGCGTCGTCGCCGACCCGCCCGGCCAGGCGCACCACGCCGCCGGCACTGCTGCCGTCTTCCTGCCAGACCTCGACCTGCGGCGCCTGGTTGCCGTGCGCCGCCGGCGCCGGGACGCCGCTGGCATAGGCCTGGATCTCCTTGATGCCGGTGCGCAGGGGGCCGGCATGCGTGACCTGCACGCGCCAGCGCTGCGCGCGCAGCGGCGGGAAACGGATGCGGTTGCGGTTGCCCTGTGCGATCGGCGCATCGCGCACCTGACCCGGCACGGTCTTCCACACGCCGGCGTCGAAGTACTGCAGCACGTACAGCCACGGCGGCGCGTAGCCCGCGCGCGTGCCCGACGGGAAACCATGCTGTTCGCCGGGCGGCGAGGAACTGCGATAGAAGTACACGCGCACGTCGTCCAGGGTCTGCGGGCGCTGCAGATCCAGTTCCAGCCAATCGCTGCTGCTGCTCGAACCGGCGGTGCCCCAGAACGGCTCGTTGGAGGTGCTGCCGTCGACCGCGGCCGTGGCCGGAAATCCGTCGACCGCATAGCTCGCGCTGACCGCCGCACCCTGCGCCAGATTGCGCGCGCCGTGCGGCAGCGCGATGTCGAGCCCGGCATCGGCGAGTACCGCACCGATCCGCGCCTGGCCTGGAAACCGCACCTGCTGCGGCGCCTGCAGCGCCAGCCGATGCGCGGCCAGCACCTGCATCTGCGCGGCACCGGCATTGACCACATCCGGCAAGGCCTGCACGCGGCCGCTGGCCGGGTCGTACAGCACGTGCGCCAGGCGGTCGACGGTGAAGGCCAGGTGGCCGTCCAGGTACAGCGAATAGCCCTTTGGCGCCGCTCCGCCGTAGCGGCGGCCGTCGCGATCCCAGACGATGCTCAGGTCGCGATCGCGATAGCGCAGGCGGTCGGCGGCGAAATGGTCCCAGCCGATGTCGATGGGATACAGCTCGATCAGGGCATCGCTGCGCGGGCGCAGGCCCATCGCATCCTCGATCACGGTGAAGTTGGTGGCGCCGAGCTGGGTGTGGTGGATCCACGAGCGATAGCCGATGTGGCCGCCATCGGCGGCGCTGCCCTGCGCCCAGAATTCGTTCTGGTCCGGGTAGCGGTTGTCGCCGTCGATGTAGTGCGCCCACGCGTTCCAGTACAGCAGCTTGCGGTAGCTGGACGCATCCAGGTACGGGCTCGGGTAGTCGCGCAACACGCTGCCGAGCAGGCGGAACGCCACGGTGGAATTGATCACCGAAAAATTGTTGCTGCCGCCGGCGCCGCGCGCCTGCGCATCGGTCTGGTTGGCGGTATAGAACGGAAACAGCGGGAACTGCCGCGCATCGGCGAACAGGCGCAGCGCGCGCACGTACTTGGGGTCGTCGTCGGCATCGCCGTGCTTGGGCATCAGGCCGACGCTGAAGGGGTAGTAATTGTTGGTTTCCTTCCAGTCCACCGGCAGGCGCGGCCCGTCGGCCTGGCGCTGCTTGAGCAGGTCGCCGTGCAGGCCCATGCCGTCGGCCTGTGCACTGTGGTCCTGCCACAGCACGTCCAGCACAGCGCGGCGGATCTTCGTCGCCAGCGCCTGCATGCGCGTGGCCGTGGCGGCATCGCCGGCCAACTGCGCGGCCTGCGCGGCGGCCAGCGCATTGGCGTACACGTACGCGCTCTCGCTGCGATCCATGCGCGGCGCGCCATGCCGCTTGGCCCAGTCGAAGGACACCGCGTCGGCGTCGTTGCCGGTCATCGCCGCCCAGTCGTATTCGATCAGGCCGTTGCCATTGTGGTCGTAGGCACGCAGCAGCGCGTCCACGTCGTCGCTGGCGTAGCGCGCCAGTTGCCCGGCGATCGCCGGCGGCCCGCCGTGCACCTGGTAGGCGCGCCAGGCGGCAGCGCTGAGGTACTGCGCGTAGGAATTGGACCAGTTCTCCGGCGCGCCGGGATTGTCCACGTATTTGCCGCCGCCGGCGGTCTCGCCGGCGCCGAGCCAGGAGCCGTAGGCGTAGAGCGGATCGCGCAGGTACTTGAGGTCGTCGATGAACATGCCGGTGGTGAGCACGATGGCGTTGTCGTAGCCGAGCACGCCTTCGATCGCCACCGGGAACTGGTAGTCGTTGCCGGGTACCGCCGCGTCCAGGAAATTGAAGCGCAACAACCACCAGCGGTAGAACAGGGTCTTGTCGAGATTGTCCTCGGGCGTGTCCAGGTACGGCAGGTTGTCGGCCCACCAGCGGTTGTAGGCGACGACGTGGTCGCGGTAGGCCTGCTGCGGCGACTGCGCGGCGATGCGCCGGTATTCCTGCTGTGCGGCCGGCAGTTCGCGCGCGATCAGCCCCAGTTGCACCTTCAGCGTCGGCGCGGCACCGTGCGCCGGCACCGCCAGCGGCCGCGCGATGCTTGCGCCATCGACCGCGAAGCCGTCGCCGGAGAGCCGCGGGAACAGCGTGGTGATGGCGTTGTGGGTGACGAAGGCGCCAGTCAGCTCGGCACCGTCGGGATGCGTAGCCATCGGCGAGACCGCGCGCACGGTCAGCGCATGCGCCGCGCCGTCAGTGCTGGACACGGTGAGCTCGGCCACCGCCACGTTCTGCTCGCTGATGAACTTGACCAGTTGCAGGCGCACGCCGCCGCCTGCGTACACGCTGCTGAAATAGCTCGGCGTCTGCCGCCGCTGCGCACTGTCCTCGACCAGCGCGATCGGCACGCCGTCGCGCTCCAGTTGCAGGCGGAACAGCGCGTCGTGGCCGGTCTTGTGCACGTAGGCCACGTCGCCGACGAAGCCGGGCTCCTCCGGCTTGTGCGTGTACAGGTAGGTGGCACGGCCGCGGGTGAACAGCCAGTTGTTGCTGTCGCCGAAGCCGCCGCCGGTGCCCTGCCGCGCCAGCAGGCGGTCGATCCAGAAATCACGGCCGGGCGCGCGGCCGGCACCCGCCGCCAGGTCGGCGGCGAACACGCGCTGCAACTGGCCCTGCGCCTGCCCCGGCGCGAACGCCACGCCGCTGTCCGGCAGCGGCTGCGCATCGCCGCTGAAGCGCGGCATCCCGATCGCGGCATTGCTGGGCTGCAGGCCTTCGCCATCGCGGTCCAACCGATCGCCAGCGTTGGCCGCCGCCGCCACCGCGGCAGCGACGCACAGCAGCCCCCCCAGGAGAACGGCAGCGCCGCGCCGCACGCGCGATGCGGCGCCACCGGGGACAGGCATGCGACTCAAAACTCGGTCCTGATCCGTGCCCAGAAGTAGCGCCCCAGCGTGTCGTAGGTGAACGCATCGGTGTTGGCCGCGCTGGCATAGCCGTAGTAGCGCGGCGGCGTGCGATTGCCGAGGTTGTTCACGCCCAGCGCCAGGGTGGTATGCAGGCTCTCGAACTTCCGGCTCACGCTGGCGTCGTGATAAGTCACCGCGCCGACCGGGAAGTACACGCAACTGCCGTCGGCGGCGGTGTTGACGCAGAAGTCCTCGTAGGCGCTGCCGACGGTGGTGCGCCCGATCAGGCGCGTGTTCCAGCTCGCGTGCCAGGGGCCGTTGTCCCAGTCGAGCGTGAAGTTGGCGCGCCAGCGCGGCATGTTGCCGTAGCTGGATTGTTCGCCCACGTAGTTGTGCGGATCGCCGCTGAACTTGTAGCTGGACAGGTAGGTGGCATCGACGCCGGCGCGGAAGCGGCCCCAGGCCGTCTCCGGCAAGGCGTACTTGATGCCGACGTCGTCGCCGCGGATGTCGACCTTGCCGCTGTTGATCGCGAACGGCACGGTGACGCTGACCAGTTGGCCGGTGGGGCCGCGCTTGATCAGCGGGCAATAGGCGCTCTGGCCGTCGTAGCAGTTCTGCAGCACCTGATCCAGGCCGGTGCCGTTGATCATGTCGTCCAGGGTGACGCGCCAGCTGTCCAGATTCAACGACAGGCCCTCGGCCCAGCCCGGGTCGTACACCGCGCCGATGTTGTAGGAGCGGCCCTGCTCGGGCTTGATCGCGAAGCCCGCGTTGGCCGAGCCGGTGGTGAGCACGGTGAAGGACGAGCTGTTGACGAAGCTGCCGTTGGTCGGCACGTTGGCGCAGGCCGCGGGGTTGCCGCCGCCGGTGTAGCCGTTGCACGGATCGGTGTAGGTCCCGGCGTCGTCGACCACGCCGTTGAACGGCGAGCCGTACAGATCGCCCAGCGCGGGCGCGCGGAACACCTGCGAGCCGGTGGCGCGGATCAGCAGGTTGTCGATCGGCCGCCATTCCAGCGCCACCTTGCTGTTGGTGGTGCTGCCCCAGTAGTCGTAGCGCGAGTAGCGCGTGCCCAGGTTGAGGTTCAGCGCCTGCGCGCCGGTCACGCCCTTGAGCAGCGGCACCAGCACTTCGGCGTAGGCCTCCTTGATGGTTTCGTCGTGGCCCTGGTTCATGATGCAACCGTCGTTGTAGTCGCAGTTGCCTTCCGCATCGGCCGCCGCCACCGGGTTGCTGGTGCCCTGCGAGAAGCCGTTCTTGCGGAACGACAGGCCGAACGCCGCCTGCACCGCACCGGCCGGCATCGCGAACAGGTCGCCGTTGACGCTGGCCTCGGCGAATTTCATCGTGCTCTCGTCGATCAGGTCGACCGCGCTCTGGGTGGCCTTGATCGCGGCGATGGTGGCCGGATCGTCCGGGTTGAACACGTTGATCGGGGTACAGCCGGCGATGACGTTGCCGGGCGTGCCGCACTTGATGGTGCCGTCGGTGTCGCGGAACGAGGCGCCGACCGCGTTGTTCAGTGCCGAGGTGATGGAGAAGCCGTTGCGCACCAGGGTGTCCTTGTAGTGCGCGTAGCCGGCCGCCGCGTCCCATTGCCAGCTGCTGTCGCCGAACTTGCCGCGCAACCCGGCGACGATGTTGGTCTGGTACATCGTCGAGGTGTAGACGCGGGTGTTGGCCGGCACCGAGCGCAGCAGGTAGCGGCTGAGCTGGCTGCCGAAGGGGTTGTAGTAGTTCTGCGCGGCGTTGGGCAGTTCCAGGCCGTAGGCGGTGAGCTGCGAGGTGGTCTCGCTGCGGGTCCAGAACATGTCCAGGTAGCCCTGCACGTTCGGGGTGAAGTCGAAACTGGCGTGCGCCGAGGCGTTGGTGCGCTGCACCGGGGTGATCAGGTACTGCCCGGTGTAGGAGTTGTAGCCTTCCACCGCCTGGCTGTAGGTGTGGAAGTCGCTGGCGGTGACCTGGCCCGGCGGCAGGTCGGCATTGGGGGTCAGCACGCTGCCGTTGCTGAGGAAGGCGCGGGTGCCGTTGCCGCGGCGCTCGACCACCTGGCCGTTGAGGTAGTTCTGCGCGGTGCGCGCGTAGTCGCGATCGCTGTCGTACAGCGCGTTCATCGAGCTGCGGCTCACGCCGAGGATCAGCCCGCCGCGCTCCCAGGTCTTGCCCCACTCCAGCCCGAGCGAGCGGCGGTTGCCGTCGCCGTGCGTGCTCAGGCCGTAGTCGGCGGTGGCGGCGAAGCCATCGTACTTGTCCTTGAGGATGATGTTGACCACGCCGGCTATGGCGTCGGAGCCGTACACCGACGAGGCGCCGTCGGTGAGCACCTCGATGCGCTCGACCATCGCCGCCGGAATCGCGTTGACGTCCACGCCGGGCGCGGCCGAGACACTGCTGGCCGGCCCGGCCATGCGGTGGCCGTTGACCAGCACCAGGGTGCGCTCGGGGCCGAGGTTGCGCAGCGACACCAGCGCGCGGCCATGGCTGAAGCCGGAATTGAGCGAGACGTTGGGCATGTTGCCGGCCATCGCCGGCAGTTGCTGCAGCAGCTGGCCGAGGGTGTCCTGGCCGCTGTCCTCGATGCGCTGGCGGTCGATGGTGATGACCGGGCTGGCGGTCTCCGCATCGACGCGGCGCAGGTGGCTGCCTGTGACGCTGATCCGTTCCAGGGTGGTCGCCTGGGTGTCCTGGGTCTGCGCCTCCTGCGCCTGCGCTGCCGGCGCGAGCAGGGCCAGGGCGGTGCAGATGGCCGCGGCCAGCGGACCGGGCTGCGGCGCGGCGCGCCAGGAACACGGGAGCAGCGGCGCAACGCGTTCGAGCAAAGACGGCATCGGAAATCTCCTGAGCGGCAGCCTGGCGTTCGTCGGAGCGCCGCCCTTCCCCAGGCGGGGCCCCGTCGCCAGCGCGTGTGGCGGATACGAAAACGGACGTGTCCACGCATGCGCCGCCGGACGGGACGATCCCGACGCCGCCTGCACGGCGACGCGCACGACCCATGCGCTGCGTCCCCGGTGACGTGCAACGAATCTCCCCCTGGACATTCACTGCACGGTCACAATGTGCGCGTAGGACGCGCGCGGCGTCTTGTCGTATTTATCGGGAAAACGTGCGGAATACCGCACTGCCCCGCGGGCCGGCGGGACGTTTCCGACTTTTTCGCCACTCAGCCGTAGACGGCCGAAATCGCCACCGTCGCCGCGCTGCCGGCCGGCACCAGTACGCGCTCGTTGTGCGGCCCGGACAGCACCGCCGGCTGCCCGTCCAGCCGCACTTCCTGCAGGCGAGTGCCGGCCGGCACGCGCAGGGTCAGCCAGGTGCGTGCCGGCCGCTGCGCCGGCAGCGTCACGCTGCCGTCGATGCGCTTGCGCGCCGGATCCGCGTGCAGCGCCAGCGACACCCTGCCCCAGCGCGTCGGCGCCGCGTCGATCGCGATCGTCTCGCCGCTGCCCAGCCAGTCGCGCGGCACCGCCCGCGCCAGGAACAGTTCCTCGCCGGTGCTGTCCTCGAACACCAGCATCCAGCGCAGCAGCAGCGGAATGGTCAGCTGCGCCGGGATGCAGAACAGCGGCATGCCGCCGGTGATGCCGCTGACCTCGCCCGCGGTCCAGCTGCCGCGGGTATGCACGTGGAAGCGGTGCGCGTACAGGAACAGCAGGTATTCCTCGATCCGGTCCAGGCGCAGCAACTGCTGCGCGTAGCCGTAGGAGATGAAGCCGAGCAGGTCGCGCGCCTCCGGGGTCGGCGCGGTGATGTTGCCGACCACACCGAGGCTGGTGCCGCCGTGGCCGCGTACGCAGTCGATGACCAGGTGCGCCAGGTCGTCGGGCAGCACGTCGGCCTGCAGCAGTTCGGCATAGGCGCGGTGCGGCCAGCCCTGCTCGCTGGGATGCTCCTGCTGCAGCGACTGGCGGAACGTCAGCTTCACCCCCGGCAGCGGGCCGATGTAAGGCGGCTGCAGATCGCGGCGGATGTTGCCACGCAGCGTGCGCAGCAGCTGCGCAGAGAGTTGCTGCGCACGGCGCTGCCATTGCGCCGCGGCGGCCTGCCCGCCCGGCCCGGCGATGTCGCTCCACACCGCCGCCAGGTCCTGCCAGCCGCGCACCGTCAGCGCGCTGTTGGCGTAGTACGGCTTCCACCACACCTGCGGATCGGGGAACAGGCAGGCATCGGATTCGTTCCAGCCGTGGAGCAGGCCATGCCCCGGTGCCGATGCCGGCAGGCGCAGGCTGGCATCGTGCAGTTCGACCAGCACCTGCGCGGTGGCGGCGATCTTGTCGCGGTGCTTGCGCAGCAGCGCGGCATCGCCGGTGTAGCGCAGGTAGCGCGCCAGCAGCGACAGGGTCAGCCCGAACTGCCCGGTCTCCGGGCCGCGCATGTTGACCATGCCATCGGCCTGCACGAAATCGCTGAAATACCCGTCCAGCACCGCCGCGGCCTGGGCGAAGCGGCCCCACTCCAGGTTGGCGTACAGCGAACTGGTGAAGGTGTCCTGGAAACCATCGTACTCGTTGCCGTAGTAGTCGCGGTCCACCGCGCCGTACTTGGGATAGGTTCCGCCCGGGCGCACCACCAGTTCGCGGGCGAAGGCGAAGCGCGCCATGTCGCGCCAGCTCGCATCCGGAGTCTGCGCCTGCACGGTGTCGGCGAGCTGCGCCTGCCAGTAGCCGGCGAAGGCGAGCAGGCCGCGGTAGAAATCCTCGGCGCTGCGCGGGCCGCGCCGCGGCGGGTAGTCGGGATAGCTGTAGCCGTACACCACCTTGCTGACCTTGCCGTGCTCGACCAGCGCACTGCGGTGCCAGGTCTGCACCACGAAGCGATCCTCGGCCAGCACGTCGGCGAACAGCAGGATGTCGTAGTAGCGGCCCTCGCCGGCCGGCACCACCTTGCGCACCGCCGGCATCCAGCCGCCGAGCAGGCCTTCGCTGCGGCGCCGCACCAGTTCGTCCTTGCCCAGTTCCGGGAACGCCTGGATCGCGCGGTAGCAGCGGGTGCGCCCGTCCGGGTACACCGGCATGGTGTCGGCGCATTCGCGGGTACCGACGAAGGTGGTCCACGGCAGGCGCCCGTTGTAGTCCTTGGGATCCAGTTGCGAGGCCGGCGGCGGCGCCACGTCGCGCACCTCGTCGGCGCGCGGATCGCCGTCGCGCAGCAGGCGGTCGGCGAGCAGGTCGGCATCGGCCATCGCCACCTCGGCCAGGGCCATGCCGAAATACGGCGCCTGCGCCGCCGGGAACACCGCTTCGGTGCGCTTGCCCAGCACCAACGCCCCACCCGGCCCGCGCAGGGTCAGATCGCCGTCGGGCTGGCGCAGGTCTTCGTACACCTCCCAGGTCGCGCCGGCCTCGACGAAACGGCATTGCAGGGTATGCCCGGCCAGCGCGTCGGCCGCCAGCGGCTGCAGTTGCGGCGGCGCAGGCGCACGCGCGGCGCTGGCCGCTATGGGTGCCGCGGCGGCACGCCCGGCCAGCGCTTCCACGCCGGCAACCGCGCCAACGGCCAGGCCCTGCCGCAGGAAATCTCTCCGATCCATCTACCGTCCCCGATGCAATGCGATCGTCGCATCGTGCGCTGCGCGCGCCGCAGCGTCTTGTGCGCTGTGCCGAGGATGGATGCGGAAAACCGCACAGCCGCGGGGTCGCGCCGATGCTGCGTTGCGGGAGCCCGGCGCGTCAGCGACGGCTTAGGCGAGCACGTCGAGCAGACTGCCGATGCTGTCGTCGGCCGCACGCAGCACGCGCGCGTTGGCCTGGAACGCGGTGCGTTCGGTCAGCGTGCCGACCATGTCGTCGACCAGATCGCTGCCCTGCCCGTCGGCCTGCTGCACCTGGCCGACCACGCCACCGCCGGCGCTCGCCTGGTTCACCGGCACCGAACGCTGGAACCCGTCGGTGGCGAGATTGGCGATGTTGTTGGCACGCACCTGCAAGCCGGACGTCGCCGCGCGCATGCCGGACAGCGCGATCGAGGAACTGGGAGCGATGGCGGTCATGGCGGGCCGGGGCGCAGGGAGACTTGCCGGGTTATCGGCGGAGTTGGCGGTGGCTTTAGGGTGGGATTGGGGAGTCGGGATTGGGATTGGTAAGAGCGGGCGCGTCTGCGCTGACAGCGAAAGCCCCTCTCCCCCCGGGAGGGGGTTGGGGTGAGGGTACGGAGCCGCGCGATGCCCCAGAACCTGGCGCATCTCCCGTACCCTCATCCGCCCCTGCGGGGCACCTTCTCCCGAGGGGAGAAGGGAAAAGCCAAAGCCCCTCTCCCCTCGGGAGAGGGGTTGGGGTGAGGGTACGGAGCCGCGCGATGCCCCAGAACCTGGTGCATCCCCCGTACCCTCATCCGCCCCTACGGGGCACCTTCTCCCGAGGGGAGAAGGGAAAAACCAAAGCCCCTCTCCCCTAGGGAGAGGGGTTGGGGTGAGGGTACGGAGCCGCGCGATGCCCCAGAACCTGGTGCATTCCCCGTACCCTCATCCGCCCCTACGGGGCACCTTCTCCCGAGGGGAGAAGGGAAGAGCCAAAGCCCCTCTCCCCTCGGGAGAGGGGTTGGGGTGAGGGTACGGAGCCGCGCGATGCTCCAGAACCTGGTGCATCTCCCGCACCCTCATCCGCCCCTGCGGGGCACCTTCTCCCGAGGGGAGAAGGGAAAAGCCGAGTCCTGCGGGAACAAGAGCCACCGCGTCTTTACGAATCCCCAATCTCAAATCCCGGCCCCACCTACAACCGATTCCACGCCGGCGTCGGCTCCCCCAACAGATGCCGCACGAAGAAGTCGTACTGGCGACGCTGCACATAGTCGATGGGGCCGGTGGAGCGGCCGACGGTGTGTTCGCCGCCGGGCACGACCAGCAGGTCGAAGTCCTTGTTGGCCTTGATCAGCGCGTCCACCACCTGCCCGGTCGAGGCCGGGTCGACGTTGCTGTCCTGCTCGCCGACGATCAGCAGCAGGTCGCCACGCAGCTTGGCAGCATTGTCCACGCCGGAGGCGCGTGCATAGCTGGCGTCCACCGGCCAGCCCATCCATTGCTCGTTCCAGCTGATCTTGTCCATGCGGTTGTCGTAGCACCCCGCATAGGCCACGCCCACCTTGTAGAAATCCGGATGCCGCTCCAACGCGCCCAGCGTGCTCTGTCCGCCGGCCGACGCGCCGTAGATGCCGACGCGACCGATATCGTAGGACGGATCCTGCGCGGCCATCGCCTTGTGCCAGGCGATGCGGTCGGGGAAGCCGGAATCGCCGAGGTTCTTCCAGGCCACGTCGTGGAAGGCCTTGGAACGGTTGGCCGTGCCCATGCCGTCGATCATCACCACGATGAAGCCCAGGTCGGCCTGCGCCTGCATGCCGATCTGCTTGTCGCCGCCGGAGTGGTAGCCGAACGGCCAGAAGGTCTTGGGCACGAAGGAATCGTGCGGGCCGGCGTAGATGTTCTCGATCACCGGATACTTCTTGTGCGGGTCGTAGTCGCGCGGGCGCACCACCATGCCCCAGATGTCGGTCTTGCCGTCGCGGCCCTTGGCGACGAAGGTCTGCGGCGCGCGCCAGCCGGCGGCCTGCAGCTTGCGGATGTCGCCGCGTTCCACCACCTGCAGCAGGCGCCCGTCGATGGCATGCAGTTCCATCACCGGCGCCATGTCCGGACGCGAGTACACGTCCACGTAATGGCGTCCGTCGTCGGCGATGGCCACGTCGTGGTCGGCATCGGCCTGGGTCAGCCGGGTCAGGTGGCCGCCGTCGAAATCCACCGCGAACAGTTGCCGGTAGTACGGATCCTTGCCCGCATCCATGCCGCTGGCGGTGAACCAGATGCGCCGCTGTGCATCGTCCACGCGCAGCACGTCGCGCACGATCCACTCGCCCTTGGTGATCTGCGTCTTGATCCGGCCGCTGGCACCGTCGAACAGGTACAGGTGGCGCCAGCCGTCGCGCTCGGAGATCCACAGGATTTCCTGGCCCAGGCCATCGACATCGTGGTGGTAGCTGCGGTCGGCGTACACGAAGGTCTTGGCGTCCTCGCCCACCGCCACATGCGCCTTGCCCGTGGCCGCGTCCACCGCGATCGCGCGCATGCGCTGGAAGCCGCGCTGTACGTAGTCGAACACGAAGCTGGCGCTGTCGCGTCGCCACTGGATCGGCGAGAGCTGGTACGGGTTGGCGAACAATGCATCGTCGATGTCCACACGCCTCGGCGCACCACCGCGCGCCAGCGCGCCGAGGTCGAACAGCACCGGTCGCTCGATGTCCACCGCATCGCCGGGCTTGGGATACAGCTGCGTGCGCACGATCGGCTGGCCGCCGCCGGGCGGCGCCGCCTCCACCCGGGTGACGCGGCGGGGAAAGCCGGGCTTCACCCGGTACAACGCCAGCCGCTGCGAATCCGGCGACCACGCGATGGTTTCCGGATCGTAGAAATCGTCGCTGCGGCCATCGTCGGCCAGGCGCAGCGTGCGCCCGTCGGCCACCGCGCGCAGCATCACCGCGTTGCCGTCGACATAGGCCTCCCAGCGCCCGTCCGGCGAGCGCCGCGGGGTGGCGTCGGCCGGCACGCTGAGATCGCGCACCACGCCGAACCCGCGCGGCCGCGGCTGCGGACCGCTGTCGGCGCGCGCACAGACGTAGGTGGTGAGGGTGCAGCGCCACGGCAGTTCGTCGAGCTCGAAGACGATCGCCGCCTGCGCCTTGCCACCCTCGGCGACGTAGGCGAAACGCACGAACGGCAGGCGCAGCGCCGGGTAGGCGGTGCCGGTCGCCGCGCTCAGCGCGCGCGCCAGCCGCTGCTGGTCGAACGCCGGCTGCTTGCGCTGGCTGGCCACGTCCTCGACCACGAAGGCGAAGCCGCCCGGCACGGTCTTGCGGTAGTAGAACGCGCCGTCGTCGCGCCACTGCGCCGGCCAGGTCACGTTCTCGGTCAGGCCGATCCAGGCCTCGCGCAGGCCCAGCGAGCGCTGGTAGTCGGCGACGCTGGGCGCAGCGTGGGCGGCGCCGGCGCAGCAGGCCAGTGCCATGACGAGAGACACAAAAAACTTGTTCATGCGGTTTCCAAAAAATTTCATGACGTGCTTGGTTTCCGTAGGAGCGGCTTAAGCCGCGACGGGCGTTCCCGATAACGTCTGTCACAACCAATCACAACAAAGGGGACAAGCGCCGCTCCTACGCACACGCACACACACACGCGGCCGGCTACTCCCCGTCATCCTCTTCCAGTGCCAGTTCCTCCGGACGCAGGCCGCTGCGCGCGCCCCAGTGGTAGCAGCCCAGCGCGATCGCGGCCACGCACAGCGTGTCCCAGGGATGCGCGATCCAGCCGCTGCCGCCGAAGGTGCCCAGACGCGACACCACCAGCACCAGCGCGAAGAACACGATCAGCCACAGCACGCCGCGCACCTGCCGCCACAGCCGCGCGCGGCCGGCCGCGTTGGGCAGGCGGTACAACACGTACAGGGCGAACATCGCGATCTGCAGGCCGAGCAGCCACGACAGCGTGTTCCAGGTCGACCAGTACACGATCAGGCCTGCGACGATGAACGACAGTGGCCCGAGCACCGCCATGCCGCGCAACCGGAACGGCCGCGGCAGCTCCGGCGCGCTGCGCCGCAAGGCGGCCACGGTCACTGGCGCCACCGCATAGCTCAGCACCAGCGCCGCCGACACCACGTTGATCAGCGCCTCCCACGAGGGGAACGGCAGGGTCCAGAACACCGACAGACCCAGGCTCAGCCACAGCGCCGGGCGCGGGATGCCGGAGGTGGCGTCCACTTTGGTCAGCACCGGCAGGAAACCGCCGCTGCGCGCCCAGCCGTAGACCACCCGCGGCGTGGCGTTCATGTAGATGTTGCCGGTGCCGCTGGGCGAGATCATCGCGTCGCAGATCACCAATGCCGCCAGCCAGCCCATGCCCAGCGCCAGGGCGATGTCGTGATATGGCAGCGAGAACGCCTTGTCGATGCCGCCCCAGCCGTTGGCCAGATGCTGCGCCGGCACCCCGCCGAGGAAGGCGAGCTGCAGCAGCACGTAGATCACCGTGGACAGCGCCACCGACAGGATCAGCGCGATCGGGATATTGCGTTGCGGATCGCGCACCTCGCTGGCCACCGACACGATCGGCGTGAGTCCGAGGTAGGCGAAGATGATGCCGCCCGCGGAGATCGCCGCCTCCACCCCGGCCGCACCGAACGGCGCGAAGCCCTGCACGTGCAGGTTGCGCGCATCGAAATGCGCCATCAGCAGCACGATCACCAGCACCGGCACCAGGAACTTGAACACGCTGACGATGTTGTTGGCGGTGGCGAAGGTCTTGACGCTGTAGTAGTTGAGCAGGAAGAACGCGACCAGCAGCGCCAGTTGCAGCAGCCAGCCGGCGACGCTGGGATGGGTGCTGCCGGCCTGGTTGAGCCAGGGGAACCACGCTGCGGCGTATTGCCGTGCTGCTTCCACTTCGATCGCGATCAGGCTGGAGAAGGCGATCAAAGTGATGAAGCCCATCAGCCAGCCGAGCAGCACACCGTGCGAGTACTCCGGGTAGCGCACCACGCCGCCGGCACGCGGCAGGGCGGCGCCCAGTTCGCAGTACACCAGCCCCAGCAGCAGCACCGCCACGCCGCCGGCGATCCACGAGACGATGCCGGCCGGCCCGGCGATCGCCGAGACGTGGCTGGCCGAGAACAGCCAACCGGAACCGAAGATCGAGCCCAACCCGATGAAGGTCAGATCGGTGAGGCTCAAACGCTTGTGGAACTTGCCTTGTGCGGCCATGGCGTCTCCCGCTGGATTGGTGTCACTGGCGATTCGATGATCTGCGCGTTCCCTACTCTCACCCCAACCCCTCTCCCGGAAGGAGCGGGACTCGGCGTTTCCCTTCTCCCCCGGGAGAAGGTGCCCCGAAGGGACGGATGAGGGTCCGAGCGAAGCCTCATGCAGCTGAAACACCGCACGCGCTTCGCGCCCCGACCCTCACCCCAACCCCTCTCCCGGAGGGAGAGGGGCTTAGCACTCCCTTCTCCCTCCGGGAGAAGGTGCCCCGAAGGGGCGGATGAGGGTCCGGGCGAAGCCTCATGCAGCTGAAACACCGCATGCGCTTCGCGCCCCCACCCTCACCCCAACCCCTCTCCCGGTGGGAGAGGGGCTTTTACGTCCCCTTCTCCCTCCGGGAGAAGGTGCCCCGCAGGGGCGGATGAGGGTCCGGGCGAAGCCTCATGCAGCTGAAACACCGCATGCGCTTCGCGCCCCGACCCTCACCCCAACCCCTCTCCCGGTGGGAGAGGGGCTTTACTTCGCCGCCTCCTTCGACCAAGGCGATTTCCCACCCTCGGCAATGAACCGGTCGATGCGCTGCTCCAGCACCGGCAGCGGCACCGAACCGGTTTCCAGCACCGCGTCATGGAACGCGCGGATGTCGAACTTCTCGCCCAGCGCCTGCTCCGCCTTGCGCCGCAGCTCGAGGATCTTCAACTCACCCAGGTAGTACGACAGCGCCTGTCCGGGCCAGGCGATGTAGCGGTCGACCTCGGTGGTTACCTCGTGCTCGCTGAGCGCGGTGTTGTCGCGCAGGAACGCCTGCGCCTGTTCCCGCGTCCAGCCGTCGTGGTGGATGCCGGTATCGATCACCAGCCGGCACGCACGCCACATCTGGTAGGTCAGGTAGCCGAAGCGGTCGTACGGGGTGTCGTATATCCCCATCTCCTGCCCCAGGTATTCCGAGTACACCGCCCAGCCCTCGCCATAGGCGGAAATGAAGGTGTAGCGGCGGAAATCCGGCAGGTTGTCCTGCTCGGCCGCCAACGGCATCTGCAGCGCATGGCCAGGCGAGGACTCGTGCAGGGTCAGCGCAGCGAGGTTGTACAGCGGCCGCGACGGCAGGTCGTAGGTGTTGACCAGGTAGATGCCGGGGCCACCGCGCCCGCCCGTATAGAACGGCGCCAGGTCCGCGGGCACCGGCTCGATCGCGAAGCGCTGCCGCGGCAGCCGGCCGATGTAGTCGCCGATCTTGCCGTCCACGCGCTTGGCGATCCACGCCGCGTCCTTGAGCAGTTCCTCCGGGGTCTTGGCGTAGAACTTGGGATCGGTGCGCAGGTAGTGCAGGAACGCCGGGAAGGTCTGCTGGCCGGGCGGGGTCTTGAAGCCGCTGTCGACGATCGCCTGGTCCATCTCCTTGCGCAGCCGCGCCACTTCCTCCAGCCCCACCGCGTGGATCTGCTCGGGGCTGAGATCGAGCGTGGTGTATTCGCGGATCTGCGCGCGGTAGTACGCCGCGCCGTCGGGCATCGATTCGGCGGCCAGCGCCGGGCGTGCCTTGGGCAGGTATTCCTCGCGCATGAAACGCAGCAGCTTGGCGTAGGCCGGTACCACCTGCTGGGCGATCGCCGTGCGCGCCTGCGCGCGCAACTGCGCCTGCAACGGCGCCGGGATCGTCGCCGGCATCTGCTTGAACGGGGTGTAGAACAGATTGGTCTCGCCCGCCGCCTGCGCGACCTCAGCGATCGACTGGTCGCGGCCCTGCAGGATCACGCTGGGCTGGGCGAAACCGCGCGCCAGGCCGGCGCGCATGTTGGCGATCTGCTCGTCGAAGTAGCGCGGGATGTCGGCAAGCTGCCCGAGGTAGCGCTGGTAGTCCTCGCGGTTGCGCAGGGTGGCGCGCGCAGTGAATCCCAGGTCGCTCCAGAACGCGGAATCGCTGTTGAACGGCATTTCCCAGACGCGGAAACGCTGCTGGTCGAGCAGCACCTGCAACTGCTGGCGATAGACCTGGTAGTTCACCTGGTCCTGCGCCGCCAGCTGTGTCGGGTCGATCGCGTCCAGGTCGCGCAGCACCTGCTGCCAGTACGCGGTGCGCTGCGCCTGGGTGGCCGGATCGACCTTGGGCAGGTGATCGGCTGCCTGCCCTTGCGCGTCTTCGTCGTCGGCGCCGGCGAATTGCTCCTGGCGCCATTTCCACTCGCGTTGGTACAGCGCCTTGAAGCGCGCACCGGCATCGTCGGCAGGCGCGGCGGCCGCTGGCGCCGCGCTCTTTGCCGGCGCGGCATGGGCGGCCCCCTGCCAGGCCAGGGTGCAGGCGATAGCCAGGGCCAGCGCGGTGCGCAGTCGGGAATGAGCGGTCATCGCGAAGTCTCCGGAGTGGCGGGAGCGCCGGTCTGGACCTGGGCGATCCAGGCATCGATGCGCGCGTCCAGCAGGTCCAGCGGCATCGCGCCGCCGCCGAGGATGGCATCGTGAAAGGCGCGGATGTCGAAACGATCGCCCAGCGCGCGCTTGGCCTTCTCGCGCAGCGCCAGGATGTCCAGCTCGCCGAGCTTGTAGCCCAGCGCCTGGCCCGGCCAGACGATGTAGCGATCGGTCTCGGCCTGGATGCTGGGTTCGTCGTCGGACGGATGCGCGTGGAAAAAGTCGATCATCTGCTGGCGCGTCCAGCGCTTGTAGTGGACGCCGGTATCCAGCACCAGCCGGTTGGCGCGCAGCAGTTCGCCGGCCAGGCGGCCGTAATCGCTGTACGGATCGCGGTAGAAGCCCACCTCCTTGCCCAGCCGCTCGGCGTACAGCGCCCAGCCTTCCACATAGGCGTTGTAGCTGGATTGCTGGCGGAACGGCGGCAGCGGCAGGGTCTGCGCCAGCGAGATCTGCAGGTGATGACCGGGCACGCCCTCGTGGTAGGCGGTGGCTTCGATGTTGACCAGGGTACGGTGCGCGTAATCGCTGGTGTTGACCATCACCAGCCCCGGCTTGCTGCCCTGCGCATCGCTCTGCCAGTACTCGGCACCAGGCGCGGTGGCGCGGAACGCGGGCATCGCGCGCACCTCCAGCGGCGTCTTTGGCAAGGTGCCGAACAGCTTGGGCAACTGCGGCTGCATCTGCGCGATGTCGTCCCGGTAGCGCTGCAGGATCTGCTCGGACGAACTGGCGAAGAACTTGCGGTCATGGGCCACCGCCTGACGCAACGCCGGCAGGTCGGCGTAGCCGAGCTGCTTGGCGATCACGCCCATCTCGCCCTCGATGCGCGCAACCTCGGCAAGGCCGGTCTGGTGGATCTGCTCGGGCGACTGATCGGTGGTGGTCTGGGTGTGGATCGCGTAGCGGTAGCGGCGCTCGCCATCGGGCAGCGACCACAGGCCTTCGTGGACGCGGCCCTGCGGCGCATATTCGTTGGCGACGAAATCGGCGAGCTTGCGATAGGCCGGCCGCACCTGCTGGTCGATCGCCGCGATCATCGCCGCGCGCAGCCGCGGCCGCTCGGCCTCCGGCACTGCCGCGGGGAACTGCTGCAGCGGAAGCGCGAACGGACTGTCGGCACCGGCCGGTGCGGCGATCTCGCGCACCTGCGCGGGAATACGCTCTAGCAGGTATTTCGGCTGCACCAACCCGTCCCTGGCGCCGGCGCGCGACAGCGCCACCACCTGGTCGAGCAGCGCCGGGATCGCCTGCAGGCGCTTGATGTAGTCCTCGTAGTCCTTGACGCTGGCGAACGGAAACGCCTGCGCATAGCCCGGCAGCGCCACCTGGATGCCGCCGACCGGCTCCAGCGGCATCTCGTCGTTCTTCAGCGCGATTGCCTCCAGCCGGTCGCGCAACTGCCGCTGCATCATCTGCAGGCTCAACTGCTCCTGCGCCGACAGCGCCTTGGCATCGACCGCATCGAAGCGCGCCAGGAACCCGACGGTCGCCTGGCGTTCGGCTTCCAACGCGGCCGGCGCATAGTCGGTCCAACGGTCGTTGTAGCGGCTGTCGCCGATGATGCTGGCGAACTCGGGATGGTGTTCGAGCTGGTACTGCCACTGCGCATCGAGCAGCGCGGCGAAGGCCTGCGATGGCGAGGTGGACGCCTTGTCCGGCGCCGTTGCCGCCGGCGTGGAAGGCGCCGACGGTGTCGACGGCTGACAGGCGCTCAGCAGGGCCAGCGCCAGGATGCTGGCGACGGGCAGACGCATGTGCTTCATCGTGGAACTCCGCAGGGCGACATGCACCCGTGACACACCGCGGCGGCCGCCGCGCAAACGTGGCAGGCGGCCGCCCTGCGCATCAGGCGAACGGCCGGTCGATCGCCGGCGACGGCGGCGTGAACCACTGCGCGCCGTCCTCGGTGACGTAGAAATGATCCTCCAGGCGCACGCCGAACTCGCCTGGCACCACGATCATCGGCTCGTTGCTGCAGCACATGCCCGGGGCTAGCGCCAGCGCATTGCCGCGCACCAGGTACGGCGCCTCGTGGATGCTCATGCCGCAGCCGTGGCCGGTGCGATGCGGCAGTCCCGGCAACTGGTAGTCCGGGCCGAGCCCGGCGCGCTGCAGCACCTTGCGCGCGGCCTCGTCCACTACGGCGCAGGCCACGCCCGGCCGCACCGCGGCGAAGGCCGCCGCCTGCGCATCGTGTTCCAGCTGCCAGATGCGTCGCTGCTTCTCGCTGGGCTCGCCGAAGATGTAGGTGCGGGTGATGTCGGAGTGGTAGCCCTGCACCGTGCAGCCGGTGTCGATCAGCACCAGCTCGCCCGGGCGCAGCGCCTGCACGCCGGGAATGCCGTGCGGATACGCGGTGGCGTGGCCGAACTGCACGATGCAGAAGGTCGAGCCGTTGTCGGCGCCGAGCGCGCGGTGCGCCTGGTCGATGAAGCGGGTCAGTTCCGCGGTGGTGATGCCCTCGCGGATCAGCCCGGCGGCCAGCCGCTGCACCTGCAGGGTCATGTCGCAGGCCTGCTGCATCAGCGCCAGTTCCGCCGGCGACTTGCGCATGCGGCAGCCGTCGACGATCGCCGCCGCATCGCGGATCGCGATCCTGCCCAGCACCGCCGTCAGCCCGGTGTGCACCGCGAAGGCCACGCCCGGGTCCAGCGCCAGGCTCTGCGCGTCCAGTTCCAGCAAGGCCTCGGCGACCAACGCGTGCGGATCCTCGTGTTCCTGCCACAGGCGCTTGCGCACCGGCACCGACAGCACCGCGTCCAGCGAGCCTTCCTCGAACGCCGGGCAGATCAGCAGCGGATCGCCTTCGGCGGTGAGCAGCATCGCCACCAGGCGCTCGCTGGCGCCCCACGGCACGCCGGTGAAGTAGCGCAACGAAGCGCCGGCACCGATCAGCAACGCGTCGGCGCCGTGCGCGCGCATCAGCGCACGCGCGTTGGCCAGGCGCTGCCGGTACTCCTGCTGCTGGATCGCCGGCGCGCGGTGCGGCCACGGCGACAGTTGTGCGTGCGCCTGCTCCAGGGTCAACCCGCCGATCTGGGCCTGCTCGCTCATGCGCGCGGCTCCACGTCGGCGGTGCTCCAGCTGCCGTCGATCAAGCGCTGCACGCCGCCGGGATTGCGATCGCGCAGCAACGGCGGCAGCAGCGCGTCGGGCACGCCGTCGTAGCTGTGCAGCGCGGCGAAGCGGCGGATCGCCGCGGGCATGCCGACGGCCGTGAAGCCCGGATGGCCGGTGCTCGGATACGGGCCGCCATGGTTCATTGCCGGGCTCACCGCCACGCCGGTCGGCATCTTGTTGCAGATCAGGCGACCGACACGCGGACGCAACGCCGCGGCCAGCGCGGCGAAGGCCATGTCGTCGCTGCCATCGGCGGCGCGATAGAGCGTGCCGGTGAGATTGCCCTCGAAGCTGCGCGCCAGGGCGGTCAATTGCCCCAACCCGCCGCCGCGCACGATCAGACTGACCGGGCCGAACGCCTCGGTCTGCAGCGCCTCCGGCTGCTGCAGGAAGGCCTCGGCCGACACTTGCAGCAGCGTCGGCGCATGCCGATAGCCGGGCCCCTTGTCGGCCTCGCCACCGGCCAGCACCGTGGCGCCGGCATCGCGCAGCATGCCCACGCTGCGCTGCAGATGCTCCAGCACGCCGCGCGAGAACAGCAGCGCCGGCGCGGCCGCAGTGAAATGCGCGGTGGCTGCGGCAACGAAGGCATCGCCGGCCTCCCCCTCGGGCACCACCACGATGCCCGGGTTGGTGCAGAACTGGCCGCTGCCCATGGTGCAGGAGGCGAAGAACTCCTGCGCCAGCGCGGTGCCGCGTTCGGCCAGCGCGCCCGGCAGCAGGAACACCGGATTGACGCTGGACAGTTCGACATAGGCCGGCACGCCAGCGCGGTCGGCGGCGGCCTTCAGCGCCAGCCCGCCGGCACGGCTGCCGGTGAAGCCGATCGCGCCCAGCCGCGGATCGCCGGCCAGCTCCAGGCCCAGCGTGCTGTCGAAGTGGTAGAGCAACTGCACCGTCGCCGCCGGCAGGTCATGCGCCAGCAGCGCCTGGTGCGCGAGCTGCGCCAGGCGCTGGCTGGTGGCCGGATGCGAGGGATGCGCCTTGGCGATGACCGGGTTGCGCGCGGCGATGGCCGAGGCGAAATCGCTGCCGGCCACCGCGTTGAACGCGAACGGGAAATTGTTTGGCCCGAACACCAGCACCGGCTTGTGCAACGGCCCCAGCTGCGCGCGCAGCCCCGCCGCGGTGTCGATCACCGGCTGCGCCCAGCTGTGGCTGCGCACCGCCTGCGCGGCCTGGCGCAGCTGCCCGCTGGCGCGCGGCAGTTCCACCTTGGCCAGGCGCGGCTCCACCGGCAGGCCGGTTTCGGCATGCGCCAGCGCCACCAGCCGCTCGACGTCGGCGTCGATCGCGTCCGCGTACGCATCCAGGAACCCGGCGATGCGTTCCGGTGCGGCCGCGGCCAGCGCATCGGCGCTCAGCGCCGCCGCGCTCAGCGCCGCTTCCAGATCGGCGGCGCCGCTGATCGGGAACGACGGGCCGAACTCGCTTCCGTCGCGCGGATCCTCGGCGCGGAAACTGCCGCGCTCTTCCAGCGAGGCCTGCCAATGGCCGGCCAGCAACAGCGGTTGCGTACTCATCTCAGTGCCCGGGGTGGGTGGCGATGGCGTGGTCGATGACCTTCAGCGCGGCCTCGCGCTCGGCGCCTTCCAGCACCAGCCGCGGCGCGCGCACGCGCTCGCTGCCCAGGCCGACCTTCTGCTGCACCAGCTTGATCAGCTGCACGAACTTGGGCACGGTGTCCAGGCGCAGCAGCGGCAGGAACCAGTCGTACAGCGCCTTGGCCGCCGGATAGCCGCCGTCGCGGGCCAGCTCGAACAGCTTCACCGACTCCTTCGGATACGCGTTGACCAGGCCGGCGATCCAGCCCTTGGCGCCCATGCTCAGACCTTCGACGATCGCATCGTCCATGCCCACCAGCAGCACCAGGCGGTCGCCGAGCAGCTCGCCCAGCGCGGCGAAGCGGCGCACGTCGCCGGAGGATTCCTTCACCGCCTGCAGGTTCGGGAATTCGGCCGCCAGTTCGGCGATCTGCGCCGGGCTGAAGTCGGTCTTGTAGGCGATCGGGTTGTTGTACAGGATCGCCGGCAGGTCGGTGGCGGCGATCACCGCGCGCATGTGCGCGCCCATCTCGCGCCAGTCGGTGGAATACACGTACGGCGGCAGCACCATGATGCCGCCGCAGCCGACCTGCTTGGCCGCCTGCGCCAGGCGCACGGCTTCGTCGGTGGACAGCGCGGCGATGCCCGGCACCACCGGGATGCGGCCGTCGACCGCCTGCACCAGGGTCTTCAGGATCGCCAGCTTGTCGTCGAAGCTCAGCGTGGCCGCTTCGCCCAGCGAGCCCAGCGGCACGATCGCGGTGCAGCCGGCGTCGACCATGAGCTGCGCATGCTTGGCCAGGAACGCGTGGTCGATGCTGCCGTCGGCGTTGAACGGGGTGGTGATGGCCGGCAGCACGCCGTACCAGAAGGAAGCCTTGCTCATGGAAGTACACCTTGTGGAGAGTTGCGAAGGGAGGCCGCGCACGAGGGCGCGGCGGAAGCGGCGTCCGGACCGGGATCCGGACAGGGATGGGCCAGCGCGTCCAGACGCGCCGGGAACAGCGGCGGCCGGCGGCCGTCGTCGGAAAAATCGGCGGCGCGCGCGGCCAGCCCCAGCTCGGTCAGCGCACTGCCGCAAATGCGGCCCTGGCAGGCGCCCATGCCGCAGCGCGAGGCCAGCTTGGCGTCGCGCAGGTCGGCATGGCCCTGCAACGCGGACAGCGGCACGTCCTCGCAGCGGCACACCAGCGTATCCGGCGCGGCCAGCGCATGGATGCGCGGGTCCAGCGCGAACTGCCGCTGCAGCAGTGCGGCAAAGGCGCGCGCGCGGCGCCGCTGCGGTTGCAGCGCCTGCGCATCGGCGTCCTGGCCGGCGGCCAGATGGCCGGCGATGGCACCTTCCACCCGCGCGCAATCGCGCCCGCCGATGCCCAGCGCCTCGCCCGCGGCATACACGCCGTCGACGCTGGTGCGCAGTTGCGCATCCACCGCCACGCACGGATGCGCGCCGCTACGGCCCAGGCGACAGCCCAGCAGTTGCGCCAGTTCCACGTTCGGTACCAGGCCGTAGCCCACCGCCAGTTGATCGCAGGCGAGACGGCGGCGGCCGCGCGGGCCGTCGATCTCCACCTCCTGCACGCGGCCCTCGCCATACGCGGCCAGCACCACGCTGCCGGCGTGGTAGCCGACCCCGGCCAGTTGCGTGCGCAGCGCCAGCGCCTGCAGCGCCTTGTCCGGCCAGCGCAGCGGCAGCTGCGCGGCGAACGCGGCCAGCGCGCGCCACGGCGCCTGTTCGACGATGCCCAGCACCTGCGCGCCGTGGCGATGCAGCGTCGCCGCCGAGGCCAGCAGCAGCGGCCCGCTGCCGGCGACCAGCACGCGCCGCCCGGTCAGCGGCCAGCCCTGCTTGGCCAGCGCCTGGGCGCCGCCGGCGCCGGTCACCCCGGGCAAGGTCCAGCCCGGGAACGGCAACAGCAATTCGCGCGCGCCGGTGGCCAGCACCAGCGCGTCGTAGCCCAGCCAACGCGGGCCATCGGGTCCATCGGTGAGCAGTTGCCGGTCCTGCGCCAGCAGCACCTGGGTCTGCGGCAGAAAGGTCACGGCGCTGGCCGCCAGTTGCGCCAGCGCGCGCGCGGCCAGGCGCGGCGGTGCCTGCGCCACGTCGTGGCGCCAGATCTGCCCGCCGGCACGCGCCTGCAGATCGACCAGGCCGACCCGGCGGCCATGCCCGGCCGCCGCCAGCGCCGCCGCCAGCCCGGCCGGGCCGGCGCCGATCACCAGCACGTCGTAATGGGTGCGCGGCTCAGCCATCGGTCCACACCTGCATGCCGTCGCGCGCCGGGGTGATGCAGGCGCGCAACTGGCCGACGCGGTCGATGCGCACCCGGCACTCGGCGCACACGCCCATGCCGCATAGCGGCGCACGCGGCTGGCCGCTGCGCGAGCGGCGGAAATGCGTGGCGACCTGCGCCACCGCCGCGGCCACGCTGCTGCCGTCGAGCACTTCGACATCGCGGCCGTCGACCTGCAGGCGCAGCATGCGCGCGCTCATGCCAGCGCCCGCGCCGGCGCGTACGGCGCCGGGTCGATGGCCGCAGGCCGCTGCAGCAACTGGTCCAGCAGCAGGCGCGCACTGCCCAGCGCGGTGGTCACGCCCAGGCCCTCGTGGCCGGCCGCGACCCACACGTCGCGCCGCTCCGGCACCGCGCCCAGGTAAGGGCGCCCGTCCGGGGTGGCCGGACGCAGGCCGGTCCACACCCGAATCGCCTGCAGTTGCCGCAAGCCCGGCAGGAACGCGAAGGCGCGCTCCAGCATCCGCTGCAGCATCGGCATCGACACCGCACGGTCGGTCGCATCGAATTCGCGCGAGGAGCCGATCAGGATCTGCCCGGTCGGCCGCGGCTGCACGTTGAACGCCACGCTGCTGCCGTCGCTGCCGTGCGCGCTGTCGGCATAGCCCAGTTCCAGCAATTGATGGGCGACGAAACCCGGGTAGCGGTCGGTGATCACCAGTTGCCCCTTGCGCGCGCGCATCGGCAGCTCCGGCAACAGTTCCGGCACCGCGCAGCCGGTGGCGACCAATACCGGGCCATGCAGCGCGCTGCCGTCGTCCAGGCGCACGCCGGCATCGGCCAGCGCGGTGGCGCGACGCCCGGCGTACAGCTGCGCGCCGGCGGCGCAGGCGCGCTCGACCAGGTAGCGCGCCATCCGCGGCGGATACACCACCGCCTCGGCGGCCACGCGCATGCCGCCGGCCAGGCCCGGCACCAGCGCCGGCTCCAGTTGGTACAAGCGCTGCGCATCGAGCGCTTCGGCGTGCACGCCGGCTGCGGCCAGGCGCTGGATCTTGGCCGGAATCGCCTCCAGTTCGCGCGCCTCGCGCGCCACCCACAGCGTGCCGCAACGGCTGAACTCCGCCTCCGGCAGCGGCGCGAATTCTTCCCACAGGCGCAGCGAGTACGCCGACAGCGCCAGTTCCGCAGGATCGTCGTCCATCGCCACCAGATGCCCCATCGCCGCGGCGGTGGAACCGCCGCCGATGCTGCCCGACTCGACGATCGCCACGCGCAGGCCGGCGGCCGCCGCTGCATCGGCGCAGGCCGCGCCGACGATGCCGGCGCCGACGACGATCAGGTCGAAACCGCTCATGCGGCGCCGATGCCCCAGGCGAACGGGTCCTGCGGATCGATCAGCAACTGCGCGCGCGCAGTGATGTAGGCCTGCCCGGTGATGCGCGGCAGTACCCCACGCGATCCGGCCGTGTAGCTGCCCTCGAACACGCTGCCGAGGATGCCCTGCTGCCGCCACACCTGGCCCGGCGCCAGCTTGCCGTCGGCGGCCAGGCACGCCAGCTTGGCGCTGGTGCCGGTGCCGCAGGGCGACCGGTCGTAGGCCAGGCCTGGGCACAGCACGAAGTTGCGCGCATCGGCGCTGGCGTCCGGCGCCGGCCCGTTGATCTCGATGTGATCGATCTCGCCGCCGTCGGCGCCGCGGATGCCCGCCGCCTCCAGCGCAAGCCGCACCGCCTCGGTGTAGGCGGTCAGCGCGCGCTGGTGGCGCAGCTCCAGCGCACACGGCGTCTGTTCGGTGATGAAGAACCAGTTGCCGCCCCAGGCCACGTCGCCACGCACGCGCCCGTACTCGGGCACCTGCACTTCGACGCCGGTGGCATGGCGGTAGCTCTCGACGTTGTCGACCGAGACGCGGCCGTCGGCGTGCAGTTCCACGCCGACCGTGCCCACCGGCGTCTCGATGCGGTGCGTGCCCGCGCTCAGCCGGCCCAGCTCGGCCAGCGTGCGTACCAGGCCGATGGTGCCGTGGCCGCACATGCCCAGGTAGCCGACGTTGTTGAAGAAGATCACCGCCGCGCACGCATCGGCGGCCACCGGCGGCAGCAGCAGCGCGCCGACCATGGTGTCCGAGCCGCGCGGCTCGCAGGCGATGGCGCTGCGCCAGGCGTCGAAGCGCGTGCGGAACAGCTCCCGGCGCTCGGCCAGGGAACCGGTTCCCAGATCGGGGAAGCCGGAGACGACGACACGGGTCGGTTCGCCGGCGCTGTGCGAGTCGATGACATCGAGTGTATGCATGGAGCCATGCTCACATTCGGCACCGCCGCCGGCTAGCAGCGTTTGCCTGTCGCCAATGCGGAAGTTCGCACAACCCGGCGACGCCCGCCGGTGCCGACTTAGGCTAGCATCGGCATTCGGGGGACGCGCGGCGGCGCGCCCGCACCGCCGCCCACTTCCGCAGGTGAACGCCATGGACACTCTGATTTCGGCACTGGAACTGCAGACGCTGTTCGACGCCCTGCCGGACGTGGTGTTCTTCGTGAAGGACCGCGACGGCCGCTACACCCACGTCAACCTGACCCTGGTGCGGCGACTGGGCAAGAAATACCGCGCCGATCTGATCGGCAAGTCGGCCGCGGACGTGTTCCCGCTGCCGCTGGGCGGCAGCTACCTGATGCAGGACCGGCGCGTGCTGTGCGGCGAGGTGATCGAGAACCAGTTGGAAGTGCACCTGTTCCCGAACCGCACCCCCGGCTGGTGCCTGACCTTCAAGCGCCCGCTATGCGAGGGCGAGGACGTGATCGGCGTGGTCGGCATCTCCCGCGACCTGGGCCAGCCGGACAGCCGCCATTCCGCCTACGAGCGCATCAGCCGCGCCATGGAACACATGCAGGCGCACTACGGCGACAACCTGCGCGTGCAGACCCTGGCCGACCTGGCCGAACTGTCGGTGGCGCAACTGGAGCGGCACTTCCGCCGCGTGTTCCAGCTGACCCCGCAGCAACTGCTGACCAAGATGCGCATCGAAGCGGCGATGCGCCTGCTGCACGGCGACGACAGCATCGCCAGCATCGGCCAGCTGTGCGGCTTCGCCGACCAGAGCGCCTTCGCCCGCCAGTTCAAGGCCACCGTCGGCATGACCCCGCGCGACTATCGGTCCATGAAGGGCAAGCTGTGAAGAGCTGGGAATGGGGAATGGGGATTGGGGAATCGTTTTTTGCTGAATGCGGGCGTTGAGATCGCGGCGCTACGAATGCAGAGCCCCTCTCCCCCCGGGAGAGGGGTTGGGGTGAGGGTCCGGCGCAGCCGATCGCATCGAAATGCCATGAAACTTCCGCACCTACGCTGTGACCTTGCCGCACCAGAGATGCCCGGTCGCAGCTGATCCGGTGATGGGGCAAGCGCCGCGCCAATGCACGCGCACACGTTCACGGCGCACAAAATCCCACCCCGCCAACCACCCCAGCCAGCCCCGCTGCACCGGCCGCTCAGGTCGCAAGTGGTAGCATTCTTTGTTTCCGGTCCACGCGTCATCCATGGTCAGCCTATTCCGCCGCAACAAGCCCCAGGACAACGCCGGCGAGAGCCGCACCCAGCGCTACAGCATCGAGGAACTGGCCGCCGCCTTCCCCAAGCCGGCAAGCGCCGAGCCCGCTGCGCCTGCGCCGTCGGCGCCGCCTGCCGCTGAGGCAGCGCCCGCCGCTCCCGCACCCGCCGCCACACCGCAGCCGGCGTCCGCGCCGGTCGCCGAACATCCCGTGCAGGCGTCGGCCCCGGTCGCGGTCCCGCAGCCGCAACCGACGCCGCTTCCGCCCGCAGCGCCCACGCCGCCGCCGCAGGCCTATGTGCCGGCGCCGGCCGCCGCACCGGCACCGAGCGTGCCGACGCCAACGCCCGCCCCCGCGGCTCCAGCACCGGCCACCGCGTCCGTACCCGCCGCCGACGCCGACCTGGTCCGCAGCGACGCGCTGCCTGCCGCGCCGGCCGGCAAGCCCGGTTGGCGCGAACGGCTGCGCAACAGCAGCTTCGCGCGCAGCGTCGGCAGCCTGTTCTCGCGCAATCCCAAGCTCGACGATGACCTGCTCGACGAGATCGAGACCGCGCTGATCACCGCCGACGTCGGCATCCCCGCCACCACCGCGCTGATCGAGAGCCTGCGCAAGCGCATGAAGGCGCGCGAGTTCGCCGATGCCAGGGCGCTGCAGCAGGCGCTGCGCGCCGACCTGCTGGCGATCCTGCAGCCGGTGGCCAGGCCGCTGCAGATCGACCGCAATGCCAAGCCGTTCGTGGTGCTGACCGTCGGCGTCAACGGCGTCGGCAAGACCACCACCATCGGCAAGCTGGCCAAGCGCTTCAAGGACGAAGGCCACAGCCTGATGCTGGCCGCCGGCGACACCTTCCGCGCCGCCGCGGTGGCGCAGCTGCAGGCCTGGGGCGAGCGCAACGGCGTCACCGTGATCGCGCAGGGCCAGAACGCCGACGCCGCCTCGGTGGCCTTCGATGCGCTGCAGGCCGGCAAGGCGCGCGGCACCGAAGTGCTGATCGCCGATACCGCCGGCCGCCTGCACACCCAGACCGGGCTGATGAACGAACTGGGCAAGATCCGCCGCGTGCTCGGCAAGCTCGACGCCAGCGCCCCGCACGAGGTGCTGATGGTCATCGACGGCACCACCGGCCAGAACGCGCTCTCGCAACTGCGCCAGTTCCATGCCGCAGTCGGCGTCACCGGCCTGGTGGTGACCAAGCTCGACGGCACCGCCAAGGGCGGCGTGGTGTTCGCCCTGGCCCGCGAGTTCGGCATCCCGATCCGCTTCGCCGGCATCGGCGAGCGCCCCGAAGACCTGCGCGTATTCGACGCCGAGGCCTTCGTCGACGCGTTGCTGCCCGACGCCCTGGGCGCCTGAGATTGAAGCCCCTCTCCCTCTGGGGCGACAGGGCACGGCTTGCGCGCCACTGGCGCGCGTGCCCTGGAGCGCCCGCGCCGCAAGCGCGGGCCGGGGCGCGGAGCGGGGGTTGGGGTGAGGGTACGGCGAAGCCCGCCATGCCGGCATGCGCACTACCCAAACCGCACCAGGCTTCGCCCGTACCCTCATCCGCCCCTTCGGGGCACCTTCTCCCGAAGGGAGAAGGAACTCAGATGCCAGCATGCGCCAGCCCGACACCTTCCCCACCCGCCTGCTCGCCTGGTTCGACCGCCACGGGCGCCATGACCTGCCCTGGCAGCATCCGCGCAGCCCGTATCGGGTGTGGCTGTCGGAGATCATGCTGCAGCAGACCCAGGTGGCGGTGGTCATCCCCTACTTCCTGCGCTTCCTGCAGCACTTCCCGACCCTCCCCGACCTGGCCGCCGCCGACAACGACGCAGTGATGGCGCAATGGGCCGGGCTGGGCTACTACGCCCGTGCGCGCAACCTGCATGCCGCCGCCAAGCGCTGCGTGGAACTGCACGATGGCGACCTGCCGCGCGATTTCGAGGCCCTGCACGCGCTGCCCGGCATCGGCCGCAGCACCGCCGGCGCGATCCTCAGCCAGGCCTGGAACGACCGCTTCCCGATCCTCGACGGCAACGTCAAGCGCGTGCTGACCCGCTACCACGGCATCGCCGGCTACCCCGGCCTGCCAGCGGTGGAAAAGCCGCTGTGGGCGCTCGCGCACGACCACGTGGCCGCCGTGCCGGACGGACGCATGGCCGACTACACGCAGGCGCAGATGGATTTCGGCGCCACCCTGTGCACCCGCGCCAACCCGGCCTGCGTGCTGTGCCCGTTGCAGGACGACTGCGTGGCGCGCCGCGACGGCCTGGTCGAGGCGCTGCCCACGCCCAAGCCGGGCAAGACCCTGCCCGAGCGCGAGGCGCTGGCGCTGCTGCTGGAGAACGCTGCCGGCGAACTGCTGCTGCAGCGGCGTCCGCCGACCGGCATCTGGGCCTCGCTGTGGACCCTGCCGCAGGCCGAGACCGACAGCGAACTGCGCGCCTGGTACGCGCGCTGGATGCGCGGGCGCGCCTACGACGACGCCGAAGCACTGCCGCTGATCGTTCACACCTTCAGCCATTACCGCCTGCACCTGCAGCCGCTGCGCCTGCGCAAGGTCGCCATGGGCGATGCCCTGGGCGACAATGCCGACCTGCGCTGGGTGGCGCGCGCCGACCTGTCGGCGCTGGGGCTGCCCGCACCGATCCGCAAACTGCTCGACGGCCTCTAGCGCGCCAGCGCGCGCCGCCGCACGCACCGCCAGGAATTGCCATGTCCCGCACCGTCTTCTGCCAGTACCAGCAACGCGACGCCGAAGGGCTCGACTACGTGCCGTATCCCGGCGAGCTCGGCAAGCGCGTGTTCGCGCATATCGGCAAGGCCGGCTGGCAGGCCTGGCTGGCGCACCAGACCATGCTGATCAACGAGAACCGGCTGTCGCCGCGCGACCCCAAGCATCGCGCGTTCCTGGAAACGGAACTGGAGAAGTTCCTGTTCCAGGGCGGCGCCGACAAGCCCGACGGCTACGTGGCGCCCGACCCGCAGGGCTGAACGAGCGTCGCGCGCCAGGCCCGACGCAGGGACCGGTCGCCAGGCCGGCGCCCCCGCTCCCCGTTCATGCCGCATATGGTTGAAATACGGCATTTCGCCACCTACGATGGTCGGGACACCCCGTCATCGGCGTGCGGAACGACCATGAGCGACTTCAAGAAAATCACCGTCAACCTGCCGACCGAGCAGGTCGAGTTCCTGCAGCAACTCGCGACCAAGGAAAAAGTCTCCGTGGTGGACGTGCTGCGCCGGGCGATCAACGCGGAGAAGTTCTTCGCCGACAACGAGGCGGCCAACCGCAAAATCCTGATCGAGGACGGCAGCCGGATCCGGGAAGTCATCCGCAGATAGGCCCAACGCGACAATCGCTGACGTCGCACAAGGAAGCGCACCATGTCAGACCCGCAACGCCAGGACGCGGCAGCGCAAGACCGTATTTCCGCACAGGCAGTCCCGGCCATGCCGGAGGCCAGCAGCGACACGCTGGACCTGACCGATCCCGACGCAGGCGACACCGCGGTCGTCGCGCCGCGACTGGGCAACGACTACGATCCGCGCCCGCACGAGGACCAAGCCAGGCGCCACATCGCCTACCTGCTGATCGGCCTGCTGTGGATCGTGGTCGCTGGCCTGCTGATCCTGATCGCCTGGGGCGGCATCCGGGTGCAGGACATCAAGGACTTCGCCGTGCTGCTCGGCCCGGTGGTCACCCTGGTCTCGGCCGCCACCGGCTTCTACTACGGCACCAAGTCGAAATAGGACCAGGCCGGCGCAGCCGCGCCCGGCTCATCCACCGGCCCGCTCCTGCACCTTGGCCTCGCGCAGTTCCTTCTCCGAGGTGCGCAGCGCCTTGACGTCGAGCGGGCGGATGCTGTCGATGCGGCACGGCAGGCGGATCGCGCCGGGCCCGCCGCCGAGCACCAGCACGTCGTCGAACTTCGCCGAGACCTGGCTGCCGAAATGGGTGATGGCGATGCTGGGCGCGAAATCCAGGTCCTGGCAGGGGCCGGCGAATTCCAGCAGATAGGCCTGGTTCGGCCGCGTCCACACCGCCAGTGCGCTGTCGCCGAGCGCGGTCCAGCCGCTGAGCCGGTTGAAGTACTGGAAGTCGCGCACCGGCGCACCGGCGTGGGCGCGGTACAGGGTCAGGCGTTCGTCGTCGCTGAGGCGATTGGTGGCGCAGCCGGCCAGCATGGCCGTGGCGAGGAGAGAGGACAGCAGCAGGCGTTTCATGACAGCGCTCCTGATGGTGTGGAGCGCATCATGCGCCCGCTGCCGTGCACGCGAACACACGCGCACGCACGGCGTTCAGCGCCAAGGCAGCCAGCGCCGCGCAGTGACGGCGCGCACCGTCACTGCGCGGCACCGCGCGCCGATTCGCAGAAGCGCTGCCGGTACTCCAGCGCCTTGGGCATCAGCGCCTGCAGGTTCTGGATGCGGGTGCCCGGATTGGGGTGGGTGGAGGCGAACTCCGGCGGGGCCTGGCCGCCGCTGCTTTCGCTCATCCGCTGCCACAGCGGCACCGCTGCGCGCGGGTCGAAACAGGCCGCCGCGGCCAGCATCAGCCCTACTTCATCGGCCTGGGTCTCATGGCTACGCGCGTACGGCAGCAGGTAGCCGTAGCCCATCGCCGCCATCGCCATCTGCTGCTGTTGCGGGTCCAGGCCGCCGGCGGCGCCGGCCATCTGCCCGATCTGGGTCAGCTTCTGCTGGGCCATGCGCTGCGCGCCATGCCGCAGCAGCGCATGCGCGATCTCGTGGCCCATCACCACCGCCATCGCATCGGCATTGCCGGCGACCGGGAACAGGCCGGTATAGACCGCCATCTTGCCGCCGGGCAGGCAGAACGCGTTGGCCTGCTCGGACTCGATCACGTTGACGTCCCAATCGAAGCCGCGCGCGTAATGCTTGGCCTGCATGCCGTGCTCGGCCGCCAGTGCGTCCTCGACCACGTCGACCTTGGCGATCAGCCGCTGCGCGATCGCGCGCACTTGCTGCGCCTGCGGCGCCTGCGGGTCCAGCGGCCGTTCCTGCGCCAGGATCTCCTGATAGGCCTGCAGGCCGAGTGCTTTCTCGTCCTCCACGTTCAACGAGCGGTCGATCAGCACCTGCTCGCCGGTATACGGATCCTCGCTGCGGTTGGAGAACCAGTAGTACCCGGCATAGACCGCAAAGCCCAGCAGCACCAGCCAGCGCACCCCACCCAGCGGCCCACGGCGGCCGCCCGGTTCGCCGCCCTGGCGGCCGAAGACGTCATTCATCCCACTCCCCTCCCTGACTGGTGAGGCAATCTAGCGTCGGCGCCGACGCGGCGGCGTCAAATGCCGCGGACCAGGCGGAAACCGACGCGCGCGCTGGTGCTGTCCGAATCCTGCATCAGCCGCCACGCCGCACGGGTCTGCTCGGGCGCGTTGGCCCAGTTGCCGCCGCGCACCACCCGCGAGCGGCAGCCCGGGTTGTACCAGGCCGCGCCGTCGGCCGGTGCGCGCCGGTAGCTGGCATGCCAGCAGTCGGCGACCCATTCGCTGAGGTTGCCGGCCATGTCGTGCAGGCCCCAGGCATTGGCAGAAAAACTGGCGACCGGGGCCGGCCCCCAGAAGCCGTCGGTGTAGCCGACGAAGGCGTTGCGCCAGTGCCGACCGCTGGGCGAGACGTCGCCGCCGCCGGTGAAGTTGCCGCTGCCGCGCGGCGGCGTGCCGGCATTGCCCCAGGGGTAGCGGCCGCGGTTGCCGGCGCGCAGGGCGTACTCGAACTCGGCCTCGCTGGGCAGCCGGTAATGGCGCCCGGTCTGCTGCGATAGCCAGGCCGCATAGGCCTCGGCGTCGCGCACGCTGACGTGCATCACCGGACTGTTGGGCGCCGCCCGCGCGCCCTGGTAATCGGACTGCCAGTCCACGCCGTTGCGGCGCACGAAGTTGCCGCTGCGCTCGTCGTAGACGGTGGAATGGCCGCGGCGGGTGGCGCGCGGGCGCGCATTGGTCGCCTCCACGAAGCGGCGGAAGTCGGCCACGGTGACTTCGGTGATCGACATGGCGAAGCCGCGGTCGAAGCGCACGTAGTGCTGCGGCATCTCCGCCGGCGAGGCGCCGGGTTCGCTCTCGGCCGCGCCCATGCGGAAGCCGCCGTGCGGCACCACGATCATCTGCGGGCCGCGCCCGCCGTCGTGCATGCCGTCGGTGAATACCTGTCCGGGGCGGAAACTGCCGTAGTGGGTGGCCAGATCGATGCGTTCGCGCAGCATCGCCGCCACCGGATCGCCGGGATCGGCGATGCGCAGCACATCGCCCAGGCGCTCGCGCGCCGACTTCAATCCCGCCGGCGTGGCCAGATCGCGCAGGCCGGCATCGCGCAAGGCGGCGATGCGCGCCACCCGCACCTGCTCCACCCGCACGCGCGCATCGCGCACCGTGGGCGCGTCCTCGCGGACCCGCGCCGCGCGTGCCAGCCAGCTGCCGGCGGCGGCGAAATCCGAGGCCGCCGCCGCCGTCTCGGCGCGGCGGATCAACGCGCTCTCCACCGCCGCCACGCCCTGGCGTGCGCGGTCGTCGTCCGCATCCAGCTGCAGCGCCTCGCGGAAATTGGCCAGGGCGCCGTTGCCGTCCTCGCCCAGGCGGCCGCCACGCAGGTCTTCCTCGCCGGCGCGGTTGTAGGCCAGTACCCGCGCGGCGGTCTCCACCCGCTGTTGCAGGCGCCGCACCGCCGGATCGTCGGCATCCAGCCACAGCGCCACCATCGCGATGCGCGTGGCCTGCTCGAGCGTGCGTTCGGAAAGATCCGGATCGCCCAGCGCCTGCGCGCCGAGCTGCAGCAACCGCCGCCGCGCCTTGCGCAGGCCGTCCTGGGCGGCGCGATCGTTCGGCGCCAGGCTGCGGATCGCCAGGTACAGCGGTATCGCCGATTGCGCATCCTCGAACAGGCGATCCTCGGCCAGCGCGCGCGCCGCCTCGCGTCGTGCCTGCGGCAGGCCGCTGCGGCTGAGGCTCGGCAACGGCGGTTGCCAGTGCGCCACGGTCTCGGCCGCATCTTCGCCGCCGATGGTGACGCTGGGCGCCTGCACCGGCCTGGCCGGTGTCGAATGCGCCGGGGCAATGGCCGTGGCGGTCGCAGGCGCGGTCTCGGCGGCAGGCGCCGGCGGCTGCCGCGCACAGCCGACCAGCGCCGCCGCGAGCATGCTCCAGACCATCACAACGCCGCTGCTGCGCACTTTTCCTCCGAACCATGGACCTTGCGACGCCATCCCGTCCGGCGCGCCGTGCGGCCGGCGGAGCGACGTTAGGCTATTCTCGCCTGCCTGAGCAAACCCTGCAGTCAACGGAAATCACGTGCCTTATTGGATCAAGCAACCCGCCGAGCTGAGCGAACGGCTGGCGCAGCGGCCGGCCCGCATCGGCCTGGACACCGAATTCGTCCGCGAACGCACCTACTGGCCGCAACTGGCGCTGGTGCAGATGGCGGTGGGCGACGAAATCCTGCTGATCGACCCGCTGATCCCGGGCATGCCGCAGGCACTGGCGCCGTGGCTGAGCGATCCGGGCATCCTCAAGATCATGCACAGCGCCAGCGAAGACCTGGTCGCCTTCAAGTGTGCCTGCGGCACCCTGCCGCGGCCGCTGTTCGACACCCAGATCGCCGCCGGCCTGGCCGGGCTCGGCGCCGGCATGGGCTACCAGAAGCTGGTGCTGGAGATCACCGGCGTGCACCTGGCCAAGGGCGAGACCCGCTCGGACTGGCTGCGCCGCCCGCTGTCGCCGGCGCAACTCGAATATGCCGCCGACGACGTGCGCCACCTGTTCGCGCTGCACGACGCGCTGCAGGCGCGGCTGCAGACCCTGGAGCGCAGCGACTGGCTGCACGAGGACGGCGAACGCCTGCTCGGCACGGTCGAACAGGACGACGGCGAGCGCTGGCCGCACCTGGGCATGCGCTCGGCGCAGTTCATGGACCGCCCGGCGCAACTGCGCCTGCTGCGTCTGTTGCGCTGGCGCGACGCGCAGGCCCGGCACAGCGACAAGCCGCGCAGCTGGATCCTGGACAACGAACTGGCCGCCACCCTGGCGCGGTTCCCGCCGCAGGACCCGCCGGCCATGCTGGCGCTGTTCGACAAGCACCCCAAGGCGCCGCGCAAGCTCAGCGACGCGCTGTGGCAGGCGCTGACCACGCCGCTGGCCGACGAAGCCGACGCGCCGCAGGCGCTGGCCGCCAGCGACGACAACAAGGCCGCGCTGAAGCGGCTGCAGGACGCGGTGGCCGCGCGCAGCGCCGAACTCGGCCTGCCCGACGGCCTGCTGGCCTCGCGCAAGCACCTGGAAGCCCTGCTGGAAAGCGCGCAATGGCCGCAGCCGCTGGCCGGCTGGCGCAGGCGCGAGCTGGAACCGCGGCTGCAACCGCTGCTGGCGGCCGCGCGCTGAGCGGGTGAGCCCGGGCCGCGATCGGAAATGAAAAAAGGCCAGGAATTCCTGGCCTTTTTCGTTCGCTCAGTACTTGAAGAGCGGGAACTTCAGATCCGGGTGGCGCGCCTTCCACTCGTTGTAGGCGGCGGTGCCTTCCCAGGCGGCGAACGCCTTCGGGGTGCGGCCGCGGCCGGACCAGGTTTCGCCGGTATGCGGCAACTGGTACTTCGGCTTGACCTCGCTGCGGCCACCGGCGGACTTGCTGCTGGCCGGCTTGGGCGCCGCGCTGGTCACGTACGCCGCGATCTCGTTGCGCTGCTTGGCGCTGAAGAACTCGGCGAACTGCTCCAGCAGCGACAGCACATTGGCGTGCGCCGCATTGGTTTCGCCCTCGCGCGCCTGCCGCTCCTGCTCTTCCAGCTTGCGCATTTCTTCCTGCAGCTTGGCCTTGGCTTCGGCGATCTGTTGCAAGTTGCGAACTTCCGTCATGTGTAAAAGACCTGTCTTTAGGTAAAAAGGTATGAGGCGGACGGTATATTGCGTCCGGAACGAAATCACTGCGGGAGATTTCGGCCGCCGAGTATATCGACTCCATGCGAGCGCTGTAGACAGCATGCTGAGCGCGTTTGCGATGGTGCCCGACCGGCCCCCGCCCCGGCGCGGCGATGTTGCACTGCCCTCTTGGCACGCGGCCCCGTGCCCAGTTACACTACGCGCCTGATGTGGGGCGGTAGCTCAGCTGGGAGAGCGTCGCGTTCGCAATGCGAAGGTCGAGGGTTCGATCCCCTTCCGCTCCACCATCTTGCCGTCTTCGACGGTGCAAACGAGGTCAGACAGCCATCAGGCTTTCTGGCCTTTTTTGTTGGCCGGTCTTGCACTTGGATGCGCTCGATCGCGCGACGTCGGCCATGTGTCGTGTGGCAGGGAATCCCGCGCCTTCGTCCTGACGGACGCGAAGCGGGAGCACTGCGCTCCCGCCGCCACATCGCTCAGTCCTGCGCGCCCTGCCCCGGCTCATCCTGGCCGGAACGCGGGCCGCGCTCGTGCGCCTCGCGCAGTTTCTGGTCTTCCAGGCCGGGTCGCTGCTTGGCGGTGTCGTCCTGGGCACGGTCCTGCCGGCCCTCGTGGATGCCCTGCTGCTTGCCGGACTGGGTGGTTTCGTCTTTTGCCATGGTCTGCACCTCGCTGGGGCGGATGCCCGTTTCAGGCCACCCTAACGAGGCCTCCGTGATGCATGGATCACGGCGTGGCGGGCCTCACGCCGCCAGCGCCGCTGTGCCGGCCTCGACGATGTCGTCGCTGCGCAGCAGCCGCGCGCGGTCCAGCAGGATCACCAACCGATCCTCCAGCTTGCCCATGCCCTGCAGCAGGTCGCGGCGGATATCGCTGCCGAAGGCCGGCGGCGCCTCGATCTGCTGTGGCGGCAGTTCCAGCACCTCGTTGACCGCGTCCACCAGCAGGCCGAAGGACTGCGCGCCGCCGCCCTCGTCGGTGGCGGCGGTGGCGATGACGATGCAACTGCGCCGGGTGACCTGGCTGGGCGCGCGGCCGAGCCGCGACTGCAGGTCCACCACAGGCACCACCGCCCCACGCAGGTTGATCACCCCGCGCACGCAGGCCGGCATGGTCGGCACCGGGGTCGGCGTGCGGTACTCGATGATCTCGTGGATGCCGGCGATGTTGAGCCCGAACAGTTCGCGATCCAGCTGGAAGGTCAGGAACTGGCAGCCGCTCTGCGGCGTGTCTCCGGCCGCGGTCTCGTAGCGATTGTTGTGCATGGTGTTCCCCTTCAGAAGTTGACGAACTGGCCTTCGTCCGGCGCATCCGCCAGCGCGTAGGCCGGCACCGGCCGCGCGCGCGGGCGCAGGCCCTTGCCGGCGTTGCGCAGCGGCCGGGTGGCGGCCGGCCTGGGCGTCACCGGCGCAGCGCGGCGTGGTGCGGCCAGGTCCTGTTCGCGGTTGAGGCGGAAGAATCCCATCGCCTGCTGCAACGATTCGGCCTGGGTGCTCATCTGTTCGGCGGTCGCCGCCAGTTGCTCGGAGGCCGCGGCGTTCTGCTGCGTGGCCTGGCTGAGCTGGGACACCGCCAGGTTGATCTGGGTGACGCCGGAGGACTGCTCCTGCGAGGCCGAGGCGATCTCCTGCACCAGATCCGAGGTCTTCTTGATGCTGGGCACGATGGTGCCGAGCAGGTTGCCGGCGCGATCGGCCAGGCCCACGCTGCTGGCGGCGACTTCGCCGATCTCCTGCGCGGCGACCTGGCTGCGCTCGGCCAGCTTGCGCACTTCCGCCGCCACCACCGCGAAACCCTTGCCGTGCTCGCCAGCGCGCGCGGCCTCGATCGCCGCATTCAACGCCAGCAGGTTGGTCTGGTAGGCGATGTCGTCGATGATGCCGATCTTCTGCGCGATCTGCTTCATCGCATGGGTCGAGGCCAGTACCGCCTCACCACCCTCCACCGCTTCCTTGGCCGCCTGCGCCGACATGCCCTCGGTGACCTTGGCGTTGTCGGTGTTCTGCGCGATGGACGCGGTCATCTGCTCCAGCGACGCACTGGTTTCCTCCACGCCGGAGGCCTGCTCGGTGGCGGCCTGGCTCAGCGACTGTGCGGTGGCGCTGACTTCCTCGGACGAACCGGCCAGCGATTGCGCACTGGTATTGACCTCGCCCACCACGTCCGCCAGACGCTCGACCATCGTCTGCAGCGCCACCATCGCGCTGGTGGTGTCGTTGGGGCGGGTCGGCACCTGCACGGTGAGATCGCCGCGGGCGATCCGCGAGGCCACTTCCATCACCGTGCTCGGCTCGCCGCCGAGTTCGCTCATCAGCGACCGCGCGATCAGGAAACCGATCGCCGACGCGCACAGCGCCGCGATCAGACTACCCACGATCAGGGTGAGGTTGGTGCGCTGCTGCAGTTGCTCGGCCTCGGCCGCGCGCACGGCCAGCAACTCGCTCTCGGCGCGGCGCACTTCGGCCATGCGGTCGCGCATCGCGTCCATGTAGGCCTTGCCCTTGGAAGCGCGCACCGAAGCGGCCAAGGCCTCCATCGTGGCTTGGCCCTGGTTGACGTCCTTGCGCAGCGCGATCTGAGGATGCACCGCCTGGCTGAGCCATTGCGCCTGGGTCTGCTTCAGCGCGTTCAGGCGCTCCTGCTGCTTGGGATTGTCCGCGGTCAGTTCCTGCGCGGTGCGCAGGTGGCTGTCGAAGCTGGCGACGCCGTCGCGGTAGGGCTGCAGGAACGCGTCCTCGCCGGTCAGCGAGAAGCCGCGCGTGCCGGTCTCGATGTTGATCAGGCTGCTGAGCGCAGCATCGACTTCGGCGATCACCTTGTAGGTGTGGGTGTTCCAGTAATTGGCCTGCGACAACGCGGACACGTTGAAGTAGGCCACGCCGGCCAAGGCCAGCAGGATGCACAGGACCACGGCGAAACCGCCGTAGAGTTTGGTGGCGATCTTGAGATTCTTCAGCACGGCACTCTCCCGACAATGGGGCAGTTGTGACAACGACAGCGACACGGAACTGGCGGCGCGACCGGCGCCGCCAGGGAATGGATCAGGCGCGGCCCAGCAACGCTTCGCCGCGATCGCGGCTGCTTGCGCCCGGGCGACGCGCGGTAGCGGAGGTGGCACGCGGCGCCCAGCGCGAACCGGCCGCGCGCAGCGGCAGCGGCGCTTCGCTTTCGTCCAGCGTCTGCGTGGCGCGGCGCGCGGCGGCCGACAGTTGGAAGAAGGCCATGCTTTCCTGCAACTGCACGGCCTGCGTGCTCATCGATTCGGCGGTGGCGGCCAACTCTTCGGAGGCGGTGGCGTTCTGCTGGGTGATCTGGCTCAGCTGCACCACCGCCACGTTGATCTGGGTGACGCCGGAGGACTGCTCCTGCGAGGCGGCAGCGATTTCCTGCACCAAGTCCGAGGTCTTCTTGATGCTCGGCACGATGGTCTCCAGCAATTGCCCGGCGCGCTCGGCCAGCTCCACGCTGGAACCGGCGACCTCGCCGATCTCCTGCGCGGCGACTTGGCTGCGCTCGGCGAGCTTGCGCACTTCCGCGGCGACCACGGCGAAGCCCTTGCCGTGCTCGCCGGCGCGCGCGGCCTCGATCGCCGCATTCAACGCCAACAGGTTGGTCTGGTAGGCGATGTCGTCGATGATGCCGATCTTGTGCGCGATCTGCTTCATCGCCGCCACCGTGGCCACCACCGCCTCGCCGCCTTCCAGGGTTTCGCGGGCCGCCTGCGCGGCCATGCCGTCGGTCACCTTGGCGTTGTCGGTGTTCTGCGCGATCGAGGCGGTCATCTGCTCCAGCGAGGCGCTGGTCTCTTCGACGCTGGCGGCCTGCTCGGTCGAGGCCTGGCTCAGCGACTGCGCGGTGGCGCTGACTTCCTCCGACGCGCCGGCCAGGCTCTGCGCACTGGCGTTGACCTCGCCGACCACCTGCTGCAGTTTCTCGACCATGCGCTGCATCGCCAGCAGCAACTGCGCGGTCTCGTCGCGGCCGCGCACCTCGATCGACATGCTCAGGTCGCCCTCGGACAGCGCATTGGCCACGCTGACCGCCTTGCCGATCGGCCGGGTCACGCTGCGGCTGATGAACACGCCCAGGCCCACGCCGAGCAGCACGCCGCCGATCACGATGGCGAGCATGGTGCGGGTGCTGCTGGCGTAGATTTCGTCGGTGACATCGTTGGCCTTGGAGGCATTGGCCTCCTTGATCTCGCCCAGTTCCGACATCAGCGCATCCAGTTCGTCGGAGCTGCTGCGCACGCCCTTGGAGAGTTCCGCGAGCTGCGCGTTGCCTTCCGGGAGCGGCTCGCGCATCACCGACTCGACGAACTGGCCGCGCCGCTCCAGGTAGGTCTTCCACACCTGGTCGAAGCGCGCCAGCTTGGCCAGCGTCGCCGGGTCGTCGAACGAGGTCCTAGCCTTGTCCATGTGCTCGACCACATTGGCGGTGTACTTGTCGATATTGGCCACGTGCTTGGCGCGGTCTTCCGCGGTGCTGGCCAACTGCAGGTTGGCGCGCGCGCGGCCGGCATTGATCAGATTGATGTTGGCCTCTTTGAGGTGCGACAGGCCGAGCAGCTCGCGCTCGTACAGCGCGGTGGCGTAGTCGTTGATCCGGCCCGAGTTGCGGATGCCGACCCAGCCGATGCAGGCGCCGATCGCCGCCACGATCAGGAATGCCGCCGTCAGCCTGACCCCGATTTTCATATTGCCCAACATGGTGTGTACCCCGATTTGTGTGTGTCCGCCTGCGCCGGGCGATGCGTCCGGCTGCGTGTCGCGGCGCCTCGCGGAGCGATGCCTCTGACTGAGTCGCCAGAGGACCGCTGCGCTGCAACGTCATGCGTGAGGGCTATCGGCGCAATCGAGGGCGCCTTTAAATCGCGTGAAAATTGCGGAATCCCGCATAAGACAAGCGCTTTCGCGACATTCGTGAATGCGCAAGAGGCATTGCGCTGCGGTGCTCAACGCGCAGACGAGCAGGCGCGGGTCGCACCGCACCGATGCCGCACTTGTTCTGCAAAGGCAGAACCCCCCGGTTTTGCACCGGAGCCAAAGTGGGATACCAACCCCTTTAATTTGTAGACAGAATGTGAAAGCAGCGCCGATATGTCACAAGCGCCATCGCGGCGGGCGGGCGCGGCGCATTGCCTTCACGCCATCTGCAGTGCCACAAGCGTGCGCCGTTCCGCCGCAGCGCCACCGCGCAACAGCCGCCGCGCATGCGCATGCTCCTCGGCATTCATGTCCTGCAGCGGCTCGAAGCGCTCGCCGACCCAGCTCGCCATCGGCACGCCGTCGCGGTACAGCACGCGCGCGCCCGCAAGCCGCGGCACCCGCGTGCCGGGCAACACGCTGCCGAGCAGATTGGCCGGATCGGCGGCGGCCACGCACAGCCACTTGCCGTCACCGGGCTGGCGGCGGAGTTGCCGCAGCAGGCCTATCGCCTCGGGCAGGGCGAACTGCTCGCCGGACAGGCCGTCGATGAAGCGCCCACCGCGGATCTCGCCGCGCGCCTCCAGCCGATGGTAGACGCGCAGCAGTTCGCGCCATGGCGGCAGCCACGCCGCCTCGCGCTCGAGCAGGCGCCAGCAGACCACGCCGTAGCGGCGCAGCAGCGTCCGTGCGACATGCTCGACCGCCTCGCTGCGTGCGGCCGGGTCGTCGGCCTCGGCGTCGGCACGCAGTACGGCCCAGCGTCCGGCGTCCTGGATGCCGCCGTACAGCGCCATGCGCGGCCGCCGCCGCGACAGCGCCGAGGGACGCTTCGAGGGCGGCACCAGCAGGGCGCGCAGGCCGGCGTAGCTGTCGCAATGGACCCGGCCGGCGGCGACCAGCTCGGCCAGCGCCGCCTCCAGTTCGGTGGACAGCAGGCGCGTCGCCTCGGCGATCTCGTCGAAGAACGAGGCGCCGTGCGCCTCGAGATGGTCGGCCACCTTGCGCGCGCGCGAGCCCAGCGCGCCGGCTTCCGGCGCTGGCGACAGCCGCGACCAGTGGCCGGCGCTGCGCCGCGGCAGCAGCAGGATCGGCGTGCTGCGCAGCGTCGGTGCGGCGCCGCCGGCGCCGGGGCGCAGCCGCGTCCACAGCGTGCGTCCGGCGCTGCAGGCCTCGTCCAGCCACGCCGGGCGGTAGTCGCGCACCCGCGCCGGCAACAGCTCCGCCTCCCACAGCGGCGCCGCGGCCTCCACGCCCTCCAACTGTGTCAGCACCGCACCCATGGCCTCGGCGCCGGCGACCTGCCCTTCCGCGTCTAGGTGCTGCCAGCGGAACAGGAAACGCGCGTAGTCGCGCGGCGCCACCGGTTCGATCTCGCGGCGCAGGCGGCCGAGGGTGTAGCGGTGGATCCGTGCCAGCAGATGGCGCTCGCACCATTCCTCGCCGTCGGCATCGGCGCTGAAGCGCCCGCCCAACACATAGCCATCCTGCTGCAGCGCCAGCAGTCCCGCCTGCACCTCGCGCAGCGGCAAGTGCAGCGGCCCGGCCAGCGCGGGCGCGGTGACCGGCCCCAGCCCGGCCAAGCGCCAGCGCATCAACTCGCGCAACGCGCTGTCGCGGTCCCAGTCGGCGATCGCATAGCCCGCAGGAATGGCGATGGGCGGCTGCGCACTGGCCTGCGGGTACAGCGGCGCCACCGCCGCCAGCGCCTCGGCCGCCACCCACAGCGCCGCCGTGGCGCCGTCGACGCCGTGCAGGCAGGTGGCGCGCGCGTCGACGGCCAGTTCCTCCAGCCACTGCCGCCACTGCGGCTGCGCAGCGGCCTCGTCCGCGCTCACCACGCCGAGCGTGAGCAGCGCTTCGTGCATCTCGTCGCGGCTGCGCGGCTGCGGCCAGGCCTCCTCGCGCACCGCGGCGATCGCCTGCAGGTCCAACTGGCCGAGATCGTCGGCGCTGTCCGGATCCTGGTAGCGGCGGCTCTGCACCGCCTGGGTCCGTCGTTCCTCCAGCGGTGCATCGTCGAGGAAGGCGTAGGGCCGCGCCTCCAGGGCCTCGGCCGCCAGCGGCGATGGCGCGGTCAGCTCGCGCGCCAGCACGCGCACGGCGCCGGCCTCGATGCCGTGCAGCAGCTGCAGCCAACCGGCGCTGTCCATCGCCTCGTCCAGGCAATCGCGCAGGGTCTGCGCCACCAGCGGATGCTCGGGAATCTCGCGCTCGCCGACCAGGTTCTCCGCGCAGGCCACCTGGTCGGGGAACACCGTGGCCAGCAAGTCCTCGGACTTCATCCGCTGCAGTTGCGGCGCGACCTTGCGCCCGCCGGTGAAGCGCGGCAGCGCCAGCGCGTTGGTGGCGTTCCAACGCCAGCGCACGCCGAACAACGGCGCGTCCAGCAGCGCCTGCACCAGCACGTCCAGCGCCGAGGCGGCGCGCAGGTAACGCGCCACCTCGTCCAGGGCGAAGCTGTGCCGGGTCGACAGCGACAGCACGATCGCGTCCTCGGTCGCCGCCGCCTGCAGTTCGAAATTGAAGGTACGGCAGAAGCGCTTGCGCAGGGCCAGGCCCCAGGCGCGGTTGATGCGGCTGCCGTAGACGCTGTGGATCACCAGTTGGGTGCCGCCGGTGGCATCGAAAAAGCGTTCCAGCACGATGCATTGCTGGGTCGGCAAGGCGCCCAGCGCCGCATGCGCGCGGCCCAGGTAATCGACGATCTGCTGCGCAGCGGCCGCGTCCAGCGCCAGCGGACCACACAGCCACTGCAGCGCCTGGGTCGCCCCGCCCTGCTGCAGCGCCTGTTCGAGTTCGGCACGCAGCCGCGACACGCCCAGCGACAACGCATCGCTGCGCCCCGGCGCTTCGCCGATCCAGAACGGGATATTGGGCGGCGCGCCGCGCGCGTCCTCCACCCGCACCCGCCCCGCTTCCACGCGCAGGATGCGGTAGCTGGCGTTGCCGAGCTGGAACACGTCGCCGCCCAGGCTCTCCACCGCGAAATCCTCGTTGACCGTGCCGATGGTCTGCGCCTGCGGCTCCAGCACCACGCTGTAGTCGCCGGTCTCGGGAATGGTGCCGCCGGAAGTGAGCGCGGCCATCCGCGCACCGCGGCGCTGGCGCACGCGGCGATGCACCGCATCGCGATGCAGGTAGCCGGCGCGCGGCCCCAGGCGCGTGCTGAAGCCTTCGCAGAGCATGCGCAGCACCGCGTCGAACTGCGCGCGCGGCAGCGCCGCATACGGCCAGGCGCCACGCACCAGCGCGTACAGCGCGTCTTCTTCCCACTCCTGGCAGGCGACCTCGGCCACCAGTTGCTGGGCGAGCACGTCCAACGGCGCATCGAGCATGCGCAGCGCATCCAGTTCGCCGCGACGCACGCAATCCAGCAAGGCCGCGCACTCGACCAGGTCGTCGCGCGACTGCGGGAACAGCCGCGCCTTCGGCGTGCCGCCCACCGCATGTCCGGAACGGCCGGCGCGCTGCAGGAACGCGGCGATGGAGCGCGGCGAGCCAAGCTGGCAGACCAGGTCGACGTCGCCGATGTCCAGCCCCAGTTCCAGCGACGCCGTGGCCACCAGCACCTGCAGGTCGCCGGCCTTGAGCCGGCGCTCGGCGAGCAGCCGGGTCTCGCGCGCCAGGCTGCCGTGATGCGCCGCCACCGCTTGCGTGCCGAGCAGTTCGCCGAGGTGGCGGGCGGTGCGCTCGGCCATGCGCCGGGTGTTGACGAACACCAGGGTGGTGCGGTGCGCGCGCACCAGCTCGGCCAGGCGCGTATACACCTGCTGCCACTGGTCGGCGGACATGGTCACGCTGAGCGGCGTCGGCGGCACCTCCAGCGCCAGGTCGCGGGCGCGCGCATAGCCGATGTCGACGATGGCGCAGTCGGCCACGCCGTCGTGCACCGCGGCGCTGCCGACCAGGAACCGCGCGACCGCCTCGATCGGCTTCTGCGTCGCCGACAGGCCGATGCGCAGCGGCGGCACCTCGCACAGCTGCTGCAGGCGCTGCAGCGACAGCGCCAGGTGGCTGCCGCGCTTGTTCGCCGCCAGCGCATGGATCTCGTCGACGATCACCGTACGCACGTGGCGCAGCGTCTCGCGCCCGGACACCGAGCCGAGCAGCACGTACAGCGACTCCGGCGTGGTCACCAGCACGTGCGGTGGGCGCCGCCGCGCCTGCGCGCGCTCGCGCTGCGGCGTGTCGCCGGTGCGCACCGCCGTGCGGATCTGCACATCCGGCAACCCAAGCGCCGCGAGTTCGTCGCGGATGCCCTGCAACGGCGCCTCGAGATTGAGCTGGATATCGTTTGAAAGCGCTTTCAGTGGCGACACGTACAGCACCTGGGTGCGGTCGGGCAGGCCACCTTCACGCAGGCCTTCGCGCACCAGCGCGTCCAGCGCGGCCAGAAATGCCGTCAAGGTCTTGCCCGAGCCGGTCGGCGCAGCCACCAGCGTATGCCGCCCGGCCTGGATCGCCGGCCACGCCTGTACCTGCGCCGGCGTGGGCGCAGCGAAACGCTGCTCGAACCAGCGTGCCACGGCGGGATGGAAGCGCGTTTGCGCCAACGACATGCGATCTCCTGGGCCACCGCCGCAACACATGCGGAGCGAACCGACGATGCCACCGCTGCATATTGTCCACGCGATTGTCTCGCGCCAGCGGCTCGACAATGAAAATGGTGACGTTATCTGCGCAATCAAGCGCATTCACACGCGAGCGCTGTTTTTACGGGCTTTTCTATTAAGCGTTCATCGAACGACATAATGTCTACCACTCGCTCCGCAGAGCGCGGTTATGTTGTCGACGGCATCACGTATCCCGGCCTAGCGTTTGCGCATGACGCACGAGCTTCGCTTCTGGGAACGGAATGCGGCACGGCAACATCAACGAACAACGGCATCGCCCATCACGCGCGCGGGACGCTCCACGCCCCGCACACGCGATCGCGGCGGCGCGTGTTCGCGTCGCCTCCGCCTCCGTCTCCCTTCGATGTCGATCTGTCGTCGCATTGTGGCGCACGGCAGCGATGGCGGCGGCATCCGCCATCGGGTCCGGCCCTGCCGGATCGCGCATGCCTCGTCCCTTTCCACCGCCATCGCCAAGGAGCATCACCAATGGCACAGAGCAGCCAGTCCCTCTCCAGCAACGACCTCGGCCAGCGCCGCGGCAGCGACGCGCAACAGTCGCTCGGCGTCTCGCCGAACGTGTTCGAAGGCAACGACCCGGCCGCGATCGCACGCGCGCTCAAGCAGTCGGCCGACCTGCACGCACGCCGCCGCACCGGTCCGTATCGCTCGGCCATGTCGATGCTGACCTTCTACATCAATCGCGCCGGCGATCAGTTGCCGGAGCAGCGCCGCAAGATCCTGGAGCAGGCCAAGGACGAGCTGCGCAGCCTGTACGGCAAGCCGCGCAAGGATGGCGCCAGCGATTGAGCGCAGGCGCGCGCGCAGCGTGATGGAGCGAGCAGTTCCGCACGCTGCCTACGCGGGGCGCGTGCCGCCCGATTGCCGTCCTCCAACGCAGTGCCACATGATGCGGACATGGCCAAGGCATCCGACATTTCGGACCTCATCCAGCACACTGCCGCCGCGACGCAGGACGACGCGGCGCTGCTGTCGCGCATCATCCTGGCGCAGGGCGAAATCGCCGCGGCCGGCGGCGATCCGCTGCAGGTGGTCGACGTGGTCACCCGCCGCGCACAGGAGCTGACCCGCTCCAACGGCGCGGTGGTGGAAATGTGCGACGGCAACGACATGCTGTACTGGTCGGCCAGCGGCGTCGCCGAGCGCCACCTCGGCCTGCGCCTGCCCAGCAACGGCAGCCTGTCCGGCCTGTGCATGCGCAGCGGCCAGGTATTGCGCTGCGACGATTCGGAAATCGATCCGCGCGTCGACCGCGAGGCCTGCCGCCGCATCGGCCTGCGCTCGATGCTGGTGGTGCCGCTGCGCTACGGCGACCGCAGCATCGGCGTGCTCAAGGTGCTGGCGCCGCAACCGAACGCCTACAGCGCGCAGGACGTGCGCACGCTGGAATTGCTGGCGACCCTGGTCGGGGCCACGCTGGCGCTGGCGATGGACCGCGCCGCGCTGCAGACCGACATCGCGCGCCGCCAGGACGTGGAAAAGCACGCCTTCCGCGAGAAGGCGGCGATCGCCACCCGCATCCGCGAAACCATCGCCGGCGCACGCCTGCAGATCGTCACCCAGCCGGTGCTGGCGCTGGCCTCGCAGCGCATCGTCGGCGTGGAGGCACTGTCGCGCTTTCCGGCCAACCCGGCACTGCCGCCGCTGCGCTGGTTCGACGACGCCAGCCGGGTCGGGCTGGCGCTGGACCTGGAACTGGCCGCCGCGCGCCAGGCGCTGGAGCTGCTGGCGCAGTTGCCGGCGCCGCTGTACCTGGCAATCAACGTGTCCGCGCAGACGCTGCTGCATCCGCAGTTGCAGGCGCTGCTGCACGGCCACGACCTGTCGCGGATCGTGCTGGAAATCACCGAGCAATTGCAGGCGCCGGACTATCCGCGCCTGTCCGAGCACATCGGCCTGCTGCAGCGGCAGGGCCTGCGCATCGCCCTCGACGATGCCGGCACCGGCTTCGCCAGCCTGCGCCACCTGCTGCACCTGGCGCCGGACATCATCAAGCTGGATCTGACCCTGACCCGCGGCATCGACGCCGAACCGCGCCGGCAGCGGCTGGCGCTGGCGATCCTGTCCTTCGCCGCCGAAACCGATGCCGACGTGGTCGTCGAAGGCATCGAAACCGAGAGCGAACTGGCGACGCTGCAGGCGCTGGGCGCGCGCTACGGCCAGGGCTACCAGCTCGCCCATCCCGGGCCGCTGTCGGCGCATCTGGCACGCTATCCGGCGATCGGCGACGGCAGCGGCTGAAGAACGCCCACGCGGGCGCGGCGCTGGTCCCTGGTTCGGGATCATTTCCCAGGCATTCCCAATAGATCACCACGCCGGCCTGGTCGCGGCTGAAGCCGCTCCTACGGAAGCGTGCGCCACGGGCGCGCGACACCCACCCTCGCCGACCCTGGGCCGCTGTCAGCGCATCTGCAGACCCTCTCCAGCGATCGCCAACGGCCTCGGCTGAGCCGCAGGTCAGGCGCTCCATCATCCTGTGCAGGGCAGCCTCAGCCGCGACGGGGCGTCACCTTTGACGCCGCGTCGCGGCTGTGCAAACGCCAGGCAAGAAAAAAGCGGGCCGAAGCCCGCTTTTTTCTGGAACGACGCTGGCAGCGTGCGGCTTACTCGGCCGACGCGCCCTCGCCTTCTTCCACGGCCTTCATCGACAGACGGATGCGGCCCTGCTTGTCGACTTCCAGCACCTTGACCTTGACCACGTCGCCTTCCTTCAGCTTGTCGCCGACCTTCTCCACGCGCTCGCTGGAGATCTGCGAGACGTGCACCAGGCCGTCCTTGCCCGGCAGGATGGTCACGAACGCGCCGAAGTCCATGATCTTGGCGACCTTGCCTTCGTAGATGCGGCCCGGCTCGACGTCCGAGGTGATCTGCTCGATGCGCGACTTGGCCGCCTGCGCGGCGATCGCGTTGACCGAGGCGATGACGATGGTGCCGTCGTCTTGGATGTCGATCTGGGTGCCGGTTTCCTTGGTGATCGCCTGGATGGTCGAACCGCCCTTGCCGATCACTTCGCGGATCTTGTCCGGGTGGATCTTGATCGTCAGCAGGCGCGGCGCGTAGTCGCTCAGCTCCGCACGCGGGGTGGTCAGCGCCTTGGACATCTCGCCGAGGATGTGCAGACGGCCGGCCTTCGCCTGCGCCAGGGCCTGCTTCATGATCTCTTCGGTGATGCCTTCGATCTTGATGTCCATCTGCAGCGCGGACACGCCGTCGGCGGTACCGGCGACCTTGAAGTCCATGTCGCCCAGGTGATCTTCATCGCCCAGGATGTCCGACAGCACCACGAAGTCGTTGCCTTCCTTCACCAGGCCCATGGCGATACCGGCCACCGGCGCCTTCACCGGCACGCCGGCGTCCATCAGCGCCAGCGACGAACCGCAGACCGAGGCCATCGACGAGGAGCCGTTGGATTCGGTGATTTCCGAGACCACGCGGATGGTGTACGGGAACTCTTCCATGGTCGGCATCACCGCCAGCACGCCGCGCTTGGCGAGGCGGCCGTGGCCGATTTCGCGACGCTTGGGCGCGCCGAAGCGGCCGCACTCGCCCACCGAGTAGGGGGGGAAGTTGTAGTGGAACAGGAAGTTTTCCTTGTACTCGCCGGAAACCGCGTCGATCACCTGGCCGTCGCGGGCGGTGCCCAGCGTGGTGACCACGATCGCCTGGGTCTCGCCGCGGGTGAACAGCGCCGAGCCGTGGGTACGCGGCAGCACGCCGGCCTGCACGCTGATCGGACGCACGGTGTCCAGCGCACGGCCGTCGATGCGCACCTTGGTGCTCAGCACCGAACCGCGCATGGTCTGGTATTCCAGCTCGCCGAATTCCTTGGCCAGGTCGGCGGCGACCCAGTTCTCGGCGGTGGCGCGCGGCGCCAGCTGCGCCAGCACATCCTTCTTGATCGCGGCGATGGCGTCGCGGCGCTGCAGCTTGTCGCGCACCTGGAACGCGGCGGCCAGCTGCTCGCCGACGGCTTCCTTCAGCGCGGCGATCATGGCCTCGTTCTTGGACGGGGCGACCCACTCGGACGGCTTGGTGCCGGCTTCGACGGTCAGCTCGTTGATCGCGTTGATGACCTTCTGCATCTCGCGATGGCCGAAGGTGACCGCGCCCAGCATCACTTCTTCCGACAGCAGCGCGGCTTCGGACTCGACCATCAGCACCGCGTTGGCGGTACCGGCGACGACCAGCTCCAGCTGCGAATCCTTCAGGTCCGACACGGTCGGGTTGAGGATGTATTCGCCGTTCTTGTAACCCACCTTGGCGGCGCCGATCGGGCCCTTGAACGGGGTGCCGGCCAGCGACAGGGCGGCCGAGGCGCCGATCAGCGCGGCGATGTCGCCGTCGATGTCCGGGTTCATCGACATCACCGTGGCGATGATCTGCACTTCGTTCTTGTAATCCTCCGGGAACAGCGGACGGATCGGACGGTCGATCAGACGCGAAATCAGCGTCTCCTTCTCGGTCGCACGGCCCTCGCGCTTGAAGAAGCCGCCGGGGATGCGGCCGCCGGCGTAGAACTTCTCCTGATAGTCGACCGTCAGCGGGAAGAAGTCCTGACCTTCGCGCGCGCTCTTGGCGGCGACGGCGGTGACCAGCAGTACGGTGTCGTCCATCTTGACGATGACGGCGCCGCCGGCCTGGCGGGCGATCTCGCCGGTTTCGAGGGTGACGGTGTGCTTGCCGTACTGGAAGGTTTTGGTGATTTTTGCCACGGGGTTTCCTTGGATGATTCTGTCTGCAAATGGACCGCTGACGGCCCATGCCGCTGGCGGGTGGCCGGGAGGATCCGGCCGGTGGCGCGGAGCGATCCCCGGGCCACGGTACTACCCAAAACAAAACCGCGGCGCATCGCTGCGCCGCGGTGGGGTTCGTTGACTCAGCGACGCAGGCCGAGCTTCTCGATCAGCGCCTTGTAGCGCTCGCCATCCTTCTTCTTCAGATAGTCGAGCAGGCTGCGGCGGCGGTTGACCATCTGCAGCAGGCCGCGACGGCTGTGGTGATCCTTCTTGTGGGTCTTGAAGTGGCCGGTCAGCAGCTCGATGCGGGCGGTCAGCAGGGCGACCTGCACTTCCGGCGAACCGGTGTCGGCAGCGCCGCGTTTGTTTTCTTCGATGACTTTCTGGGTGTCGATGGACATGAGGTTTTTTCTCTGAGATGCGGGGCCGGCAGGAACGTGCAGAGGACGCACCGCCTGGCTCGCCGATTGCGAAGGATTGCGCCGGAGCGCAGCGTGCCGGAAAGGCCGCGAAATTGTACCGGCCCCGGCCCGGAGGAACAAGGTGTTAAGACAGCGTCATGACTGAACGACAGTCAGGCACGGTCCGCCGCGGCCGTCTTGCGGTCACGGATTGAACATGCGCTGCGGCGCCAGCAGCCCGCTCGCATCGACCTGGCCCAGGCCCAGCGGGACGCCGTCGGCGTCGAACACCGCGGCAAGGCCGGGCGCCCAGGCCGGATCGCGCAGGCGCTGGCCCATGCGGAAGCGCTGCGCCGCAGCATGCTCCAGGCGCAGCGGCGGGAAATCGGCCAGGCCCGCGGCCAGCGGCAGCACCAGCGCGTCCAGTGCCGCCGGATCCTGCGTGGCCAAGTGCTGCAGATGCTCCAGGGTGACCATCTGCGGGTTGCGGAACGGTTCCACCCACAGCCGCCGCAGCGCAGCGATATGCGCGCCGCAGCCCAGCGCCTCGCCCAGGTCGCGGGCCAGGCTGCGGATATAGGTGCCGGACCCGCAGGCCACGTGCAGGCGCAGGCGGTCGCCGGCATGCGCGAGCACGTCGATCGCATGCACCTCGACCTCGCGCTCGGGCGCCTCGATCGCCTCGCCGCGGCGCGCCTTGACATACAGCGGTTCGCCGCCCTGCTTGAGCGCCGAGTAGATCGGCGCGCGCTGGCGGATGCGCCCGCGCAGCGGTGCCAGCGCCGCCTCCAGGGTCGCTGCGTCCAGCGGCGGCACCGGCCGGGTGCGCAGCACCGCGCCCTCAGCATCGTCGCTGTCGGTGGTGACGCCGAGCACGACCTCCGCTTCGTAGGCCTTGGCCGAGCCGAGCAGCAGCCCGGCCAGCTTGGTCGCCTCGCCGAAGCACAGCGGCAGCAGGCCGGTGGCGAGCGGATCCAGGCTGCCGGTGTGACCGCCCTTCTCCGCACGGAACAGCCGCCGCGCCGCCTGCAGCGCCGCGTTGGAACTCATGCCGATCGGCTTGTCGAGCAGCACGATGCCATCGAGACGACGGAAGACGATACGAGGCAGGCGCGGGCCGAAGACGGGCATGGGGGTTGGGATTGGGGATTGGGGATTCGGGATTGGCGGATCCGACCCCGGCATGGCGCGGGCGAACGGCACGCATGGAACAGCGTGACGCCAGACGGATGAAAAAGCGCCGCGATCGCGACGGCGAAACGGGCGCTCGCATTCGGCGCCCGCACTCAAACACTGGACGCCGACGCCACGGCGTCGGCAGCGGACTCAGTCCTTGCGCGGCGCCGTGTCGCCGTCGTCGGCGGCATGGCCGTCGTCGTCCTGCGCCTGCTGCAGTTCCGGCATGTCGCGCAGCAGATTGTCGATGCGCTCGCCGCGATCGACCGAATCGTCGTAGTGGAAATGCAGTTCGGGCACGTGGCGCAGCTTCATCGCCCGCGCCAGCTCGCTGCGCAGCTGCGGCGCCAGTTCCTTCAGGCCCTTGACCGCCTCGGCCGAGCGTTCCTGCATCAGCGCGGTGACGAACACCTTGGCATGGGCCAGATCGCGGGTGACCTCGACATCGGACACGCTGACCGACGGCAGGCCATGATCGCGCACGGCCGCATGCACGATCGTGCCGAGGTCGCGCCGAATCTGCGCGGACACACGATCGGTACGGTGAAAGGATTTGGTGGGCATGACTGAAGCTCTCTCTTTTGCAAAGACCGGATCGGGAGAGACTCGCAAAAGCGGCACGCACGTGGCGCACCGCTTTTACGAATCCCCAATCCCGATTCCCGAATCCCAGCTCTTAAAGCGTGCGCTGCACTTCGATGCGCTCGAAGCACTCGATCTGGTCGCCGGCCTTGACGTCGTTGTAGGCCTTCACGCCGATACCGCACTCGGTGCCGTTGCGCACTTCGTCGACGTTCTCCTTGAAGCGACGCAGCGATTCCAGCTCGCCCTCGAACACCACGGTGTTGTCGCGCAGCACGCGGATCGGCTTGTTGCGCTTGACCACGCCCTCCACGACCATGCAGCCGGCGACGGCGCCGAACTTGGAGCTGCGGAACACGTCGCGCACCTGAGCGACACCGATGATCTCTTCGCGGATCTCCACGCCCAGCAGGCCGGACGCCACCTGCTTCACCTGGTCGATCACGTCGTAGATGATCGAGAAGTAACGCAGGTCGATGCCGTTGGTCTCGATGATGCGCCGCGCCGAGGCGTCGGCACGCACGTTGAAGCCGATCACCGTGGCCTTGGACGCCAGCGCCGAATTCGCATCGGACTCGGTGATGCCGCCCACGCCGGAGTGGATCACGTTGATGCGGATCTGCTCGTTGGACAGCGCGGTCAGCGACTGCTTCAGCGCTTCCACCGAACCCTGCACGTCGGCCTTGATCACCAGGTTCAGCGACAGCTGGCCTTCGCCCTTGCCGAGCTGCGACATGATGTCTTCCATGCGGCTGCCCGCCGAGGACACCAGGCGCGACTCGCGGCGCTTGGTCTCGCGCTGCTGCGCCACGTCCTTGGCCAGGCGCTCGTCGTCGACGACCACGAAGTCGTCGCCGGCATCCGGCACGCCGGACAGGCCCAGCACCTGCACCGGGATCGACGGACCCGCCGAATCGGGCTGCTTGCCGGTCTCGTCGAACAGCGCACGCACGCGGCCGTACTGGATGCCGCACACCAGGTAGTCGCCCTTCTTCAGCGCGCCCTGCTGCACCAGCACCGTCGCCACCGGGCCGCGGCCCTTGTCCAGCGAGGACTCGATCACCACGCCGCTGGCGCGGCCTTCGGCCACCGCCCGCAGTTCCAGCACTTCGGCCTGCAGCGAGATCGCGTCCAGCAGCACGTCGATGCCCTGGCCGGTCTTGGCCGAGAGTTCGACGAACTGGGTGTCGCCACCGAATTCCTCGGCGACCACGTCCTGCGCCAGCAGTTCGTTCTTGACCCGCAGCGGATCGGCGCCGGACTTGTCGATCTTGTTGACCGCCACGATCAGCGGCACGCCGGCCGCCTTCGCATGCTTGACCGCCTCGACCGTCTGCGGCATCACGCCGTCGTCGGCCGCGACCACCAGCACCACGATGTCGGTGAGCTTGGCGCCGCGCGCGCGCATCGAGGTGAACGCGGCATGGCCCGGGGTATCCAGGAAGCTGATGACGCCGCGGTCGGTCTCGACGTGGTAGGCACCGATGTGCTGAGTGATGCCGCCGGCTTCGCCGGAGGCGACCTTGGTGCGGCGGATGTAGTCCAGCAGCGAGGTCTTGCCGTGGTCGACGTGGCCCATGATGGTGACCACCGGCGGCCGCGGCAGCTTCTCGCCCTGCGCGTCCTCGGTGTGCGCCAGCAGCGCGTCCTCGGCGTCGGCACTGCCGGCACGCACCGGCTTGTGGCCGAGTTCCTCGGTGACCAGCGCGGCGGTGTCGTGGTCGATGGACTGGGTGATGGTGGCCATCACGCCCATCTTGAACAGCGCCTTGACCACGTCGCCGCCCTTCAGCGCGAGCTTCTGCGCCAGGTCGGCCACGGTGATGGTGTCGCCGATCGCCACTTCGCGCACCACCGGTGCGGTCGGACGTTCGAAGCCGTGCGCGCCGCCGCCGCTGCGCGACGGTTCGGCCTGGCGACGGCCACCGCTGTGGCTGCCGCCGCGCGGCTTGCCGCGCACGTTGGAACGGCGCGCGCGGTCTGCCGCGGACAGGTGCAACTGGCCGGCGAAGCGGCTGGTGCTGTCGTCGTCCTCGACCCCGGCGACCATCACGTGCGAGCCGCGGGTCTTGTGCTTGTTGGCAGCGTTGTTGCGATCGTCGCTGCGCGGCGCCGCCGGCTTGGCCGGATGCGCGGCACCGGCCGGACGCGGCGCCACGGCCGGGCGCGACGCGCGCGGCGCAGCGGCGGCGTTGCGGTCGGCGGCAGGCGCGGACGGGGCCGCGGCCGGCGGTGCCGACTCGGCTTCCAGCGCGGCCTGGGCCGCGCGTTGCTCGGCCTCGGCGCGCTCGCGCGCTTCCTGCTCGGCCTTGCGCTTGCGCTCGATTTCCTCGGCGCGCGCCCGGTCCTGCTCGGCGAGCTTCTGCTGTTCGGCCAGGTTGCGCTGCTTGGATTCCTCCAGCTTGCGCAGGATCTCGGCGCGCTCGTCGTCCACCCGTCCGCCCGCGGACGGCGCCGCACGCTCGGCGGCCAAGTCCTCGGCCGACTTCACGTAGGTGCGCTTCTGCCGGACCTCGACGTTGACCGTGGTCTTGCTGCGCCCGGCGCTGACCGTCACTTCCTGCAGCTTGCGCCGGTTCAGGGTGATCTTCTTCGGCGCCGCCTGAGCCTCTTCCTCGACCGGCTTGTCGGTCTTGCCGTGGGTACGGCGCAGGAAGCCCAGCAGCTTCATCTTTTCGGTGCTGGTGACGACCTGGTCGGGACCGCTGAACTTCATCCCGGCGTCGGCCAGTTGAACCAGCAGTTTCTCGACCGGCGTGTTCACCAGTTCGGCCAGCTTGCGGATGGTGGTTTGCTGCGACATTCGGATCCTATGATCTGGTTGGCGCCCCCTCGCCGCGTGCGAAGGTAGCGCGGATTCTAAGCCCTGATCGGGTCAGGGCGGCATTCATCGCTGACTCATTCGCCGCGCTCCAGGCGGGCGATCTCCTCGGCGCGGGCGGCCAGGATCAGGGCCGCGGCGCGGTCCTTGTCCAGGTCCTCGATGCCGAACTCGAGGATTTCGTCGGCAGCCAGATCCGACAGGTCCTCGCTGGTGCGCACGCCATGGCTGGCCAACGCGTAGGCGGTGCCCTCGTCCATGCCCGGCAGCGACAGCAGGTCCGCCGCCGGCACGCCGTCGTCGTCGCTCTCCTCGGCGGCCAGCGCCTCGTTGAGCAGCGCGTCGCGGGCACGCGCGCGCAGTTCCTCGACGATGTCCTCGTCGAAACCTTCCACCGCAAGCAACTCGCCGACCGGCACGTAGGCGATTTCCTCGACCGAGTTGAAGCCCTCGGCGACCAGGATCGCGGCGATCTCCTCGTCCACTTCCAGCTTGTCCATGAACAGCTGGCGGGCCACGGCCTGCTCGGCCTCGGACTTGGCCGCGACCTGCTCGGCGGTCATCACGTTGAGCTGCCAGCCGGTCAGGCGGCTGGCCAGGCGCACGTTCTGGCCGCCCTTGCCGATCGCCTGGGCCAGGCGGTCTTCCGCCACCGCCAGGTCCATCGAGTGCTTTTCTTCATCGACGATGATCGACTGCACCTCGGCCGGCGCCATCGCGTTGATGACGAAGTTGGCCGGGTTGTCGTTCCACAGCACGATGTCCACGCGCTCGCCGTTGAGCTCGTTGGACACCGCCTGCACGCGCGACCCGCGCATGCCGATGCAGGCGCCGATCGGATCGGTGCGGGTGTCGTGCGCCAGCACCGCGATCTTGGCGCGGTCGCCCGGATCGCGTGCGCAGGCCTTGATCTCGACCAGGCCCTGGCCCACTTCCGGCACTTCCAGCTTGAACAGCTCGATCATGAATTCCGGCGCGGCGCGGCTGATGAACAGCTGCGGGCCGCGCGGCTCCGAACGCACTTCGGCCAGGTAGCCGCGCACGCGGTCGCCGGCGCGCAGCACGTCGCGCGGAATGCCCTTGTCCTTGGGGATGAAGGCCTCGGCGTTGCCGCCCAGGTCCACGTAGATGTTGCCGCGCTCGGCGCGCTTGACCACGCCGGTGACCAGCTCGCCGACGCGATCCTTCCACGCGTCCACCACCTGCTGGCGCTCGGCCTCGCGCACGCGCTGCACGATCACCTGCTTGGCGGCCTGCGCGGCGATGCGGCCGAAGTCCGGATTCTCGATCTGCTCTTCGATGTAGTCGCCGACGTCCACGCCCTCGGCCTCGTCGACCGCGTCCATCAGGCGGATCTGCCGGTCGGGCGACTCCATCACCACGTCGTCGGCCACCACTTCCCAGCGCCGGAAGGTCTCGTAGGTGCCGTCCTTGTGGTCGATGGTGACGCGCGTCAGCACGTCCTGGTCGGGGTAGCGCTTCTTCGCCGCCGACGCCAAGGCGGCCTCGATCGCGTCGAAGATCACTTCGCGCGGCACGCCCTTCTCGTTGGCCACCGCGTCGACTACCAGCAACAGTTCCTTGCTCATTCTTTCGCTCCGCGCGCAGCCTCGTCGGCCGCCGGTTCGTTGGATGGTTTCTTATTGGATTTTGCGTTCTTGCCGGCCGGCTTCGGGCCCTTGCCCGGCTTGGTCGGCGCCAGACCCAGCGCCGCCCAGTCGGGCATGATCCGCGCCTTGTCGATGTTGTCGAAGTCCACCGCCAGTTCGGCGCCATCGACCTCGAAGGTGATGCGGCCGGCAGCGGCGTCGGCCTGCACGATGCGCCCCTGCAGGCGACGACGGCCCTGCTGCGGCAGCTTCAGCACCACCTTGGCCGATTCGCCGAGGTGGCGGGAAAACTGTTCGGCGCTGAACAGCGGCCGGTCCACGCCCGGCGAGGACACTTCCAGCGTGTAGTTGCCGCTGATCGGGTCTTCCACGTCCAGTTGCGCCGAGACCTCGCGGCTGACCCGCTCGCAATCGTCGATGTTGACCACGCGTTCGGGCTGCTCGGCCAGCGGCACGTCGATGTACAGGCGCAGCGTGGCGCCGCCGGGGGCCGGCAGGTATTCCGCGCCCAGCAGTTCCAGGCCCAACGCGTCCACGGTCGGGCCCAGCAGAGTCGCGATTTCGTTTGCCTTGTCGCTCACAGCCTGCCTTGCATCTGAAAGAGTTGAAGAGTCGTTGCGTGCATTTCCCGGACCCCGGAAACGACAAAGGGCCCTCTGGGCCCCTTGTCCGGTAAAACTCCGGTCACGCTGGATTCCGGTTGCGACGACGGGAACATGCGTCATCGCGAAGCCCAAACTTTCCTGCCGCAGACAACCGATGCACTGGTTGCCGCTGCAGACAAAGATGGTAGCGGGGGCAGGATTTGAACCTGCGACCTTCGGGTTATGAGCCCGACGAGCTGCCAGACTGCTCCACCCCGCAGCAGAAGCGGAATTATGAAGAATCAGTGCGTCGATTGCAAGCCCTGATTTTCATCTCGATGCGGTAGCGACGCTGCCGATCGAAGGACGCCATGATAACCGCACGCGATGGAAAACGAAACAGCAATCGCATCGCCAAATGCTAAAACGCCAACGCCGCCTTGCGGCGGCGTTGGCGGAAGCAGCGGGAAACCCGCGAATTTCGCGATCAGGCCAGGTGCGCGAAGGCGCGCTGACACCACGCCATCAGCGGGCTCCAGGCCAGACCGAAGGCCAGCAGGCCCAGCGCGTTTACGCCCAGCGCCACACCCAGCACGCGGTCGTCGTTGGCCGGCAGCGGCGTACCGACCGGCTCGTCGAAATACATCACCTTGATCACGCGCAGGTAGTAGAACGCGCCGATCACCGCGCACAGCACCGACAGCACGGCCAGGCCGGTCCACCACAGGTTCTGATCCGGCACCGCGACCACCGCGCCCAGCACAGCCAGCTTGGCCCAGAAGCCCAGGAACGGCGGCACACCGGCCAACGACGCCATGATGCACAGCACCAGCAGCGCCATCCACGGGTTGCGCGCGTTCAGGCCCTTGAAGTCGTCGATGTTCTCGGCCTCGAAGCCCTTGCGCGACAGCGCGATGATCGCGCCGAACGAGGCGGTGGACATCACCGCGTAGCAGATCGCATAGAACAGCGCCGCCGCATAGCCGCGCTCGCCGCCGCCGGCCACGCCGAGCAGCAGGAAGCCGATGTGCGAGACCGTCGAGTACGCCAGCATGCGCTTGAGGTTGCTCTGCGCCACCGCCATCAGGTTGCCGACCACCAGCGACAGCGCCGCCAGGCCGCCGATCACCCAGTGCCACTGCGCCGCCAGCGGACCCACGCCCACTTCCAGCAGGCGGTAGGCCATGCCGAACGCGGCCAGCTTGGAGGCCGAGCTGATGAACAGCGCGATCGGCGCCGGGGCACCCTGGTAGACGTCCGGCAGCCACATGTGGAACGGCGCGGCGCCGAGCTTGAAGGCGACGCCGGCGATCATGAACACGGTGCCGGTCAGCAGCAGCATGTGCTCGCGGCCGTTGCCGATCGCCTCGTGGATGCCGCTCAGGCTCAGTGTGCCGGTGGCGCCGTAGATCAGCGACATGCCGTACAGCAGCAGGCCGGAAGCCAGCGAACCGAGCACGATGTACTTCATCGCCGCTTCGGTGGCCATGCCGTTGTCGCGGTTGGAGGCCACCAGCGCGTAGGAGCACAGCGCCAGCAGTTCCAGGCCCAGATAGACCATCAGCAGGCTGCCGGCCGAGACCAGGATCATCATGCCGACCGTGGCGAACAGCACCAGCACCGGGATCTCGCCCTGGTACAGCTTGCGCTCGCGCAGGTAGCTCCAGCCGTAGATCAGGGTCAGCGCGCTGAGGCCGACGATCACCGTCTTCATCACGTCGGCGGCGGCGTCGCGCACGAACATGCCCTGGAACACCTCGCCCTGCCCGCCCACGCCGGCCAGCAGCATCGCGAACACCGCGATCAGGATCGCCACCGACACGATGTGGGTCCAGGCCTTGTTGCGCTCGCTGATGAACAGATCGAGCATCAGCAGGAAGAAGGCACCGGCGGTCAGCACCAGCTCGGGCAGCAGGGGCGGCAGGTCGACGGTGGTCAGAGGCAGCAGCGCAGGGGTGGTCATCATCAAATCTCTGGAATCAATACGCTCGACGGCCGCTTACAGCTTGCTGGTGGCGATCTGCGCCGCCAGCTTCGCGATCGAGGGCTCCATCAGGTCGGTCAACGGCTTCGGATACAGGCCCAGGGCCAGCACGCCGAGCGCGAACACGCCCAGCACCAGCGCCTCGCGGCCGTTGATGTCCTTCAGCTCGGCCACGTGCGCATTGGCGACTTCGCCGAAGAACACGCGCTTGTAGAGCCACAACGTGTAGGCCGCGCCGATCACCAGCGTGGTCGCCGCACCGAATGCCTGCAGCGGATGCGACTGGAAGCTGGCCAGGATCACCATGAACTCGCCCACGAACCCGCTGGTGCCCGGCAAGCCGGCATTGGCCATGAAGAACAGCATCGCGAACGCAGCGAACCACGGCATCACGTTGGCCACGCCGCCGTAGTCGGCGATGCGGCGGGTGTGCATGCGGTCGTACAGCACGCCCACGCACGAGAACATCGCGCCGGAGACGAAGCCGTGCGAAATCATCTGCACCATCGAGCCCTGCAGCGCCAGCTGCGCGGCGTCGCCGCTGCCGGATCCGACCAGGGCGAAGGCGACGAAGGCGCCGAGGGTGACGAAGCCCATGTGCGCGATCGACGAGTACGCGATCAGCTTCTTCATGTCGTCCTGGACCAGCGCGACCAGGCCGACGTAGATCACCGCGATCAGCGACAGCGCGATCACCAGCCACGCCAACTGGTTGCTGGCGTCAGGCAGGATCGGCAGGTTGAAGCGCAGGAAACCGTAACCGCCGATCTTCAGCGCGATCGCCGCCAGGATCACCGAACCGGCGGTCGGCGCTTCCACGTGCGCGTCCGGAAGCCAGGTATGCACCGGGAACATCGGCACCTTGACCGCGAAGGCGATCAGGAAGGCGAAGAACAGCCAGGTCTGCTCCTTGGACGTGAGCGAGAGCTGGTACAGGTCGGCGAGCTGGAAGCTGCCGCCCTTCAGGTACAGGTAGATCAACCCGACCAGCATCAGCACCGAGCCGAGGAAGGTGTACAGGAAGAACTTGACCGCGGCGTAGATGCGGCGTGGGCCGCCCCAGATGCCGATGATCAGGAACATCGGGATCAGCATCGCCTCGAAGAACACGTAGAACAGCATCGCGTCGGTGGCGGCGAAGATGCCGACGGTGACGCCTTCCAGGATCAGGAACGCCGCCACGTACTGGTTGACGCGCTTGTCGATCGAGGCCCAGGCGCCGATCAGCGCCAGCACCGTGATCAGCGTGGTCAGCACGATCAGCGCCACCGCGATGCCGTCGGCACCGAGGTTGTAGCCGATGTCGTACGCCGGGATCCAGGCGTGGGTCTCGACGAACTGCAGCGCGCCGCTGGTGTAGTCGAAACCGGTAAGCAGCGGCACGCTGAGCGCGAAGGTCAGCAACGCCACCAGCAGCGACGCCCAGCGCGCCGCACGCGCGTCACGCACGGCGAGCACCAGGGCGCCGCCGATGATCGGCAGCCAGATCAGGATGGAGAGTAGAGGCCAGTTCGACACGTGTTCTTATTCCGTACAGGTCAACGCCAGAAATGCATCAGCACGCCCAGCAGGGCAATGAGACCGACGATCATCGCGAAGGCGTAGTGATAGAGGAAACCGGATTGCGTGCGACGCAGCAGGTTGGCCGCCAGGTCGATCACGCGCGCGGTGCCGTTGACCATGACGCCGTCCACGACATGCGTATCCACCGCGCGCGACGCCTTGCCCAGGCGCACGCCGCCGCCGGCGAAACCGCCGATCCAGAGCTTGTCGAAACCGTACTTGTTCTCGAGGATCCACACCGGCAGCGAGAAGGTCTTGCGCGCCTTCGCCGCCAGTTCCGGCTTCCACAGGTACAGGATCCAGGCCAGGGCGAAGCCGGCCAGGGTCAGGAAGAACGGTACCTGGTAGAGGCCGTGCAGCGCGAACTTGATCGGGCCATGGAATTCCTCGGCCAACGCGCCGACGGTGTCGCGCGCCGGATCGTAGAAATCGACGATGCCGGTGAAGAAGCTGACCGCCTGGCCCTTGATCGCCACGGCGGCGTGGTGCCCTGCCCAGTCGGTGCCGAACAGCATCGGGCCGATGGTGAAGAAGCCGATCGCGATCGACGGGATCGCCAGCAGGATCAGCGGCACCGTCACCACCCACGGCGACTCGTGCGGTTCGTGCGCGCCATGATGACCATGGTGGTCGTCATGCGCATGCGCGTCGTGCGCATCGTGCGCGTGGGACTGCGCCTCGGCGTCGGTGTGGGCGCTGTCGTGGTGGGCGTGCACGTCATGCGCATGCGCGTCGCGGAAGCGCTCCTTGCCGTGGAAGGTGAGGAACAGCAGGCGGAAGCTGTAGAAGCTGGTGATCAGCACGCCACCCAGCACGGCCATGTAGCCGTAGTTGGCGATGCTCCAGAACGGGGCACCCTCGGCGTGGAGCTGGGCCGCCTCGATGATCGTGTCCTTGGAATAGAAGCCGGCGAAGAACGGGGTGCCGACCAGCGCCAGGGTGCCGATCACACTGGTCCAGTAGGTGATCGGCATGTACTTGCGCAGGCCGCCCATCTTGCGCATGTCCTGCTCGTGGTGCATGCCGATGATCACCGAGCCGGCCGCCAGGAACAGCAGCGCCTTGAAGAAGGCATGGGTCATCAGGTGGAACACCGCCGCCGAGTACGCCGACACGCCCAGCGCCACGGTCATGTAGCCCAGCTGCGACAGCGTCGAGTACGCGACCACGCGCTTGATGTCGTTCTGCACGATGCCGATCAGGCCGGTGAAGAAGGCGGTGGTGGCGCCGATGAAGAGCACGAAGTTCAGCGCGGTCTGCGACAGCTCGAACAGCGGCGACATGCGCGCCACCATGAAGATGCCCGCGGTGACCATGGTCGCGGCGTGAATCAGCGCCGAGATCGGGGTCGGGCCTTCCATCGAGTCAGGCAGCCACACATGCAGCGGCACCTGCGCCGACTTGCCCATGGCGCCGATGAACAGGCAGATGCAGATCATCGTCGGCACCGACCAGACCCACGGATCGGTCAGGTGGACGACCTCCGCACTGAACGGGACGGGGATGGAACCGGTCCACACGGTGATGGTACCGCCGACCATGCCGGTGGCATTGGCGAACACCATCGAGTAGTCGAGGGTGCCGAACACGTACAGCACCAATGCGATGCCGAGCAGGAAGCCGAAGTCGCCGACGCGATTGACCAGGAACGCCTTCATGTTGGCGAACACCGCGGTCGGGCGCTTGAACCAGAAGCCGATCAGCAGGTACGACACCAGGCCCACCGCTTCCCAGCCGAAGAACAGCTGCAGGAAGTTGTTGCTCATCACCAGGCTCAGCATCGAGAAGGTGAACAGCGAGATGTAGCTGAAGAAGCGCTGGTAGCCCGGGTCGTCGGCCATGTAGCCGATAGTGTAGATGTGCACCAGCAGCGACACGAAGGTCACCACCACCATCATCATCGCGGTCAGGCGGTCGACCATGAAGCCGACGTGGGCCGAGTAGTTGCCGACCTCGAAGAAGGTGTAGAGGTTCTGGTTGAACGGCGAAGCGCCCTGCCCGACCAGCTGGTACAGGGTCCAGCACGACAGCGCGCAGCTGACCGCAACGCCGAGGATGGTGGCGAACTGCGCGCCCTTGCGGCCGACCTGGCGGCCGAACAGGCCGGCGATGATGCTGCCGACCAGCGGGGCCAGCACCACCGCGATCAGCAGACTCTTGGAGAGCGTAATTTCCATCTGCAGGTCAGCCCTTCAGCGAATCGACTTCGGCCACGTTGATCGTGTGGCGGGTACGGAACAGCGTCACCAGGATCGCGAGGCCGATGGCGGCTTCGGCCGCGGCCACGGTCAGGATGAAGAACACGAACAACTGGCCGGCGGCGTCGCCGAGCTCGCGCGAGAAGGCGACGAAGTTGATGTTGACCGACAGCAGCATCAGCTCGATCGACATCAGCAACACGATGACGTTCTTGCGGTTGAGGAAGATGCCGGCCAGGGCGATGCAGAACAGCGCCGCGCCGAGCGCCAGCAGATGGCCTAGGGAGATCATGGCTGGCCCTCCTGCGATGCCGGCGGGGTGTGGAGCGTGGGCTTCTCGGCGTCCATCTTGATCATGCGCAGACGGTCGCTGGCCTTGACCCGCGACTGGTCGCCCGGGTTCTGGGTCTTGATGCCGGTGCGCTTGCGCAGGGTCAGCATCACCGCGGCCACGACCGCCACGGTCAGGATGATCGCGGCGAACTCGAACGGCAGCAGGAACTGGGTGAACAGGGTCTTGGCCAGCCAGGTGATGTTGGAGGTGTCGGCGGCCTGGGCCGCTGCGTTGTCGGCCGGGAACGGCGCGGCGCTGCGCGCCTTGACCCCGATCAAGGTGACCATCTGCACCAGCATCGCCACCGCGACCACCAGGCCGACCGGCAGGTAGCGCACCCAGCCTTCGCGCAGGCGGGCGGTGTCGATGTCCAGCATCATCACCACGAACAGGAACAGCACCATGACCGCGCCGACGTAGACCAGCACCAGGGTCACGCCAAGGAACTCGGCGCCCACCAGCAGCCACACGCAGGCGATGGAGAAGAACGTCAGGATCAGGCACAGCACCGCATACACGGGGTTGCGCACGCTGATCACCGCGCCGGCGGCGACCGCGGCGATGGTGGCGAAGATCCAGAAAGCGATATTGACCCAATCCATTTCGGAACCTCAGCGGAAGGGAGCGTCGGCAGCGCGGCGCTCGGCGATCTCGGCCTCGAGCCGGTCTCCGATCGCCAGCAACTGCGGCTTGGTGACGATGTTCTCGCCGCGCTTCTCGAAGTGGTACTCCAGCACCTGGGTCTCCACGATCGAATCCACCGGGCAGCTTTCCTCGCAGAAACCGCAGTAGATGCACTTGAACAGGTCGATGTCGTAGCGCGTGGTGCGGCGGGTACCGTCCTCGCGCTTGGTCGAGTCGATGGTGATCGCCAGCGCCGGGCACACCGCCTCGCACAGCTTGCAGGCGATGCAGCGCTCTTCTCCGTTGGGATAGCGGCGCAGCGCGTGCAGGCCGCGGAAGCGCGGCGACTGCGGGAACTTCTCCATCGGGTACAGCACGGTGTACTTGGGACGGAACGTGTACTTCAAGGTCAGCCACAGGCCGCCGAGCAACTCGAGCAGCAGCAGGCTCTTGAAGTAATGGGTGACTTTATTCATCGCTTACACACCCCTGTGGATCACACCGTAGAACACCATCAATGCCGTCACCGCGATCCACACGATCGTCAACGGAATGAACACCTTCCAGCCCAGACGCATGATCTGGTCGTAGCGGTAGCGCGGGAAGCTGGCGCGGAACCAGATGTACGCGCTGGCGAAGAACAGCACCTTCATCAGCAGCCACGGCCAACCGCCCTTCCACACCCAGTCGATCCACGGCGAGATGTCGGCGTTGACCAGCCCCTGGATCGGACTCAGCCAGCCGCCCAGGAAGAAGATCGAGACCAGGAAGCTGACCAGGATCATGTTGGCGTATTCGGCCAGGAAGAACAGCGCGAACGCACCGCCCGAGTACTCGACCATGTGACCGGCGACGATTTCCGACTCGCCTTCGACCACGTCGAACGGCGCGCGGTTAGTCTCGGCCACGCCGGACACCCAGTACACGATGAACAGCGGGAACAGCGGGATCAGGAACCAGTTGAGCAGGCCGTGCGAACCCGCCTGCGCCTGCACGATCGTGCTCAGGTTCAGGCTGCCGGCGGCGATCATCACGCCGACCAGGGCGAAGCCCATCGCGATCTCGTAGCTGACCACCTGCGCGGCCGAGCGCATCGCGCCAAGGAACGCGTACTTGGAGTTGGACGCCCAGCCGGCCAGGATGATGCCGTACACGCCCAGCGAGGTCATCGCCAGCAGATACAGCAGGCCGGCGTTGGCATTGGACAGCACCAGCTTGGCATCGAACGGCACCACCGCCCAGGCGGCGAAGGCCGGCGCCAGGGTAATCAGCGGCGCGATCACGAACATCGCCTTGTGCGAGCTGCTGGGCTGGATGATTTCCTTGAACAGCAGCTTGAAGACGTCGGCGAAGGCCTGGAAGATGCCCATGCCCACGTACATCGGCCCGTGGCGCACGTGCATCCAGCCGATCAGCTTGCGCTCCCAGACCACGTAGAACGCCACCGCGATGATCACCGGCATGGCGATCACCAGGATCTTCAGCACGATCCACAGGACCACGCCGAGGGCGCCCAGGCCGAGGAACCACTGGTGCAGCGGGTCGACCACGTTCAACAGCATCTCGTTCATGCAGCCACCACCGTCACCCGACCGGCGCCCAGCGGCGCGGTCGCGCCGTGGCCCGTTTCGATCCAGGCCGCGCCCGGCGCGACCCGCTTGTCCGTCGCCAGCGGCAACGTGGCGCTCCCCGCCGCGGTACCGACCTTGACCATCTGCCCGTCGCGCAGGCCCAGCCGCGCCGCCTCGTCCGGATGCACCGCTACGCCCGGCGCGCGGTTCAGCGGATGCTGCTGCAGCGCCTGCGCGCGGCGCACCACCGCATCAGTGCGGTAGATCGCCGGACTGGCGGCCAGTTCCAGGCCCTCGTCCTGGCGTGCCGGCTGCGCCGAGGTCGCCGCGGCGACCTCGCGCGGCTGCAGGCCATCGCGCAGCCCGGCCAGGTCGATGAACTCGAAGCCGGACAGGCCCAGTTCGCCGCCGAGCGCACGCAGCACGCGCCAGCCCTCGCGGGCCTCGCCCGGCAGCTTGCCGCCGGCGCGGGTGCGCTGCTCGCTGCCGTTGAGGTTGGTCAGCGTCGCTTCGATTTCCGGCAGCGCGCCGATCGGCAGGATCACATCGGCCACGTCGCGGGTGGAGGCGCAGGCGAAGTGGCTGAACGCCACCACCTTGGCACCGGCCAGCGCGCTGCGCGCGGCGGCGGCGTCGGCGAAGTCCAGCCCCGGCTCCAGGCCGTACAGCACGTAGGCGCTGCGCGGTTCGGCCAGCATCGCGGCGACGTTGCGGCCGCGCGGCAGCACGCCGTAGCGCGCCAGGCCCAGCGCGTTCGCGCCCTGCGGGATGCGGCACAGCGCCGCACCGGTGGCGGCGGCGAAGTCGCGTGCGGCGGCACGCAGCGCCGCGGCCTGCGGATGGTTCTCGGCCAGCGCGCCGACGATCAGCACCGCACGGACGGCGCCCTGCACCGCTTCGCGCAGCGCGGCGTCGGCCAGCGCTGCGGCGAACTTCGACGGCGCCACGATCTGGCGGCCGGCCTGGTCGAAGGCCACGTCGAAATCGACCGGGTTGATCGAATACACCTTGGTCTGGCGCTGCATCCGCGCCTTGCGCAGGCGTGCATGCAGCAGCGGCAGTTCATGGCGCAGGTTGCTGCCCAGGATCACCACCACGTCGGCCTGCTCGATCTCCGCCAGCGGCAGCGCGAACGGCTCGGCCAGCGCGGCATCGGAGAAGTCGCGGTTGTACACGCGGTGGTCGAGGTTGCCGCTGTCCAGGCCGTCGGCCAGGCGCGCCAGCAGCGCGCCCTCCTCGTTGGAGGTGGACGGATGCGCGAGCACGCCCAGCGCGTCGCCACGGTTGGCCTTGAGGATCTCGCCGGCGGCGGACAACGCTTCCGCCCACGACACCTCGCGCCACTGCCCGTCGACCTTGCGCATCGGCCGCAGTGCGCGGTCCTCGGCATACAGGCCCTGGTGCGAGTAGCGGTCGCGGTCGGACAGCCAGCACTCGTTGACCGCTTCGTTGTCGCGCGGCACGGTGCGCAGCACTTCGCCGCGGCGCACGTGCAGGAACAGGTTGGAACCCATCGCGTCGTGGTAGCCCAGCGACTCGCGCGCCACCAGTTCCCAGGGGCGTGCGCGGAACTGGAACACCTTGTTGGTCAGCGCGCCGACCGGGCACACGTCGACCACGTTGCCGGACAGCTCGGTGGTCAGCGGCTTGCCGTCGTAGGTGCCGATCTGCAGGTTCTCACCGCGATACATGCCACCCAGCTCGTAGGTGCCGGCGATGTCCGCGGTGAAGCGCACGCAGCGGGTGCACTGGATGCAGCGGGTCATCTCGGTGGCGACCAGCGGGCCGATGTCCTCGTCCGGCACCACGCGCTTGCGCTCGTTGAAGCGGCTGACCGAGCGGCCATAGCCCAGCGACACGTCCTGCAGTTCGCACTCGCCGCCCTGATCGCAGATCGGGCAGTCCAGCGGATGGTTGATCAGCAGGAATTCCATGACGCTGCGCTGGTACTTCAGCGCCTTGTCGCTGCGGGTCTGCACCTTCATGCCATCCATGACCGGCGTGGCGCAGGCCGGCGACGGCTTGGGCGACTTCTCGACATCGACCAGGCACATGCGGCAGTTGGCCGCGATCGGCAGCTTCTCGTGGTAGCAGAAGCGCGGGATCGGAATGCCGGCCTTGTCGGCCGCCTGGATGATCATCGAGCCCTTCGGCACGACCAGCGACTGGCCGTCGATCTCGACGGTCACATGGCCTTCCGGCACGACCGCGGGGGTCGCGCCGGGATTGTTGGGTTGCGCGCTCATGCGGCGGCTGCCTCCAGCTTCTTGCCGTCAACCATCGAATGACCGTTGACGATGTAGTACTCGAATTCGTCCCAGAACTGGCGCAGGAAGCCCTGGATCGGCCACGCCGCCGCTTCGCCGAAGGCGCAGATGGTGTGGCCTTCGATCTGCCCGGCGACGGTGCGCAGCTGGTGCAGGTCTTCCATCGTGGCCTTGCCGGCGACGATGCGCTCCAGCACGCGGTGCATCCAGCCGGTGCCTTCGCGGCACGGGGTGCACTGGCCGCAGGACTCCTTGTGGAAGAACTGCGAGATGCGGCAGGCGAACTTCACGCAGCAGACGCTGTCGTCCAGCACCACGATCGCGCCCGAGCCCAGGCCGGTGCCCAGTGCGCGCAGGGTGTCGTAGTCCATCTGCAGGCCCTTGAGCTGCTCGGCCTTCAGCACCGGCATCGACACGCCGCCCGGGATCGCGCCCTTGAGGGTGCGGCCCGGCTTCAGCCCGCCGGCCATTTCCAGCAGTTCGTCGAAGGTGGTACCCAGCGGCACTTCGAAGTTGCCGCCCTTCTGCACGCAGCCGGAGACCGAGAAGATCTTCGGGCCGCCGTTCTTGGTCTTGCTCAGACCCAGGAACCATTCCGGGCCGTTGCGGATGATCGCCGGCACCGAGGCGTAGGTCTCGGTGTTGTTGATCGTCGACGGCTTGCCGTACAGGCCGAAGTTGGCCGGGAACGGCGGCTTGTAGCGCGGCTGGCCCTTCTTGCCTTCCAGCGACTCCATCAGCGCGGTCTCTTCGCCGCAGATGTAGGCGCCGGCGCCCAGCGCGCCGTAGATGTCGATGTCGATGCCGCTGCCGAGGATGTCCTTGCCCAGCCAGCCATTGGCGTAGGCATCGGCCAGGGCCTGCTCGAAATGCTCGAACGGCTCGTGGTGGAACTCGCCGCGCAGGTAGTTGTAGCCCACCGTGGAGCCGGTGGCGTAGCAGGCGATGGCCATGCCCTCCACCACCGAATGCGGGTTGTAGCGCAGGATGTCGCGGTCCTTGCAGGTGCCCGGCTCGGACTCGTCCGAGTTGCACAGGATGTACTTCTGCGGCGCGCCCTTGGGCATGAACGACCACTTCAGGCCGGTCGGGAAGCCGGCGCCGCCACGGCCGCGCAGGTTCGACTGCTTGACCATCTCGATCACCTGCTCCGGCGGGATCTTCTCTTCGAGGATCTTGCGCAGCGCGGCGTAGCCACCGGTCTTCAGGTAGCTTTCGTAGGACCACGGGGTGTCGTAGTGCAGCGTGGTGTACACCACCTGGTGCGGCAGCGGCGCGGGACCGACCGGACCGGTGGGGGCGTGGGGATGCTGTGCCATTGCCGTTACTCCAACCCGTCCAGCAATTCGTCGACCTTGTCCTTGGTCAGATGCTCATGGTAGTGGCCGTTGATGACCATCATCGGCGCGCCGGCGCAACCGGCCAGGCACTCTTCCTCGCGCTTGAGGTAGACGCGGCCGTCGGCGGTGGACTGGCCCAGCTTGCAACCGAGCTTCTTCTCGGCATGCGCGACCAGGTCCTCGGCGCCGTTGAGCCAGCAGCTGATGTTGGTGCAGAACGCGACGTTGTTGCGGCCGACCTTCTCGGTCTCGAACATCGAGTAGAAGCTGGCGACCTCGTAGGCCCACACCGGCGGCAGTTCCAGGTACTTGGCGACGCCGGCGATCAACTCGTCGGTCAGCCAGCCCTGGTTCTGTTCCTGCGCCGCGTGCAGGCCCTGCAGCACCGCCGAACGCTTGCGGTCCGGCGGGAACTTGCTCAGCCAGTGATCGATGTGCGCGCGCGTCTTGTCGCTCAGCACCACCATCGGATCGACGTCGCGCGCCGCTTCGAAATTACCTGTCGCCTTCATCGGTCGACCTCACCAAACACCAGATCATAGGTACCAATCATCGCCACCACGTCGGCCAGCATGTGGCCGCGCACGATCGCGTCCATCGACGACAGATGGGCGAAGCCCGGCGCGCGCAGGTGCACGCGGAACGGCTTGTTGGCGCCGTCGGACATCAGGTAGCAACCGAACTCGCCCTTAGGCGCCTCCACCGCGCAGTAGGTCTCGCCTGCCGGCACGCAGTAGCCTTCGCTGAACAGCTTGAAGTGGTGGATCAGCGCTTCCATGTCGTCCTTCATCTCGGCGCGCTTGGGCGGCGCCACCTTGAAGTTCTCGACCATGACCGGGCCCGGGTTGGCCTTGAGCCACTGCACGCACTGCTTGATGATGCGGTTGGACTGGCGCATCTCGGCCACGCGCACCAGGTAACGGTCGTAGCAGTCGCCGTTGGTGCCGAGCGGGATGTCGAAATCGACGCTGTCGTACTTGGCGTAGGGCTGCTTCTTGCGCAGGTCCCAGGCGATGCCCGAGCCGCGCAGCATGGCGCCGGTCATGCCCCAGGCGTAGGCCTGTTCCGGGGTGACCACGCCGATGCCGACGGTGCGCTGCTTCCAGATGCGGTTGTCGGTGAGCAGGGTCTCGTACTCGTCCACGCGCGCCGGGAAGGTGTTGGTGAACTCCTCCAGGAAGTCCAGCATCGAGCCTTCGCGCGCGGCGTTGAGCCGCTTCAGCGCATTGCCCTTGTGCCAGCGCGATTCCTGATACTTGGGCATGCGGTCCGGCAGGTCGCGGTAGACGCCGCCCGGGCGGTAGTAGGTCGCGTGCATGCGCGCGCCCGACACCGCCTCGTACACGTCCATCAGTTCTTCGCGCTCGCGGAACGCGTACAGCATCACCGCCATCGCGCCCAGATCCAGGCCGTTGGACCCGACCCACATCAGGTGGTTCAGGATGCGGGTGATCTCGTCGAACATGGTGCGGATGTACTGCGCACGCTCCGGCGCCTCGATGCCCATCAGGGTCTCGATCGCGCGCACATAGGCGTGCTCGTTGCACATCATCGACACGTAGTCCAGGCGATCCATGTAGCCGATCGACTGGTTGAACGGCTTGGACTCGGCCAGCTTCTCGGTGCCACGGTGCAGCAGGCCGATGTGCGGATCGGCGCGGACCACGGTCTCGCCGTCCATCTCCAGGATCAGGCGCAGCACGCCGTGCGCGGCCGGATGCTGCGGGCCGAAGTTCATCGTGTAGTTGCGGATTTCCTGCTTGGCTTCGGCAGGATTGCTGGCGAACCCGTCGTGCGCCTGGTGGTACTCGCTCACTTGGCGGACTCCTTCTGTGCTTCGCCCGCCGCGGTCTGGTAGCGCGCATCGTCGCGGATCACGCGCGGCACGCCCACGCGCGGTTCCACCGAGGTCACCGGCTCGTAGATCACGCGCTGCTTCTCTTCGTCGTAGCGCACTTCGACGTTGCCGATCAGCGGGAAATCCTTGCGGAACGGATGGCCGACGAAGCCGTAGTCGGTGAGGATGCGGCGCAGGTCCGGGTGGCCGGAAAACACCACGCCGAACAGGTCGAACGCCTCGCGCTCGAACCAGTTCGCGCCCGGCCAGATGTCGGTGACCGAGGCCACCACCGGCAGGTCTTCGTTCGGCGCGTAGCAGCGCACGCGCAGGCGCTGGTTGTGGCGGTAGGAAATCAGCTGCGCCAGCACCGCGAAACGCTGCTGCGGCACCGGCATCGGCTGCACGCCGGCGCTGGTCTCGGCGCTGGGGAACTCGCCCCAGGCGAAACGGCCCACGGCCTTGCCTTCGACACCGCGGCTGAAGCCGTGCGAGGACACGTCCGAGGTATCCCACTCGTCGCTGCCGTAGCCCAGGTAGTCCACGCCGCACAGGTCGGACAGCTGTTCGAAACCGAACTCGTCGCGCAACGCCAGGCAGGTGGCGTGCCAGGCGTCGGCCGGCACTTCCAGGGTGACTTCGCCGCGCGGAAGGGCCACGAAGACCTGGCTGCCGGGGAAACGGGCGCCGAGTCGGTCGCTAAAGGAAGATGCTTGCTCTGCCATGGGGGCTTGGCGTGCTCTCTGAGGAAAGAGGAATCAGCGCGCGATGGTCTGGGTTCGCCAGATCTTCTTCTGCAACTGCAGGATGCCGTAGACCAGGGCCTCGGCGGTCGGCGGGCAACCGGGGACGTAGACGTCCACCGGCACGATGCGGTCGCAACCGCGCACCACCGAATACGAGTAATGGTAGTAGCCGCCGCCGTTGGCGCAGCTGCCCATCGAGATGACCCACTTCGGGTCCGGCATCTGGTCGTAGACCTTGCGCAGCGCCGGGGCCATCTTGTTGACCAGAGTGCCGGCGACGATCATCACGTCGGACTGGCGCGGCGACGGGCGGAACACCACGCCGTAGCGGTCCAGGTCCAGGCGCGCGGCGCCGGCGTGCATCATCTCGACCGCGCAGCAGGCCAGACCGAAGGTCATCGGCCACATCGAGCCGGTGCGCGCCCAGTTCAGCAGCGCATCGACGCTGGTGGTGACGTAACCCTTCTCCAGCAGCGGGTTCTCGCCTTCGGGACGCAGGATGTCGTCCACCCGCCCTTCCGGGATCGGGTTGGTCATCAGGCGATCCAGGGTCTGAATCACTCCCATTCCAGCGCTCCCTTCTTCCACACGTAGACAAAACCGAGGAACAACATGCCGACGAACAGGCCCATGGTGACCAGGGAGCGAGCGCCCAGGTCCATGAACACCTGCGTCCACGGCACGATGAAGATGATTTCCAGATCGAAGACGATGAACTGGATGGCGATCAGGTAGTAGCGCACGTCGAACTTCATGCGCGCGTCCTCGAAGGCCTCGAAGCCGCACTCGTACGGCGAGAGCTTCTTCAGGTCGGGACGCCGGGGACCGAGGAACCGCCCCACCAGCATCAGCGCGACGCCGATACCGGTGGCCACGATCAGAAACAGCAGGGTCGGCAAATATTCGGCCAGCACTCGCGATTCTCTCTTGCCTGTGCCCGCGCGCGTGCCGCGCAGGCATGGGATAGACGATTCTCCGGGCGAGGGCGTGATGCCTTCGCGCAGAAACCGTAGCCAAACAATGGTGCCCAAGAGGGGACTCGAACCCCTACGACCTAAGTCGCTACCACCTCAAGGTAGTGCGTCTACCAATTCCGCCACCTGGGCTTGCGTAAAACCGCGCGGCAATCCCGCCGCGCAGCATATTGTAACCGCCTTCAGTCTTTCTGCGACGGGGCAGGCGACTTTTCTTGCGCTTTTTCCGGCGCCTGCTGGGCGGCCGGGGCGGCGGCGGGCGCAGCCGGGGTGGCCGACGGCGCCTGCGGCACCTGCAGCTCGCCGGCCGGCGCGGCCGGAGCCGGGGTGGCCGACTGCGACATCACACCCAGGTTGGCATCGGCCGGACGCGCGCTGTGGCCGGCGTACCAGGCCATGAACAGGCTGATGGCGAAGAACACCACCGCCAGCCACTTGGTCGACTTGGACAGGAAGTTGGACGCGCCGCGCGATCCGAACACGGTGCCGGACGCGCCTGCGCCGAACCCGGAACCCGCCGCCGCACCGGCGCCGCGCTGCATCAGGATCAGCGCGATCATCGCGATCGCCACCAGCACGTAGACCACATTGAGGATGACCATCAGCATTTCGAAATCCGTCCGGACAGTACGACTTGGGGGACGAGCGGCCGCCAGCGGCAGCCGTTCGCTCAACAGGTGGCCGCCGCTCGCACGATGGCCAGGAATTCCGCGGCGACCAGCGAAGCGCCGCCCACCAGCCCGCCATCGACATCCGGCTGCGCGAACAGCTCGGCGGCGTTGTCGGGCTTGACGCTGCCGCCATACAGGATCGGCAACGAATCCGCGATTCTAGCATCGCGCGCCGCCACTTCGCCACGGATGAACGCGTGCACCGCCTGCGCCTGGGCCGGGCTGGCGGTGCGGCCGGTGCCGATCGCCCAGACCGGCTCGTAGGCCACCACCGCCCGGACGAAGCCGTCGGCGCCGACCAGGTCCAGCACCGGCGCCAGCTGCGCGGCGATCACCGCCTCGGTCCGCCCGGCCTCGCGCTGCTCCAGGGTCTCGCCCACGCACAGGATCGGGACCAACCCGGCGTGCAGGGCGGCGGCGAACTTGCGCGCCACCAGCTCGCTGCTCTCCTGGTGGTACTGGCGCCGCTCCGAATGCCCGACCAGGCCATAGTCGGCGCCCACGTCGACCAGCATCGCCGCCGACACCTCGCCGGTGTAGGCGCCCTTCTCGTTGCTGCTCACGTCCTGCGCGCCGAAGCGCAGCAGCCGGTCCTCGAAATGCTCGATCAGGTCGCCCAGGTACGGCAGCGGCGGCAGGATCACCACCTCCACGTCGTGATCGGCTTCGTGCAGCCCGGCAACGATCTCCCGCATCAGGTCGGCGGCGAAGTGGCGGGTTCCATGCAATTTCCAGTTTCCGGCTACGATCTTGCGTCGCATCGGCGCATCTCCGGCGAAAAAGTGCCGAGAGGATAGCCGATGCGCCGCCAAGGGCCGGCATCGTCCCCGCCGTTCCACCCTCCCCCGCCCCGCTCCACGCGCAGAGACCGCCATGACCCAGCTCCCCGGCTACGCCCTGATCACCGGCGCCTCCAGCGGCATCGGCCGCGAGATCGCCCGCGAGTACGCCCGCCGCGGCGTGCCGCTGATCCTGAGCGCGCGCCGCGAGACACAGCTGCAGGCGCTGGCCGCCGAACTGCGGCCGCAGGTGCCGGTGGAGGTGCTGGTCGCCGACCTGGCCGATCCGGTCGCGCCAGCCGCACTGGTGGCCGAGATCGAACGGCGCGAGCTGGCGGTGCGGATCCTGGTCAACAACGCCGGCTACGGCGTGCCCGGCCGCTACATCGCCCAGGACTGGGCGGTGCACGCGGCGTTCCTGCAGGTGATGGTCGGCGCGGCCTGCGAGCTGACCTGGCGGCTGCTGCCGGCGCTGCGCGCCAGCGGCCACGGCCGCATCCTCAACGTCGCCTCGTTCGCCGCCCTGGTGCCCGGCGCCGACGGCCACACCCTGTACGCGGCGGCGAAGAGCTTCATGCTGCGCTTCAGCGAATCGCTGGCGCTGGAGAACGCCGACCGCGGCGTCGGCGTCTGCGCGCTATGCCCAGGCTTCACCTGGTCCGAGTTCCACGACGTCACCGGCACCCGCGAACAGATGAACGCCCTGCCGCGCTGGATCTGGCTGCAGACCGCCGCGGTGGCCCGCGCCGGCATCGACGGCGCCGAACGCGGCAAGGTCCGGGTGGTCCCCGGTGCGGTCTACCGCGCCCTGCTCGGCCTCACCGCGCTACTGCCCAATGCCTTGCTGCTGCGCCTGATGGGGCGCGGCTCGGGACGGATTAGAAGTACTGGGATTGGGGATTAGGGATTGGGGATTCGTAAAAGCGGGGTTTGCGCGGGGTGACAGATCGCGGGCATGCCGCTTTTGCCAATCCCCAATCCCGACTCCCGAATCCCCGCCTCACTTCAGCTTGATCTCCCGCAACCGCTCCTCCAGATACCCCTGCGCGGTGATCGGCTCGGGATAGCGGCTGGGGTTGTCGGCGCTGACGCAGGACGGCAGCACGTCGATCACGAAGTCCGGGTTCGGGTGCAGGAAGAACGGCACCGAGTAGCGCGGCTGGCGTGCCTGCTCGCCCGGCGGGTTGACCACGCGGTGGGTGGTCGAGGGATAGACGTGGTTGGTCAGGCGCTGCAGCATGTCGCCGATGTTGACCACGATGGTGTCGGCGTCGGAGGTGAACGGCACCCACTCGCCCTGCTTGGACTTCACTTCCAGGCCGGCGGCGCTGGCGCCGACCAGCAGGGTGATCAGGTTGATGTCCTCGTGGGCGCCGGCGCGCACGTTGGGGATGTCGTCGGCGGTGATCGGCGGGTAGTGGATCGGGCGCAGGATCGAGTTGCCCGAATCGGTCTTGTCGACGAAGTAGTGCTCGGGCAGGCCGATGTGCAGGGCCAGCGCCGACAGCACGCGCGCGCCGAGCTGGTCCAGCGCCTGGTACAGGCCGTAGCCGTGGGCGCGGAAGCCGGGCACTTCGCTCGGCCATAGGTTTGGCGGCATCACCGCGCGGTAAGGGGAGTCGTCGGAAATCTCGCGACCGATGTGCCAGAACTCCTTCAGGTCGAAATGCTTGGAGTCCTTGGCGGTCTCCACGCCGAAGGCGGTATAGCCGCGCGCGCCGCCGCTGCCGGGCAGGTGGTACTTGCGCTTGGTCTCCTCGGGCAGCGCGAAGAACGCCTTGAACACGTCGTAGGCCGCGTCGATCTGTGCCTGGGCGATGCCGTGGTTGCGCATGCCGGCGAAGCCCCACTCGCGGTAGGCCGCGCCCAGCTCGGCGACGAAAGCCTCGCGGTCGGTGTCGAAACGGGTGATGTCGAGGGTGGGAATGCGCGCAGTCATGGCAGGAACCGTCATCTCGTGAGAGGAAGCAAACGCCGCGCTCAGCGCAGCAGGCGATACAGCAGGTAGAACGTGACCGCCTTGGCGACGATCACGAAGAGGGCAATGGCGATCGACTCACGCCGCGTCACGGACCGCCTCGGCCAGGGCGTCGAGGGTCTGCCGCATCAACGCGGCATCGTCGGCCTCGACCGTGACCCGCACCACCGGTTCGGTGCCGGAGGCGCGCAGGAAGGCGCGCCCGCGCCCCTGCACCGCCGCCTGCGCCGCGGCCAGCGCGGCCTTCACGGTATCGGCCTCGAGCGGGCGCACGCCCGGCTGCAGGCGCACGTTGACGGTCTGCTGCGGCACCTTCTGCAGGCCGGCCAGCGCCTGGCGCAGGGTCTGCCGCGAGCGCTTGAGCACTTCCAGCACCTGCAGCGCGCTGACGATGGCGTCGCCGGTGGTGGCGCGGTCCAGGCACAGCATGTGCCCGGAGGCTTCGCCGCCAAGCACCCCGCCCTGTTCGACCAGCGCCTGGTGCACGTAGCGGTCGCCGACTTTGGCGCGCAGGAACGGCACCTGCAACGCGGCCAGCGCCCGTTCAAGGCCGTAGTTGGTCATCAGCGTGCCGACCACCGGGCCGTGCAGGCGCCCGCTGGCCTGCCAGCCGCAAGCCAGCACGTACAGCAGGCCGTCGCCGTCGACCGGATTGCCCTGGTCGTCGGCCATCAGCACGCGGTCGCCGTCGCCGTCGAAGGCGATGCCCAGGTGCGCGCCGTGCTCGCGCACGTTGGCGGCGAGGGTGTCGATGTGCATCGAGCCGACGCCGGCGTTGATGTTGAGCCCGTCCGGCGCCGCACCGATCGCGATCACCTCCGCGCCCAGTTCGCGGAACAGCAGCGGCGCGATGTGGTAGGTCGCGCCGTGCGCGCAGTCCAGCACCAGTTTCAGCCCGCGCAGGTCGAAGCCGCGCGGCACGCTGGCCTTGCAGAACTCGATGTAGCGGCCGATCGCCTCGCGCGCACGCATCGCCTTGCCCAGCCGCTCGGACTCGACCGTGGCGAACGGCGCGTCCAGCGCGGCCTCGATCGCCTGCTCGGTGGCGTCGTCGAGCTTCTCGCCGTGCGCGGAAAAGAACTTGATGCCGTTGTCGTAGTGCGGATTGTGCGAGGCGCTGATCACGATGCCGGCGTCGGCGCCGAGGGTGCGGGTCAGGAACGCCACCGCCGGGGTCGGCATCGGCCCGAGCAACTGCACGTTGGCGCCGGCCGCGACCAGCCCGGCCTCCAGCGCCGACTCGAACATGTAGCCGGAGATGCGCGTGTCCTTGCCGATCACCACGGTCGGCCGCGCGGTGCCGCCGGCGACCAGCACGCGGCCCAGCGCGTTGCCCAGGCGCATCACGAAATCGGCGGAAATCGCCCCCTGCCCGACCCGGCCACGGATGCCGTCGGTGCCGAAGTATTTGCGTTGGCTCATTGGAACGGGATTCGGGATTCGAAATTCGGGATTCGTTCAACGCACGGCATCCGAGCGACCTCGGCGACCCGGGCACGCGCGGCGCCACGCATCCCCAATCCCGAATCCCGAATCCCGGCGCTGGTCACGCCAGCGCCTCGCTCTTAGCCGGGGCCGGCTGCCGCATCATCAGCGCCAGCAGTTCGGAGAGACGATCGCGCAGTTCGCGGCGGTCGCAGATCTGGTCGATGGCGCCGTGTTCCAGCAGGAATTCCGAACGCTGGAAGCCTTCCGGCAGGGTCTCGCGCACGGTCTGCTCGATCACGCGCGGGCCGGCGAAGCCGATCAGCGCGTACGGCTCGGCGATGTTGATGTCGCCAAGCATGGCGAAGCTGGCCGAGACGCCGCCGGTGGTGGGATGGGTCAGCACCGATACGTACGGCAGGCCAGCCTCGCGCAGGCGACCCAGCGCGGCCGAGGTCTTGGCCATCTGCATCAGCGAGAACAGGCCTTCCTGCATGCGCGCGCCGCCGCTGGCGGAGAAGCACACGAACGGCGCACCGATCTTCAGCGCGGTTTCCGCGGCCAGCGCGAAACGCTCGCCGACCACCGAGCCCATCGAACCGCCCATGAAGGCGAAATCGAACGAGGCCGCGACCAGCGGCTGGCCCTTGAGTAGGCCCTGCATCGCCACCAGCGCGTCGTATTCGCCGGTGCTCTTCTGCGAGGCCTTGATGCGCTCGCCGTACTTCTTCTGGTCCTTGAACTTGAGTGCGTCTGTCGGGCCCAGGCGCGCGCCGATCTCGGTCGGCGCGGTGTCGGCGTCGAACAGCGCGGCCAGGCGCGCGCGCGCGCGGATCGCCATGTGGTGGCCGCACTTCGGGCACACCTCCAGGTTCTCCTCCAGCTCCGGCCGGTACAGCACGGCGCTGCAGTTGGGGCACTTCTCCCACAAGCCTTCGGGAACGCTGCGCTTCTTGCTGGGCGTGCTGTCGGTGCGAATGCCCGAAGGCATCAATTTGCTGAGCCAACTCATGCGATGTGACGATCCATTGGGCGGCCGCGAGAGCCGCAGAGGGGCGACAGTCTAACTCGGTCCCCCGGTGGCCTGCAGACGGTGGCGCATGGAGCGGCGGGCCGGCCGGTACCGCGCGGCCGCCGCCAGGACGCCTGCTGCGGCCGCGCAACGCGGGACATGCGGCATCGCCGCCACCCCGCATCGCCGACACGCAAGCGGGGCAGCGACGGCGCGCGCCGTCCGACCAACAATGCATGTACCGCATCCTCCGCACGCACCGCGTTTGCGGCAGTGCGGCAAAACGCGAACGCCCGCGCAAGGCGGGCGTTCGCAAACACACCAGGCGTGCCTCAGCCCGCGTCCAGCGCCTGCCGCAGCGGTGCCAGGAACGCCAGGACCGCCTCGCGCGCGGCCTGCGGGCTGCTGGCCTCGGCCAGCGCCGCGACCAGTGCGCTGCCGACCACCACGCCGTCGGCATCGGTGGCCATGGCCTTGGCGCTGGCGGCGTCCTTGATGCCGAAGCCCGCCACCACCGGCACCGGGCAGCGCGCGCGCAACTGACGCAGGCGATCGCCGGCGGCGCGGGTATCCAGCCGGTCGGCGCCGGTGACGCCGGCGAAGCTGACGTAGTACAGATAGCCGCGCGCCGCCTCGCACAACAGGGCGATGCGCGTATCGCTGGTGGTCGGCGAGGCCAGCACGATCAGGTCCAGGCCGGCGTCGGCGAAGACCGTCAGCGTCTCGGCCGACTCCTCCGGCGGCAGGTCGACCAGCAGCACGCCGTCCACGCCGGCCGCCACCGCCTCCTCGGCGAAGCGCGCGGTGCCGTGGATCTCCACCGGGTTGAGGTAGCCCATCAGCACCACCGGCGTGGTGGCGTCGTCGCGACGGAACGCACTGACCGTCTCCAGCACGTAACGCAGGCCGGCGCCACGCGCCAGCGCGCGCTCGGAACTGCGCTGGATGGTCGGGCCATCGGCCATCGGGTCGGAGAACGGCACGCCCAGCTCGATCACGTCGGCACCGGCCTCGACCAGCGCATGCATCGCCGGCACGGTCGCCTCCAGCGACGGATCGCCGGCGGTAAGGAAGGGGATCAGGGCCTTGCGGCCTTGGGCATCGAGTCGGGCGAAGGTATCGGCGAGGCGGTTCATGGGGGACCTATGCGCCCCTCTCCCACCGGGAGAGGGGTTGGGGTGAGGGGAAGAGGCGAAGCGGTGCGGAATGTGAGTACGGGGCTGCGCCCGCACCCTCATCCGGCGCTCCGCGCCACCTTCTCCCGAAGGAGAAGGACAAAGCGTTACAGCGTCAGCCCCTCGCGCGCAGCGATGGTGTGCACGTCCTTGTCGCCGCGGCCGGACAGGTTGCACAGCACCAGCGCGTCCCTGGGCAGTTCGCGCGCGAGCTTGATCGATTGCGCTACGGCGTGGCTGGACTCCAGCGCGGCGAGGATGCCCTCGGTATGCGCCAGCAGATGGAACGCGGCCAGCGCCTCGTCGTCGGTGATGCCCTGGTAGGTGGCGCGGCCGCTGTCGGCCAGGAACGCGTGCTCCGGCCCCACGCCGGGGTAGTCCAGGCCGGCGGACACCGAATGGGTCTCGATGATCTGCCCGTCGTCGTCGCAGATCACATAGGTTCGGTTGCCGTGCAGCACGCCCGGCCGGCCGGCGGCGATCGAGGCGGCGTGGCGGCCGCTGCCGATGCCGTCGCCGGCGGCCTCGGCGCCGTAGATCTTCACCGAGGCGTCGTTGAGGAAGGCATGGAACAGGCCGATGGCGTTGCTGCCGCCGCCGACGCAGGCGCTGATCGCATCCGGCAGGCGGCCGTAGTCGGCCAGCATCTGCGCGCGCGCCTCGCGGCCGACGATGGCGTTGAAGTCGCGCACCATCCGCGGGTACGGATCGGGGCCGGCGACGGTGCCGATGATGTAGAAGGTGTCCTGCACGTTGGTCACCCAGTCGCGCATCGCCTCGTTGAGCGCGTCCTTGAGCGTGGCCGAACCGGAATGCACCGGCACCACCGTGGCGCCGAGCAGCTTCATCCGGTAGACGTTGATCTTCTGCCGCTCGATGTCGGTGGCGCCCATGTACACCACGCACTCCAGGCCCAGCCGCGCGGCCACCGTGGCGCTGGCCACGCCGTGCTGGCCGGCGCCGGTCTCGGCGATGATGCGGGTCTTGCCCATGCGGCTGGCCAGCAGCGCCTGGCCGATGGTGTTGTTGATCTTGTGCGCGCCGGTGTGGTTGAGGTCCTCGCGCTTGAGCAGGATCTGCGCGCCGCCGACTTCGCGGCTGAGCCGCTCGGCGTGATAGATCGGGCTGGGCCGGCCGACGTAATGGGTCAGGTCCTTGTCGTAGGCGGCGATGAAGGCCGGATCCTGGCGCGCGGCGTCGTAGGCGGCCGCCAGCTCCTGCAGCGGGCCGATCAGGGTCTCGGCGACGAAACGGCCGCCATAGCGGCCGAAATGGCCGGCGGCGTCGGGATAGGCGTGGAAGTCGCTGACGGGAACAGAGGACATGGCGCAACCGGGGGCAACAGGACAGGCCTGCACTTTAGCGCACACGTCGGCGCACAAAAACCGATAAAGTCTGACACGACCCGTCAGGAAAACTCACATGACCAGCCTGCGCCGCCTGCCCTCGCTCAACGCCTTGCGCGCGTTCGAGGCCGCCGCGCGGCTGCGCGGCGTCGGCGCCGCGGCGGCGGAACTGCACGTGACCCATGGCGCGGTCAGCCGCCAGGTACGGCTGCTGGAGCAGGAACTGGGGCTGCCGCTGCTGCAGCGCGACGGCCGCGGCATCCGCCCGACCGCGGCCGGCACGCGCTTGTGCGAGGCGGCCGGCGCGGCGTTTGCGCAATTGCACGAAGCGGTGGCCGAGTTGCGCCGCCCGGCGCGCCCGGCCGCGCTGGTGCTGGGCTGCCCCGGCAGCATCCTGGCCCGCTGGATGATCCCGCGCCTGCAGGCGCTGCAGCGCGACCTGCCGGCGCTGACCCTGCACCTGTCCGCGCACGAAGGCGACTTCGCCGCCGACCTGGACGGCCTGGACGCGGCGCTGCTGCTGGGTCAGGCGCCGTGGCTGGCGGACTGGCAGGTCCGGGTGCTGGCGCCGGAGCGGATCGGCCCGGTACTCAGCCCCGCCCTGCCGCAGGCCCCGGCTCTGGCTGCGGCCGCGCCGGCGGCACTGCAAGGGCTGCCGCTGCTGCATACGGTGTCGCGTCCGCAGGCCTGGCCGGCCTGGGCCGAGGCGCAGGGGCTGGCACCGGCGCAGTTGCGCTACGGCACCGGCTTCGAACACCTGTACTACCTGCTGGAGGCAGCGCTGGCCGGGATCGGCGTGGCGATCGCGCCGCAGCCGCTGGTCGCCGACGACCTGGCCAATGGCCGCCTGCTGGCGCCGTGGGGCTTCGTCGACACCGGCGGGCAATGGGCGCTGTGCACGCGCCGCGAGGCGCAGGATCCGCGGGTCGACGCGCTGGCGCAGTGGCTGACGCAGGAACTGCAGCGCTGACCGCGGCGACGCCGGCGATTGCGCCGCATCGCGCTCAGCAGTTGGTGTTCAACTCGTGGCAGTCGGCGCGGCGCACTTCCTCGACGAACTTGCGCATCTTGTGGCCGTCCTTGATGCCCGGCTGGCTCTCGATGCCGCTGGACACGTCCACGCCCCACGGCAGGGTGCCGATGATCGCGTCGAATACGTTGTCGCCATTGATGCCGCCGGCGAGCAGGAACGGCCGGTGCAGGCCGGTCGGCAGCCGCGACCAGTCGAAGGTCTTGCCCGAGCCACCGCTCTCGCCGGGCGCGTGGCTGTCGAACAGGAAGCCAGCCGCGTTCGGATACTGCAACTGCAGGGTGCGCGCATTCACCTCGCCGCCGCCCATCGGCACCGCCTTCAGGTACGGCAGATTGAAGCTGCGGCAGAAGCCGTCGTCCTCGTCGCCATGGAACTGCAGCAGGGTCGGACGCACCGTGCGCAACACCTCGCGCACCTCGTCCTTGGGGTTGTCGCGGAACAGCGCCACCACGTCCACCATCGGCGCGGCGGCTTGGCGCATGGCCCGCGCTTCGGCCGGCGCCACGCGCCGCGGGCTGCCATGGGCGAACACGAACCCGATCGAGTCCACGCCCAACTCGCCTGCCAGGCGGATGTCGCCGGCGCGGGTCATGCCGCAGAACTTGATGCGGGTGCGATACAGCGTGCGATTCATAGCGTGACCTCGTCCGGAAGCGTCCAATGGGCGGGATAGAGGGGACCGACGAACACCAGGCCCTGCGGCGGCGCCGTCGGACCGGCGACGCGGCGGTCGCGTCCCGCGAGCAGTTCGCCAATCCAGGACACCGGCTTTTCGCCCGATCCCACCATGACAAGGGAACCAACGATATTGCGCACCATGTGATGAAGGAATGCATTGGCCTGGACCTGGATCTCGACCAGTTCGCCGCTGCGGGTCACCGCGATCGACTGCAGTTCGCGGCGCGCGTGCAGCGCCTGGCACTGCACGCTGCGGAAGGCACTGAAGTCCTGCTCGCCCAGCAGCGCCTGTGCCGCCACGTGCATGGCCTCGGCCTGCAGCGGCCGCCGCTCCCAGCTCAGGGTCTGCCGGTACAGCGCCGGGCGCACCTGGCGGTTGAGCAGGCGGTAGCGGTAGCGCCGGGCGCGGGCCGAGAAGCGCGCATGGAAGTCGTCGGCCACCGGCACGCACCAGCGCACGCACACCGAGGGCGGCAGCCGCGCGGTGGCGCCCAGCATCCAGCCGCGCGCCGGGCGCGGCGCGTCGCAATCGAAATGCACCACCTGGCACTCGCCGTGCACACCGGCATCGGTGCGGCCGGCGCAGATCACGCTCACCGGGGCGTCGGCCACCGACGACAGCGCCGCCTGCAGCGTCGCCTGCACGCTGGGGCCGCCGCTCTCGCCGAGCTGCTGCCAGCCCTGGAACTCGCTGCCGTCGTACTCCACGCCTAGCGCGTAGCGCATGGCGACCTCCGTTGCAGTGCGGCGCCGGCGCGCGCTGCGGCCGACGCGTGCATGGGCCAACGTGGGGCGCCAGCAACGCCGCCGCACTGCATCTGCCAGGCCGGGAACGCGCCTTCGGCGTGCGCCCGCCGCCCAGGGACACGCTGCCGCAGGGCCGCCCCGCTCCAGGCCGGACGGCCGCGGCGAGCGCGCCGCGCGCCGCCTGCTGCCATCAGTCCAGCCGTCCCAGCAACTGCAGCGCCTCGGCGCGCGCGGCCGGATCGCCGCTGGCCGCGACCTCGGTCAGCAAGGTGCGTGCGGTCTCGTTGTCGCCCAGATCCATGTAGGCCACCGCCAGTTCCAGGCGCTCGCGGCCCGCCGGTGGATACGGCGACGGCGCTTCGGCCGGTGCCGATGCGGGTGCCGGCACAGGCGCGACCGGCTGGTGCCAGGTCGGCTCCTGGCGGCCACCGCCGGCATCGCTGTCGGCACGGGCGTCGCTGGTCGGCACTGCGACCACCGGCGACGGCGACCTCCAGGCCGCCTCGGCCGCGGACTCGACGGCCGGGACGACCTCCGGATGGGCGTCGGACACGTCGGCGGAATGGACGTCGTCGTTGTCCGCGGATAGCCGCGCATCGGCCGGCGCCTGGCGCAGCGACTGCTGCGCCAGCACGCGCTCGAAGGCGTCGTCGTCGAGCGCGGTGTGGTGATCGGCGTGATCGGCGTGATCGGCGGCAGCGTGGTCGAGATGGTCGGCGCGCTCCCAGTCCTCCAGCGCCTCGTGGTCGCGAGCGACCGCCTCCTCCTCGGCCAGCGGCTCGGCCGGTTCCAGCGGCGGCAGTTCCGGCGCATCGACATCGCGGTGCGCGACCACCGGCACCGCGGCGCTCGCCGCCAGCGCGGCATCGTCGTCGCGTGGCAACGGAGGCAGCGGCGAAGGCTTGCGCCGGCGCGACAGCAGCCAGGCACCGACGCCCAGCACCAGCAGGCTCAGCCCGCCCCACAGCCACAGCGGGAACCCGTCATTGGCCGGAGCTTGCGCGGGCGCGGCCGCTGGCGCCGCCTTCCCGGCCTGGGCCAGGCGCTTCTGCGCCGCGGCCAGGTCGCTGTCCTTCAGCGCGATCAGTTGCTGCTGCTGGGCCTTGAGCTTTTCGAGCTGCTCCACCCGCGAGCGCAGTTCCTGGACCTCGGCATCGCGTGCCGCGAGGTCTTCGCGCGCCTGCTGCAATTGTTGGGTCGCCACCATGTCTCCTTCGTCGCCGGCACCGGTGCCGGACTTGGTTCCCGCCTCGCGGCGCGTCGCCGGCACCGCCGGCGCGATTTCCAGGCGCGCGCCGGACGCGGCCGCTGGCGCCGTGGCGGCCGGCTTGGCGGCGGCCTGCGCCGTCGCCGCGTCCTGCTGCGCCTGGGCCGGCTGCGGCACCGGCGCGCGCGCCTGGCGCCATTGCGCCGCCTGCTCGCGCACCACGGCCTCGGCCGCGGCGGCATCCAGGCTGGCCAGGTCCTCCTCACGCGGGGTGCGCAGCACCGCGCCCTGTTTGAGCAGGTTGAGATTGCCGCGGATAAAGGCATCCGGATTGGCGCGCAACAGCGCGACCATGGTCTGGTCCAGCGAATGGCCGTTGCCGCGCGCCAGTTGCCCGGCGATCTGCGACAGGGTCTGCCCGGCGCGCACCGGCGCCAGCGCATCGCCGGGTGCGGCCGTGGGGGCCGGCGCCGGACGCGGCGCAGCGGCGGGCCTGGCACTCGGCGTCGCCGGCGTCGCGGCGGCGGCAGGCACTGGCGCCGCGGTGGACGTTTCGCGGGCGATACGGTCGGACGGCTGCGCCGCGGCCGGCGCATCGATCGCCGGCGCGTCGATCGCCGCGGCGGTATTCGGTGCGTCGATCAGCGCGGAATACTCGCGGATCAGCCGCCCCTGGCCCCAATCGACCTCGATCAGGAAGCTCAGCGAGGGCACGTCGACCGGCATGCGGCTGCTGACCTGGATCACCGCGCGGCCCTTGCGGGTCTGGGTGAAACGGAACTGCAGATCGCTGACCAGGCCTTGCGGGCGCTCCAGTCCGACCCGCGCGAAGGTCGCCGGCGAGGCCAGCGCCACCCGCGCCCGCTCCAGTTCGCCCGGCTCGTTGGAGATCACCGGGATCTCGGCCAGGAACGGCTCGCCCGGCTTGGACAGCACGCGAATATCGCCCAAGCCCAGCGCCAGCGCGGCCTGGCTGCAGGCCAGCAGCAGCAGCGCCGCGGCGGCGCGACAGACATGGCGCAGCCCGCGCGCGGCGGACACCGCAGCGTCGCTGCGGCAATGGAACACACGTGGTTGTAGGCGCATCCCGCCCCTGCCCCTTGGAGTCATGTCCATCAATATATATGAAGCGGGGATTTGGGATTTGGGATTGGGGATTCGTTGCGGGCATTGCAGCGGCGGGGCATGCGCTCGCGGGTACGCGAGCGGCTTGCGGGATCAGTGACCTGCAAGTACTGCAACGCCCCTTGTCCTGTAGGAGCGGCTTCAGCCGCGACGGCTTTCCCGGGAACGCTGCGTCGCGGCTGAAGCCGCTCCTACGGGGGGCGCCGGTCATCATCACCCGCGGTGCTGTCTTCGCAACACGATGCGGGACGCCGGATACGACAACGGCCAGGGCATGTGCCGCTGGCCGTTGCGTGATTGCCTGGAGATACCGCGCCCCGCAGCGCCGAAACGGCGCTGCGGGGCTCTTACGAATCCCCGATCCCGACTCCCGAATCTCAGCCCTCCTGGGCAACCAGCTCGGCCAACTGCACCGCATTGAGCGCGGCGCCCTTGCGGATGTTGTCGGCCACCACCCACAGGTTGAGGCCGCGCGGGTGCGAGAAGTCCTCGCGGATGCGGCCGACGAACACCGGGTCCTTGCCCGAGGCATGGGTCACCGGGGTCGGATAGCCGCCGGCCTTGTGCTCGTCCACCACTTCCACGCCGGGCGCCTGGCCCAGCAGGGCGCGCGCCTGCTCGACGGTGATCTTGCGCTTGGTCTCGATGTTGACCGCCTCCGAGTGCCCGAAGAACACCGGCACGCGCACCGCGGTTGGGTTCACCAGGATGCTGCTGTCCTCGAGGATCTTCTGCGTCTCCCACACCAGCTTCATCTCTTCCTTGGTGTAGCCGTTGGGCTGGAAGTCGTCGATGTGCGGGATCAGGTTGAAGGCGATCTGCGCCTGGAACTTCTGCGGCTCGATGTCCTGGAACGCCAGCAACTGCGCGGTCTGCTTGCCCAGTTCCTCCATGCCCGAGCGGCCGGCGCCGGATACCGACTGGTAGGTGGCCACGTTGATGCGCTCGATGCCGTATTCCTTGTGGATCGGCGCCAGCACCGGCATCAGTTGCATGGTCGAGCAGTTGGGATTGGCGACGATGCCGCGCGGACGGTTCTTCAGCGCGTGCGGATTGACCTCCGACACCACCAGCGGCACGTCGTCGTCGTAGCGGAAGGTCGAGGAGTTGTCGATCACCACCGCGCCGGCCGCGGCGAACTTCGGCGCGTATTCCTTGGAGATGCCGCCGCCGGCGGAGAACAGCGCGATGTCCACGCCGCTCGGATCGAAGGTCGCCAGGTCGAGCACGGTGACCTTCTGGCCCTTGAACTCGACCTGGCCGCCGGCCGAGCGCTCGGAGGCCAGCGGGTACAGCGTGGCGACGGGGAAATCGCGCTCGGCGAGGATGCTCAGCATGGTTTCGCCGACGGCACCGGTGGCGCCGACGACGGCGACGTTGAAACGACGGGTTGCATTGCTCATGGAAGATTCGATCCGCAGAAAAAGAAGGGGAGGAACAGCCGCACTGCCACGTGGATTCGGGGAACCTGCCGTGCGCGTCGCGCGCGGCGCCGCAGGCTCCCTATCGTTTTTTGTCCGCGATCGCCCGCGCGCCGCCACCGGCCGCGGCGATCGCGTCCAGGTTCAGCGCATTGGGCGGGCGTCCGGCGTCGGCGCCGATGCCCAGCGCGGCGAGCAGGTTGTCCACCGCCAGCGCCACCATCGCACGGCGCGTGGCCACGCTGGCGCTGCCGATGTGCGGGGTCAGCACCACGTTGCGCAGCGCCAGCAGCTCCGGACGGATCGCCGGCTCGCCTTCGAACACGTCCAGTCCGGCGGCGGCCAGGCGCCCATTGGCCAGCGCGTCGGCCAGTGCGACTTCATCGACCAGGCCGCCGCGGGCGATGTTCACCAGCGTCGCGGTCGGCCGCATCTTCGCCAGCGCCGCGGCGTCGACGATGTGGTGCGATTGCGCGCTGTACGGCAGCACCAGCAGCAGGTGGTCGGCGCGTGCCAGCAACGCGTCGAAGCCCACGTACTCGGCGCGATGCGCGCGTTCCACCTCGTCCGGCAGACGACTGCGGTTGTGGTACAGCACGCGCATCGAGAAGCCGGCGGCGCGGCGCGCGATGGCCTGGCCGATGCGACCCATGCCAAGGATGCCGAGCGTGCTGCCGTGGACATCGGCGCCGAGCATGGTCTGGAACGACCACTGCTGCCACTGCCCCGCACGCAGCCAGCGCTCGGCCTCGCCGACGCGCCGCGCGGCGGCCATCAACAGGGCGAAGCCGAGATCGGCGGTGGTCTCGGTGAGCACGTCGGGGGTGTTGGTCGCGACGATGCCGGCCGCGCTGAGCGCGTCCAGGTCCAGATTGTTGTAGCCGACGCCGACGTTGGCGATGGCGCGCAGCCGCGGCGCGCCGGCGATCTCGGCGGCGCCGATGCGTTCGTTGAGGGTGACGAGGGCGCCGTCCAGCGGCGCCAGTGCGGCGGCCAGATCCTGCGGCGAATACCGGGTCACGTCCGCGGTGGTGGTCAGCGCGCAATACTCGCCGAGCCGTGCGACGACGTCGTCGAACAGCGGCTGGCTGACCCACACCCGCGGCAGTGACTCAGCCATCGCCACCGCCGGGGATGCGCGGGGTCACCGTGCCGACGTCGCCGCATTGCGCGCGGTGGCGCAGCGCCTGGTCCATCAGCACCAATGCCATCATCGCCTCGGCGATCGGGGTAGCGCGGATGCCGACGCAGGGGTCGTGGCGGCCGGTGGTGATCACGTCCACGACCTGCCCGTCCACGTCCACCGTGGCGCCAGGCAGGCGCAGGCTGGAGGTGGGCTTGAACGCCACCGAGACGACGAGGGGCTGGCCGGTAGCGATGCCGCCGAGCACGCCGCCGGCATGGTTGGACTGGAAGCCGTCCGGCGCGATCAGGTCGCGGTGCTCGGTGCCCTTCTGGGTCACCGCGGCGAAGCCGTCGCCGATCTCCACGCCCTTGACCGCGTTGATGCTCATCATCGCCGCGGCCAGTTCGCCGTCGAGCTTGCCGTAGATCGGCTCGCCCCAGCCGGCCGGTACGCCGTCGGCGACCACGGTCACGCGCGCGCCGATCGAATCGCCGGACTTGCGTAGCGCATCCATGTACGCCTCCAGCTCCGGCACCTGCGGCGCGTGCGGCCAGAAGAACGCGTTGTCCTCCACCGCGTCCCAGGCGAAGCCCTGCGGCAGCAGCGGCCCGAGCTGCGACAGGTAGCCGCGCACGCGCACGCCGTAGCGCTGCGCCAGCCACTTCTTGGCGATGACGCCGGCGGCCACGCGCATGGTGGTCTCGCGTGCCGACGAGCGCCCGCCGCCACGCGGATCGCGGATGCCGTACTTCTGCCAGTAGCTGTAGTCGGCATGGCCAGGGCGGAACTGCCGGGCGATGTCGGTGTAGTCCTTGCTGCGCTGGTCAGTGTTGCGGATCAGCAGGCCGATCGGAGTGCCGGTGGTGCGGCCTTCGTAGACCCCGGACAGGATCTCGATGGCGTCGGCCTCGCGCCGCGCCGAGGTGTGCCGGCTCTTGCCGGTGGCGCGGCGCTGCAGGTCGTGGGCGAATTCGCTGGCGTCCAGCTCCAGCCCGGGCGGGCAGCCATCGACCACGCAGCCGATCGCCGGCCCGTGCGATTCGCCGAAGGTGGTGACGGTCAGCAGCTTGCCGAAACTGTTCGCGCTCATATCGCTTGCGTCACCGGTCCGCGGCCAGCGCGGCGATGCGCGCGTGGTGCGCGAGCAGTTCGCTGCGCTCCACCGCGAAGATGCCCATCTGCCCGACCTTGAACTCGACCCAGGCGAAATCCACTTCCGGCAGCAGCTGCGCCAGCGCGCGCTCGGACTCGCCGACCTCGCAGATCAGCAGGCCGTCCTCGCTCAGGTGCGCCGGCGCATCGCGCAGGATCTTCAGCGCCAGGTCCAGCCCGTCGTCGCCCGCGCGCAGGCCCAGCTCCGGCTCGTGCGCGTACTCCGGCGGCAGCGCGTCGGTCTCGGCGTGGGTGACGTAGGGCGGATTGGTCACGATCAGCTCGTAGCAGCGCCCGCCTAGGCCGGCGAACAGGTCGGACTTGACCAGTTCGACGTTGTCGGCCAGCAGACGCTCCTTGTTCTCGGCGGCCAGGCTCAGCGCCTCGTCGCTGATGTCGACCGCGTCCACCTGCCAGTTCGGGTTGTAGTGGGCCATGGCGATGGCGATGCAGCCCGAGCCGGTGCACAGGTCCAGTGCGCGCTCGACCGGGCGTCCGGCCAGCCACGGCTCGAAGCCGGCCTCGATCAGCTCGGCGATCGGCGAACGCGGCACCAGTGCGCGCGCATCGCTCTTGAAGCTCAGCCCGGCGAACCAGGCCTCGCCGGTGAGGTAGGCGGCGGGGATGCGCTCGGCGATGCGGCGCTCGAACAGCGCCAGCACCTGCGCCTTCTCCGGTGTGGTGACCCGCGCGCTGCCGTAGGCCGGGCCGAGGTCGTGCGGCAGGTGCAGCGCGTGCAGCACCAGCTGCGTGGCCTCGTCCAGGGCGTTGTCGTAGCTGTGGCCGAAGCTCAGCCCGGCGGCGTTGAAACGGCTGGTGCCGTAGCGGATCAGGTCGATGATCGTGTGGAGTTCGGCGGCCGCGTCGGCAGTCATGGCAACAGGCAAGGCAATTCGGCCCCCGATTATAGAGGCCCGGCCGCTATGATGAGCGTTCGTTGCATGGGAAATCAGTATGTTCAACCGCACCTTCGGCATCGTCCTGGTGGTTGCCCTGGCCGCCGGCCTGGGGCTGCTGCTGGCCCAGAAGTACTTCGGCGGCAGCGCCGCCCCGGCCTGGCCGGAGACCCGCACGGTGCGCATGTACCCGCAGCCGCGGCCCCTGCCCGACTTCCATCTGCGCCAGACCGACGGCACGCCGCTGGTGCCGGGTGAACTCAAGGGCCACTGGACCCTGGTGTTCCTGGGCTTCACCGCCTGCCCGGACGTGTGCCCGACCACCCTGGCCGACCTGGCGCGCGCGCAGAAGCAATGGGAGACGCTGCCGGACACGCTGCGCCCGCGCGTGTTGTTCGTCTCGGTCGACCCGCAGCGCGACACCCTGCCGCGGCTCGGCGAATACGCGCACGCCTTCCACAAGGACACCATCGCCGCCACCGCCGACGTGCCCGAGCTGGAGCGCTTCGCCACCGCGCTGGGCTTCGTGTTCCAGAAGGTGCCGGGCAAGCATTACGCCGAGAACCCCAACGACTACAGCATGGACCACTCCGCCGCGATCGCGGTACTCGATCCGCAGGGCCGCCAGGCCGGGCTGATCCGCCCGCCGTTCGATGCCGCCGCGATCGCCGCCGACCTGCAGGCCCTGACCAAGGCCACCGCCCCATGAGCCTGACCACCCGCCTGACCTACGTGCTGCCGCACCGGCTGCTGTCCTCGCTGGCGCGGCGCCTGGCCTATTCGTCGCGGCCCGGACTGAAGCAGTGGCTGATCGACACGGTGGTGCGCCGCTTCGGCGTGGACCTGAGCGAGGCGGCGCAATCGGACGCGACCGCCTACCCGACCTTCAATGCCTTCTTCACCCGAGCGCTGAAGCCGGGTGCGCGCGTCGCCGATCCCGACATGCAGACGCTGCTGATGCCGGCCGACGGGCGCATCAGTCAGCTCGGCCGGATCGAGGACGGGCGCATCTTCCAGGCCAAGGGCCAGTCGTTCACCGCCGCCGAACTGCTCGGCGACGACGCCGCGGCGGTGCCGTTCGCCAATGGCCTGTACGCCACCGTGTACCTGTCGCCGCGCGACTACCACCGCGTGCACATGCCGTGGACCGGCACCCTGCGCGAAACCGTGCACGTGCCGGGACGGCTGTTCAGCGTCGGCACCGACGCGGTACGCAGCGTGCCGCGCCTGTTCGCGCGCAACGAGCGCCTGGTCTGCCATTTCGACACCGACTTCGGCCCGATGGTGTCGGTGATGGTCGGCGCGCTGCTGGTATCCGGCGTGGAAACCGTGTGGAGCGGCGTGGAGATCCCGCGCTACGCCGACCGCATCACCCGCAAGGATTGGCGCGGCAAGGGCATCACCCTGCAGCGGTTCGAGGAGATGGCGCGCTTCAACTATGGCTCCACGGTGATCGTGCTGCTGCCGCCGGGCGTGGCCGCGTTCGACCCGGCGCTGAAGGCGGAATCGCCGGTGCAGCTGGGGCAGGCGCTGGCGCGGTTGGTGCGCTGAGGTGCGCAGGGCCGCGCTGCGGCGCTTTGTGTAGAGACGCCCTTGTGGGAGGGACTTCAGTCCCGACGCATTGGCGCTGAGAGACCGCGAGCTCGCGATGGATGTCTGAAAAAGCCGCGCGCCTCGGCACTGCGGCTACCGCACCCTCATCCGGCGCTACGCGCCACCTTCTCCCGTGGGGAGAAGGGATTGGTCAGCGCTTGTCCTCACAGCCAGTGCTGCGGCGACCGCCCCACTGTGGGAGGGACTTCAGTCCCGACGCATGGACGGTGGCAGACCGCCGACTCGCAATGGATGACTGAAAAGCCACGCGCTCAACACCGCGGCAGCCGCACCCTCATCCGGCGCTTACGCGCCACCTCCCCCCCGAAAAGGGGGCCATGGTCCCGGAGGGAGAAGGGAGCGTCTGTGCCTTACTTCTCGCAGCCCACCAGCTTCAACGACTGCCCCGGCTTCAGCGCATAACCCGGCGCACGCAAGCCATTCGCCTTGGCCAGCTCCTTCAGGTCGCAATCGTGGCGGTCGGAAATCCGGCCCAGGGTGTCACCCTTGGCCACGCGGTAGTTGCGCACCTGCTTCTGCTTGGGCTTGGCCGGCGCGGGACGGCCGGTGGCCACCGTGGTCGGCACGCCGGCGACCGGGCTGACGTCGCCCACCGCCACGTTGCCGGTGAGGTCGGCGGCCGGCGCCGGGCTGCCGCTGCGCACCGCGGCGGTGACGTCGGCGGTGATCAGCGCGCGCGCCAGGTCGGCGCGCGGGCCGCTGACGCAGTAGCGGTTGTACAGGCCGACGATCTTGGTGGTGGCGTTGATGGTCACCCCGGCCGGGATCCAGCCGTCCGGCTCGTAGCGCGGGTTGAGGTTGCGCAGCGCGCGCATGTAGCCGTCGCGGGTGCCGTCGCTGCCCAGGCAGATGGTCAGTTCGTAGATGGTGGTGGACTTGGCCAGGCGCAGCGTGGCCGGCTGCGCATTGATCTTGGGGAAGGCCACGCCGTACTGCTGCGGGTGCAGGAAGATCCACGCCGCGGCGATCACCATCGGCACGTAGTCCTTGGTCTCGGCCGGGAACTGGTTGTACACCGATGCGTCCCAGAAGCTGCGGCCGGGCATCTGGTTGAACACGCGCGCGGCGCGGCCTTCACCACCGTTGTAGCCGGCCAGGGCCAGTTCGACGCTGCGGTTGAGTTCGGCCATGCGCTCGTTGATGTAGACCGCACTCGCTTCGGCGGCGCTGCGCGCGTCGTAGCGGGTGTCGAAGCCGGTGCCGTCCGGGCCCAGGCCGAAGCGGCGCCCGGTGGCCGGCATGAACTGCATCAGCCCGGCGGCGCCCACCCGCGAATTGGCGTGCACGCGGCCGTTGGATTCCTTGGCGATGATGCCGAACAGCAGCGCTTCCGGCAGGCCGCGTTTCTCCCACTCCGGCCACATGACCGCGCGCAGGTTCTGGTAGTTCTCGTAGCTGCTCATCAACGCCGGGCGCATGTCGGTGAGCCAGCGGCGGATGCCGGCCTGCACCGCCGGGTTGTACTCCACCATCGAATCGAAGGCGTGGCGCTTGTCGTTGAGCAGGCGTGCCGCGCGCGCCGCTTCCGGTACGTCGGCGGCGAGCGGGCTGATGTGGTCGGGGTCGGCCTGCAGCGGCGCCGAATCGTCGTCGGCGGCATCGGTGTCGCTGGCCTGGCCCTGCGCATCGGCCTTGGCCTTGAGCAGGCGCTTGTACGCACCCAGGTAGGTGCCGACCTCGCAGCCGCGCTGCTTGATGCAGGCCTGGATCACGTCCTCGATGTCCTCCAGCGCGGCGTCGCTTTCCTGGGTGCCCTTGGGGTCGCTGTTGCCGACCAGCACCATGGCGTCGTTGTAGCGCTTCTCGGCGGCGGCCAGGCGCTGGTCGAGGACGGCGATGGCGGCCTGGTCGCGGGCGGACACGCGGGCATGGGCGGCAGGAGCGGTGCAGGTCAGCGCCACGGCAGCCGCGACGGGCCACGCGTGGGTGAAGCGGAACGGAAGGGGCATGGTGGGACGCGGCGACGGAAAGGCCGCAGGGTAGCCCCCGCCGTCACATTGCGGCAAGGTCGCCGCGGCCGCGACCCGGCCCGCGGCGGGCCGACGTTCATGGCCGACGGGCATCCCGCGCTGCAGCACGGGGCATCGCGTGCGAACCCGGGCGACGCTGTTTGCGGCGGCACGCGTCGGCGCTGCCGCTGCGAACGGCCGGACACGGCAAAGACCGCTTTTGGCGGCGATGCCGGCCTTTATACGGCGGCGCGGGCGCGCCCAGGACAACGCGCACGCGTTCGGCTATCCCGCGGACGCTCTAGAATCCAGGCATCTCATTGCGGACCCCGATATGGACCCGATCCTGCTAGGCAAAGGCGTGACCGACGACATCGCGGTGCTGCTGCAACCGCGCCTGGGCAATCGCCACGGCCTGGTCGCCGGCGCCACCGGCACCGGCAAGACCGTGACCCTGATGACCCTGGCCGAAGGCTTCTCGCGGATCGGCGTGCCGGTGTTCCTGGCCGACGTGAAGGGCGACGTGGCCGGCCTGGCGATGCCCGGCGACGGCAGCGAGAAGGTGCTGCAGCGCGCCAGGGACATCGGCGTGACCGACTACGCGCCGGCCGCCAACCCGGTGGTGTTCTGGGATCTGTACGGCCAGCTCGGTCATCCGGTGCGCACCACCGTCAGCGAGATGGGCCCCACCCTGCTGGCGCGCGTGCTGGAACTCAACGACACCCAGGCCGGCGTGCTCGACATCGTGTTCAAGCTGGCCGACGACCGCGGCCTGCTGCTGCTCGACCTGGACGACCTGCGCGCGCTGCTGGCGCTGGTGGTGGAAGAGCGCAAGGACATCTCCACCGAATACGGCCTGGTCAGCGCGCAGTCGGTGGCGGCGATCCAGCGCGCGCTGCTGCGCCTGGCCCAGGACGGCGGCGAAGGTTTCTTCGGCGAACCGGCGCTGGACCTTGCCGAACTGATGCGCACCGCGCCCGACGGCCGCGGCACCATCAACATCCTCGCCGCCGCGCAACTGGTGCTCAAGCCGCGGCTGTACTCGACCTTCCTGCTGTGGCTGCTGTCGGAACTGTTCGAGCAACTGCCGGAAGTGGGCGACCTGGACAAGCCCAAGCTGGTGTTCGTGTTCGACGAGGCGCACCTGCTGTTCGACGATGCGCCGCCGGCGCTGGTGCAGCGCATCGAGCAGGTGGTGCGGCTGATCCGCTCCAAGGGCGTGGGCGTGTACTTCTGCTCGCAGTTCCCCGACGACGTGCCCGACAGCATCCTCGGCCAGCTCGGCAACCGCGTGCAGCACGCGCTGCGCGCCTACACGCCGCGCGACCAGAAGGCGGTGCGCACCGCCGCCGAGACCTTCGTGGCCAATCCCAAGCTGGATGTGGCCAAGGCCATCTCGCAGCTCGGCACCGGCGAGGCGCTGGTGTCCACGCTGCAGGACAAGGGCGTGCCTTCGCCGGTGCAGCAGACCCTGATCGCGCCACCGCGCTGCCGCATGGGCGCGATCACCGAGGCCGAGCGCGCGCAGGTGCGCGCCGGCAGCCCGGTCGGTGCGCGCTACGACACCCCGGTCAATCGCGAATCGGCGGCGGAAATGCTGGCGCGTCGCGTCGAGCAGAGCGCCGACCGCAGCGCCGCGCCGCCGGCACGCACCCGCGAACAGGACGAGGCGCAGGACAGCGGCTTCGGCCAGGCGGTCAAGGACGCAGTGTTCGGTACCAAGCGCCGCCAGGGCATGCTGGAGGCGATGGCCAAGCAGACCTCCCGCACCATCGGCAACCGCATCGGCCAGCAGATCGTGCGCGGCATCTTCGGCAGCATCTTCGGCGGAAAGCGCTGAGCGCGGCCGACGCCAAAGGAAGCTCCAGCATGGACAGGAACGCGATGGGCCCCTTGCAATGATGTCGCGGCCAGACAAGCTCACAACGCTCCATGGAAGCTGCCACTGCGGCTGCCTGGCCGTTGTGTTCTCGACGGATCAAGCGGCCGGGGACATCCATCCGCGCGCCTGCGACTGCAGCTTCTGCCAGAAGCATGGTGCGGCATACGTTTCCGATCCCGCCGGCACACTGCGACTGACGGCCATGCACGCCGAGGCCGTGCATCGCTATCGGCAGGGCGCAGAGGCCGCCCAATTCCAGTTGTGCCGCCAGTGCGGGGTGCTGGTCGCGGTCACGTTCGAACACCAGGGGCGGCTTTACGGTGCCGTCAATGCCGGCTGTCTGAACAAGACGCCGGCGTTGGGGGCTTCAGTCCCGGTGTCCCCGCAATGGCTGGACGCCGAGGCAAAAATGGCCCGATGGCGGCAGGCGTGGGTGCCGGACGTGCAATGGGTCATCGCTGACACCTGAGCATGCCTGGCGCACACCGTCGTCACCAGTGATCGACAGGCCCAACGTGCAGAACGCTGGATGCGCGGGGACGCGCGGTCTTCGATCCAGGCGATGCCACGCGCAGAGACAAGAACCGACAACGCCACACTAGGCCAGCAGCCCGTGCAGCTTGGCGTACTGCAACAGCATGATGGTCTTGGCGTCGGCGATCTCGCCGCTGCCGATCATCGCCAGCGCGGCATCGAGCGCCAGCTCCAGCACCTCGATCTCCTCGCCCTCGGCGGCCACGCCGCCACCGGCGCCGACCTTGTCGCGGTCGACGTATTCGCCGACGAAGAAGTACAGCCGCTCGGTCACCGAACCCGGGCTCATGAACGCCTCGAACACCTTGCGCACGTTTTCGATCCGGTAGCCGGTCTCCTCTTCGGTCTCCTTGCGGATGCAGGTCTCCGCATCGTGGCGATCGAGCAGCCCGGCGCAGGCCTCGATCAGCATGCCGTCGGGGTTGCCGTTGAGCAGGGTCGGCAAGCGGAACTGGCGGGTCAGCATCACCGTGCCCTTGGCGCGGCTGTAGAGCAGGATGGTCGCACCGTTGCCGCGGTCGTAGGCCTCGCGGGTGAGCGCCTGCCAACTGCCGTCGTGGCGCTGGAAATCGAAGCTGACCTTGCGCAGCACGTACCAGTTGTCCGACAGCACCTCGATGTTGGTGACGCGCACGCGCGGGTTGATGGAAACGAAGGAAGAATCCAAGCGAAGCTCCAAAGGGAAATGGGGATGCGCAGCGCGTGTGCAGGACCATCGGCCTGGCATCGCGCTGTCCACGTTCGGGCGCAGTGTAGCGAGCCGGCGCACGGCGACGGCGGGGCGGAACGCGCGTTGCGCAGTCGACCACACAATGGCTGCAGGCAACCCACGGGCCCCACTAGAGGTTTGCCCGGCGGCCCCCGATTGCGCGCGTCGCGGCCGACCCGCACAATCGTCTCACTTCGTAGACAGGGGGCGTCATGGAAGATCGTCGTCGCGTGGGCGCGAGCCACGCACACCGCAGCACACCCGAACCGTTCTGGGCGCGCACCCGCGCCATCGCGCTGTATCCGCTGCGTGGCGGCGCGCTGTACGCGCTGATCGCGCTGACCCTGTGCAGCCTGCTGGGCCTGCTGCCCGGCATCGGCTGGATCCTGGGCATCATCACCACCCTGGCGATCTACAAGTACGCCTTCGAGATCCTGCGGCACACCGCCGACGGCTACCTGGACGCGCCGGAACGCGGCTTCGATGTCGGCGACGGCGTGGTGCTGCGGCTGCTGGCAATGATGATCCTGCTCGGCGTGGCGGTGTTCGCGGCACTGATGCTGGCCGGGCCGGTCGGCGGCCTGCTGATGCTGCTGGCGGTGGTGCTGCTGCAGCCGGGCATCCTGATTTCCCTGGCGATGGACGGCAGCCTGCGCCGTGCGCTGAACCCGGCTGTGTCGATCGGCCTGGCGCTGCGCATCGGCTGGCCGTACCTGGCCGCGTTCGGCCTGCTGTTCGTGATCCAGGCCAGCGCGCTGAGCGCCGCGGCCTGGCTGCAGCGCGCCCTGCCGCCGCTGGTCGCCGACCTGGCGGTCACCGTGGTGACGATCTGGGGCCTGTTCGCGGCCTTCCACCTGATGGGCTATCTGGTCTACCAGTACCACGCCGTGCTGGGCTACGAACCGGCCGCCGCTGCGGCCAACGCCTTCGCCCGCCACGACCCGGACCAGCGCGTGCTCGACGAGGCCGAACAACTGGTGCGCGACGGCCACACCGACGACGCGCTGCAGGTGCTGCGCAGCGAAGTGCGCACCCGCGCGCTGAGCCTGGGCGTGCACGAGCTGTACCAGCGCCTGCTGCGCGGCAGTGCGCGTCACGACGAACGCCGCGAGCATACCCGCCAGTACATTCACCGGCTGCTGCAGGAAAAGCAGGAACGCCGGGCGCTGGCGCTGCAGCGCGAAGCGCTGGACACCGATCCCGACTTCGCGCCGCTGCTGCCGGAACAGGCCACGCTGCTGGCCGAACGCGCACAGCTGGCCGGACAGTTCCGGCTCGCCGCCGACGGCCTGCAGGCCGCGCTGCGTGCCTGGCCGAAAGCGCCGGAACGCAGCGCCTGGTCGCTGCAGGCGGCGTTGCTGCTGGCCGAACGCTTCGGCGAAGACGCGCAGGCCCGCGAGCTACTGGAGGACGCACTGAACCGCTGCGACGATGAGGTACAACGCGGCAAGCTGCAGGCGGCGTTGCGCGCGGTGACGATCGCGCCGGTCTAGCGTGGGTCGTGCGCGGCGCGGGGGCATGCTGACGTGCCCCGCTTCCGCGCCCGGCAGCGCCCTCACGCGTTGGCGAGCAGGAACCGCGCCTTGTCCGCCTGCGGCAGGTCCGGGTAACGCGCGACCAGCGCCTCCAGCACGCGCCGCCACTCCGTCGTGGCCTGGCGTTCGCCGTGGCCCAGCGCCAACCGGAACCAGGCCTGCGCCTGCTGCTCGCGTGGCGAGACCGCATCCTGCGCCAGCAGCGTCTCCGCCTCGGCCAGCAGCCCCAGCGCCATCCAGCGCGCGAACAACGCCGCACGCGTCGGCGCATCCAGATCACCGGCCGCCTGCAGCACCGCGGCCTGCTGCCGCGCCTCCTGGGGGGAAGCCGCCGACAGGCGCAACACCTCCAGCGCCCGCGCCCGCGCCGACGCGGCCTGGCCGGCATTGGCGGCCAGGCGATAGCGCGCCAGCGCCACATCGAAGCGCTGCGGCGCTTCCGCAGCCAGCGCGTCCAGCAACGCGCCGGCCTGGAGGTGTTCCATCCGCCCCAGATGCGTCTGCGCGCGGTCCCAGCGGTCGTCGGCCGGCATCCCGTCATCGTCGCGCAGAAACGCCTCGTGCGTCTGTCCGGTGGCCACCAGCACCGCGCCGAGCAGTGCGCCGACCACCAGCCCGCCGGCATGCGCGTCGAAGCCGATGCCGGCATCGCCGTTGAGCAGCAGGTTGTACAACTCCCAGCCCAGCCACAGCGGCAGCAGCACGATGGCCGGGGCGCGCACGTAGTCGAACAGCACCGCCGCCCAGTAGAAGAAGCGCACCGGGCGCCGCCCCCAGACCACGCAGAACGCGCCCATCAGCGCGGCGATGGCCCCGGAGGCGCCGAGACCGGCGCCGGCCTCGCCCCAGCGCCACCACAGGCTGGCCGCGCTGGCGCCGAATGCACCGAGCAGGTACACCGCCAGGAACCGCCAGCCGCCGATCGCGCCTTCCAGCAAGGTGCCCAGCGCCAGCAGGAACACCATGTTGCCGATCAGGTGCATGGCGTCGGCGTGCAGGAACGCGGCGCTGAGCATGCGCGCCGGCGCCCATTCGGAACTGCGCTGTACGTGGCGCAGGGTGAACACGCGCTGCAGCAGCGTGTCGTAGCGCGCGCGCAGCGGCGCCCAGGCCTGCCGTGCATCGGCGTCAGCGAAGGCGCTGCCGTCGCGCATGGCCTGCACGAACCGCACGTCGTGCAAGGTGGCGGCACCGACGAACGCGGTCCGCTCCGCCGCCGGCACCTGCTGCAGCCGTGCCAGCGCATCGCGCTGACCGCTGCCCTCCAGATAACGCGCATAGGCCGGCGCTTCCAGCGCGCCGAGCCCGGAGTCCAGGTAAACGCGCAGCGCCTGCCGTAGCGGCGCACCGTCGTGGCGCTGCCAGCCGACGTAGACCGCGACGTTGAGCAGGATCAGCAGCAGCGTGACCAGCGGAAAATTCTCCCGCGACAGCGGCTTGTGCAGCGGCAGGATCAGCATCGGGCGACGTTCGTGTGCGGGGCGGCGCCAGCTTCGGCGATCGCCTGCGGGTGCGCAAGCCGCAGCCACGCGCTAGCATCGCCACCCCGCTCCACCGCAGTCGTACCGATGAGCCGTTGGCGTCCCCCTGCCGAAAAAAGCACCGCCCTGATCACCCCGGAAGGCCATGCCCGGCTCAAGGCCGAGCTGGACGAGCTGTGGCGGGTGCGCCGCCCAGAAGTGGTCAAGGCGCTGGCCGCGGCAGCGGCCGAGGGCGACCGCTCGGAGAACGCCGAGTACACCTACCGCAAGAAGCAACTGGGCGAGATCGACCGCCGCGTGCGCTACCTGAGCAAGCGCCTGGAAGCGCTGCGCGTGGTCGCCGAGGCGCCGTCCGACCCGCAGGCGGTGTTCTTCGGCGCGCACATCGAACTGGAGGACGCCGACAGCGGCGAACTGCGCCGCTACCGCATCGTCGGCCCGGACGAGACCGACGCGGTGCGCGGCTGGATCAGCATCGATTCGCCGCTGGCGCGGGCGCTACTGAAGAAGCGCGTCGACGACGAAGTGGAAGCGCAGCTGCCCGGTGGCCGCCACAGCTTCGTGGTGGTGGCGGTGGACTACGCCACGCCGTGAGCGCGCGGCGCCACGGCGCCACGCGTGCCGCCGTCTGCGGCCTCAGAGCACCCGCAGATCCAGCGGCGTTGCCGACGACGCCTGCGCCGGCAGCCCATCGCCGAACAGGTCGTGCTCGTCGCTGTCGGTGATCTCGACCTGCACCAGGTCGCCCGGCTTCAGCCCGAGCTCGCCGCCGTTCTGGATATGCACCAGGCCGTCGATCTCCGGCGCATCGGCCTTGGAGCGCGCCACCGCGATACCGTCTTCCAGCAGATCGACCAGGCATTCCTGCACGCTGCCGATCTTGGCTTCCAGACGCGCGGCGGAAATCGCCGCCTGCCGCTCCATGAAGCGCGCCAGCCGTTCCTGCTTGACCGCTTCCGGCACCGGATCGGGCAGCGCGTTGGCGCTGGCGCCGTCCACCGGCGAATAAGCGAAGGCACCGACGCGATCGAGCTGCGCCTCGTCGAGAAAATCCAGCAACTGCTCGAACTCGGCGTCGGTCTCGCCGGGGAAGCCGACGATGAAGGTCGAACGCAGGGTGATCTCCGGGCACAGCGCACGCCAGCGCTGCACGCGCTCCAGGGTGCGCTCGACCGCGCCCGGCCGCTTCATCAGCTTGAGGATGCGCGGGCTGGCGTGCTGGAAGGGGATGTCCAGGTACGGCAGCAGCTTGCCCTCGGCCATCAGCGGGATCACGTCATCCACGTGCGGGTACGGATACACGTAATGCAGGCGCGCCCACGCGCCCAGTTCCGACAGACCCTCGCACAGCGCCTTCATCCGCGTCTGGTAGCTGCGGCCACGCCACTCGCGCTCGGCGTACTTGAGGTCCACGCCATAGGCCGAGGTGTCCTGCGACACCACCAGCAATTCGCGCACCCCACCCTTGACCAGACGCTCGGCCTCGCGCAGCACCTCGTCGACCGGGCGCGACACCAGGTCGCCGCGCATCGACGGAATGATGCAGAAGCTGCAGCGGTGATTGCAGCCTTCGGAGATCTTCAGGTAGGCGTAATGCCGCGGCGTCAGCTTGACCCCGATGTCGTCCTCGGCGCCCCGCGCCCGCGGCAGCAGGTCCACGAACGGATCGTGGCGCGGCGGCAGCGCCGCATGCACCGCTTCCATCACGCTCTGGTAGTCCTGCGGACCGGAGACCGCCAGCACGTCCGGATAGGCCGCGCGGATCTGCTCCGAACGCTTGCCCAGGCAGCCGGTGACGATGACCTTGCCGTTCTCGGCCATGGCCTCGCCGATCGCCTCCATCGACTCGGCCACCGCCGAATCGATGAAACCGCAGGTATTGACCACCACCACGTCGGCCGCGTCGTAGCTGGGCACGATCGCATAGCCCTCCACGCGCAGTTGGGTGAGGATGCGTTCGGAATCGACAAGGGCCTTCGGGCAGCCGAGGCTGACGAAGCCGACTTTGGGGGTCGCGAGAGACATTGGGGCCGGGGTCCGGGGGCCTGGGAGAAAAACAGCGCGCGAAGTATACCGGGCCGGGGCCGCCGACGCGGCCCGGCCGGTGTGCGCCCGCTCACCCCGGCTTAGCCTGGGCCATGGATAATCCGCCGCTTCCCCCACGCCACAGGAACGCCGCTATGGGCCACTGGACCACGCTCGATACCGCTCACGGCCAGGTTTCCGCCTGGCACGCCCTGCCCGAGGGCACGCCGCGCGGCGGCCTGGTCGTCATCCAGGAAATCTTCGGGGTGACCGACTACATCCGCGAGGTCGCCGACCGCTACGCCGCCCACGGCTACGAGGTGCTGGCGCCGGCACTGTTCGATCCGGTCGAGAAGGACGCGCAGCTGGCCTACGACCAGGACGGCGTGCGCAAGGGCCTGGAGCTGGTCGGTGCGCTGGGCTTCGATCGCGCCCTGGACATCGTGCAGGCGGCCGCGCAGGCGCTGGCCCCGGCCGGCAAGGTCGGCACCCTGGGCTACTGCTGGGGCGGCAGCGTCGCGCTGCTGTCGGCGCTGCGCCTGGGCCTGCCGTCGGTGAGCTACTACGGCGGCCGCAACACCCAGTTCCTGGACGAGACGCCGAAGGCGCCGGTGCTGTTCCACTTCGGCGCGCAGGACGGCAGCATCCCGGCCGAGTCGATCCAGCAGCACCGCGAGAAGCTGCCGCAGATGCAGACCTTCGTCTACCCGGCCGGGCACGGCTTCGACCGCCATGTGGATCCGAACCACTACGACGCCGACAGCGCCGAACTCGCCCGCGAACGCAGCCTGGCGTTCCTCGCCGAGCACGTGGGCTGAGCCGCGGCATGACCGACTTCGTCCTCGACCCGCGGCTGCAGGCCGACAGCGCGTTCGTCGCCGACGGGCCGCTGTCGCAGGTGCGGCTGATGGACGACGCCCGCTTCCCGTGGCTGCTGCTGGTGCCGCGGGTGGCCGAGGCCAGCGAGTGGATCGACCTGGACGGCGGCCAGCAGCGCCTGCTGCTGGCCGAGATCAACCAGCTCTCGCAGTTGCTGCGGCAGGAGCCGGGCGTGCACAAGCTCAACATCGGCGCACTCGGCAACGTGGTGCGGCAACTGCACGTGCACGTACTGGGGCGGCATCCGGGCGATGCCGCCTGGCCCGGCCCGGTGTGGGGCAACGGCACCGCACAGCGGCTGCCTGCCGAAGAACTGCAGGCGCGTGTTGCGGCGTGGCGCCAGCGGCTACGATAGGCGCCCTTTTTACGGAAGCCGCGCCTCCATGAAATCCAATGTGATCGCCGCCATCGTGCTGATCGTGATCGGCCTGGTGTTCCTGGCCAACAACCTGGGCTGGACCAACCTGAGCCTGGGCCGGCTGATCGCCACCTGGTGGCCGGCGATCCTGGTCGCGGTCGGCGTCGGCATGCTGTTCGGCCGCGGCAAGTAGGTGGAGCCGGGATTGGGGATTTGGGAGTGGGGATTCGCCTGGGCGATCCCCACCCCGCTATTGCATCGCGATCGCCCGCTCAGCGGCGGACGTTGACCACGCGGGTGCCGGCAATCAGGTCGTGCAGGCAGCGTTTGTCCTGGCGGAAGATGAACAGCGTGTCCACCAGCACATAGATGCTGCCCACGATCGGCACCAGCGAGATCGCCTGGGTCGGCAGGTAACGCAACGCGATCAGACGCCAGAACAGCGGCTGCCCGCCGTCCAGGTCGGCGATGCGGATCCACAGCAGCTTCTTGCCCCAGGTCTGGCCGCTCTTGGCCAACGGGTAGCCCTGCACCAGCAGGAAGATCACCATGCCCAGCACGCCGTAGCCGAACGTGGTCAGGAACGGCAGCTGCACGCCGCTGCGCGCGGCCTCCATGATCTTGCCGAAGTAGCCGGTCAGCGCCGCCACCGGCAGAAACGTCGCCAGCGAGATCACGCCGTCGATCAGCGCCGCACCGAGGCGCTCGCCACGGCCGGCGAGGACCTCGCCGCCGGCGGTGCCCGGCAGCGCGGGCGGCAATGCCGCGTCGGGGGCCTGGTAGGGATTGGGGTCGTTCATTGCGCGCTCCTTGTGCTGTGGGAAAGATCGGGTCGGGCGGTCAGGTCTTGGGCAGGGTCACGCCGGTCTGGCCCTGGTACTTGCCGCCGCGATCCTTGTAGCTGGTCTCGCAGACGTCGTCGGCATCGGACTGGAAGAACAACATCTGCGCCACGCCTTCGTTGGCGTAGATGCGCGCCGGCAACGGCGTGGTGTTGCTGAACTCCAGGGTCACGTGGCCTTCCCACTCCGGCTCCAGCGGGGTCACGTTGACGATGATGCCGCAGCGCGCATAGGTGCTCTTGCCCAGGCACACCACCAGGGTGTCGCGTGGGATGCGGAAGAACTCCACCGTGCGCGCCAGCGCGAAGCTGTTGGGCGGGATGATGCACTCGTCGGCCTCGATGTCGACGAAGCTCTTGGGATCGAAATGCTTGGGGTCGACGATGGTCGAGTTGATGTTGGTGAACACCTTGAACTCGCGCGAGCAGCGCACGTCGTAGCCGTAGCTGGAGGTGCCGTAGCTGACGATGCGCTGGCCGTCGACCTGCTTGACCTGGCCCGGCTCGTAGGGCGCGATCATGCCGTGCTGTTCGGACATGCGGCGGATCCAGCGGTCGCTCTTGATGCTCATGGGGGTTCCTGATGCGGTGGCGGCGGCCGCAGCCTGCGCGCCGGGAGCGCGGCCGACCGATGGGGCCGGCCGCAATGACCGGCGATTCTACCGGTCGCGGGGCGTTCGCGGCAGGCGCCGCGCGCCGCTCAGCGCAAGGCCGCGGAGATCGGGATGGCGGCGCGCGGGCGCTTGCGCAGTTCCTCGGTCAGGCGCTGCGCGGTGGCCAGGTAGGCCTGCGCCGCGGCCGACTCGGGCGCCGCCGCCACCACCGGGGTGCCGGCGTCGCCCTGCTCGCGGATTGCGATCGCCAGCGGCAGCGACCCCAGCAGCGGCACACCGTACTGCTGCGCCATGCGCTGGCCGCCGCCCTCGCCGAACAGGTGCTCGACATGGCCGCACTGGCTGCAGGTGTGCACCGCCATGTTCTCGACGATGCCCAGCACCGGCACCTCGACCTTCTCGAACATCTTCAGCGCCTTCTTCGCATCCAGCGTGGCGATGTCCTGCGGGGTGGTGACGATCACCGCACCGGCCACCGGGATCTTCTGTGCCAGGGTCAGCTGGATGTCGCCGGTGCCGGGCGGCAGGTCGATCAGCAGGTAGTCCAGGTCGTCCCACAGGGTATCGGCGAACAGTTGGGTCAGCGCCGAGGTCGCCATCGGACCACGCCAGATCATCGGCGTGTCCTGGTCCACCAGCAGCCCGATCGACATCGCCTCGATGCCGAAGGCGCGCATCGGCTCGATGCTCTTGTCGTCCGGACTGTCCGGGCGCCCGCTCAGGCCGAGCATGGCCGGCACGCTGGGGCCGTAGACGTCGGCATCCAGCACGCCCACGCGCGCGCCCTGGCGCTGCAGGGCCAGGGCCAGGTTCACGGCGGTGGTGGACTTGCCCACCCCGCCCTTGCCGGAGCCGACGGCGATGACGTTGCGGATGCGCGGATGCGGGGCGAGCTTGGGCTGGACGGCGTGGGCGGGGAGACGCGGGCGTTCGGTCATCGGGAAACTCAACAGGAAGCGTCGGCAGCGCACACGGGCATGCGCAGGACAGAAAGGAACATGGACCGCGGCAGGAATGCCGCTGGCAGCGGCAGCGGCGCGGGCCGCACAGACATGACTATACAAGTGCCTCGCCACACGGTCCCGCGCCGCCGCCGGCGCGTGCGCCGGCCGATCTTGCGCAAATGACGCCCGGCACCGGCGGCCACCGGACTTTTTCGCCCCTGACCATGCTCGCCACGGACACCGGCCCGCACAGGCACAGGATCGTCGCGCACGATGCCGGCGCCCCCGGCGCGCCCATCCCACGCCCCACGATGGCGAATCGCGCTCACCGAAATGGTGCATCAGCGGCATCGCCTCCCTGGCGACGATGCCGACACTCTCCAGTCGGCACGGGCCTTCCGGGGCCCGACCGGCTCCGAGGCGCCAACGTTCAGCAACCTGCACAGCAAACGCCCCGCAATGGTGCATAGCAGCGCGAAATTTGTCTACGCAGGTGCCAGGGGCCGGCGTTCGCCGACATTTCCCGCCTGATCGCGGCACTTTTCGCCTGTAGACGAAAAAAGTGACACCCATGTACAAACGGTGTTAAGTCCGTGTTACGTTTGGGTTGGTCGCAGGATGCGATCCCACTTTCAAGGCACATGTCGCGGCACGAGGCCCCTCGCCTTATCGATTGATTTTCGGGGATAGAGAAAGATGACTGCTCGTCATACTCGTAGTTTCAAGCACAGCCACCTGAGTGCCGCACTGGCCTCCGCCATGCTTGTCCCGGCCGCGTTCGCCGCCTTTGCGCAGGACGCCTCGACCGATGGCAAGACCGACAAGGCGACGGATCTGGAAAAGATCACCGTCACCGGCTCGCTGATTCCGCAGACCGAGATCGAGACCGCCACGCCGGTCACCACGATCAATGCCGAAGAGATCAAGGCGCGCGGCTTCAGCACCGTTGCCGACGTGCTGCAGAAGAGTTCGTTCGCCACCGGCGGCGTGCAGGGCGGGCAGACCTCGGGCACCTTCACCCAGGGCGCGAAGACGGTGAGCCTGTTCGGCCTGCCGCCGGGCTACGTGAAGTACCTGATCGACGGCCGCCCGATGTCGAACTATCCGGCGCTGTACAACGGCAGCGACACCTTCAACAACATCAGCGGCATTCCGATCGACCTGGTCGACCGCATCGAAATCCTGCCGGGCGGCCAGTCGTCGCTGTACGGCTCCGACGCGATCGCCGGCGTGATCAACGTCATCCTCAAGAAGAAGATGGACGGCGCGGTGTTCAGCATCCGCGGCGGCGGCTACTCCGAGGGCGGCGGCAGCAACTTCCGCGCCACCTTCGCCGACGGCTGGACCTCGGCCGACGGCCGCACCAGCGTGCTGGGCGGCCTGCAGTACGAAGAGAAGGATCCGATCTGGGGCTACCAGCGCGACCTGACCAAGCAGTTCAACACGCAGGGCTACACCGCCCAGCTGCCGAGCCGCGACTTCCTGGTATACAGCCCGTTCACCAGCTACAAGTTCCTGGATCCGAACAACTGCAACAACCTGTCCGGCCTGTTCGGCGGCACCATCGCCAAGCAGCAGCGCCCGGGCTTCGGCGACACCTACTACTGCGGCTCCAAGTACACCCCGGGCTACCGCACCCTGGACAGCGGCAACAAGTCGCTGCAGGCCTACGTGCACGCCACCCACGACCTCAACGACAACGTGCAACTGTACGGCGACGTGCTCTACAGCCACGACGAGGTCAAGTACCACTCCGGTTCCAACTACCTGTGGTGGGGCACCAGCGCCGACTTCGGCTACTACTACGATCCGAACGTGGGCGACCTGCTGAACCTGCAGCGCTCGTTCGCGCCGGAAGAAATGGGCATCAACGGCATCAAGGACACGATGAGCCGCGACAAGAGCGACTCGGTGCGTGTGACCTTCGGCGCCCAGGGCCAGCTCGGCCAGTCGAGCTGGGACTACGATGCCGGCGTCACCTACACCCAGTACAAGCTGCAGGAGCGCAGCTTCGTCCGCTACAAGAACGCAGTGGACCAGTTCTTCATCAATAAGGTGCTGGGCCCGCAGCTCGGCCTGGATCCGCTGTACGACACCTATCCGGTGTATGCGCCGAACTACGCCGCGTTCTACTCGCCGATCACCCAGGCGGAGTTTGCCAGCTTCACCGGCCATGCCACCAACAAGAGCAAGACCTCCGACGGCATGATTCGCGTGCAGGCCACCAACGGCAAGCTGTTCAGCCTGCCCGGCGGCGACGCGGGGCTGGCCGTGGTCGGCGAATACGGCAAGCAGAAGTGGGACTACGATCCGGACCCGGCGATCCTCAACGGCGAAGTCTGGGGCCTGACCTCGGTGGCCGGCGGCGGCCAGCGCGACCGCTACGCGCTGACCTCGGAACTGCGCATGCCGGTGTTCGACCCGCTGACCATCACCCTGGCCGGTCGTTACGATGCGTTCAAGGCCAGCGGCCGCACCATCGACAAGCCGACCTACAGCATCTCGCTGGAGTACCGTCCGTTCGAGACCCTGCTGCTGCGCGGCAAGTACGGCACCGCGTTCCGCGCACCGACCCTCTCCGACCTGTACCAGGGCCAGAGCGGCTACTACAGCAGCGTCATCGACTACTACCAGTGCGCGCGTCGCGGCTATCTGCCGGGCAACACCGACAACTGCCCGGCCGCGTACTCCAACCGCCAGTTCCGTGGCGCGCAGTCCGGTAGCCTGGACCTGAAGCCGATCAACGCCGACGTGTGGAGCGCGGGCTTCGTGTGGTCGCCGGTGGACCGCATGGCGCTGACCGTCGACTACCTCAACTGGGACATCAGCGATGAGGTCACCCAGCAGAGCGCCAATGCTCTGAGCCTGCAGGACTACCGCTGCCGCGCCGGCATCGACGATGCCAACTCGGCGCTGTGCCAGGCCACGTTCGCCCAGGTCACCCGCAATGCGGCCGGCCAGATCACCAACATCTACACGCCGAAGGTCAACGTCTCCAACCAGAAGCTGGAATCGGTCACCGCCTCGTTCCGCTATGGCTACGACTTCGGCCGCTGGGGCGACCTGAGCACCATCGCCAGCTACAGCGAGAACCTGCGCCACAAGTACGTGCGCTACGCGGGCGACACGCCGGTCGACCTGCTGAACGATCCGTACTGGAGCACCGACCCGAAGCGCAAGGCCGACGCGTCGCTGACCTGGGACATCGGCAAGTTCTCGACCACCTGGTACGCGAGCTGGTTCGACAAGACCCCGAACTACGCCGCCACGATCAGCGCCGATGGTTATGCGGCTCCGCGCGCCGGCAAGCTGCCGTCGCACATCACCCACAACGCCAGCGTGACCTACAAGGCGTTCGAGGGCATGGAGCTGTCGCTGATGGTGACCAACGTGTTCAACAAGATGCCGCCGTTCGACGCGTCCTACCCGGGCAGCGCGCAGTGGGCGTACAACGAATACAACTTCGATGTGTACGGCCGTGCGTACTACCTGGAAATGCGTTACTCGTTCGGCAAGTAAGAACGCGCGCATGCAATGAAAGAACCCACCCGCAAGGGTGGGTTTTTTTATGCACGATCGTGGAACGGCGGCCCTTCCCTCGCATGCCGCAGCCGGCAGGCAGCGCGATCGCCGCGATCGTCACGCCGCGGCATCACTCCGGCGCGTCGGCGCCATGGATTGGACGCGGCCTCGCTCATCCAACCGCATGCGTGACGAACGAATCACGCGCCCCATGCTTGCGTCAGCACCGGTGCGCGACAAGCCACGCGCAGGCATCGCGATGCGCGTCCAGGACAGTGGCGAGCAACCGCACGCCGGGCCGCCGCGACGCTACGGATAGAACCCCGACAACAGCGCCTTCAACTCGTCCAGATCCTCGCCATAGCGCTGCCAGCGCCCCATGTAGGAACGCGTCATCGACGTGCGCACCTGCACCACGCTGGCGGTGGCCACCGGCGCCTGGTTCTGCTCGAAATGCAGGCAGGCGTCGTCCCACGGCAGGCCGCAGAACTCCAGCAGGCGGCGCGTGGTCGGCTCCTGTGCGGTCACCAGATCCTCGTAGTCGACCTGCAGAATGCGCTGCGGCAGCACCGCGTTCCAGTGCGCCATCAGCCGGTCGAACATCAGAAAGTAGCGACCGACGTCCATCAGGTCGAAGGAATAGTCGTAGTACGGCGAGGACAGCGCGAACAGCTGGCGGAAGTTGCTCAGGCAGGTATCCATCGGATCGCGCCGCAGGCACACGATCTTCGCCTTCGGCAAGGCCCGCGCGATGTGGCCGGCGTAGAGGAAGTTGTGCGGCAGCTTGTCCACGAAGCGTGGCTTCAGCGCGGTGCCGGGGCGCGTGGATTCGACATAGCCACGGCCGAGCGCGCGCCAGTCCAGTCCCTGCACCTGGCTCAGTGTGGCGACGTCGAGGATCTCCGGCGACGGCGTGCCGGTCAGGCGCTTGAGCACCACCGAGAAGTTCTGCAGTTCGCCCGCCGAGTGCACCTGCGGATGGCTGGACAGGATCCGGTCCACCAGGGTGGTGCCGCTGCGCGGCATGCCGATCACGAAGATCGGCTCCTCGCTGTCGAAGCCCGTTACGGGTGCGTCATCGGCGCGGAAGCTCCGCTCCAGCGCATCGAACAGGCGCGCATCGCGCTCGGAGGTGTAGCCGCGCGCCCGCTTGTGCACCGACTTGCCCTGCACATAGCCACGGAAGGCCGCGCGGTAGTCACCCAGATCCTCGTGCTCCTTGGCCAGCGCAAGGTTCAGGTACAGCACCGCATTGGGATCGTCGCCGGCCGACGCCAGCGCGGCCTCGAGCAGGGCCAGGTTGTTCTCTTCCGGCGTCCACTTGCGCAGTTGCGACAGCGACAGATACACCTTCCAGTAGCGCGGCTCCAGCGCCAGGCAAGCGCGGTACTCGGCCTCGGCCTCCTGCAACCGACCGGAGAACAGCAACGAGGTCCCCAGGTTGTAGCGGAAGCTGGCCTGCTGCGGCGCCGCCTGCACCGCACGCGTGAACGCCTGCAACGACGCAGCGTGTTCGTTGACCTGGCTGTAGACCACGCCCAGCGTGTCCAGGGTGTGCGCATCGGTGGGCTGCAGCGCCATCGCATGATCGGCGAAACGGTGCGCATCCTGCAGGAACCGACCCATCGCCAGCACCCGCGCCAGTTGCGCCGCGTAGTCGGCGCGTTCGGGATTGAGGGTCGCGGCCTGGTGCAGGTGCATGGCCGCGACCTGCATCTGCTGCAGTTCCAGCGCCGCCACGCCAGCGACGAAATGCACACCCGGATGCTGCGGCAAGGCTTGCAGCAGCAGCTGCGCGATCCGCTGCGCCTGTGGCCAGTCGCTGCGGTTGAGCGCGGCGATGGCTTGGTTGTAGAGCTGAACCTGTTCGCTCATGGATGCGCCCGATCTCCCCTGGAAGGCTGGCCGCGGCGCATGCAGGCACGCACGGCGGTCTCCGATTATGACTGCAGCGCAGCATTCGCGTGCATGCGCAGCGGTCGCCGCCGACCGCCTGTGCGCAGCCGAAGCGCTGGCGAACAGGATGCGAGCCGGCGCGAGCAAGCCGAAACAGCACCGTGACAATGAGTTACGGGGAAGCGTCGCAGCGGAAGGCCACGCGGACGCGTCTTTTACAGCAAGTCGGCTGCGCCCACATGTCATGTAACGAGAATTTTTCGTTACTTTTCCGATTTGTTCATGCTACGGTCAAGAAACGTGAAACGGACCTCACGCTCTCTACACGTACCTGTCCAGGAAGGGACCTGGGTACTGCACATGCATCTAGGGGAAATTTGTCAATGTCAGTCAAAGCACCGACTCCCAAGCGGAGTCTTCTGGTCGTTGCTGTGTCCGCCATTCTGGCCCTGCCCGCCGCATCGGCGCTGGCGCAAAGCCAGCCCGCGAGCGAGGAATCGGAGACCGAACAACTGACCGAGGCCACCGGCGCCAAGGCGCGCACCCTCGAGAAGGTGACGGTGACCGGTTCGCGCATCCAGCGCACCGAGGTCGAGGGCCCCTCGCCCGTCACCATCATCTCCGCCACGCAGATCGAGCGCGAAGGCTTCAACACGGTGTTCGACGCGCTGAGCACGCTCACCCAGGCCTCCGGCTCCACCCAGAACGAGCTGTTCCAGGGCGGCTTCACCCCCAACGCCAGCGTGATCAACCTGCGCGGTCTCGGCCCCGGCCGCACCTTGCTGCTGATCAACGGCCGCCGTGCCGCGGATTACCCGCTGCCCTATAACGGCCAGAGCAACTTCGCCAACTTCGGCAACATCCCGGCCGCGGCGGTCGACCGCATCGAGATCCTCGCCGGCGGCGCCTCGGCCATCTACGGCTCCGATGCGGTCGCCGGCGTGGTCAACGTCATCCTCAAGACCAACTACGAGGGCGACCTGGTCAAGCTGCGCGGCAGCACCCTGACCCGCGGCGGCGGCGACACCGGCGACTTCCAGTGGATCGGCGGCAAGACCGGCGACCGCTGGAGCCTGACCTATGCCTTCGAGTACACCGCCGGCGAGCCGCTGTTCGCCTACCAGCGCGACTTCATGGATTCGTCGCTGGACAACCCGTTCCCGCCGGCCTTCGTCGGCATCCAGCCGACCGGCACCATGCGCGTGCGCCGCCGTACCGGCTCGACCACCAACTCCTACTTCGCACCGCCGGCCGGCGCCTGCGAGCAGTTGGGCGACGAGTGGGTGCGCTGGAACTACCGCACCGCCAGCGCCAGCGGTGCCATCACCAACCTCGGCCAGGCCTGCGGCACCTTCAAGGACCCGGCCTACCAGACCATCCGCAACCAGAACAACGACCTGTCCGGCTATGCCTACGGCACCTTCGATTTCGAAGGCGGCATGCAGGGCTGGGCCAGCCTGCAGGCCTGGTCCTCCGAGTCCAAGTACACCGCGGGCACCCAGTTCTGGTCCGGCCGCACCAATGGCGCGCTGTGGTTCGATCCCGGCTTCAACGCGCTGGTCGACGCGCAGCGCGTGTTCGCGCCGCAGGAAGCCGGCGGCGTCGAGCACCTGATGGCGCGCAACAAGGAGAAGTCCTACGACTTCGCCGCCGGCCTGCGCGGCAAGCTGGGCGAGCGCTTCGACTGGGACCTGACGCTGTCGCGCGCCGAGTACAAGGTGAAGGTCGATCGTCCGCGCCTGATGGCCTCGGCGGTCAACGACTACTTCCTCGGCCAGCAGCTGGGCACCCGGGTGGTGGGCGGCGTCACCTATCCGGTGTATCGCCTGAACCAGCAGCGCTACTACAGCGCACTGACCCCGGACCAGTTCGCGGCGCTGAGCACCACGGTCAAGACCGACGCCAACTCGCACGTCAACCAGGGCAGCTTCGTGCTCTCCGGCGACCTGTTCGAACTGCCGGCCGGCGCGCTGGGCTTTGCCGGCATCGTCGAAGCCTCACAGCAGGAGTACAAGCTCAACGCCGACCCGCGCATCCTGCCCGACTACACCGGCACCGATCGTCCGTATAACCTCACCGGCACCGGCGGCGGCGGCAAGCGCGACCGCTACGCGCTGGGCGTGGAGCTGTCGATTCCGATCCTCAGTTCGCTGAAGGCGCACCTGGCCGGACGCCTGGACAAGTACGACGACGTCACCGCGGTGGACGACGCCAAGACCTGGAACGCTGGCCTGGAGTGGCGCCCGCTGGACAGCCTGCTGCTGCGCGGATCCTACTCCACCAGCTTCCGCGCACCGGACCTGCACTACGTGTTCGCCGATCGCAGCGGCTCGTTCACCAGCATCTTCGACACCCGTCGCTGCCTGGAAAGCGGCCGCGCCGCGGCGCAGTGCCCGACCTCCGACACCACGGTGAACTACACCGCGTACGGCGTGCGCCAGGGCACCACCGACCTGTCCGAGGAAACCGGCACGTCGTGGACCGCTGGCTTCGTGTGGGACGTGCTCGACGGCCTGTCGGTCACCGCCGACTACTACGACATCCGCCTGAAGAACGTGGTGGCCGACATCACCTCCACCTACATCCTCGACGGCGAAGCCGGCTGCGTGACCGGGCTGACCCGCAACCGCAACCCGTTCACCCTGGGTGCGCCGGGCTCGGCGTTCTGCAACGACATGCTGTCGCGGGTGACCCGCCTCAGCGCGCCGGGCACGCCGAACGACGGCCAGATCACCGAGATCCGCCGCGGTCCGATCAACCGCGCCTTCCTCGGCACCAAGGGCATCGACGCGTCGCTGGACTACCGCCTGGACACCGACCGGCTGGGCGACTTCCGCTTCCAGGTGGGCTACTCGCATACCCTCGAGCAGAAGTCGGCCGAGTTCAAGGGCGACCCGGTCCTTGACTACCGCGACGACCTGAGCAACTTCGACTTCCGCAGCCGCATCCGCACCACCGCGACCTGGCAGCGGAACGACTGGCAGGCGGCGGTGTTCATGCTCCGCTACGGCAGCCTGCCGAACTGGCAGGAGACCGGCCGCATCGCGCCGTACTTCATCTGGAACGCCAACGTGGGCAAGAAGCTGACCGACAAGCTGACGGTCAACTTCTACGTCAACAACGTGTTCGACAAGACGCATCCGAAGGACAGCGGCTACAACACGTATCCGTACTTCTGGCGTGCCTACAGCCCGTACGGCCGCGAAGTGGCGGCGGAGTTCCAGTACCGCTTCCGCTGAGCCGCGGCACGCGCACTGGAGGTCAGCGAGAGCCCGGCATCGGGCTCTCGCTGTGTGCAATCACGCAAAAAGGATGCTCGTGAAACGACTCGTTGCTTTCTGCGCGCTGGGGCTGTGCCTGCACGGCAGTGCCGCCGCGGCCGCGCCCCCGCCCATTGCGGATTTCGTCAAGCGCCCCACCTACAGTGCGGTCAAGATCTCGCCGGACGGTGAGTACCTGGCGCTGACCGTGGACCGCGGCGAACAGGACGTGCTGACCGTGCTCGGCACGCGCGACCTCAAACCGATCAAGGTCAATGTACTGCCCGACGGCAAGAGCGTCGGCGCGTTCTACTGGACCGGCCGCAAGCGGCTGCTGTTCACCGCAGTCAAGAAGGTCGGCGCGTTCGAGCGGCCGATGGGCACCGGCGAATGGTTCGCGGTCGACGCCGACGGCGGCCAGCCGCGCACCCTGATCGAATATGGCACGCAAGGCGTCACCCAGCGCGGCAAGAGCGTGGGCCGCGAATCCTTCGCCCTGCTCGACACCCTGCGCGACGACGAACAGAACGTGGTCATGCAGGTGCGCTACCCGCGCTCCTCGGAGGGTGCCGGCACCGAGGTGGTGCTGATCGACACCCTCAGCGGGCGGCGCAAGTCGCTGGGCCGTGCGCCCAAGGCGAACTGCTCCATCGCCCTGGACGCCGCCAAGCAGCCCGCCTTCGCCACGTGCCAGAGCGACAAGGATGAGGACACCGGCTACGACAGCCACAGCGAGGTGTACGCGCTGAAGGACGGCAAGTGGGAACTGATCAACGCCAGCAAGGCCGACGGCGCGCGTCTGGACATCGCCTGGTCCACCGCCGACGGCCGCGTCTATGCCACCCGCGACGACGGCAAGGCACCCGGTGCGTTCGGCTATCTGGATCCGCAGAACGGGCGTTTCGTTTCGCTGTTCCAGGACGCCACCAGCGAGGTCGCGCGCACTATCACCGCCACCGACGGCTCGGACACCGCATTGGCCGTCGTCACCGAGGCCGGCGCACCGCAGGTCAGGCTGATCGACGAGGCGCATCCGGACGCGACGCTGTACGCCAGCCTGGCCGCGGCTTTTCCGGGACAGTACGTCGACTTCGCCAGCGCCACCCGCACCGGCGCCACCATCGTGGTCAGCGTGCGCAGCGATCAGAACCCGGGCGAGCTGTACCTGTACGAACGCGCCACCGGCAAGGCGCGTTTCCTGATGAAGAGCCGGCCGTGGATCGATGCGGCGAAGATGGCCACGGTCATGCCGATCCAGTTCACCGCCCGCGACGGCCTGCGCATCCACGGCTACCTCACCGTGCCGGCCGGGGCCCAGGCGAAGCAGCTGCCGCTGATCGTCAACGTGCACGGCGGGCCGATGGGGCCGCGCGACAGCTGGGGCTTCCATTCCGAGGCGCAACTGTTCGCCAGCCGGGGCTATGCCACATTGCAACTCAACTACCGCGGCTCCGGCGGCTTCGGCAAGGCGTTCATGGACCGCGCCTACGGGCAGTGGGACGGCGGCATCATCAACGACATCGTCGACGGTACGCAGTACGCGATCCAGCAGGGCCTGGTCGACAGATCGCGCATCTGCATCTACGGCGGCAGCTTCGGCGGCTACGCGGCGATGATGGCGCCGGTGCGCGCGCCCGGCCTGTTCCAATGCGCGTTCGGCTATGTCGGCATGTACGACGCCAAGATCCAGCTGCGGCTCAGCGACACCAGCAAGAGCGAGAGCGGCAGGCGCTATCTGCTGCGCGCCTTCGGCAGCAGCGCCGCCGAGCAGGAACGGATGTCGCCGATCAACCACGTGCAGGCGCTCACGTTGCCGATCTATCTGGCCGCCGGCGCCCGCGATGATCGCTGCCCGCCGGAGCACACCGAAGCGCTGGCCAAGGCGCTGCAGGCTGCCGGCAACCCACCCGAAGGCATGATCGTGCAGTCCGGCGAAGGCCACGGCTTCTACAAGGAAGACAACAACCTCAACCTCTACACCAGGATGCTGGCGTTCTTCGACGCGCATCTGGGCGGTCGTGCGGCACAGGCCGGCGCATCCACGCAGGCCGGCGCGCCCTGACCCTCCAAGCAGACAACGCCACGGCGCGCCGCCGTGGCACGCGCGGCGCACTGCACGCGCCGCGCCTTTCCCTCGCCCTGGTCGCCATGCCAGGGTTCTTTTTTCTTGCCGCTACCGTCCGCCGCCGCTCACCCGCGCAACAGCGCCATCGCCGCATTGTGGCCGGGCGCGCCGGTCACGCCGCCGCCGGGATGGGTGCCGGAGCCGCACAGGAACAGACCGGGAATCGCACCGCGGTACGCCGCCTGGCCGAGCATCGGCCGTGCGCTGAACAACTGGTTGAGGCTCAGCGCGCCATGGAAGATGTCGCCGCCGATCAACCCGAGGGTGCGCTCCAGGTCCAGCGGGCTGAGCACCTGCCGGCCCAGCACCGAAGCGGCGAAGCCCGGCGCGTAGCGCTCGACGGTGGCGATCATCAGGTCGGCGACCTCCTCGCGGTGCGCGTCCCAGCTGCGCCCGTCCGGCAACTGCGGCGCCACGTGCTGGCAGAACAGGCTGGCCACGTGCTGGCCAGGCGGCGCCAGGCCGTCGTCCAGGGTGCTGGGAATCAGCAGTTCGACGATCGGTTCGCGCGACCAGCCATGTCGGCGCGCGTCCTGGTAGGCGCGGTCCATGTAGTCCAGGCTCGGCGCCAGCACGATGCCGGCGGTGAGATGGTCGCCCGGCCCCGGCAGCGCGCTGAAGCTGGGCAAGCGAGACAGCGCCACGTTCATGCGGAACGTGCCCGACCCGCAGCGCCAGTGCGCCATGCGCTCACGCGTGGCGGCCGGCACATGCGCCGGATCGAGCAGGCGTTCGTACAGCAGCTTGGGGTTGACGTTGGCGACCACGTGCCGTGCCCGCAGCCGCTCGCCCTGCTCGGTGACCACGCCGACCGCGCGCCCGTCCTCGACCAGGATCTCGCGCACGCCGGCATCGGTGCGGATCTGCGCGCCGGCGGCGGTCGCGGCGCGCGCCATCGCCTGGGTGATCGCGCCCATGCCGCCCAGGGCATGGCCCCAGGCGCCCTTGACCCCGTTGCTCTCGCCGAACACGTGGTGCAGCAGCACGTAGGCCGAGCCCGGCGTGTACGGGCTGGCGTAGTTGCCGACGATGCCGTCGAAGCCGAACAGCGCCTGCGCCGCATCGCTCTCGAACCAGCGCTGCAGATACTCGGCGGCGGAGATGGTGAACAGGTCCAGCAGGTCCTGGCGCAGTTCCGCGTCCAGCGCGTGCAGGCGGCGGCCGAGACGGCCGGCGCGCAGCAGTTCGGGCAGCGCCTGCAGCCAGCCGCCGTCGGTGACGTTCGGCGGCGGCTGCAGCGCCAGCGCGCGCAGCACGTCGGCGATGCCCTCCAGCCGCGCTTCGTAGGCCGGCAGGCGCGCGGCATCGCGCGTGGAGAACTTTGCCAGTTCGGCCTGGGTGTGGCCGGCACCGGTCAGCAGATAACGTCCGTCCGGCAGCGGCAGGAAGTTGTTGCGCCGGCGCGGCACGATGCGCAGGCCGTGGCCGGCCAGATCCAGGTCGGCGATCACCTTGGGCTGCAGCAGCGACACCGTGTAGGACGCCACCGAGTTGCGGAACCCAGGGTGGAACTCCTCGGTCACCGCGGCGCCGCCGACCACGCCGCGCCGCTCCAGCACCGTCACCTTCCAGCCGGCCCGCGCCAGGTAGGCGGCGCAGACCAGGCCGTTGTGGCCGGCGCCCACGATCAGGGCATCGCATGGCGATTCACGGGTCATGGCTGCATGGTAAGCCAGCGCCGGCGGGCCTGCCGACCGGCAGGCGACGTGGCCGTCCCACGGCCCAACGCGCGCGGCCGCCCATGACCTTCGACACCCCTGAAACCTCCCGCGGCGGCGTAGAGTCTCGCCACGGCCCGGACGGGCCACCTTTTTATCCACGTCGGCCTGGAGCCTGCCTGTGACCCTTCGCAATCCCAAGATGCTGCTGTTGACCCTGGCCGTGAGCGCCGCGCTGACCGGCTGCAACAAGCCCGAGAGCGCCGCGCCCGCCGCCGACGCCGCCAAGCCCGCGCCGGCCGCCGCCCCGGCCGCGGCGCCCGCCGAGCTCAAGCTCGACACCAGCAAGCTGCCGGCCTACAACGCCTTCAGCATCAACGATCTGGACGCCGGCAAGAACGCCTGCGACGACTTCAACGGCTACGTCAACGGCAAGTGGCTGGCCGCCAACGAGATTCCCAAGGACCGCAGCAGCTGGGGCGCGTTCTCGATCCTGGACGAGCGCTCGGTGGCCGTGCAGCATCAGTTGGCCGAACAGGCCGCTGCCGCCGCCAACCCGCAGGGCGTGGAGAAGATCGTCGGCGACTTCTGGTCCTCGGGCATGGACGAAGCCAAGATCAACGCCCAGGGCATCGAGCCGCTGAAGGCCGACCTGGCCGCGATCGACGGCCTCAAGGACGGCCCGGCGATCGCCGAGTACCTGCGCCAGAGCGCGGCCAAGGGCGAGAACGGCCTGTTCGGCTTCGGTGCGGAAGCCGACTTCAAGAATTCGACGATGAACATGGCCTACGCCATGCAGGGCGGCCTCGGCCTGCCCGACCGCAGCTACTACGTCGACGCCGACAAGCAGGACAAGCTCAAGGCCTACCAGGCGCACGTGGCCAAGGTGCTGGAGCTGGCCGGCGTGCCGGCCGCCGACGCGGCCAAGCAGGCGCAGGACGTGGTGGCGCTGGAAACCCGCCTGGCCAAGGTGTCCAAGTCCAGCGAGCAGCTCTCGCGCGACGCCGAGCTGGCCTACAACCCGGTCACCCCGGCCGAGGCCGACAAGCTGACCCCGAACTTCCCCTGGACCAAATTCTTCGAATCGCAGGGCGTGGCCGTGCCGGAGAAGTTCTCGCTGGCGATCCCGGCCTTCCACCAGGAAGTGAGCAAGGCGCTGGGCGACACCGACCCGTCGGTGTGGCGCGCCTATCTGCGCTTCCACACCGTGGACAGCGCCTCGCCGTATCTGAGCGATGCCTTCGCGCAGGAAAACTTCGCCTTCTACGGCAAGGAACTCAACGGCCAGGCCGAGATGAAGCCGCGCTGGAAGCGCGTGCTCGGCAGCATCGAGAACGGCGCCGGCGAGGCGATGGGCCAGATGTACGTCAAGGTCGCGTTCTCGGCCGACGACAAGGCCAAGATGCAGCAGCTGGTGGAGAACCTGAGCCAGGCGCTGAAGGCGCGCCTGGAGAAGCTGACCTGGATGAGCGAGGAAACCAAGGCCAAGGCCCTGGAGAAGTGGAAGACCTTCACCCCGAAGATCGGCTACCCGGACAAGTGGCGCGACTACAGCAGCCTGACCACCAAGCGCGACAGCTACCTGGACAACGTGCGCGCCGCCACCGCGTTCAACTACAAGTACAACCTGAGCAAGATCGGCAAGCCGGTGGACAAGACCGAGTGGGGCATGACCCCGCAGACGGTCAACGCCTACTACAACCCGCTGCAGAACGAGATCGTGTTCCCGGCGGCGATCCTACAGCCGCCGTTCTTCGACCCCAAGGCCGACGACGCGTTCAACTACGGCGGCATCGGCGCGGTGATCGGCCACGAAATGACCCACGGCTACGACGACCAGGGCGCGCGCTTCGGGCCGACCGGCAACTTCGAGAACTGGTGGACCCCGGCCGACGCGAAGAAGTTCTCCGCGCTCACCGGCAAGCTGGTCCAGCAGTTCGACGGCTACGAGGTCGACGGCAAGCACGTCAACGGCAAGCTGACCCTGGGCGAGAACATCGCCGACCTGGGCGGCATCACCACCGCCTATGACGCCATGAAGAAGGCCACCGAGGGCAAGGACGACCCGAAGGTCGGCGGCATGAGCCGCGACCAGAACTTCTTCATCAACTGGGCCACCGTGTGGCGCACCAAGTACACCCCGCAGAACGCGATGGTGCGCCTGACCACCGACCCGCACGCCCCGGCGCAGTTCCGCGCGATCGGCGCGCCGTCGAACCTGGAGGCCTTCGCCACCGCGTTCCAGTGCAAGCCGGGCGCGCCGATGGTGCGCAGCGGCGACAAGCGCGTGGTGATCTGGTAAGCGGCAGCGTCACCGCCGTCCCGCGAAAAGGCCCGGCATGTCCGGGCCTTTTCTTTGCGTGGCGGCCGGCCTGAGACAGTGGCGGCGCTGCCGATTGCCCCGTGCGGCCAGCGCCGCCCGTGCTTGCCAGCGTCGCTCGCTGAATCCGGTGGGGACGCCGTCGCACGTCATCGCCACAGTTGCACACCGCGGCTTGTTAAACTCCGCCGACTTTAATCCTGACCGGATGCGTTCCCGATGCCCAATGCCCGTCCGCTTGCCCTCGCCGTCGCCCTCGGCCTGATCGCCCTCGCCTCCGCCGCCGATGCCGCGCCCAAGAAGAAGCGCGCCGCCGCGCCCAAGGCCCCGCCGATCAGCGCCGCCTGCAGCGACTTCTACGACGATGCCAACGCCGACTGGCTGAAGCAGAACCCGGTGCCGCAGACCGGTGCGGTCACCGCGCTGGGCCAGCTCGCCGAGCGCGCGCAGCAACAGCAGCGCGACCTGCTCGATGCGTCCATGCAGTCGCCGCAGAACGCGGTGCAGAAGGCGCTGGGCGACTTCTGGGCCAGCGGCCTGGACGAGGCCGCCGTCGAGAAGGACGGCTCCAACCCGATCGCGCCACTGCTCGGCCGCATCGATGCGATCAAGAAGGCCAAGGACGTGCCGGCCTCGATCGCCGCGCTGCACCAGATCGGTATCCCGGTCGCGTTCAACTTCGGCGCCGACGTCGACCTGAAGGCGCTGGACCGCCACATCGGCTACTTCATGCAGGGCGGCATGGGCCTGCCCGACCCGGCCTTCTACACCCGCACCGACGCCGACACCATGGCGCTGATGGGCCGCTACCGCACCTACGTCAAGCAGATCCTGACCCTGACCGGCACTCCGGCCGACCGCCTCGAGGCCGATACGCAATCGGTGCTGCAGATCGAGACCGCGCTGGCGCGCAGCGCCAAGTCGCTGGCCGGCATCAACAACCCGTTCAACAACTACGCGCCGATCTCCACCAAGGAGTTGAACAAGCAGTACCGCAACCTGCAACTCGACGCCTTCCTCAAGGCCCAGGGCGTCAACGACGACCTGGTGTCGATGGCCGACCCGGACATGTTCAAGCAGCTCGACGGCATGATCGTCAGCATCAAGCCCGAGCAGTGGAAGGCCTACCTGCGCTGGCGCGTGGGCGATGCGATGGCGCCGTACCTGTCCAAGAGCTTCCGCGACGCCAGCTTCGAGTTCCGCGGCCGCGTGCTGCAGGGCCAGGTCGCACCGCCGCCGCGCTGGGCGCAGGTGCTGGACGCGATCAACGTCGCCGCCGGCCCCATGCTCGGCCGCGAGTACGTGGCCCGCTACCTGTCGGCCGACACCCGCCGCCAGGCCGAGACCATCGCCGACCAGGTGCGCGACGCGCAGATCGCCGCGGTCAAGCGCAGCACCTGGCTGAGCGAGCCGGCGCGCACCGAGGCGCAGGCCAAACTGGCCGCGATGAAGATCGAAGTCGGCGCGCCGCGCCGCGACCTCGACTACACCCTGCAGCCGATGGGCCGCGGCAGCTTCGGCGGCAACATGCTGATCGCCTCCACCTGGCGTCACCGCGAGGAGATGAAGCGCATCGGCAAGGGCAATGCCGACCGCCGCTGGGACGTACTGCCGCAGCAGCCGGCGCTGACCTACGACATCGCCCAGAACCGCCTGATCGTCACCGCCGCGGTGCTGCAGCCGCCGGTGTACGCGGCCGGCGGCGACGCCGCGGCGCTGTACGGCGCCTACGGCGCGATGGTCGCGCACGAGCTGATCGGCGCCATCGACAGCAAGGGCAGCCAGGTCGACGCACAGGGCCAGTTGCGCAACTGGTGGACCCCGGAAGACAAGAGCGCCTGGAACGCGCTGGCGGCCCGCACCGCCGCGCAGTACGGCACCTACGACTTCCCCGGCGTGAAGGGCGCCAAGGTCAACGGCGCGCTGACCCAGGACGAGGACCTGACCGACATCGGCAGCGTCGAACTGGCCTGGCAGGCCTACAGCGCCGCGCAGCCGACGGCCAACGAGACCAGCAAGCAGGCGTTCTACAAGGCCTGGGCCGGCCTGTGGGCGCAGCAGCTATCGCCGAACGAAGCCGTGCAGCGGGTCACCGCCGACGTGCACGCGCCGGGCCGCTGGCGCACCAACGGCGCGCTGGCCAACCTGCCCGCCTTCGCCGCGACCTTCACCTGCAAGCCGGGCCAGCCGATGGTGCGCAGCGAGGCCGAGCAGATCCACCTGTGGCCGTGAGCCGGTGCCGGCGCTAGGCGCCGGCCAGGCACACAGCAAGACGGCGCGGGCAACCGCGCCGTCTTGCGTTCAGGGGTCTGAAAACGTGTCGCCGCCAGCGCTGCGCTTGCGGCGCGCAGCGGCAGGCGTTTTCGCTCAGCGCACGATGCGCGGACGCGGCGGCTTGCGCTTGCCGAACGGCGGCTGGCCGCGCCAGTAGCGGATCATCAGCCAACCGAACAGCATGCCGCCCAGATGCGCGAAATGCGCCACGCCCGGCTGCCAGCCGGTGAAGCCCATCAGCAGTTCCAGCGCGCCGAACACGATCACGAAGGTGCGCGCCTTCATCGGGATCGGCGGGAACAGCAGCACCACCCGCTGGTTCGGAAACAGCATGCCGAAGGCCAGCAGCAGGCCGAAGATGCCGCCCGAGGCGCCCAGGGTCGGATACGGCGCGTTGCCGTTGCTGAGCATCCACCAGCCGACCAGCAACTGGCACAGGCCGGCGCCGACCACGCAGACCAGGTAGTAGGTCAGGAAGCGCTTGTTGCCCCAGGTCTGCTCCAGCGGTCCGCCGAACATGTACAGCGCCAGCATGTTGAACAACAGATGCGAGAAGCTGCCGTGCAGGAAGCCGTAGGTCAGCAACTGCCAAAGCTGGAAGTTCTCCCCGGGCGAGAACGCGTCGAAGGCACCGATGGGCCACAACATGAAGGGCGAGAAGGTGTCCATGCCGAACAGCATCTGCAGCAGGAACACCACGACGTTGCCGATCAGCAGCGCTTGGGTGACGGGCGGAAGTCTGGGAAACATGGTCGGGTCCGTGGCAACTGCCCCCATCATAGCCGCTCGCTGGAGGCTGAACTCCAACCAGCGTGGCTGGCATTCCACGACCAATGCTCCTCTTCCAAGAAATTGCGAGCGCGGTGCGCCGAAGAGACGGATGAGGGCGCGGGAGAAGCCTCGCGCAATCAACATGCAGCATGCGCTTCGCGCCCGTACCCTCACCCCAACCCCTGCTCCACGCCCCGGCCCGCGCTTGCGGCGCGGGCGCTCCAGGGCACGCGCGCCAGTGGCGCGCACGCCGTGCCCTGTCGCCCCGCAGGGAGAGGGGCTTGGCGTTCCCTTCTCCCTCCGGGAGAAGGTGCCCCGAAGGGGCGGATGAGGGTTCGGGCGCAGCCTCGTGGAGTCGAAACACCACATGCGCTTCGCGCCCCTACCCTCACCCCAACCCCTCTCCCGAAGGGAGAGGGGCTTAGCATTCCCCTCTCCCCTTGGGAGAAGGTGCCCCTAAGGGGCGGATGAGGGTTCGGGCGCAGCCTCGTGGAGTCGAAACACCGCATGCGCTTCGCGCCCTACCCTCACCCCAACCCCTCTCCCAGAGGGAGAGGGGCTTGGCATTTCCTTCTCCCTCCGGGAGAAGGTGCCCCGAAGGGGCGGATGAGGGTACGAGCGCAGCCTCGTGCAGTTCAAACACCACATGCGCTTCGCGCTCCTACCCTCCCCCAACCCCTCTCCCGGGGGGAGAGGGGCTACGCCATTCACAGCCGGCCTCTTCTCCTCTTTGAGACAGGGGCCGCCACAGTTCTCTTAAGGTGTCGCTACCTAGGCCCCCACACCTCGGCATCGAGATCCCGCGCCGGCTTAGGCGCACGTTTCACCCGCCCGCCCTGCACCACCACGCCTTCGGCGCGCAGGCGCTGGCATTGTTCGCGATGGCCACGCGAGCCTTCGGGGAACGCGATGCGGCCGTCGCTGCGCAGCACCCGGTGCCAGGGCAGCGCAGCGTCGGTGTTGCCGCCGAGCAGGCGCGCCACCAGGCGCGCGCGTCCCGGCAACCCGGCCAGCATCGCCACCTCGCCATAGCCGCGCACCTGGCCCGGCGGGATCGCCCGGATCGTCGCCAGGATCCGCGCGTGCGCCTCGGCGGCCGCCGTCGTCTCGGCCGGCGCCGCTGCCGTCGCTGCAAGCGGCCGCCGCGGGCTCATGCCGGCCCCGCCCGCGCCGGCCGCGACACCAGCAGCACGCCGCCCAGCACCAGCACGGTGCCGGCGATCTGCCACGGCCCCATCGCCTCGCCCAGCAGCAGCACGCTGAGCACGATGGTCGAGACCGGGCCGAGCATGCCGATCTGCGACGCCAGCGCCGAGCCGATGCGCTGCACCGCCAGCATCGTCGCCAGCACCGGCACCGCCGTACACAGCGTGCCGTTGAGCAGCGACAGCGCGTACACCGGCGCCGGCAAGGCCAGCGCGTGCAGCGGCCGCAGCAGCAGGAACTGGGCGATACACAGCGCGCAGGCGACCAGGCTGGCGTAGGCGGTCAGCCGCACCGCGCCGACCCGCGCCACCAGTTGGCCGCTGCCGACCAGGTAGGCCGCATAGGCCAGCGCGCTGCCAAGCACCAGCAGGCTGCCCCAGGCAGTGCGCGCGCCGCCGATGCGCAGGTCGTGGCCGAACGCCAGCAGCACGCCCAGATAGCTCAACGCCAGCGCCCACAACTGGCGCCGCTGCGGACGCCGCCGCCACAGCAGCACGCCGATCAGCAGCACCAGGGTCGGGGTGAGATAGAGGATCAGCCGCTCCAGGGTCGCGGTGATGTAGGCCAGGCCGAGGAAATCCAGGAAACTGGCCAGGTAGTAGCCGAGCACACCCAGCGCGACGATCCGCCAGCGGTCGCCGGGCTGCAGCGGCGGCGCGCGGCGCGCCGCCCACAGCGCCATCGCCGCGAAGCACGGCAGCGCCACCAGCATGCGCAAGGCCAGCAGAGTCACCGCATCGACGCCATAGCGATAGCCCAGCTTGACGATGATGGCCTTGCCGGAAAACGCGATCGCGCCGCCCGCGGCGAGCAGCACGCCACCGAGGCTGGCCTGGGTGGCGGAGGAAGCGACGGGGGCGGACGTGCCGGGCGCGCTCATCGCGCAGCGCCGCGGCAGGGAGAAGAGGACACGTGCATGCCGCCATTCTACGGCGCGACGGCCAACCCGCCGTCGGATCGCCGCGGCTTCAGCGCATCAGCACCACTTCCTCGGCCGAGGTCGGATGGATCGCCACGGTGTCTTCCAGTTGCTGCTTGGTCACACCCAGCTTCAACGCCACCGCGAAGCCCTGCAGGATTTCGTCGGCACCATCGCCGAGCAGATGGACGCCGACCACGCGTTCGTCGGCGCCGACGCACACCAGCTTGAACAGGCTGCGCTGCGGCGAATCGGCCAGCGCCTGCAGCATCGGCCGGAAGTTGCTGCGGTACACGGTCACCGCGTCGGCGCCGTAGCGAGCGCGCGCCTGCTCCTCGCCCAGTCCCACCTGGCCCAGCGGCGGGTGCGAGAACACCACGCTGGGCACGTTCTCGTAGTCCAGCCGCGCCTGCGGCCGGTCGCCGAACACGCGATCCATCAGCTTGCGCCCGGCGGCGATCGCCACCGGGGTCAGGCCGACCTTGCCGGCCACGTCGCCGATCGCGTACAGCCCCGGCACGTCGGTGTTCTGGTAGTCGTCCACGACGATCTCGTGCTTGTCGCCTAGGCGCACGCCCAGCGCTTCCAGGCCCAGATCGCGTGTGTTGGGCCGGCGCCCGATCGCGAAGAACACCTTGTCGACGGTCTCGCCAGACTGCCCCTGCGCGTCGACCACGCACAGGCCCTCGCCACTGCGGCGCAGGGCGCTGGCGCGATAGCCGAAATGCAGGCGCACGCCCTGGTGGCGCAGATTGTCGGCGAGCTGCCGGGCCAGTTCCGCATCGAACCGCTCCAGCAGGCGCTCGCCCTGCACGTACAGCTCCACCCGGCTGCCCAGCGCCTGCAACAGCCCAGCCAGTTCCACCGCGATGTAGCCGCCGCCGACGATCGCCACCCGCGGCGGCGCCTCGCACAGGTTGAAGAAGTCGTCCGAGACCAGGCCCAGTTCGGCGCCTTCGATGTCCGGCCGCAGTGGATGCGCACCGGTGGCGATCACCACGTGCTTGGCGCTGACCCGCACGCCGTCGTCGCATTCGACGGTGTGCGCATTGACCAGTCGGCCGCGCCGCGGAATCAGCACCACGCCATCGGCATCCAGGCGCCGCCGGTAGCTGGCGTGGATGTTGCCGATGTAGCCCTGGCGATGCGCCACCAGTTCGGCCCAGGACAGCGTGGCCTCGGGAATGGCGAAACCGACCGCGCGCGCCAGGTCGATGCGCTCGACCAGTTCCGCCGCCAGCCACATCGCCTTCTTCGGCACGCAGCCGACATTGACGCAGGTGCCGCCGAGCGCGCTCGGCTCCAGGATCGCCACCCGCGCGCCCTGGCTGGCGGCGCGGAACGCGGTGGCCAGGCCACCCGAACCACCACCCAGCACCAGCAGGTCGTAATCGCGGATCGGCCCGCTCACGGCGCACGCTCGGCGCGCGGTGCAGTGGCGTCGCTGGCGAACCCGTCTCCACTTCTCACATCGTCCATCGGCTGTCCTGTCGCATGTCTCGGTCGCCGCGGAGCATGCCATGGGCGGCCGCGCGGCAGATGTGAGGACGCCGCCACAGCGCCTGCGCTCAGGCCGCGTCGCGGCGGCGCATCGGCTGCCAGCGCAGGTAGCTGGCCGACCGCCACAACCACTCCACCGGGCCAAAGCGGAACCGCTGCAGCCACCAGTGCGACAACGCCACCTGCAGCGCGAACAGCACGACCACGAACGGGATCTGCCAGGCGCGCGGCAGTTGTTCGAAATAGCCGAACCCGTAGCCGTAGAACAACGTGGTGCACACCAGCGACTGCAGCAGATAGTTGCTCAGCGCCATGCGTCCGGCCGGCGCCAGCCACTGCAACGCCGGTGCGGCGCGCACCAGCCAGGCCGCGTAGCCCAGTGCCATCAGGCCGCTGGCGACGCTGGCCAGGGCGTAGGCAAACGTCAGCCGCAGATCCAGCCGTGCCGGGTCCATCCACGGCTCCAGCCGGAAGCTCAGCAGCATCAGCGCCAGCCCCAGCGGCAGCACGCCCCAGCGCAGTACCGCGAGCAGCCGCGGGAAGCGCTGCGGTTGCGCGGTCAGTCCGCTGCGCACGCACCAGGCGCCGAGCAGGAACATGCCAAAGATGGTCGGCGCATTGAACAGCAGCCCGCTCAACGATTCGACCAGGTCGCGCGCGCGCTGCGCGGTGGCCTGGGCGTAGCTGCCGTGGCCGAACACCTCGCGCTGCTGCGCCAGCGCCGCCGCGCCGTGCTGCGCCTGCTCGGCCATGTCCCGGTGCCACTGCACCGCACCGTGCAGATCGGCCTGCGCCGCCCAGGCGGCGGCGCCGATCAACAGCCACAGCGCCGGCGCGAACAGGTACACCACCAGCGCCATGCCGGGCAGCCAGCGCGTGGGCGCCTCGCGGAACGCCAGCAGCATGAACGCCAGCAGCGCGTAGCTGACCAGGATGTCGCCGGACCACAGCAGCACGGCATGCAGCAGGCCGATCAGCAGCAGCCCCGCGCTGCGGCGCAGGAAGAAGCCACCGAACGGCCGCCGCGCGATCTCGGCGCGCTGCGCCATCACTGCGAAGCCCATGCCGAACAGCAGCGAGAACAAGGTGTAGAACTTGCCCTGCACCAGGATGTAGACCAGCGCATCGGCGATGCGGTCGGCGCCGCGCAGCGTCGGATCCAGGCCGGTCATCGCCGCGTCCAGCGGACCGACGAAGCCCTCGATGTTCATCAGCAGGATGCCCAGCAGGGCGAAGCCGCGCAGCACGTCCAGCGTGGCGATGCGCTCGGCGGGCGCGACGGGCTGCAACACGGGGGCGGAGGAAGCCAAGGCGGGCACCGGACGGAAGGCCGGCGAATGTCCCCTCGCCGCGATCAAGAAGGCCGCCGGCGTCCGCGGCGGCGCGACGGCGCCGCTGTACGCGACGCCGAGGCTGGCGGCACCGGTGCGACCGGTACCGCCGCCAACGCACTCAGTGGTGGTGACCGCCGTCGCCGTGCACGTGGCCGTGCTCGATCTCTTCGGCGCTGGCTTCGCGCACGTCGACGATCTCCACGTCGAAGTGCAGGTCCTTGCCGGCCATCGGATGGTTGAGGTCGACGTCGACCACGCTCATGCCGACCTTCTGCACGGTGACCGCGCGCGGGCCGAAATTGGTCTGCAGCACCACCTGGCTCCCCGGCTGCAGCTTGGCCGTGCCGAAATGCTTCTTCGGCACGCGCTGGCTCAGGCCCTCGCGGTACTCGCCGTAGGCGTCCTTGGCCGCCACGTCGACGCCGAAGCTGTCGCCGGCGGCCTTGTCCATCATCGCGTTCTCCAGGCCCGGGATGATGTTGCCGTGGCCGACCAGGATCACCAGCGGATCGCGGTCCTTGGAGCTTTCGATCGGCTCTTGACCGACTTCCGAAACGGTGTAGTGGAAACGGACGACGCGGTCTTTTTCGATCTTCATGTGCACTCTGCGCTGTGGCTGCCGGGGGCAGACGGGATGGGCGGCTTGTCGGCCGCCGGGAGCGCCGCCATGATGGCGGCCTTCTGAGGTCGCGCATTATCCCGGCTCCATGCACAACACGCCAGTTTCGCCGCGCGGCCGCCGCGCGTTCCCGTGGTGGCTTCCGCTGCTGTGCGCCGCGGCGCTGGCGGCCTGCGGACGCCACGAGGTCCGCCACACCCGGCCGGCACCGGTGACCGTGCGCGAGTGGCCGCAGGTGGCACCCGCCGACCCGGGCGCGGCCAACGCGGTGCTGATGCGCGCGCTGGGCCTGGTCGGCACCCCCTACCGCTACGGCGGCAACACCCCCGAATCCGGCTTCGACTGCAGCGGCCTGGTCGCCTACGTCTATCGCGACATGCTCGACCTGCGGCTGCCACGCACCTCGCGCGAACTGGCCGCTGTACAGGGGCCGCGGATCGATCCGCAGCGCCTGAGCACCGGCGACCTGGTGTTCTTCGGCAGCGCCGGGAATGTGACGCACGTCGGAATCTATGTCGGCGAAGGCCGCTTCGTGCATGCCCCCAGCACCGGCGGAACCGTCCGCCTGGATTCACTGGATGGGGCCTACTGGCGGGACCATTACACGGGCGCAAAGCGGGTTTTGCACTGAATTGTGATTTCACCCACATTCATAATTACGAAATTTTAACCTTATTTGAACTTCCTATTTCTGTCTACAAGGCATGATCCCCCATCGTTTTATTTTGTGATCCAAGCGTGACGACCGAAGCCCAGACCTCTCCAGGCAAGCCCGCCGTTCCCCGCCGGACCGCTTTCCGCCTCTTCTGCACCGCCTCGCTCTGTTTCTCGGCCCTCCCGGCCCTGGCCCAGACCGCTCCCGCCGACACCGTCGTCCCGGAAGCGATCGCGACCGTCGCTCCCGCTCCGGCCCAGGTTGGCGCCACCGCGACCACCGCACCGGCGACCGCGCAGACCTCCACTCCCGTCGCCTCGGCCAAGCCGGCCGTTGCCCAGGCCCCCGCGCCGACGCGCAGCAAGGCCGACGCCGCCGCCAGCGCCACGCTGGCCGCCCTGCTGCCGCACCTGGCCGCCAACGACACCATTCCGCTGATGGACCGCTCGGCGATGTTCGCCGGCGACATCAGCCGCCTGCTGGCCAATTACGACGTATCCCAGCCGGTCCCGCGCGAAGGCGTGGTCCCGGGCGGCGACAAGGTCCAGTCCGTGCTCAAGCGCGCCATGGCGCTGCTGGGCACCCCGTACCGCTGGGGCGGCGAGGACACTGAAGGCTTCGACTGCAGTGGCCTGGTCGGCTACGTGTTCCGCACCGCGCTGGGCATCGAACTGCCGCGCGTGTCGCGCGAAATGGCCCGCGAGGCCAACGCCCAGCTGATCAAGGACCGCGACGCGCTGGCCCCGGGCGACCTGGTGTTCTTCGGCCGCAAGGGCCGCGTCGACCACGTCGGCCTGTACGTCGGCGAGGGCCGCTTCCTGCACGCCCCCAGCCGCGGCAAGGACGTGCGCGTGGACACGCTGACCTCCGGCTACTGGGGCGAGAAGTTCGTGCAGGCGCGCCGCGTGGCGATGTAAGCCACCCCCGTCTGTGCGCAATGCGAAGAAAGGCCGCTGGCGACAGCGGCCTTTTTTATTGCGCCCGGGTGTCGCCGGATTGCCGCTGCGATGCCGCGCTGTCCACCTGCTGCGTCATCGCCGCCACCCGCCCTGCCCGACGGCACGCTACGCTGGCCCGCCTCGATCGCGTCACCGGAATGTCGATGACACCACCTGCCTCGCCCGCCCTGCTCCCCTGCCATGCCCATGACCACCGTCGCCGGGTTGCATCCTGGCCGCACCGGCAGGCGCTGCGCTGATGTTGCTCACTCCCGCCCAGCCCACGCCCGCCCAGGCACTGGCGATCGCGCAGTCGCTGCTGTCCACCCGCTATGCCGGCGCGGCCTTCGGCTTCGCCGCCGGCTCGATCCTGCGCGGCGAAGGCACGCGCTTGTCCGACATCGATCTGGTGGTGGTCTACGACAGCCTGCCGGCGGCACGTCGCGAATCGTTCCTGGCCGAGGGTGTGCCGGTCGAGGCCTTCGTGCACGATCCGGGTACGCTGGCCTGGTTCATCGATGACGATGCGGCCCGCGGCCGTCCCAGCCTGCTGCACATGATCGCCGAGGGCACCATCGTCGGCACCGCGACCGACGCCGCACGTGCCCTGCAAGGCCAGATCGCCGCGCGACTGCAGGCCGGGCCGCTGCCACTGACGCCGGCGCAACGGGACGCGCTGCGCTACGAGATCACCGACCTGGTCGACGACCTGTGCGGAGAGCGCAGCACCGCCGAGATCGTCGCGATCGGCGCCCTGCTGCATCCGCGCCTGGCGGAACTGGCACTGCGCGGGCGCGGCCATTGGTACGGCAGCGGCAAGTGGGTGCCGCGCCTGCTGGCACGGATGGATCCGGCGGTGGGCGCGCGCTTCGAGCAGGCCTTCGCCACGCTGTTCGCCAGCGCCGACTGCGCGCCGGTGCTGGCGCTGGCGCAGCAGGAACTGGCCGCGCACGGCGGCCGCCTGTTCGATGGCGACTGCCGCACCGCGCCGGCGGACTGGCGCGCCTGAGCCAGCGCGGGCGCGCGCCCTCAGCCGTGGTAATGCGCGATGGTGTCCTCGATGCCCTTGCTCAGTTCCATCACCTTCTGCGCGTACTCGGCCAGGCGATGGTCTTCCGGGGTGTCCGGATGCCAGGCCGGGACCGCGGTCGGGCGGCCTTCGACGCCGTCCAGGGCCACGAACACGATGATGCAATGCGTACACAGGCGCGGCTCGCCGCCCATCGGATCGCGGGCGCGCACCTCGATGGCGAAATGCATGCTGCTGGTGCCGGTGTGGACCAGCTTGGCGCTGACCGTGACCATGTCGCTGATGCGGATCGGCGACACGAAGCGGATGCCGCCCACCGCCACGGTCACGCTGTAGTGGCCGCTCCAGCCCACCGCGGCGGCGTAGCCGACCTGGTCGATCCACTTCATCACCACGCCGCCGTGGACCTTGCCGCCGTAGTTGACGTCGATCGGTTCGGCCAGGAAGCGGAAGGTCAGTTCGCGTTGCGTGCCGCTCATCGGGAATCCATGCAGGGGAAGGAGGCGGCAGTCTGCCATGCGCCGACGCCGCCAATCGCAATGGCGCCGCAATGGCCTGCGGCCACGGCGGCGCTGTGCCGGCCGGCCGATGGGGTCGACTACGCCGCGGCCAGCGCCAGGTTGTCGCGCTTGCGGATGCACAGCCACGGGAAATGCGGCTGGCGCCAGCGCAGCGCGCGCAGGCAGCGTACCGACAGCCGGCGGGGGTCGAACAACCGGCGCAGCACGATGCCGTCCAGCACTGCGTCGGTATGCTGGTGGTACTGCTGCGCCAGTTCGGCGCAGCCCAGGTCGCTGAAGTAGCGCAGGCTGCGCGCGGCGCTGGCCCGGGCCTGCTCGGCGTCGGCATAGAACGGGCTGTCGAGGATGTGCAGCTCGCCATCGTGCTGCAGCAGCCGCAGCAAGCGTGCGATCAGCGCGCGCGGATCGGCGAAGTACTGGATGCAAGCCGGCACCACCACGACATCGAACCGCTGGGACGGCAGCGGCAGACGCAGGATGTCGCCGGCGACGAAGCTCAGCTGCGGCGCGTCGGCGAACACCCGCGCCGCCTGGGCAAGTTCGGTGCGATTGACGTCCACGCCGCAGACTTCGCGCTGCAGGCCGCTGGCCAAGCGATGCGACAGCCAGCCGTTGCCGCAGCCCAGTTCCAGCAGCGGCCCGTCGCCGCCGCGCGCACGCAGGTGGCGCAACAGGCGCCGGCACGATTCGGCACGCACCCGCCATTCGTGACTGGCGCCGAGCGCGCCGGGCGGCTGCGGCAGCGTGCGCACCTGCGCGTCGCTGTAGAGGCGGCCTTCGCGGCGGCGCACCTCCAGATAGCGCTGCTCGAATGGGTCGTCCGGCAGCGCGTCGTGCACCAGCACCCCCTCGCGCAGCGTCAGCCCCGGCAACTGCCGCAGCTGCGCGCGCAGGCTCTCGGCGGCCGTGCTCACCGGAGCATCAACGGACCTGGCCGGAACCGTCGACCGGCGGATCTTCCAGGCCGACATTGCTCGAGGCGGCCTCGTAGATGCCGCGGTCGAGCAGGCCGGTTTCCTTGGCCACCAATACCGGCACCAGCATCTGCCCGGTCACGTTGGTCATGGTGCGCATCATGTCCAGCACGCGGTCGATGGCGTACAGGTAGCCGATCACCTCCAGCGGCAGGTTGGCCGCACTTAGCACCACCGTGGCCATCACCACCGCGGTGCCGGGCACGCCGGCGGTGCCGAAACTGCCCAGCACCGAGGCGATCAGCACCACGAAGTACTGGTTGGCGGTCAGCGGCACGCCGGTGTACTGGGCGATGAACACCGCGCACAGCGCCGGGAAGATCGCACCGCAGCCGTCCATCTTGATGCTGGCGCCCAACGGCACCGCGAACGCCGCGTAGTCCTTGTTGACGCCGAGGTTGTGGGTGATCGAGCGCAGCGCCACCGGCATCGCGGCGAAACTGGAGGAGCTGACGAAGGCCACCTGCATGCCCGGCGCGGCGCCGCGGAAGAACTTCCACGGGTTCAGCCCGTGCACCAGCAGCAGGCTGCTGTAGACCACCACGATGTGGATCGCGCAGGCCAGGTACAGCGCCAGCACGAAATTGCCGAACGGCAGCAGCTTGCCGAAGCCGTAGCCGCCGACCAGCGCGGCGATCAGGCCGAAGGTGCCGAGCGGGGTCATCTCCAGCACGAAGCGGGTGACCTGGATCATGATCTCGCTCATCTGCTTGGTGAGCTTGCGCGCCTCGGCCACGCGCTCGCCGAGCTTGACCATGGCAAAGCCGAGCAGCGCGGCGAAGAAGATCACCGGCAGGATCGAACCGCGCCCGGCCGCCAGCACGGTCTCGCCGGCGGCGTTGGTCTTGGTGCCGATGCCGGTGAGCGCATAGAACGGATTGGACGGCACCACGTCCAGCAGCACCTGCACCGGGCTGGGCACGTCGCGCGGGGTCCAGGCGCTGTCCACGCGCAGGCCCAGGTGGCCGGCGCCCGGCTGCAGCACGGTGCCCACGGCCAGGCCGACGCCGACCGCCAGCGCCGCGGTGACCACGAACCACAGGAAGGTGCGCCCGCCCAGCTTGGCCACCGACTGCTGCCCGTGCAGCGCCGAGATCGCATTGATGACCGCGAAGAACACCAGCGGCACCGCGATCATCTTGATCAGGGTGACGTACAGGTCGCCCAGCGGCTTGAACCAGGTCTCCGCGGTCGGGCCCAGCGCCCAGCCGGCCAGGGCGCCCAGCAGAAAGCCGGCGACCACGCGCTGCCAGAACGGAATGCGTAACCAGGCCGTCACCAGTTTCATCGACGCTGTCCAGAGAGATCGGGGGGTTTCGCACGATAGCGCACCCCGGCAGCAGCGACGACGCCATGGCTGGAAAGGCGCGATGTCATCGGCGTGCCTTGTCGCAGCCGGCATAATGCGGGGGACTTCGTTGTTCAGGACCCGTTCTGCGTATGCGCCTTCCCGTTTCCGCTCTCGCCGCCGCCTCCACCCTGCTGCTGGGTGCCTGCGCCAGCACGCCGCACGCGCCGGCCGCCAGCGCCAACGTCGCGCCGATAGTCGTCCCCGCCGTGGCCCATCCGGCCGGCGAGACCCCGGCCTGGTGGTACCGCAGCGGCGCGGCCAAGGCCGCCAACAACGGTGCGATGCGCGGCAAGGCCAAGAACGTCATCCTGTTCCTTGGCGACGGCATGAGCCTGACCACGGTCGCCGCCGCGCGCATCCTCGACGGCCAGCGCAAGGGCGCTTCCGGCGAGGAGAACCAGCTGTCGTGGGAGGCGTTCCCGGCCACCGCGCTGAGCAAGACCTACAACACCGATTCGCAGACGCCGGATTCGGCCGGCACCATGAGCTCGATCACCACCGGGGTGAAGACCCACATGGGCGCGATCGGCGTATCCGCCGGCAAGCGCGACGCCTGCGCCGACAGCCTCGGCAAACAGTTGCTGAGCTGGCTGGAACTGGCCGACAGCGCCGGCATGGGCACCGGCATCGTCACCACCACCCGGCTGACCCACGCCACCCCGGCCGCGACCTACGCGCACGTGCCCGAGCGCAACTGGGAAAGCGACGCCGACCTGCCGGAGAAGGCGGTGGCCGAAGGCTGCCGCGACATCGCCCAGCAGATGGTGAGCGCGCGCTTCGGGCGCGGCCCGCAGGTGATGCTGGCCGGCGGCCGCGGCCAGTTCACCACCGTCGAGCAGCGCGACCCGGAGTACGACGACAAGGTCGGCTTGCGCCTGGACGGCCGCGACCTGGTCGGCGAATGGCGCCAGCGCCATCCGCAGGGCGCCTACGTGTGGACCCGCGGACAACTGGAAGCGGCGCAGAACGCGCCGGCGCTGCTGGGCCTGTTCGAGCCGGACCACATGCAGTTCGACCATGATCGCGACCGCAGCGCCAATGGCGACCCGAGCTTGGCCGAGATGACCAAGGCCGCGATCCGCACCCTGTCGCAGGACAAGAACGGCTATGTGCTGATGGTCGAAGGCGGCCGCATCGACCACGCGCACCACGCCGGCAACGCCTACCGCGCGCTGGACGAGACCATCGCCCTGTCGCAGGCGGTGCAGGCCGCGGCGGACGCGACCTCGGCCGAGGACACGCTGATCATCGTCACCGCCGACCACTCGCACACGCTGAACTTCGTCGGCTACCCGCAGCGCGGCAACCCGATCCTGGGCAAGGTGCGCGGCACCAGCGGCGAGGACGCCAACACCGGCGACCTGGCACTGGACGGCAACGGCCAGCCCTACGCCACGCTCAGCTACGCCAACGGCCCCGGCTACACCGGCGCCAGCAACCAGCAGCCGGCCGGGATCAAGACCTTCCCGCATGCGCCGAGCAATTTCGAGCCGGCCAACGGCCGTCCCGACCTGACCCACGTCGACACCGAAAGCCCGGACTTCATGCAGGAAGCGCTGGTGCCGACCAAGGCCGAGACCCACGGCGGCGACGACGTCGGCATCTGGGCGCGAGGCCCCGGCAGCAATGCGTTCCGCGGCAGCCTGGAAGAGAACGTGATCTACCACGTGATCGTGCAGGCCACGCCGACCCTGCGCGCACGGCTGTGCCAGGCCGGCACCTGCAACAGCGATGGCGTGCCGGTGGAACTGCCCAAGCCGGCGGCGTTCATGACGAGCGCTGCGACCGCGCAGTGAGCCGATTGCTGCCCCGGCCGTGGCGCCGTGGCCGCGTGCATGCGGCAGCGGCGTTGCTCGCGCTGTCGGCAACCACAGTTGCTGTGCAGGCACAGGCGCAGCCCGACGGCGCCTGCCGGCTCGGCGATCCGAACACCGACCGCGACGTCGTGCCGGGCTGCAAGCTCGGCGCCGACGGGCGCCTGGCGCTGACGCCGCAGGCGCTGCGGCGCCTGCACTTCGATCGCGACGGGCTGGCGTTGCTGAGCGTCGGCGCGCGCTTTTACTACGTCCGCGCCGATGGTCGCAGCCTGCCGGTGATCACCTGGGACAACGGCCCGGATGGCTTCACGGAAGGTCTGACCCGCGGCATTTTGAATGGCCGGATCGGCTTCTACGACCGGCAACTGCGCGAGGTGATCGCGCCGGTCCACGACTTCGCCTGGCCGTTCGAGCACGGCGTGGCCGCGGTCTGCGACGGCTGCAGCGCGGGCACGCCCGACGCCGATGGACACACGCCGATGCAGGGCGGCCGCTGGTACTCCATCGATCGCCACAACCGCTAGGTGCCGGCGCCCAAGCGCTGAGCCGATGATCGTGTGCGGCATGGCTGCGTTGTCGCAGAAGCGCCGACATGGCTGGTCCTCTGTGACGCGTCCCTTTTGAATCTCCCCCGATATCGCGGGAAGCGCACCCCCGAAGTGAGACATCCCCGCGTCGGGACTGAAGTCCCTCCCACATGACGCTAGCCAACGCTTGCGCTGCTTCAGACCTCGTCGCGTGCTGGCCACAGGCCGAGCGTCGCGTGCTAGAGGCCAACATCGAGCGGGCACCGGGTTGACCAAGCATCCGGGACAGCCCCGAGTGCCGACACCTGCCCTTGTGGGAGGGACTTCAGTCCCGACGCGACTAGCTGAAAGGCATCGGGACTGAAGTCCCTCCCACATGACGCTAGCCAACGCTTGCGCTGCTTCAGACCGCGTCGCGCGCTGGCCACAGGCCGAGCGTCGCGTGCTAGCGGCCAACATCGAGCGGGCACCGGGCTGAGCAAGCATCCGGGACAGCGCCGAGTGCCGATACCTGCCCTTGGAGGAGGCACTTCAGTCCCGACGCGATTAGCTGAAAGGCATCGGGACTGATGTCCCTCCCACAGAGGGCCAACTCACGTTGCGCGGCTTCAAGCGCCGTCGCGCGCTGGCGGCAGGCCAGTCGTCGTGCGCCGGCGGCCAACATCGAGCGGGCACCGGGCTGAGCGAGCATTTGGGACAGCCACGAGTGCCGATACCTGCTCTTGTGGGAGGGACTTCAGTCCCGACGCGATTAACTGAAAGGCATCGGGACTGAAGCCCCTCCCACAACGCTGCTCAGGCGCGAAGACCTCGCCATGCCACGTTTCGCGCTGACCTGCGCTTGCGTCTACAGTGACGCGATGCCGCCGCATGCCTCTCCGTCCCCGTTGTCCGCACTCGCCGCCGCACTGCCCGATCCGGCGCCGGCGCCGCTGCTGCTCGGCCTCAGCGGCGGGCTGGATTCGACCGTGCTGCTGCACCTGCTCGCGCAACAACCGTCCTACCGTGACGCCGGCCTGCGTGCGCTGCACGTGCACCACGGCCTGCATGCCGATGCCGATGCCTGGGCCGCGCATTGCGCAACCGTGTGCAACGCGCTGGCGGTGCCGCTGCAGGTGGTGCGGGTGCAGGTGCCGCGCGACAGCGGCGATGGCCTGGAGGCGGCGGCGCGGCAAGCACGGCGCCAGGCCTTCGCGCAGGCGCTGCAGCCCGGCGAATGGCTGGCGCTGGCGCAACACCGCGACGACCAGGCCGAGACCTTCCTGCTGCGTGCGCTGCGCGCGTCCGGCCCGGATGGCCTGGCGGCGATGCAGGCGCTGTCCGATTTCGCCGGCAGCCGCCTGTGGCGGCCGCTGCTGGCGCAGCCGCGCACTGCGCTGCATGCCTATGCGCAGCAGCACGGCCTGCAGTGGATCGACGATCCCAGCAATGCCGACCCCGGCTTCGACCGCAATTTCCTGCGCCTGCAGGTGTTGCCGTTATTGCGGCAGCGCTGGCCGCATGCCGACGCCGCCCTCGCCCGCAGTGCGCAGCTATGCGCCGATGCCAGTGCACTGCTGGAGGCGGACGACCGCGCCGCGCTCGATGCGCTGCAGGACGCCCCGGGCGCTCCGCTGCCGCTCGCCCCGCTGCGCGCCCTGCCCGCGGCGCGGCGCGCGCGCGTGCTACGCCACTGGGTCGCGCAGGCCGGCCTGCCGCCGCTGCCGGCGGCCGGCCTGGCCGCGATCGAACGCGACCTGCTGCAGCCGCGCGCCGACGCCGCGGCGCAGTTCGCCTGGCATGGCGCCTGCGTGCGCAGTTGGCGCGACATGCTGTACGCCGAGCGCGACCTCGCGCCCTGGCCGGCCGACTGGCAGGCGCACTGGGACGGCCGCGCGCCGCTGCCATTGCCCGATGGCCGTCGCCTGCACCTAAGCGCCGACAAGCCGCTGGCCTTCGACACGCCGCTGTTGGTGCGCGCGCGCCGCGGCGGCGAACGCCTGCGCCTGCCCGGACGCACGCAGTCGCAGTCGCTCAAGCACCTGCTGCAGGCGCAGGCGCTGCCGCCGTGGCAGCGCATGCGCCTGCCGCTGCTGTTGGATGCCACGCAACTGCTGGCCGCCGGACCGGACCTGCTGGCCGCGCCACTGCATGACTGGCTGCAGGCGCACGCCGCACGCCTGGAACTGGATCCGCTGCCGGCGCCGGCACGCGCCTCGCATTGACCCTGCTGCCGCCGCCGCGCACACTTTCGCCATGCCCAAGAAGCCCCAAGACGATGCCTCCCCGGTCGCCCGCTTCGAGCAGTCGCTCGAGGAACTGGAAGTGCTGGTGGAGAAGATGGAAGCCGGCGACCTGAGCCTGGAACAGTCGCTCAGCGCCTACGAGCGCGGCGTGGGCCTGTACCGGCAATGCCAGCAGGCGCTGGAGCAGGCCGAATTGCGCGTGCGCCTGCTCAGCGATCCCGAGCAGCCCGACAGCGCCGAACCCTTCGACTCCGTGCCGCCCCATGGCGGCTGAGGCGGCGTTCGCGCACTGGCGCGAGCGGGTGGAAGCCGGGCTACAGGCGCAGTTGCCGGCGGCCACGCTGGCGCCGCAACGCCTGCACGCGGCGATGCGCCACGCCACCCTCGGCGGCGGCAAGCGCATGCGCCCGCTGCTGGTCTACGCCAGCGGCGCGCTGTTCGGCGCCGACGCCGCGCGCCTGGATGCACCGGCGCTGGCGGTGGAATTGATCCACGCCTATTCGCTGGTCCACGACGATCTGCCGGCGATGGACGACGACGCCCTGCGCCGCGGCCAGCCGACCGTGCACATCGCCTTCGACGAAGCCACCGCGATCCTCGCCGGCGACGCGCTGCAGAGCCTGGCGTTCGCGTTGCTGGCCAATGCCGAGGACGCGGCGGCACCGCTGCGCGTGCAGTGGCTGCAGACCCTGGCCGAGGCCGCCGGTGCGGCCGGCATGTGCGGCGGCCAGGCATTGGACATCGACGCCACCGGCCGCGTGCAGGCCTTGGCCGACTTGCAACGCATGCATGCGCTGAAGACCGGCGCGCTGATCCGCGCCAGCGTGCGCCTGGGCGCACTCGGCGGCGGTGCCGATGCCGATGCGCTTGCGCAGCTGGACACGTTCGCCAATGCGATGGGCCTGGCCTTCCAGGTACGCGACGACATCCTCGACGTCGAAGCCAGCTCCGAACAGCTCGGCAAGACCGCCGGCAAGGACGCGGCGCAGGCCAAATCCACCTACCCGGCCCTGCTCGGCATGGACGGCGCCAAGGCCAAGCTGGCCGAACTGGCGCAGGCGATGCGCGACAGCCTGCACGGCTACGGCGACGCCGCCGATGCGCTGGCGGCACTGGCGCGGCTAGCGGTCGATCGCGCGCACTAGCCACTGCGCCGGCACGCGCGCCGGCGTGCGACACGCGCAAGCCGCTCGGACGCACACGACGCCAGCAGGCTGCTGTGCCGGCGGAGCGCAGCGCACGCCCACGCCACAAATGCGTGGCTGCAAGCGCGGCCGAGGCTGCTCCCGCGCCAATCGGCGCACGCACCGTGCCCACGACAGACAGGGCACGCGCTCAGCGCGGACGCAGCTCCAGCAGCACCACATCGTTGGCACGCATCGGCACATCAAGCTGCGCGCGGCCATCGCGGCGCACCCGCAACTGTCGCAGCGCCGGCGCATCGGCAGTCAACGCCTGCAAGCGCCCTAGCTGCGTCGCGCTCAGCGTCGTCGGCGCGCCCATGCGCAGGTAGGCGCTGTAGGCATCGTTGGCGTCGAAACCGGTGCGACGGATCGCCACGCGATAGGCGCCCGGCGCCAGCCCGCGCAATTGCAGGCGAAGCGGCGGCGCCGGCGCGGCCGGCAGCACCTGGGTGAAATAGGGGCGATTGCTCTTGTCCTGATGCGGCGCGACGAACTCCCAGGCCAGCACCTTCAGCACGCCGTCGTCGTAGGTCGCGTAGCTCTGCGGGTCGGCATTGCGCAATTGACGTTCGCCCAGTGCGTTGAGATACCGGTAGGCGAAGTACGCCGGCTTGCGCAGGCCCTGCGGGTTGAGCAGGCCGAACCCGCCCTGGAACGGCGCTGTGGGCGGCCCCGGTTCCTCGAAAAGATCGCTGTAGGTCCAGTAGCTCATGCCCTGCACCAGTCCTTCCACCGCGCGCAGCTTGCTCAGGATGTAGGCCGCGCTCAGGTAGCTATCGTGCACCGGATCGCGTGGCGTGTAGCTGCTGCTCCATTCGGTGAAGTACAACGGCAACCCGGGCATCGCCGAGTGCTGGATCTGCGCACGCACGCGGCGCACGTCGCCGCTGATCGCATCCGGTGCAGGCGACAGTTTGGTGTCGCTCTGGCCCTGCTCGTCCAGGAAGCCGCCGTCCACGCCATAGGTGTGGGTGGTGATGAAGTCCACTGGCGTGCCCGCCGCATGCGCCTGGGCGATGAAGGCCGGCACCCAGTCCGCGCCCGCGGTGGCCGGGCCGCCCACCCGCAACTGCGGATCGATGTGCTTGAGCGTGCGCGCAGTCGCCGCGTACAGCGCGAAATAGGCGGATTGATCGGCGCCTTCCCAGAATCCGGCCAGATTCGGCTCGTTCCAGACCTCGAAATACCAGCGGCGCACTTCGTCCTCGCCGTAGCGCTGGCGCAGGTGGCGCACGAAGGCGTCCACCAGCCCGGTCCACCGGTCCAGCCGCGGGTGCGAGGTGTTGCCCTTCCAATAGAAGATGTGTTGGTCGGAGGTCTTCATCGCCTCCGGAGTGAACCCCAGTTCGACGAACGGGCGGATGCCCATGCCGAGCAGGCGGTCGTACAGACGATCGATCCCGCTCCAGTCGTAACGCGGCTGTCCGTCGACCTCGCGGTAGGTGCCCAGCACATCATGGAAGATCGCGTGGAAGCGCACGTAGCGGAACCCCAGTTCGTTCCGCGCGGTGCGCAGCTGCGCCAGGCTGTCCTCGCGCTGCAGCGTGCCCGGATAGTCCGCGCCGACCGACAGATCGTAGAAGCGATCGCGCGGTGTGGTCGGCCCCTGCACGTCCAGCACGATCGCGCGCGGCGTGACCGGCGTGGCGAAGGCCACGCACGACCACGCTGCCACCATAATGGCCGAGAGCAGGCGCAGACATCGCATGGCGGTTCCCCTGCATGAGGTGGACGCCGACTCTAGCATCGCCGCGACGGTGCGTTCATCGACGCTCAGGCAACGCGTCATCGCGATGCATCGGACGTGGCGCCGCGTACCTCGGTGACGCCGATATTGAGACCTGGCGCGCGCTTCGCTGGACGAAATCGAAGACAAACGCGCGTTGGGCGCGCACGCGCGCGGCACCGGGCTAGTTTGCTTCGGCCCCTGTCATGGGGCGCCCACTTTCGACGGAGAGAGACTGCATGAAACACGCATCCCGGATCTCGGCAGCGATCGGCTTCAGCCTGGTCGGCATCATCTCGGCAGCCACCGCGCAATCGCAACTCACGCGCACGCCCGCACCGCTGCAGGTCGAACTGACCCCGGTCGCCGACGCCGACGGCCAGCAGCGCGGCCAGATGGCGGTGACCGTCCGCAACACCGGCGCGCAGGTCGCGCGCGTGCCCAAGTGGGAACTGCCGCTGGGCGATCTCGACAACGCGCTGTTCCAGGTCCAGCGCGACGGCAAGCCGGTGGATTACGTCGGGCGTCTGGTCAAGCGCGCCGCGCCGCGCGCCGAAGACATGGTGGTGCTGCAGCCGGGCGAAACGCGCCAGGCGCAGATCGATCTCGGCCAGGCCTACGACCTGACCCGCAGCGGCACCTACAGCATCCGCCTCAACGCGCCGCTGCAAGGCGCCGCGTTCGCCGATGGCGCGCGCATGCTGCGCGCCGACGGCGAGCCGCAGACCCTGTCCAGCGCGCCGCTGACGGTGTGGCTGGACGGCGGCCGCGGCCGCGCCGTGCGCAACGACCTGATGGCCGGCCCGCAAGCGGTGGTCAACGGCATCAACTACGCCTCGTGCAGCACCAGCCAGATCAGCACCATCGGCAGCGCGGTGAGCGCGGCGCGTACCTACTCGCAGAACGCCAAGACCTACCTCAACGGCGGCAGCACCGGCGCGCGCTACACCACCTGGTTCGGCGCCTACAACGCCAGCCGCTACAGCACCGCCACCTCCAACTTCGTCAACATCGATTCGGCGATCGACCAGAACAACGGGCAGATCACCATCAACTGCGGCTGCAGCGACAGCTCCTACGCCTACGTGTACCCGGATCAGCCGTATCAGATCTACGTGTGCAATGCGTTCTGGAGCGCGCCGGTGACCGGCACCGACTCCAAGGCCGGCACCCTGATCCACGAAATGAGCCACTTCAGCGTGGTCGCCGGCACCCAGGACTACGCCTACGGTCAGAGCGCGGCCAAGAGCCTGGCCACCAGCAATCCGGCGCGCGCGGTGAAGAACGCCGACAGCCACGAGTACTTCGCCGAGAACAATCCGTCGCAGAACTGAGTCCGCTGCGCCGGTGAGTGCCCGGGCGCCGACCCGTCGTCGGCGCCCGGTTCGCGTGCGGCCCGTGCCGCACGCCTTGGTGGCCGGGGTGGCCTAGGCCACCAATCCTTCCAATCTCGACAATCCCGCACTGCCGGGAAACACCTGGGTGTCCAGCGCGCGCTCGGACACGCCCAGATGCGCAGCGAGCACGTGCCGGAACAGGCTGCGCAGGTCGCTGGTGGCACGCAGATCGCGGCCCTGGTTCAAGGCCCGCGGCGACAGGCCGGGCCAGTCTCCCGCGATGCGCCCGCCACGCACCGCGCCGCCGGCTAGGAAGGCCACGCCGCCAGTGCCATGGTCGGTCCCGCCGGTGCCGTTCACCGCCGCGGTGCGGCCGAACTCGGTCACCACCGCGACCACGCTGCGCGACCAGCAGGCCTGCGCGCCATCGTGGAACGCGCGCAGCCCCGCATCCAGTTCGCCCAGCTTGCGCTGCAGCACCGCGGCCTGGTTGCCGTGGGTGTCCCAGCCGGTATCCTCGACGAAGCCGATCCGCGGCCCGTCGGGCTTGGCCATGAAGCTGGCCGCCGCGCTCATCGCCTGCGGCAGTTGCCCGCCCTTGACGCTGTCCACCTGCATGCCCTGCTCGCGCAGCGCGCGCGCGAAATCGCCGGCCAGCTGCGGATCGGCGGCATACAGCGGCTGCAGGCGCTGCAGCAGGATCGGATTGACCACGCTCGGCAGCGGCGGCGACCAGCTGGTGACCGCGCCCGGGCCGCGCATGATCAGCGGCGTCACCGCGCTCACCGACACCGCCTCGGCGCCGTGCAGGGCCAGCGCGCAGCGGTTGAGCCAGCCGCTGGAGGCACCGCTGGGCCGCGCGGTGCCGTTCTCCAGGCAATCCTGCGCCTCGAAGTGAGAGCGCTCGCGGTACGGCGGTGCCACCGCCACCACCGGCAGCCATTGCTTGCGCGCGTACAGCGCGTGCGCGAACGCCAGCGCCGGGTGCAGCGCGAAGCTGCCGTCCAGGGCCAGGGTCTGCTGCGGCGCCAGTGCGCCGCGCAGGCGTGCGTAGTCGGGATCGGCGGTCGGCACCAGCGCGTGCAGCCCGTCCAGCGCGCCGCGCAGCAGCACCACCAGCAGGCGCGTATCGGCGCCCGGCGCGGCCAGGCCGCTGCCCGACCACAGGCTCAACACGGTGGCCGCACCGCTGGCGGCAAGGAAACGACGGCGTGTCAGTAGCATCGGAGCTTCTCCCATCGCGGATCGGACCGCGCGTCTCTCAGGCGCGCCATTGAAAGGCCGGGCTGGCCAGCAGCACCGCCACGCCTTCGCGCGGCGATTCGGCACGCCGCACCGCGGTCAGCGTGTCCGTATCCGGACCGTCGCCGAACGCGGTCGCGGCCAGCGTCAGCGGATCGCCCGGAGCCATCCCGGCGAGCGCCTCGGCGGCCTGCACGCGCTTCCACAGCGCGTCGGCGCCGCTCCATTCCGCTGCTACATCGGCATAGCCGGCCGGCGAGCGCGGGGTGAACGGCGGCTGCCCCATCCGCGCCAGCAGAGTCAGCACGGTCTTCTGCTGCGGCGGCGCCTCGGGCCAGATACCTCCGGCGCGCAGTGCCGACACCACGAAATCCTGCGGCGGTTTGAACTTGCGCGCCTGCGCGTCCCAGGCCTCGGGGCTGTCGATCAGGGCGCGGTAGACGTGGCGCAGGTCGCCATCGCTGCGCCGCCACGCGTCGGCCATGCGCTGCACCAACGCTGGCGGCGGATCGTCGCGGACGAAGTGCCGGGCCAGCTTGAACGAGACGTGCTGCGCGGTGGCGGGATGCCGCGCCAGCGCGGTCAGGATCGCTTCGCCCTGCGCCACGCCGTCCTCGGCATAGCGCCGGCCCAGCACCAGGCGGCTGCCGGCGGCATGCGCCGGCGCGCGGAACACGAAGGCGGTCTCGGGCATGCCCTGCTCGACATCGCGCGGGGCCGGCACACCCCAGCCGGTGATCGCACGCGCCAGTTCGGTGACGTCGGCCTGGGTATAGCCGCCGTCCACGCCGAGGGTGTGCAGTTCCAGGATCTCGCGCGCCAGGTTCTCGTTGAGCCCCAGGCGGCGCGCCGGGCGTTCGGGATCCATGCGCATGGCCCGGCGCTGCGCGCGTTGCGCCAGCAGCGAGTCGGGGCCGACCGAATTGGCGTTGTCCAGGTAGCGCAGCATCGCCGGGTGCCGCTCCACCGCCAGCAGCAGGTCGGCGAAGCGGCCCATGCAGTGCGGGCGGATCACCTCGCGTTCCATCGGCGCCGCGTACAGCGCGGCTGCACGCTTGTCGACCGAGACCGCGAAATGATTGGACCAGAACTGCACCAGGCGCTCGGCGAATCCGGCCGGGGTGACCACTGCGACCCGGTAGCGCGCCGCCAGTTCCTGCGCCTGTGCCTGCCGGTACAGCCCGCGCGCGGCCTGCTGCGCCTGCAGGGCGGCCTGCTGCGGATCGCCGGCCGCCTGCTGCCGCGCCTGGCGGCGCTCGCGCTGGTAGTCGGCCTCGCGGCGCAGGTAGGCCAGGCTGTCGGGCAGGCGCTGCAACTCCGCCGCCAGCGGGGGCGACTGCAACTGCGCGGCGAGCCAGTCGCGCGGCTCGCCCATGGCGACCAGTTCCCCGGGACGGGCACCCAGACCGAAGCGGTTGGCGGCGCTCAAGCTCTCGCGGCGGATCATGCGGCGCTCCGGTGATGGCGACAGCCTTGCAAACGCACCGCTCTGGCCGCGGTTGACCGGCCGGCGGCGGCGTGACGCTTGGCCGCCCTGCGCTCTCCCGCCGGAGCGCAGTGCGGGCACAAAAAAGGCCCGGCGCAACGGCCGGGCCTTCGGAGATGCCTCGCAGGTGCGCTTACTTGATCAGGCGCAGCGCGAACGGGTAGCGGTAGGCGACACCTTCGTTGGCCTTGATGCCGGCCAGGATGCAGAGCACCAGGTTCACCACCCACACCACCGGCGCGAGCAAGCCGCCGATGATGATCACGCTGAGCACCATGCAGATCACGTAGGCGATGGCGATGGTGATCTGGAAATTCAGCGCTTCCTTGGCCTGATCGTTGAGGAAGGACTTGGCCGGGTTGTCCTTGTTCACCAGCCAGATGATCAGCGGCACGATGAACCCGAGGAGGATCCCCGACAGATGGGTGATCAGCGCGACCGTGCGGTCTTCCTGGGGGCCTGCCGAGGCCGGCGGCGGCGGCGGGGCGGTGACGTTGTCGAATTCGCTCATCGGTATTCCGTTCCTTTGGTGGTGAGGGGACAAGACGTTTGGCGCGTCACTCTCGGCGGCCCGCGCAGCGCTGTCAAGCGAGGCCGGCACAGCGGGACGCGCGCCACGCCGGGCGCCGCGCCGGTCCATCGGCCCATACGGCAGCGGATCGCGCTCGCCCCATCACAGCGTCGGGGCGATCGGGCCAGCGCATCGCCATGAGCCACAGGTGCAGTGCGGCCAGCGCCTGCGGCGCCAGCGCGTAGGGGCGATGCCCAGGCCCCGCGCGTGCGACGTTGCTGCCGTCACCTTCCACGGCGCGTGTCGCGGCCCTCAGTCGTTGCCGGCCACCGTCATCCGGCCGACCAGCACTGCACCGATGTGCACGTGCGAGCGCACGTCGATGTCGGCACCCACCGCCTCGATGTCCTGGAACATCTGCCGCAGGTTGCCGGCGATGGTGATCTCGTCCACCGGATAGGCGATTTCGCCGTTCTCGATCCAGAACCCGCCAGCGCCGCGCGAGTAATCGCCGGTGACCGGGTTGACGCCGTTGCCCATCAGGTCGGTGACCAGCAGGCCGCGCGGCAGGCCCTTGAGGATGGCCTGCAGGTCCGCCGCGTTGGCCGCCACCTGCAGGTTGTGCACGCCGCCGGCATTGGCGGTGGTCTGCAGGCCCAGCTTGCGCGCCGAATAGCTGCCCAGCACGTAGCGCTGCAGCACGCCGTCGCGCACCAGCGGCGCCTCGCGGGTGGCCACGCCCTCGCCGTCGAAGGCGGCCGAGCGCAGGCCGCGGCGCAGGTGCGGCCGCTCGTCGATCGCGAACCACTCGGGGAACAGGCGGGTGCCGGCGCTGTCGAGCAGGAAGCTGGCGCGGCGATACAGCGCGCCGCCGGACACGGCGCCGAGCAGATGCCCGATCAACGAGCGCGCCATTTCCGGCGCGAACAGCACCGGCACCTCGCCGGTCGGCAGCGAGCGTGGCTGCAGCCGCGCCACGGTGCGCTCGGCGGCGCGGCGGCCGATCGCCGACGCGCGCTCCAGGTCCTCGCGCGCCAGCGCGCTGCTGTACCAGCCGTCGCGCTGCATGCCGTCGCCCTGCCCGGCGATCAGCGTGCAGGCGAGCGAATGGTGGGTGCTGCGCTCGCAGCCGATGAAGCCATGCGAATTGGCGTACACCGACAGGCTCTCGCTGGTGCCGGCCGAGGCGCCGTCGGAGTTGCTGATGCGCGCATCGGCATCGCGGCCGGCGGCCTCGCAGGCCAACGCCAGATCGATCGCCTCTTCGGCCTGCAGCGGCCACGGATGCCAGCGGTCGAAATCCGGCTGCTCGCGCGCCATCAGTGCCGCCTCGGCCAGGCCGGCCGCCACATCGTCCTCGGTGTAGCGGGCGATGGCGCAGGCCTGGGCCACGGTGGCCTCCAGGCTGGACTCGTGCAGGTCGGCGGTGCTGGCGCTGCCCTTGCGCTGGCCGAAGTAGACGGTGACGCCGATGCCGCGGTCGCGGGTGGATTCCACGGTCTCCACCGCGCCCAGGCGCACGTTGACGTCCAGCCCGCGGTCTTCGCTGCAGCTGACCTCGGCCTGGCTGGCGCCGAGCGCGCGGGCGCGCGCCAGCAGTCGCTCGGCGATGTCGGACAGGCGCTCCAGGCGCTGCTGGCTGTCGTCGCGGTGCAAATCGGGGGTGATCGCGTTCAATGCTTTATCCTTGTTGTGCGAATCCCTTCGCCCCTGTCCGGCCGTCCTGGCCGGATGTGTTGATTTGATTTCCAGCCCGATCGAGTAGTACGAGCATGCGCGGACGCGACGAAGACACCGGTGAATTCCGCGGCGAAAGCCGCAGCCAGCAACGCCGCGAGGCGCTGGAAGTGCTGAGCCTGGGCGAGAAGCTGGTGGCGCTGACCCCGGCGCAGCTGGCCAAGCTGCCGGTGCCCGAATCGCTGCTGCCGCACATCGCCGAGACCAAGCGCATCACCTCGCACATCGCGCACAAGCGGCAGTTGGCGTTCCTGGCCAAGCAGATGCGGCGCGAGGACGAGGCGGTGCTGGAGGCGATCCGCGAGGCGATGGACGTCAACAGCGACAGCGCGCGCCGCGAAGTGGCGGCCATGCACCGCGTCGAGGACTGGCGCGAGCGGCTGCTCGCCGAAGGCGACACCGCGCTGGCCGAACTGCTGGCCGAACACCCAGACGCCGACCGCCAGCGACTGCGCCAGCTGGTCCGCAACGCCAAGGACGAACGGTTGAAGAACAAGCCGCCGCATGCCTATCGCGAGTTGTTCCGAGAGTTGCGCGAGCTGATCCTGGGTGGTGCGTCGGGAATGGGGAATGGAGAATCGGAATCCGAAGAAGCCGACGACGACGCGGCGTTCGACGACACGCGCGACTGAAGGACGGCAGCGTCGGCTGCCGCGCACAACGGCCGACGCACTCCCAGCCCAGCAACGAGCGCGGCGCGCGATGGACCTACCCGTCAGGCCGGCACTTCCGCAGCGCACCGCGGCGCCCGCTTTACCGATTCCCGATTCCCGAATCCCCACTCCCGGCCCCTAAGCCGTCCCGCCCACGGTCAGCCCGTCGATCAGCAGCGACGGCTGGCCCACGCCCACCGGCACGCTCTGCCCGTCCTTGCCGCAGACGCCGACGCCTTCGTCCAGCGCCAGGTCGTGGCCGATCATGCGCACCTTCTGCATGGTCTCCGGGCCGTTGCCGATCAGGGTGGCGCCCTTCACCGGCGCGGTGACCTTGCCGTCCTCGATCAGGTAGGCCTCGGTGGCCGAGAACACGTACTTGCCGCTGGTGATGTCGACCTGGCCGCCGCCGAAGTTGACCGCGTACAGGCCCTTCTTCACCGAACGGATCATCTCCTCGGGATCGTGCTGACCGGCGCGCATGTAGGTATTGGTCATGCGCGGCATCGGCAGGTGCGCGAACGATTCGCGGCGGCCGTTGCCGGTCGGCGCCACGCCCATCAATCGCGCGTTGAGGGTGTCCTGCATGTAGCCGACCAGCACGCCGTCCTCGATCAGGGTGGTGCAGTTGGTCGCGGTGCCCTCGTCGTCGACGTTGAGCGAGCCGCGACGGCCGTCCAGGGTGCCGTCGTCGACGATGGTGACGCCGGGCGAGGCCACGCGCTGGCCGATGCGGCCGGCGTAGACGCTGGTGCCCTTGCGGTTGAAGTCGCCTTCCAGGCCATGGCCGACCGCCTCGTGCAGCAGCACGCCGGGCCAGCCCGGACCCAGCACCACCTGCATCACCCCGGCCGGCGCCGGCACTGCCTCCAGGTTCACCAGCGCCTGGCGCAAGGCCTCGCGGGCGAAGGCTTCCGGACGCCCGTCGGCGAACAGCGTGGTGTAGTCGTAGCGGCCGCCGCCGCCGGCATAGCCGGATTCGCGGCGGCCCTGCTGTTCGACGATCACCTGTACGTTGAGCCGCACCAACGGGCGCACGTCGGCGGCGAGCACGCCGTCGCTGCGCGCCACCAGCACCGTGTCCACGCCGCCGGACAGGCTGACCATCACCTGCTGCACGCGCGGGTCGGCGGCGCGCAGGTACTGGTCGAGCCGCCGCAGCAGTTCCACCTTGTGCGCGTTGTCCATCGCGTCCACCGGGTCCAGCGCCGGGTACAGCGCGCGGCCGCCGCCGCGCTGCAGCGCGTGCGCCGGCTGCGCGCCGCCGTCGCGGGAGATGGCCCGCGCCGACTGCGCCGCGGCCAGCAGCGCGTCGCGGTGGATGTCGTCGGAATAGGCGAAGCCGGTCTTCTCGCCGGAAATCGCACGCACCCCGACGCCCTGCTCGATGGAGTGGGCGCCGTCCTTGACGATGCCGTCCTCCACGCTCCAGCTCTCGCGCCGCGAATGCTGGAAATACAGGTCGCCGAAGTCGATGCCGGGGCCGAGCAGCGTGCCGAAGGCGCGCTCCAGGCTGGTGGCATCCAGGCCGGCGGGAAGCAACAGGCGGGTTTCGGCGAGGCTCAGGGCGTGATCGTTCATGGGCTCAACATGGGGGAGGAAGGCGCGCAGCGCAAGCGGCGGGCGGCACCGCACGGGATGGACAGCGCGCTGTGGGTCTATGTGCGGTCACCCCTATCGCCTCGTAGGAGCGGCTTCATCTGCGACGGGCCTTAACGGTAACGCCCCATCGCGGCTGAAGCCGCTCCTACGGACGGCGCGTGATCTAGGGCGTACCCGACGGCGCCGGCGGCCGCGCCGATTCGCGCTCGATCACGTCCACCTTGGGATCCTTCCACGGCCCGGTGACCCGGTAGGTGCGCGCGCCGATGTTGCCCAGCGGCTTGCCCAACACCGCGTTGGCGGCGGCGCCGACCGCCGCGCCGACCGGTCCGCCGGCCACCGCACCGACCACGGTCAGCAGGTTGCCGGACTTGGGATTGACGTCGATGGTCTGGTCGAACTGCTGCGTGCGCAGGTCGGCCGCGCCGCGGACCTTGATCTCCGCGGCCGGGCCATCGATGACCAGGTTGTCGCTGCGCGCCATGCCGTCGCCGAAGCGGATCTGGCCGTCGATGCGGTTGAAGGCGAAACCCTTGGAGAAGAAGTCGCGGAAATCGAACATCAGCCGCCGCGGCAACTGCGCCACGCTGAGCAGGCCGAGCACGCGCCCGGCGCCCGGGTTCAGTTCCAGCAACTGCCCATTGCGCGCGGCCACGTCGAGCTGGCCCTGCACCGTGGCCAGTTGCAGGCCGGACGGCGTGCCCGGCCAGGCGGCGCTGAGCGTCAGTTGGCCTTCGCCGCCGCGCACCTGCCCGCCGAAATCCAGGTTCTGCATCAACTCGCCCAGGTCGCGGCTGTCGACGTTGGCGTTGAGCCGTGTGCGGGCGGTGGCGCCCTTGCCGCGCCAGTCGCCGCTGATGTCGATCTTCTGCTTGTCCGAGCGCAGGTGCAGCTGGTCCACCTGCATGCCGTCGGCGAGCTTGCGCGTACGCAGCGAGGCCGCGCCGAGCGTCATCGCGCCGAAGCGCAGGTCGTCCACGTCCAGCGCCAGCGCCGGGATGGAGCCCGGGTCCAGGCTGTCGGCGAACGGGCCGGCCGGGACCGGGCCGGCGCTGCCGGCCACGCCGCTGTCGGCGGGCGTGGCGACCACCGCGGTCGGCGTGCCGTCCGCCGCCGGCAACGCGGCCGTGGCCGAGCGCCAGTGCACCCGCGCCAGGCGCCCGCCGAGCACGCCGCCGTCCTTGGTCGGCACGCTGAGGTCGCCGGCCAGGGCCGGGCCATCCAGGTGCACGTCGATGCTGTCGGCCTGCGGCAGCAGGCGCAGGCGGGTGCTGTCGAACACCCCGCCCAGCAACAGCAGATGGTCGGCGAGGATGTCGATGCGGCGCAGCGGCATCGGGTCTTCGCCGCCGTTGGCCGCGGCGGCGTTCGGATCGGGGCGGCTGACCACGCCGATCCAGTCGATGGCGTTCAGCGCCGCGGTGCGCCCGCTCACCACCAGGCCGCTGGCCGGCGGTTCGTCGGCAACGTGATCGTTGCCCATCACCACGCGCACGCCAGTCTTGCCGCCCTGGCTGCGCGCGGCCAGCGCCATCAGCTTGCCGAAGGCCACCTCGATGCGGCCGCTGCCGACCGGCAGCGGCACGTTGACCGAGGTCGCCAGCGGCGTCGCCGGCGCCTTGTCCATCGGCGCCGGCATCAACAGCTCGGTGCCGACCAGGTCCGAGCGCAGTTGCAGCCGCGTCGGCGGCTGCGCGCCGCCGTCGGGCGTCTTGGGCAGGCCGACGCCGATGTTCCAGCGCGAGCGGCCCTGCACGTAGGGCTTGAGCCAGGCCATTTCCGGCACCCGGTCGAGCAGCTCGTTGGCGTCCAGCGCCGCGCTCAGCGCCGCCTCGAAGGCTTGCTGCGGATCCTGCACGCCGTCGCCGGCACGCAGCGCCAGTTCGCCCTGATGGCCCTGGTAGGCCACGCTCAGCTTCTGCGCGGCGAATCCGGTATCGCTGTAATCGGCGCTGCCGCGCATGTCGTCGAAAGCCAGGTCCCAGCGCTTGTCGGCGATGTGCGCGCCGAGCAGGTCGACCGTGCCGCGCAGGTGGTGGGTGCCGACACCGGCACGCAGCGGCTGCAGCAGGTCGAAGGTGACATCCGCCGGGCCCGAGGCGCTGAGCGCATCCAGGGTGTCGCCGTAATGGGCGTGCAGCGGACTCTGCCGCAGCATCGCCAGCAGCTTGCTGGTCTCGGCGCGGGTGCTGGCCAGCACGCTGAGCTGGCCTTCCTTGTAGTCGGGCAGCGCCGCCGACAGCTGCTCCACTGGCACCCCGCCCATGCTGCCGCGGCCGTGCACCTCGAAGCCGTTGCCGATGAAGGCGACGCTGGCGTCCACGTTCTCCACCGCCGGCCAGTCGTGCTGGAAGCGCACCTTGGCGTCCTCCAGCCGCGCGGTCGCCTCGAAGCGGCCGTTGTGGTCGGCGAACGGCCAGTCGTCCAGATCGCCGGAGACCAGCGCATGGCCGTCGCGCAGGCGCCCGCCCTGCAACGCGGCGTCCAGCCAGTCGGTGGCGGCCTTGCTCATCTTGGAATGGACCCAGAACTTCTTGGCCGCCACCACCGGCGCGTCCTGCAGGTCGGCGGCCAGATCGATCCATGGCCGCGAGCCGTCGTCCTGGAAGCGCAGCCCGCCGCGCACATCGGCGCCGTAGTCGCTGCCCTGCACGCGCAACCCCGGGGTCGCCACGCGCAGGCCGTCGCCGTCGCGGAAGGCGACGATGCGCCCGGCCAGTTGGACCTGGTGGACCACGCCGAAGCCGCTGGGCCAGTCGACGCGGACCGGGCTGCCGGCCTCCAGCGCCAGTTCGCCGGCCTGCGCATCGCCGTCGAAGCGGCCGCGCAGCCCGCTCACACCGGGCGCGCCGCCGGCCGGCGCGAATGCCAGCTCGGCCAGCCGGCCCTGGCCGTACAGCGGACCGCCCGGCACCCCGCTCACCGCCACCTGGGTCAGTTGCAGGCGCGGCTTCGCCACCGCCAGCCAGCTGCGCAGGCTGGGCGAAAGGCGGTCGCTGAGCCCGGCCACCGCGATCAGCGGCGCCACGTCGAGATGGTCGCCGAACAGGGCGAAACGGCGCCCGCCGGCCACGGTCAGCCCATCCAGGCGCTGCAGCGGCTGCCCGGCCTGGCCGAACTGCAGCTGCGGCGCATCCAGCCGCCAGCCGCCGTCGATCTGGCGCCAGCGCGCCGTCGCACGGAAGGTGGTGAAGGCCAGCGACGGCCGGGTGCGGCCGTCGGCCAGCGGCGCGCCGCGCAGCCGCAGATCGCGCAGCGTGGCCTGCACGGTCACCCCGGCGACACGGTGCTGCTGCAGGTCCAGCCAGCCCTGGACCTCGCCGACGCCGCCCTGCAGTTCGATCCCGGCGGCATGCAGCAGGCCGGCCCAGCCGGCCAGCTCCGCCGGGCGCACCGCCAGATAGGCCTGGCCGTCGCCGCTGTGTCGGTCCAACTCCAGCACCGCGGTCAGCGGCGCCTGTTGCAGATCGCTCCAGCCCTGCACGCCGACCTGCAGGCGCTCGCCGTTCACGCGCATCCGCAGGTCGATCTTCGGCACCTGCGCTTCCAGGCCCAGCGACGGGGCGTGCACGCGCAGGCGGCCATCGATGACCTGCAGTTCGCCCAGCCCCTGCAGCGCATCCAGCGGATCGCCGCCCTGCCCCGAGGTCGGCAGGCCCTGCACGCTCCAGTTGCCGTCGTCGGCGCGCAGCAGGGTCAGCGCCAGCCCGCGCAGGCGCAGCTCGGTGAACGAGCGCCCGGGCAGCAACCCCGCGTACATCGACACCAGCACCTCGGCCTGGCCGATGCGCACGCCCTCGCCGGCGCCGATGCGCAGGCCGTCCAGGCGCAGCAACGGACCGCGCCGGGTCCAGGCGGTCTCCAGCCGGTCGAAGCGGATCGGCCGTCCGGCGCGTTCGCTCAGCCACGCCGCCACCTGTTGCGGATGCTGCTCTACGAACGGCAGCGCCTGGCTCAGTGCTCCCACCGCCAGGGCCACGCACACCAGCCCGATCGCCACCGCATAGAACGCGAAACGGCGAGCCAGGCGCAGGCGGCGGCGCAGGGGGGGATGCATCAGATGCGGGGAATGGGGAATCGGGAATGGGGAATCGCAAAAGCAGCACGCGAACCGCTCATTGCCGTGTGAAATTCGGCCAAGGAATCCAGGGACGCGTCAGCGCCAACGGCGCGCTCTTCCCCCATTCCCCATTCCCGATTCCCCACTCCCAGCCTCACAACAACACCACGTCGAACTGCTCCTGCAGGTACTGTTCGTCGGCCTGGAAGCGGATGGTCTTGCCGAGGAATTCCTCCAGCTCGGCCACGGCCGCCGATTCCTCGTCGGTGATGCGCGCCACCACCTTGGTCGAGGCGATCACCAGCAGCCGCGCCGCGTCGAACTGGCGCACCGCGCGGGTGATCTCGCGGAAGATCTCGTAGGTCACGGTCTCGGCGGTCTTGATCGAGCCGCGCCCGCTGCATTCCGGGCACGGTTCGGACAGCTGCCGCTCCAGGCTCTCCACGGTGCGCTTGCGGGTCATCTCCACCAGGCCCAGCGGCGAGAACTCGTACACCGTGGTCTTGGCATGGTCGCGCGAGAGCGCCTTCTCCAGCGTGCGCAGCACCTGGCGGCGATGCTCGGCGTCGTCCATGTCGATGAAGTCGATGATGATGATGCCGCCTAGATTGCGCAGCCGCAGTTGCCGCGCCACCGCCTGCGCCGCCTCCAGGTTGGTGCGGAACACCGTCTCCTCAAGGTTGCGCTGGCCCAGGAACGAGCCGGTGTTGACGTCGATGGTGGTCATCGCCTCGGTCTGGTCGATGACCAGATAGCCACCGGACTTCAGCGGCACCTGCTTGTCCAGCGCGCGGGCGATCTCGTCCTCAACCCCGTACAGGTCGAAGATCGGGCGGTCGCCGGTGTACAGCTCCAGGCGCTCGGCCAGCACCGGCATGTACTTGGCGACGAAGGCCTGCAGCCGCTCGAAGGTCTCGTGCGAATCGACCTTGACCTTCTCCACGTCCTTGCGGATCAGGTCGCGCACCGCGCGCAGCGGCAGGCTCAGGTCCTCGTAGATGATGCTGGCCGGGGCGCCGTCGCGGCCGCGCCGCTCGACCACGTTCCAGACCCGCGACAGGTAGGCGATGTCCTCGGCCAGCGCCTCGGCCGGCTGGCCCTCGGCATTGGTGCGGATGATGTAGCCGAAGCCGCCGTGGCTGGCGGCCAGGTCGGCGACCAGGGTCTTCAGGCGCTGCCGCTCGGCCTCGTCCTCGATCCGCGCCGACACCCCGATCACCCGCGACTGCGGCAGCAGCACCAGGTAGCGCGAGGGAATGCTGATCTGCGTGGTCAGCCGCGCGCCCTTGCTGCCGATCGGGTCCTTGACCACCTGCACCACGATGTCCTGGCCGTCGCGCAGCAGTTCCACGATCGGCACCGCCGCCGACACCGGCAGCGGCGTCGCCTCCTCGGTGTCGCCGTTGCCGACCGGCGCCGGCCGCACCACGTCGTTCGCGTGCAGGAACGCCGCGCGCTCCAGCCCGACCTCGACGAAGGCCGCCTGCATGCCCGGCATCACCCGCTGCACCCGGCCCTTGTAGATGTTGCCGACCACCCCGCGGCGCCAGCCGCGCTCGATGTGCAGCTCCTGCAGCATGCCGTTCTCGATGACGGCCACCCGGGTCTCGCGTGGTGTGACGTTGACCAGGATCTCTTGCGACATCACAGCACTCCGAAGGTGCGCAGCAGGTGGTGGGTCTGGTGCAGGGGCAGGCCCATCACCCCGGAATAGCTGCCGTCGAGACGGCTGACGAAGCGTTCGGCGCCGCCCTGGATCGCGTACGCACCGGCCCGCCCCATCGGCTCGCCGCTGGCCACGTAGTCGGCGATGTCGCGCGCGGACAACTCGGCGAAGGTCACCGCCGTCGGCACCAGCAGCACCTCCTCGCGGCCGGCGGCGACCAGCGCCACCGCGGTCATCGCCTGGTGGGTGCGCCCGGACAGGGCCGCCAGCATCGCCGCGGCGTCCCCGGCATCGGCCGGCTTGCCGAACACGCGCTCGTCCAGCACCACTTCGGTGTCGGCGCCGAGCACCACCGCATCGGCGGCATCGGCCAGTTGCGCCCACCCGGCGCGGGCCTTGTCCAGCGCCACGCGGCGCACGTAGGCCTGCGCCGACTCGTCGGCCGCGCGCAGTTCCGGCACCTCGAGATCGAGGATCCGGAACGGCACGCCGAGGCGGGTCAGCAGTTCGTTTCTGCGAGGGGAACGGGACGCGAGATACAGCATGGCCGAAGGATAACCCGAGCGGACTGGCTGAACGAACGCCGATGGCGTGACGATCGCTTCAACCCCGGTGAAGATCACGACGCGTTCATCGTCGCGGCAACACCCTCGCCCCATTCTTCAAGGAGAACCCCGATGCGCGCATTGTCCGTCCGCCCGCTGCTGCTGGCCCTGTCCCTCGCCTTAGGAGGCACGATGACCGCCCACGCCCAATCCGCCGCGCCCGGCTATGCCGTGCCCGCCGACGGCACCCTGCTCAACATCGCCGCGCAGGCCGAGGCCAAGCGCGCGCCCGATGTGGCCGCGATCTCGGCCGGCGTGGTCACCCAGGCCACCGACAGCGCCGCGGCGATGCGACAGAACGCCGAGCAGATGACCAAGGTGCTCGCCGCGATCCGCGCCGCCGGCATCGCCGACAAGGACGTGCAGACCAGCGGGGTCAGCCTCAACCCGCAGTACAAGTACGCCGAGAACCAGGCCCCACAGATCATCGGCTACCAGGCCAGCAACTCGGTCAACCTGAAGGTGCGCGACATCGCCAAGCTCGGCAAGGTGCTCGACGCGCTGGCCGCGCAGGGCGCCAACCAGATCAACGGCCCCACCTTCGAGATCGACGACCCCGAACCGCTGTACGACCAGGCCCGGGTCGATGCGCTGAAGAAGGCGCAGGCGCGCGCGCAGAGCTACGCCAAGGCGCTTGGCCTGCGCGTGCGGCGCATCGTCAGCATTTCCGAGGGCAGCAGCGGCGGCGTGCGCCCGCCGATGCCGATGATGCGCGCAATGGCGATGAAGGCCGAGGCCGACACCCCGGTCGCCGCGGGCGAGAGCAGCGTCTCGGTCAACCTGGACGTGGTGTTCGAACTGGGCAAGTAAGCGGGCTTACCAGGCAACACCTCGCGACGGCGCCTGCGGGCGCCGTCGTCGTGTCCGGCTGCGGCGGCCCCCTGCTCTCGTCGCGATCGCGCCCAGCGCTGGCCCTTGCCCCTCTTGCCAAAGCCACCGCGACCGGCGCACTGTCGAAACGCGGACGGGCGCGCTGACCCCATCCGCCGCGCCCGTGCGTTCAGAGTGGCTGACAAAACGTCGCGAGCAGCCGCCTGGCGGCTGCGCAGTAGGTTTGTTAGCCGCTCTTAGCCGTACCGCAGTCCACGACACTCCTATCGCAGAGGTGGATCCATGGTTCGCACGCAACTCCCCGCCCCGTCCTTCCGCATCGACCTGTCCCGGGTCCTGGCCTACAGCACCGCGATCGCCCTGCACGTGCTGGCCGCCCTGTTGCTGCTGCTTCCGCTCTCGCACGTGACCGCGCCACCGGAACCGGCGCAGGTGCAGCCGCCCTGGCAGCAACCGGTGGTGGTCAAGGTCACGCCGCCGCCGCCGACCATTCCCAATGCCGAGAAACAGGTGCCGACGCAGCCGCGCACGCCCACTGCAGTGCCGGTGCCGACCTCGACGCCGGCGCCAGCGGCCGACAGCAGCCCGGTGGTGCTGGACAGCGCGCCCAATGTCGACCCCACGCCCAGCATCGCCGCGCCCAGCCTGCCGCCGGCGAGCGCGAGTGCGCCGGTGGACGGCATGCAGTTGCAGTACCTGCGCGCGCCGGCCCCGCCGTATCCGCGCGACGCGCTGCGCGATCGCCTGCAGGGCAGCGTGCTGCTGCGGGTGCTGGTCGGCACCGACGGGCAGCCGCTGCAGGTCAGCATCGAGAAGAGCAGCGGCCACCGGGTGCTGGACCAGGCCGCCCGCGACCAGGTGCTCAAGCGCTGGGCGTTCAAGCCGGCGCTGCAGAACGGCACGCCGGTGCAGGCGTACGGGCTGGTGCCGGTCGATTTTTCGATGGACCGCTGAGGATGGCGATGTGCGCGGCCGGGTCTACTCGGCCGCGCGCATTTCGCAAAAATTCACTATTTGTTCACGATAGATACACCTAGATGGGAACCAGCCGGCCGTCAAAAGGTCGGCACTTTCGTCAGAAAGACACAATCTGCGTTTCCAGTTAGGAGAGAAACTGTGAACATTTCGACCCAACGGCGTGCAACCCGCCGTACGCTGCTGTGTGCCTCCGTCGCTGGCGTGCTCGCCGCCCTCGCAGGCCCCGCCGCCTTCGCCCAGGAAGCGGCCACCAATCTCGACCGGATCACGGTCACGGGCTCCAACATCCCGCGCACCGACACCGAGACCCCGTCGCCGGTGCAGGTAGTCACCCGCCAGGAAATCGACCGCACCGGCAAGACCTCGCTGGCCGAGTACCTGCAGACCCTGACCGCCGACGGCGCCGGCTCGATTCCGAAGACCTTCGGCAACGGTTTCGCCGGCGGCGGCGCCGGCATCTCGCTGCGCGGCCTGGGCGCCGGCTCCACCCTGGTGCTGTTGAACGGGCGGCGCATGGCCACCTACGGCCTGGCCGACGATGGCCAGAAGGTCTTCACCGACCTGAGCACCATCCCGCTGGACGCGGTCGAGCGGGTCGAAGTGCTGAAGGACGGCGCCTCGGCGATCTACGGCTCCGACGCCATCGCCGGCGTAGTCAACATCATCCTGCGCAGCGACTTCCAGGGCGCGATCCTGCGCGGCTCCTACGGCCTCTCCGGCGATGGCGACGGCGATGCGCGCAAGGCCACCCTGACCGCCGGTACCGGCGACCTTTCCAGCGACGGCTGGAACGCGTTCTTCAGCCTGGACGTGGGCAAGACCGACGCGATCAAGATCAGCGACCGCAAGGACCGCAAGTGGATCGGCACCGGCGACATCCGCCGCTGGGGCTATGCGGCACAGGACGCGCAGTTCCTCGGCGGCGCCTACCTCAGCGGCGGCACCGCCGGCGGCAGCGGCCCCAATGGCTCGGTGTTCAACACCGCCGGACAGCTGGTCGCCCTCCCCGGCTGCGCCGGCCTGACCACCATCCCGGGCCAGAGCGACGCCACCGCGCAGGCGCAGGGCTGCCTGTGGGATCCGGCGCAGCAGTTCCGCGATCTGACCCCCGAGGAGAAGTACGTCAACGTGTTCGGCCGCGCCAGCTTCGCCTTCGGCGAGGGCGGCGAGATCTACACCGAGATCGGCTACTCGAAGAAGAACACCGTGTTCTCCAATACCCCGTCCGGCGTATCCGGCGGCTGGGGCTACCCGGGCGGCCCGGTCAACGCCAACAGCGGCGCCGGCGCCACCGTGCTCTACGCCGGCCATCCGGACAATCCGCTGCCATACGCCGCGCGCCTGCGCTACAGCGCCTGGGACGTGGGCCCGCGCGTCACCGACAACACCAACGAGTTCAATCGCTTCCTGGTCGGCGTGAAGGGCAACTGGGGCGAGTGGAGCTACGACACCGGCTACCTGCACTCCGGTACCAATCTGATCAACAAGCGTACCGGCTACCTGCGCTACAGCGCCGTGCGCTGCGTGCTCGGCAACCCGGCCTGCCCTGCCGGCACCTGGCGCATCGGCGACAACGCCAACCTGAACTCGCAGGCGCTGTACGACTACATCTCGCCGACCATCAGCGCGCGCGCCAAGTCGGAACTGGACATGTTCGACTTCAACGTCTCGCGCAGCCTGGTCGACCTCAAGGGCGGCCCGCTGGGCCTGGCGATGGGCGCGGAATGGCGCAAGACCAGCAACAGCCTGACCCCGCAGACCTACACCGACATCGGCGACATCATCGGCCTGGGCTACTCGGCCTACGACGGCACTCAGAACGTCTATGCTGCCCACGTAGAGCTGTCCGCGCCGGTGCTGGAGCAACTGGAACTGTCGGCGGCACTGCGCTACGACAAGTACGACGGCGGCGACGGCAAGGCCACCCCGAAGCTGGGCGTGAAGTGGACGCCGGCCAACTGGATCGCGCTGCGCGCCAGCTATGCCGAAGGCTTCCGTGCGCCGAATCCGGCCGAGAACGGCGACGGCGGCCTGGCCGCGTTCTCCAACGCCCGCGATCCGGTGCGCTGCGCGATCGATCCGGCCAACGAGTGCACCGCGCGCTCGGTGGCGATCATCACCCGTCCGAACCCGGCGCTGAAGCCCGAGGAATCCAAGAGCTACTCGGTGGGCTTCGTGCTGCAGCCGACCTCGACGACCTCGTTGACCGTGGACGGCTGGGAGATCAAGCGCACCAACGAGATCGCCCAGGGCAGCACCGCCGACGCGATCGCTGCCGGCAATGTCCTGCGCGACAGCAACAACATCGGCGGCGTCGCCAACAGCGGTACCATCCTGGCGGTCAATACCGGCTACGTGAACGCGAACTCCTCGCGCGTGCGCGGCATCGACACCGACATCCGCCAGACCTTCGAGATCGGTCCGGGTCAGTTGGAGCTGGATGCGCAGTGGAGCCACCTGCTCAAGTTCGAGCGCACCGAAGGCGACACCACCGTCGACTACGTGGGCACGCACGGCAACTGCGACGTGACCAACTGCATCGGCACCCCGCAGGACCGCATCAACTTCGGCACCACCTGGAAGCAGGGCAGCTGGAGCGTGAGCGGCGTGGTCAACTACATCGACAGCATCGAGAACAAGGATCGCCGCGGTGGCGACTACCAGGCCTTCTACGCCGACGGTACGCCGGTCAAGAAGATCGCCTCGTTCACCACCTTCGATCTGTCGGGCCGCTGGAACATCACCGAGGCGTTCGAACTGAACGCGTCGGTGCAGAACGTGTTCGACCGGATCGCCCCGCTGGATCCGACCACCTACGGTGCGGTCAACTACAACCCGCTGCACTTCAGCGGCGCGATCGGCCGCTACTTCACGGTGGGCGCGAAGTACACGTTCAACTGATCGCGAGCGTCGCACAGCGATAAGAAAAAGCCCGGGCGCAAGCCCGGGCTTTTTTGTTGCCTGAGCGGCGCGCAAGTTTCGGCATCACGCACGCCTTGCCGCCGCGCACACGCGATCAGCGATCCGCGATCCGCGATCCGCGATCCGCGATCAGGCGCGATGGTAGGGATGATTGGCCAGCATCGCCGCCGCACGGTACAACTGCTCGGCCACCACCAGCCGCACCAGCATGTGCGGCAGCGTCAGCGGCCCCAGCGACCAGGATTCGCTGGCCACCGCCAGCACCTCTGGCGAGTGGCCCTCGGGACCGCCGATCAGGAACGCCAGATCGCGTCCCTGTCCGCGCCAGTGTTCCATGCGCTGCGCCAGTTGCTCGGAGCTGTGCTGCTTGCCGGGCACGTCCAGCGCCACCACCAGGGCATTCTTCGGCAGCGCCGCCAGGACCCGGCGGCCTTCGTCCTCGATCGCGCGCTGCGCATCGCGGCCCTTGCCGCGCAGGCCGGGTTCGATCTCGACCAGGTCCAGCGGCAGCCAGTGCGAGAGCCGCTTGCGGTACTCGGCGAAGCCCTGCGCCACCCAGGCCGGGGCGCGCTCGCCGGTGGCGATGAGGCGCGCCTTCATCGCGTCGGCCGCCGCGCGCGCATCATCCGCGCTCCGCCATGAAAGCAGTCTCGGCGGCGTCCTGCGCCTCGAGCGCCGCACGCTGCTCGCGCAACCACTGCTTGAGAGTGGACGGCTGCTGCAGCGCGCGCCGGTCCTCGTCGAAATACGCGATCTCGTCCTGCAACTGGCGCTTGATCTGCGCCATCAGCGCATCCAGGCGCCGCGGCTGCGGGCGGCGCTCCAGGGCCAGCCCGTAGTCGGCCACGAACGCATCGACCACCTGCGCCAGCTCCCGCTCGACCTGCTGCAGTTGCGTGGCGAACATCGCGGCGTAGTCGCCGATCCGCTCCTCGGCCATCGCCGCGATCCCGGCGTGATCCAGCTGGCCGATCTCCAACTGCAGTTCAAGCAGGCCCAGCAGATCGTCCTGGCGATAGACACGGTTGAGTTCCTGCATCAGCGCGGTCTTGCGTTCGCGTTGCCGCGCATCGGGCTCGCGGTCCGGGTGCAGCGCCGCGACCAAGCTGCGGTACAGCGCGCGCCGCGCCTGTTGCGGATCGAACTCGCTCGCGGCGGCAGGGCCCGCGCCGGCACGGCGGCGCTTGGCATGCCGTTGCGCGCGTCCGTCCGTATGCGCCCGCTGCTGGTGCTGGCGCTGCTGCAGTTGCGCGTACAGCGTTTCCGGGGACGGCAGGTGCTGCAATTCTTCGATGGTCAGGCCGAACTCGGCGGCGAGCGCCGCCTGCATCGCGGCGTCTTGCATGATGTCGCCGCCCTCGCCTTGCGCGCCGCGGTGGCGTGCATGGATCGGCTTCAGCGCCTCGAACTCCGGCTGTTCCAGCAGCGGCGCGGCCAGCGCGCATAGCGTCTCGGACAAGTCCGCACGCTCGCGCTTGCCCAGCTTGTGCATGGCATGCGCGGCGTCCAGGTCGTGGACCAATTGCGCCTGCGCCGCATCGCGCGCCTGCAGCAGCGGCTCGACCTGCGCATGGAAGCGCTGTTCCCAGCGCGGCAGCGCCTCGCGCCAGTCGCGCAGTTCCTCGCGGGTCCGCTCCAGGCGTTCGATCAGCGCATCGAAGCGTTTGCGCGCCGGGGTGGCCAGCGGCTGTGCAGCGGTGTCGGAACCGGCGCGGAGCCGTGCGGACGGCGCCAGATCGGACGCGGCCGCAGGCACGCCGGCCTGGCGCTTAGGCATCGCGTGCCGAGTCGTCGCCGTCGTCGTCGCCCGGCGGCTGGTCGCCGACCGTCCACAGCCGCTCCAGCGCATAGAACTCGCGCACCCGCGGCAGCATCACGTGCACCACCACGTCGCCGAGATCGACCAGCACCCACTCGGCCTCGCGCTCGCCTTCCACGCCCAGCGGCATGACGTCCAGGCGCTTGGCGTACTTGATGACTTCGTCGGCGATCGACTTGACGTGACGGGTGGAGGTGCCGGAGACGATCACCAGGTAGTCGGTGACGCTGGACTTGCCGCGCACGTCGATTTCCGCCACGTCCTTGGCCTTGAGTTCCTCGACTGCCTCGCGGACGTGGGCGAGCAGGACCGGCAGCGGCGGCGGCGGATTGGGGACTTGGGTCTTGATGACGTGGGCTTGACTGGACAAAGCGGCGAACTCGATGGAATGGGGCGAATTATAGGCGACCCCGGCAGGACGCGTATTCAGCCAGCGGGACCGGTGCCCGACGCATACAGGCCGTGGTCGCGGATATAGGCCGCCACCGGTGCCGGCAGCAAGGCCGCCCAGTCCTCGCCGGCGGCGATCCGCGCCCGCACCAGACTGGCCGATTCGCTGCGCAGCGGCTGCCGCAAGCACCACAGCCGGCCGCCCGGCGCGCGGGTCAGCGCCTGCGGCGTGTCGGCCCAGCGCCCGGCCACCGCCTGCGCCAGTTCCGCCGGCACCGCCCGCTCCCAACCGCTGCCGGCGCGGTCGGCGACGATCAGGTGCGCCGCCTCGAGCAACGCCCGCCACTCGCGCCAGCCGTTGAAGCCGACGAAGCTGTCGCTGCCGATCAGCAGCGCCAGCGGCGCGTCGGCGCCGAGCTCGGCGCGCAGCTCGCGCACCGTGTCGATACTGTAGGACGCCACGCCCGGCCGGGCCTGCGCGCGCCGCACTTCGTGCAGGTCCAGCACCAGCCCCGGCGTGTCGGCGATGGCCAGCGCCAGCATCGCGCAGCGCTGCTGCGCATCGGCGCCGGGCGCCGGCCGATGCGGCGGATCGGCCGCCGGCATCATCCGCACCGGCACCCCGACCGCATCCCGCGCCGCCCGCGCGATCGCCAGGTGGCCGTTGTGGATGGGATCGAAGGTGCCGCCGTAGATGAGGGTGAGAGGCCGAGATTCGGGATTGGGGATTGGGGATTCGCCAACGGCGGGGCTTTCTTCTCGCACATCCGGCATCGCCGGATCGCCGCTGTTGCCAATCCCCAATCCCGAATCCCCAATCCCGGCCGTCATACCACCAACAACCGCACCGCCCGCGCCTCGGCGATCGCCAGCAGCAGGCGCTCCAGGGCGATCCAGGCGTCGCCGTCGGCGCGGCCCTTGGCGATGCGGTCGATACGGCCGGCCTCGGCGGCGAAGCGTTCCCAGCGGCGCGGTTCGGCGTGGCGCTGCAGGGCGCGCTTGAACGGCGCCTGCCGCGATTCCCAGATGCCCTGCCCCTTCATCTCCGCGGCCAGGTTGCCGCCGGCGGCCTGCACCTTGGCCAGCGCCGCGGTGCGCAGCAGTTCCTTGATCAGGATCGGCAGCAGCGCGGCCACCGCTTCGCCCTCGGCGCGCAGGCCGGCGAGCATGCGCCGCACCGCCGGCGCCTGTCCGGCGAGGGTCGCCTCGGCCAGGCGGAACACGTCGTAGCGGGCGGCGTCGGCGACCAGCGACTCCATCGCCGCCACGTCCAGGCCCTGGCCGTCGGCCAGCAGGGCCAGCTTGTCGATCTCCTGCGCCGCCGCCAGCAGGTTGCCCTCCACCCGCTCGGCCAGGCGCTGCACCGCGCCGGCATCGGCGCGCAGGCCCTTGCTGCGCAGGCGCCGCTCGATCCAGTCGCCCAGTTCGTGCGGCTTGATCGCCCAGGCCACGGCGATGGTGCCGATACGGCCGACTGCGTCGGCCCACTTGCCCTGGTGGGCCTTGCTCCATTCGTTGCAGGTGATCAGCAGCACCACGTCCGGCGGCGGATCGGCGCAGAACGCGCTGATGACCTCGCCGCCCTCCTTGCCGGGCTTGCCGCTGGGCAGGCGCAGTTCGATCAGCCGCTGCGCGCTGAACAGGCTGGGTGCGTTGAAGCTGGAATACAGCTGGCCCCAGTCGAAGTCGCGGCCATCGGCGTCGAACACCTCGCGCTCGCCGATGCCGGCGGCGCGTGCGCGAGCGCGGACCGCGTCGGCGGCTTCGAGCACGCGCAGGGTTTCCGGACCGGCGATCAAGTAGACCGGCTGCAGCGGCTGCGACGCCGGCTGGGTGGCGAGTTGTTCGGGACGCAGTTCCATGGCGACAGCCTACGCTGCTGCAGGCGGATGCGGCCAACGCCGCGCGCCTGCGGCGAACGGCGCGGCCGCCGCATGCGGCGGCGAAGGCAGCAGGGCGAGGCTCAAGGCTGCGGCGTGGTCGCCGGCTTGTCTGCGGCCGGCGTGGCGTCGGCCGGCTTGCCTTCCACCGGCGTGCCGTCGGTCGACGGCGGCGCGGCGTTGACGTCCTTGCCGTCGCGCACCTGCGCGCGCACCACGCTGTCGATCCGGCGCAGCATCGACGCCGACATCTCGCGGCGCAATTCGTCGGCCAGGATCTCGCGCTCGGTGGAGGTACCGGTGGCGTCGGTCGGCGGCGACACGTAGTCGCGCGACAGCTCGATCACCTGCTGCGGCACCAGCACGCTGCCGTCGGCGCGCCGGAACACGAAGATCGCGGCGTAGCGCAGGCTGTATTCCTGGGCGCGGCCTTCGGCGTCGAGCGCGATCGGCAAGTCGCCCCAGCGCTCGGACAGCACTTCCAGGCGGGCCACGCCGGTGTTGACGTCCTTGGGCGCGATCTGCGCGCCGGCTGCGCGCAGGCCGCGTTCGAGCAGCTTGGCCAGCTCGCTGTACGGCGCCGAGGACACCACCTTCACCGACGGCGTATCGGCCGGCAGGGTCAGCTTGTTGCGCAGGTGGAAACCGCAGGCGGTCAGGGACGCCGCGAAGACGAGAGCGAGCAGGAGTCGGGTCATGGACACAGTCTGGAGGAGCCGGCTGGGCGCGGCAACAGGCCGCTAGCCTGCCGCACGTCGCGTGAACGCGGGTTGAGACCTGATGCCGCACCGCGCGGCCGCGCTGCGGCCGCCGCGGCGCGCCGGCTCACGCCGCCACCAGGTTCACGATCTTGCCCGGCACGATGATGATCTTGCGGATGCTCAGGCCTTCCAGGAACTTGGCCGCATTCGGCTCGGCCTGGGCCAGCGCCTCGATCTGCTCGCGCGGAGTGTCGGCGCCGACCTCGATGGTGCCGCGCAGCTTGCCGTTGACCTGCACCGCCAGGGTCACCGCGTCGCGCACCAGCGCGGCCGGGTCCGGCTGCGGGAACGGCACGTCTTCCAGCAGCGTCGCCGGATGGCCCAGCGCCTGCCACAGCGCGTGGCTGGCGTGCGGGGTGATCGGGTTGAGCAGCAGCACCGCCGCTTCCAGCGCTTCCTGGCGCACCGCGCGGCCCTGATCGCCGGCGTCGTCGAACTTGGCCAGCGCGTTGGTCAGTTCCATCACCGCGGCGATGGCGGTGTTGAAGCTGTGGCGGCGGCCGTAGTCGTCGGCGACCTTGCCGATGGTCTCGTGGGTCTTGCGCCGCAGCGCCTTGTGCTCGGCATTCAGCGCGGCCGGGTCCAGCGCCGGCGCGGCGCCGTCGGCGACATGCTTGTGCACCTGCGCCCACAGCCGGCGCAGGAACCGCGCCATGCCGTCGACACCGGCCTCGTTCCACTCCAGCGACTGCTCCGGTGGCGCAGCGAACATCGAGAACAGGCGCACCGTGTCGGCGCCGTACTTGCCGACCATCGCCTGCGGATCCACGCCGTTGTTCTTGGACTTGGACATCTTCTCGGTGCCGCCGATCAGCACCGGCTGGCCGTCGCCGCGGTGCACCGCGCCGATCACCCGCGCCTTGTCGTCGCGCTGCACGTCCACGTCGGCCGGGTTGATCCAGTCCTTGGAACCGTCCGGGTTCTGCCGGTAGAAGGTCTCGGCGATCACCATGCCCTGGGTCAGCAGGTTGGTCGCCGGCTCGTCGCTGTCCACCAGGCGCGCGTCGCGCAGCAGCTTGTGGAAGAAGCGGAAGTACATCAGGTGCAGGATCGCGTGCTCGATGCCGCCGATGTACTGGTCCACCGGCAGCCAGTAGTTGCCGCGCTTGTCGACCATGTCCTTGGCGCCGGGCGAGGTGTAGCGCGCGTAGTACCAGCTCGACTCCATGAAGGTGTCGAAGGTGTCGGTCTCGCGCTCGGCCGCCGCGCCGCACTGCGGGCAGGTGGTCTTGCGCCATTCCGGGTCGGTCTTCAGCGGCGAACCGGTGCCGCTCAGCGCCACGTTCTCCGGCAGCAGCACCGGCAACTGGTCTTCCGGCACCGGCACCGCGCCGCAGCTCTGGCAGTAGATCACCGGGATCGGGCAGCCCCAGTAGCGCTGGCGGCTGACGCCCCAGTCGCGCAGGCGGTAGTTGACCCGGCGCTGGCCCTGGCCCTTGCGCTCGAAGCGCTCGGCCAGCGCTTCGAACGCGCCCTGGAAGTCCAGCCCGTCGAACTCGGCGGAATTGACCAGTTCCAGCTCGCGGGTCTTGTCGCCGTACCAGTCCTGCCAGCGGCTCGGATCGTAGCTGCGCTCGTCGTCGTTCTTCGGCGCCTTCAGCGCGATCACCTGGCGGATCGGCAGGGCGTACTTGCTGGCGAATTCGAAATCGCGCTGGTCGTGGCCGGGCACCGCCATCACCGCGCCGGTGCCATAGCCCATCAGCACGAAGTTCGCGACCCACACCGGCACCTGCTCGCCGCTGATCGGATGCACCGCGGTCAGGCCGGTGGCCATGCCGCGCTTTTCCTGGGTTTCCAGTTCGGCCTCAGAGACGCCGCCCTGCTTCAGCTCGGCCAGCAGCGCGGCCAGCTGCGGATTGGACTTGGCCGCATGCAGCGCCAGCGGGTGCTCGCTGGCGATGGACACGAAGGTTACGCCCATCAGCGTGTCCGGGCGCGTGGTGAACACGCGCAGCGGGTCCAGCGCACTGCCGTCGGCGTCGCGCACGTCGAACTGGATCTCCAGGCCCTCGGAACGGCCGATCCAGTTGCGCTGCATGGTCTTGACCGATTCCGGCCAGCCCGGCAGCTGATCCAGGCCGTCCAGCAGTTCCTGCGCGTAGTCGGTGATGCGCAGGAACCATTGCGGGATCTCGCGCTTTTCCACCAGCGCGCCGGAGCGCCAGCCGCGGCCGTCGATGACCTGCTCGTTGGCCAGCACGGTCTGATCGATCGGGTCCCAGTTCACCACCGCGTTGCGGCGGTAGGCCAGGCCCTTGCGCATCAGCCGGGTGAACATGCGCTGCTCGTGCACGTAGTACTCGGGCCGGCAGGTGGCGAACTCGCGCGACCAGTCGATGGCGTAGCCCAGCGACTTGAGCTGGCTGCGCATGTGGTCGATGTTGGCGTAGGTCCACTTCGCCGGCGCGGTCTTGTTCTTGATCGCCGCGTTCTCGGCCGGCAGGCCGAACGCGTCCCAGCCCATCGGCTGCAGCACGTTCTTGCCGATCATGCGCTGGTAGCGGCTGATCACGTCGCCGATGGTGTAGTTGCGCACGTGGCCCATGTGCAGCGCCCCGGACGGGTACGGCAGCATCGACAGGCAGTAGAACTTGGGCTTGTCGGAGGTCTCGTCGACCTCGAAGGCGCGGGTGGCGTCCCAGAACTGCTGGGCGGAGGATTCGACCTGCTGCGGGTCGTAGGCGGTGGGCTCGACGGCGGACATGGAAACGGGCAAGGGCCAGGCGGCAACAAAGCGGCCAAGGGTACCGTAGCGCGGCAAGCCGCTCCAATCCCGGCGACGGACGGCACTGGCGCGCAACGCCCGCGCACGCTCCGGCAGGCGCAGGGACCACCGCTGCAGCGGCGTCGGCGCCGCGGGCGAGCGCGGCGGGCCGCGGCCAAGGCAGCGCCCGCCGCGCCGGCCAACTGCGCAAGACCGGCAGGGTCAGCCGCGGCGCGCGACCGCCCGGGGTCCGGGCCAGCACGCCAGCAGTGCCAGCCAGCCCCACCACAGCAGGAACACCAGCCGCTGCGCCAGCGCCGGCGACAGCAGCCGGTCCAGCGCGAACGCGCCCAGCGCTACCAGCAGCGCCATCGCCAGCGCCAGCGCGGCCCAGACGCGCGCGGCGGGATCGCGGCGCGCGCCCAGCCCCAGCAGGGCCGCGGCTGCCACCAGCGCCACCACCCACAGCAGCCAGGCGCTGGCATGCAACTGGGTCGCGCGCGCTTCCAGGTCGGTCGGGTCCAGCGGCAGCAGGCCCATGCCGGCGAAGGCCAGGCCGGCCAACAGCAGCAATTGCCCGCCGACCCGCAGCGACCAGGGCGTCTGGCGGCCCGCGCGGCGCAGCAGCCGCAGCGCCAGTCCCATCGCCAGGCCCCCAGGCAACACGAATGCCAGCAGGTTGAACGCCCAGGCATGCGGGATGCCGCGCGCACCGAGCAGGGCCAGCGGATGCGACCACGGCAGATAGCCGGGCAGCACCGCGCCGAAGCCCAGCATCGCCACCACCGCGGCCACCGCCAGCAGCGGCCCGATCCAGCGCAGCACCCGTTCGCTCACCTCGCCCATCCGTTCCCGTCCTTTCGCGCCGGCATGGCGCCCGAAACCCGGCATTGTCGCCGCTGCGGCCGCGGCCGGCATCCGTGTCACGACGCCGCCGCCCTTGCATCGGCGCCGCCGCGCCTCCATACAGAGCGTCTTCTCGACTGCGATGACGCCGCCCATGTCCGACACGCCCCACGTTTTCGACGCCAAGACCGAGACCTTCGAAGCCGATGTGCTGCAGCGCTCGCTGCAGACGCCGGTGCTGGTGGACTTCTGGGCGCCCTGGTGCGGCCCGTGCAAGACCCTGAGCCCGATCCTGGAAAAACTGGCGGCCGAGTACAACGGCGGCTTCGTCCTGGCCAAGGTCGACGTGGACCAGGAACAGCAGATCGCGGCGGCGTTCCAGATCCGCTCGGTGCCGACGGTGTTCCTGGTCAAGGGCGGACAGCTGGTCGACGGCTTCCCCGGCGCCCTGCCCGAAGGCCAGTTGCGCGAGTTCCTGACCCAGCACGGGATCGTGCCGCTGGCGGCGCAGGAGCCGGCCGAGGACGTGCCGGCCGCGCCGCTGGATCCGCAGGCCGAGGTGCAGCGCCTGCGCGAGGCGGTGGCGGCCGAGCCGGACAAGGACGAGCTGAAGCTGGATCTGGCCCTGGCCCTGGTCAAGGTCGGCGCCGCCACCGAGGCCGAGACCCTGATCGACGCGCTGCCGGCCAACCTGGCCACCGACGAGCGCGCGGTGCGGGCGCGGGCGCGGCTGGGCTTCGTCGGCGCGCTGCAGGCCGCGCCGCCGCTGGAGACCCTGCAGGCGACACTGGCGCAGGATCCGGCCGACCTCAAGGCGCGCTACCTGCTGGGCGTGCGCCACCTGGTCGGCGGCGACGACGCGGCCGCGCTGGAGCAGTTCCTGGAGATGCTGCGCCAGGACCGCACGTTCGAGGACGGCCTGCCGAAGAAGGCGCTGATCGACGCGTTCCGGGTGATCGAGGACGAGGACCTGGTGGGGCAGTACCGCCGCAAGATGTCCGCCCTGCTGTTCTGAGGCGGCCGCGGCACTGGCGTCGGCGGGCCGCGTGCGCCGCCGACGCCGTCGCGGCGGCCGGTCAGGCGCGCCAGCGCGACACAGGCGCCCCGCCGATGCACCATACGCATGCGTCTGGTAGGCTCGCGTTCTCTGTTCCAGCCCCTCTCGCACGATGAAGCCATCGCTGTTCCGCCTGGGCCTGAACCTGTGGCCGCCGTTCCTATGCGCCGGCATCCACGTGACCGCGCTGAGCGCCGACTACCGCCACGCGCGGGTCGAACTGCGCATGCGCCCGTGGAACCGCAACTACGTCGGCACCCATTTCGGCGGCAGCCTGTTCGCCATGACCGACCCGTTCTGGATGCTGCTGACCATGCAGAACCTGGGACGCGACTACTACGTCTGGGACAAGGCCGGCAGCATCGAGTTCGTGCGCCCGGGCCGCGGCACGGTCAGCGCGCAATTCGACCTGGACCAGGCCCTGTTGGACGAACTGCGCGCCGCCACCGCAAGCGGCGACAAGTATCTGCACTGGTTCGAGACCGACGTGGTCGACGCCCAGGGCGAGGTGGTGGCGAGGACGCGCAAGCAGCTGTACGTCAAGCGCAAGCCGGCGCGATAGCGCGGCCGACCCGCGGTTTCGCCAAGGCCTGTCCTGTCTCTGCGCAAACGGGCACACACTGCGAGCTGACGCGACCTCAACTTGCGCGCGCGGCGCGACGATTCGGCTGGCGTGCGCACGCCCCGGCCCAATCGCAGCTGCACAACCGCGCCGCGCGACCATGCCGCGCCGCACCAACGGCCATCAGGCGCCGCTACACTACGCGGATGTCGCCCGATCTCGCCGCCCCCGCTCCCCGCCCGTCCCTGCAACGGCTGTTCTTCACCGGCCTGCTGACCCTGTTGCCGATCTGGCTGACCTGGGTCGTGGTCAAGTTCGTGTTCGTGCTGCTGTCGGGCATCAGCAGCCCCTGGGTGGTGCCGCTGTCGGTGCGCATCGCCGCCTCGTTCCCGCGCGAACTGGGCTGGGCGACCGCGCAGTGGGTGCAGAACACCATTGCCCTGATCGCCACCCTGGCGGTGATCCTGCTGGTCGGCTTCCTGAGCCGGCGCATGATCGGCCAGCGCCTGCTGCGCTGGTTCGAGGCGGTGATGCGCCGCATCCCGCTGGCCAGCGTGGTCTACGACAGCGTGCGCAAGCTGGTGGACATCCTGCAGACCCAGCCCGGCAGCACCCAGCGCGTGGTGCTGATCGACTTCCCGCACCGGGACATGAAGTCGGTGGGCCTGGTCACGCGGGTCATCAAGGAACACGGCACCGGCCGCGAGCTGGCCGCGGTGTATGTGCCGACCACGCCCAACCCGACCTCCGGCTACCTGGAGATCGTGCCGGTGGAACTGCTCACGCCCACCGACTGGAGCGTGGACCAGGCCATGAGCTTCATCATCTCCGGTGGCGCGGTGGCGCCGGAGAGCGTGCCCTTCACCCGGACCATGGACCGCTGACGCCGATGCGCCGCGGCACGCTCGACGATCGCGCGGTCCGGCTGTTCATCGCCCTGGCGGCGTTCTTCTGCGTCAACGCCGCGCTGGCCGAATTCATCGGGGTCAAGATCTTCGCCTTCGAAGACACTCTGGGCATCGCACCGCTGAACTGGAACCTGTTCGGGCAGACCGGCTCGATGAACTTCACTGCCGGCACCCTGCTGTGGCCGCTGGTGTTCATCCTCACCGACACCATCAATGAGTTCTTCGGCCGCCGCGGCGTGCGCTTCATCTCCTGGTTGGCGGTGGGGCTGATCGGCTACGGCTTCCTGTTCGCCTTCGCCGCGATCGCGCTGGCCCCGGCCGGATTCTGGGTCACCGCCGCGCAGAACCAGGGCGTGCCCGACTATCAGGCCGCGTTCGCCGCGGTGTTCGGCCAGGGCATGTGGACCATCGCCGGCTCGCTGGTCGCGTTCATGGCCGGCCAGCTGATCGACGTGGCGGTGTTCCACCGCATCCGCAGCGTGACCGGCGAAAAGCACGTATGGCTGCGCGCCACCGGCTCCACCGCAGTCTCGCAGCTGATCGACAGCTTCGTGGTGATCTACATCGCCTTCGTGCTCGGCCCGCAGCACTGGTCGATGCAGCTGTTCCTGGCGGTGAGCACGCTGAACTACATCTGCAAGATGCTGCTGGCGGTGCTGCTGATCCCGCTGCTGTACCTGATGCGGCGGCTGATCACCGACTATCTGACCCCCGAGCGCGCCGAGCAACTGCGCGAGGAAGCGGCCGCCGACTGAACGCCGGCACACGCGCGAGCGCCCCGCACGCCCTCGCGCGCGGCCATCGTGCAGCGCCGCAGAGGCCGCTGCCGCCTGGCCCGTCGCGCCACGGCGCCCGCCCGCGACAGGGCGGCGGGCGCCCGCGGGCAGCGGCCATGGGTGGCCTCGGCGGTGCGGATCGGGCAAGCTCCCCGCTCGCTTGTCGTTGGAGCCCGCAATGCCGCCCCGCTTTTCCCGCCTGCTGTCCCTCGCCATCGCCACCGCCCTGAGCCTGTCGCTGGCGGCCCCGGCGGATGCGGCCAAGAAGAAGACCACCAAGCAGACCACCGCGCAGACCCGCGCCAAGGCCAGCAAGGCGCGCAAGGCGCGGCCGGCGCCGGCCCCGGTGGTGCTGACCAAGGCGCAGCAGTTGAACAAGCTGTACGACGACTACTGGGAAGCCTCGCTCAAGCTCAACCCGCTGCAGGCCACCTTCCAGGGCGACAGCCGCTACAACGACCAGTTGCCGAACTTCCTCTCGGCCGCGTTCCGCCAGCAGTCGCACGACTTCACCGTGGAGTGGCTGAGCAAGGCCGAGGCGATCGGCAAGGATGGCCTGACCGGGCAGGACCTGCTCAGCTACGAAATCTTCGTCGGCGATGCGCGCAACGCACTGGAGGCGGAGAAGTACCCGAGCTGGATGCAGCCGGTGAATCAGTTCTACAACGTCGGCAGCATCATGGTGATGCTCGGCTCCGGCACCGGCGCGCAGCCGTTCCACACGGTCAAGGACTATGACAACTGGTCGCGGCGCGCGCTCGGCATCCCGGCGCTGTTCGACCAGGCCATCGCCAACATGCGCGAGGGCATGAAGGCCGGCGTGGTGCAGCCGCGCGCGCTGATGGAGAAGGTGCTGCCGCAACTCGATGCGATCATCAAGCCCACCGCCGAGGAGAGCCTGTTCTGGGGCCCGGTGCGCAATCTGCCCGCCGACATCCCCGAGGCCGAGAAGCAACGCATCACCGCCGAATACAAGCGCATGATCGAGTACCGCATCATGCCCGCCTACCGCTCGCTGCGCGGCTTCATCGCCACCGAGTACCTGCCGGCCACGCGCAGCACCGCCGGCGTCGGCGCCCTGCCTGGCGGCGATGCCTGGTACGCCTGGAACGTGCGCCAGAGCACCACCACCGACCTGACCCCCGCCCAGATCCACCAGATCGGCCTGGACGAGGTGGCGCGCATCCAGGGCCAGATCCAGGCGGTGATGAAGCAGGTGCGCTTCCGCGGCTCGATGCAGAAGTTCTTCAAGTTCATGCAGACCGACAAGCGCTTCAGCTTCAGGAGCGAGGACGAACTGCTGAGCTACTACCGCGGCCTGGAGGGCCGGGTCGACGCGGCGGTGCCGCGCATGTTCTCGCTCAAGCCTAAGGCCGCGTTCGAGATCCGCCCGGTGGAACCGTACCGCGCGCAGTCGGCGGCCAGCGGCTCGTACATGCGCCCCAGCGAGGACGGCCGCCCCGGCATCTTCTACGTCAATACCTACGACCTGCCCAGCCGCAAGACCTGGGATGCGGAAGACCTGTACCTGCACGAGGCCATTCCCGGCCACCACTTCCAGCTCGGCCTGCAGCAGGAGCTGACCAACCTGCCCAAGTTCCGCCGCTTCGGCGGCGAGACCGCCTTCATCGAAGGCTGGGGCCTGTATGCCGAGTCGCTGGGCAAGGATCTGGGCCTGTACCAGGACCCGTACAACTACTTCGGCTACCTGCAGAACGAGTTGTGGCGCGCGATCCGCCTGGTGGTGGATACCGGCCTGCACAGCAAGGGCTGGACCCGCGAGCAGGTGATCGACTACATGCTGCAGAACTCGGCCACCAGCCGCACCGACGCCGAAGCCGAGGCCGAACGCTACATGGCCATCCCCGGCCAGGCGCTGTCCTACAAGATCGGCGAGATGAAGATTCTGCAGTTGCGCGACTACGCCCGCACGCAACTGGGCGACAAGTTCGACATCCGCGAATTCCATGCCGAAGTGCTGAAGGACGGCTCGGTGCCACTGAACGTGCTGCAGGAGAAGATCGAACGCTGGGTGGCGAGCAAGAAGGGCTGAGCGGGGCGCCGCTTCGCTCGCGGGGAACGCGGGCTGAGGCGTCGCGGGATTTTGTAGGAACGGCTTCAGCCGCGACAGTCTCCGCCGCCGACACTGCCTCGCCTGCGCGTCGCGGTTGAAACCGCTCCTACGAAAGGTCGCATCGGCGGCGGCGCCATCGCCCTCCCGCTGCGTCCATCCCACTCGGTGCGGATAGCGCGCCGGTTTCCATCAAGGCATCAGACGCACACGAACCCATTGTGGGAGGGACTTCAGTCCCGACGCGGTTCACTGCAACGCATCGGGACTGAAGTCCCTCCCACAACAGCAGGAGCCGCCGACATCAGCTGCGACCCCACCGGCCAAGACGGCGTACGGTCGCGTGCAAGGCGACCCACCTCCTCGCTACGACGATGCCAGACGCTGCGCCAGCTGCGCGATGTCCTGCGGCGTGGTGCGGCAGCAACCGCCGATCAGGCGCGCACCGGCGGCACGCCAGGCGGTGAGGTGGTCGGCCAGAGCCCCAGCGTCGGCGCTGCCGGCCTGCCAGCATTTGCGGTCGGCGTCGTAGCGCTCGCCAGCATTCGGATACACCACAAGCGGCACGCGGGTCAGCGTCGCCAAATGGCGCAACGCCACGGTGGCCAGCGACGGGGCGACACAGTTGACGCCGAGCGCGACCACCTGCGGATGGCCGTCGAGCAACGCCACCACCTCGCGCAACGGCGTGCCGTCGCTGAGATGCGTCGCATCGCGCAGCGTGCAGGTGAACCAGGCGACGGTCTGCGGGAATGCCTCCAGCACCTCCAGCAAGGCCACCATTTCCACCAGTGACGGCTGTGTTTCGCAGGTCAGCAGGTCCACGCCCGCCTCCACCAGCACGGCGATGCGCGGGCGATGGAAGTCCCGCAATGCCGCCTGCGGCAACGCGTAGTCGCCACGGTACTCGGACCCGTCGGCCAAGTAGGCACCATACGGACCGACCGAGCCGGCAACCAGCAACGGCCCCGCCTGCGGATGCCGCGCGAGATGCGCCTGCCGCGCCTGCTGCGCCAGTTCGACGCTGCGCGCGATCAAGCGCTGCGCTTGCACGAGATCGATCCCGCGTGCGGCAACCCCCTGCGGCGTGGCCTGGTAGCTGGCGGTGATCGCACACTGCGCACCAGCGGCGAAATAGTCGCGGTGCAATTGGCGGATCAGGTCCGGCTGTTCCAGCAGGATCTTCGCCGACCACAGCGGATCGCGCAGATCGCAGCCGCGCCGTTCCAGTTCAGTGGCCAGCGCGCCATCGAGCACCAGGCAACGGTCATCGGCCAGCAACGCGGCAAGCGGGTTGTGCGGCATGCTGCGGCCTCGCAGCGAAGGAACGCGCAGTGTCGCAGACGGCGGCGGCACGGTGCGACGCTGCGCTATGCTGCCGCCATGCCATCGACCCTATTGCCGACTGCGCACGACACCACCGCCGCGCCACCTGCGAGCACTGCCGCCGCCCACGCTCGCTGCGCGAGCGCGCCGCGATGACGTCGCCGCTGACCCTCGACGGCCTGCACCACGTGGCGATCATCGCCTCCGACTACGCGCGCTCCAAGGACTTCTATTGCCGCCTCCTGGGCCTGCCGGTGATCGCCGAGGTCTACCGCGACGCGCGCGACTCCTGGAAGCTGGACCTGGCCCTACCCGACGGCAGCCAGCTCGAACTGTTCTCGTTCCCCGCGCCACCGCCGCGACCGAGCCGCCCGGAAGCCTGCGGCCTGCGCCACCTGGCGCTGCGCGTGCGCGACCTGGACGCCGCCGTCGCGCACCTGCAGGCGCACGGCGTGGCGGTCGAACCGATCCGCGTCGACGAATACACCGGCCGCCGTTTCACCTTCTTCGCCGATCCCGACGACCTGCCGCTGGAACTGTACGAAAACGGCTGAACGCCCACCGCCGGCCACGCTGAACCGCATGACGCAGTGCGGATTCCCAGCACCATACGCTTGGGTATACAGTCGGATCAGGCCGGCATCGCGCCGGCCGCACCGGACATCCCTCGGGAGGGGAACATGCGCACGAGCTTCAAGACCCTGATGCTGGCCCTGCCGCTGAGCGCGGCGGCATTCATGGCGCACGCCGCCGACACCTCGCCGGTCGGCCGCTGGCAGACCATCGACGACGAAACCGGCAAGCCCAAGTCGATCGTGCAGATCGAACAGGCCGGCAATGGCACGCTGAGCGGCAAGGTGGTGGAGATCCTGCAATCCAACCACGGCCCCAACCCGATGTGCGACAAGTGCGACGGCGAGCGCAAGGGCAAGCCGATCAAGGGCATGACCATCCTGTGGGGCCTCAAGCCCGACGGCACCGCGGTGTGGGACGGCGGCTCGGTGCTGGACCCGGCCAAGGGCAAGACCTACAAGGCCAAGATCACCCTCACCGACGGCGGCAAGAAGCTGCAGATGCGCGGCTACATCGGCATCGAGGCGTTGGGGCGGACGCAGACCTGGATCAGAGAGTAGAAGCCGGGAATCGGGAGTGGAGAATCGGGAATCGTTAAAAGCGGCATCTGCTGGCCTGATGCCCCTCCACTCCGACAAGGCGCCTGCAAAGGCGCCTTCTTCGTGGCCCATCGGCTCGCGGGCGGCCGCTCTTGCGATTCCCCATTCCCGATTCCCCATTCCCAGCTCCATGCAATAATCCCCGGCCCCCAGAAACGCCGGCCGCCATGACCACCGCCCTCGTCACCACCGCCCTGCCCTATGCCAACGGACCGCTGCATCTGGGGCATCTGGTCGGCTACATCCAGGCCGACATCTGGGTGCGCGCGCGGCGGTTGCGCGGCGACCGCACCTGGTTCGTGTGCGCCGACGACACCCATGGCACGCCGATCATGCTGGCCGCGGAGAAGGCCGGGGTCACCCCGGAAGACTTCATCGCCGCGATCCAGGCCAGCCACGAGCGCGATTTTGCCGCGTTCGGCGTGGCCTTCGACCATTACGACTCGACCAACTCGGACGCCAATCGCGCCCTGACCGAGGCGTTCTACGCCAGGCTCGACGCCGGCGGCCACATCGCGCGGCGCTCGGTGGCGCAGTTCTACGACCCGGCCAAGGGCATGTTCCTGCCCGACCGCTACATCAAGGGCATCTGCCCGAACTGCGGCAGCGCCGACCAGTACGGCGACAACTGCGAGGTCTGCGGCGCCACCTATTCCCCGACCGAGCTGAAGAAGCCCAAGTCGGTGATCTCCGGCGCCACGCCGGAACTGCGTGATTCGGAGCACTTCTTCTTCGAGGTCGGCCGTTTCGACGGCTTCCTGCGCGATTGGCTGGCCGGCGACGTGGCCCTGCCCGGGGTCAAGGCCAAGCTGATGGAGTGGCTGGACAGCGAAGGCGGCCTGCGCGCCTGGGACATCTCCCGCGACGCGCCCTACTTCGGCTTCCAGATCCCCGGCCAGCCGGGCAAGTATTTCTACGTGTGGCTGGACGCGCCGATCGGCTACCTGAGCAGCTTCCAGACCCTGTGCGCGAGCCTGGGCGAAGCCTTCGAGCCGCACCTGGCCGCCGGCACCGCCACCGAACTGCACCACTTCATCGGCAAGGACATCGTCAACTTCCACGGCCTGTTCTGGCCGGCGGTGCTGCACGGCACCGGCCACCGTGCGCCGACCCGGCTGCACGTCAACGGCTACCTGACCGTCGACGGCGCCAAGATGTCCAAGTCGCGCGGCACCTTCGTCATGGCCCGCACCTACCTGGACGTGGGCCTGGAGCCGGAAGCGCTGCGCTACTACTTCGCGGCCAAGTCCTCCGGCGGCGTCGACGATCTCGACCTGAACCTGGGCGACTTCGTGGCGCGGGTCAACGCGGACCTGGTCGGCAAGTTCGTCAACCTGGCCAGCCGCTGCGCCGGCTTCATCGACAAGCGCTTCGGCGGCATGCTCGCCGACGCGCTGCCGGATGCGGCGCAGTACACGCGCTTCGTCGCCGCGCTGGCGCCGATCCGCGAGGCCTACGAGCGCAACGACCCGGCCAGCGCGATCCGCCAGACCATGGCCCTGGCCGACGAGGCCAACAAGTACATCGACGAACACAAGCCGTGGGTGCTGGCCAAGCAGGATGGCGCCGAAGCGCAACTGCAGGCCGTGTGCACGCAGGGCCTGAACCTGTTCCGGGTACTGGCCGCCGCGCTCAAGCCGGTGCTGCCGCGCACCTGTGCCGAGGCCGAGGCCTTCCTGTCGGCCCCGCTCACCGCCTGGCATGACCTCGACGCCCCGCTGCTGGCGCACGCCATCCAGCCCTACGCCCCCCTGTTCACCCGTCTCGACCCAAAGCTGCTCGACGCCATGACCGACGCCTCCAAGGACACCCTCGCCCCCACTCCAGCTGCCGCGCCCCCCGCCAAGCAGGAAGCGAAGGCCGCCACCAATCCCCAATCCCCAACCCCCAATCCCGGCCACATCGGCATCGACGACTTCGCCAAGCTCGACCTGCGCATCGGCAAGGTGCTGGCCTGCGAGTTCGTCGAAGGGTCGGACAAGCTGCTGCGCTTCGAACTGGACGCCGGCGAGCTGGGCAAGCGGCAGATCTTCTCCGGCATCCGCGGCAGTTACGGCGAGCCGGAAACGCTGGTCGGCCGCAACGTGGTGTTCATCGCCAACCTGGCACCGCGCAAGATGCGCTTCGGCCTCAGCGAGGGCATGATCCTGTCGGCCGGCTTCGACGGCGGCGCCCTGGCCCTGCTCGACGCCGACAGCGGCGCGCAGCCGGGCATGCCGGTGCGGTAAGGCCGGGAAAGGGGATCGGGAATCGGGAATCGCAGAGCTGCAGGTGGCTGCCAGACCCGCTTTTACGATTCCCGTTTCCCCATTCCCCATTCCCATGGACTTGGCCCTTTTCGACTTCGACCACACGGTCACCACCGCCGATACCTATTCGGGGTTCCTGCGGCGGGTGGCCACGCCGGCGCAACAGGCGCAGGCGCGCTGGACGGTCGGGCCCTGGCTGGCCGGCTATCGGCTGGGGCTGGTGTCGGCGGCGGCGTTGCGCACGCGGGTCACCCGCCTGGTGTTCGCCGGACGCGATGCAGACGAGATCGCCCGCGAAGCCGAGCGCTATGCGCACGAGGCGCTGCCGCCGCTGCTGCGGCCGGACATGCTGCAGCGGATCGCCTGGCATCAGGCGCAGGGACACAGCGTGGCGGTGGTGTCCGGTTCGCTGGACCTGTATCTGCAACCCTGGTGCAAGCAGCATGGGCTGCACCTGATCTGCAATCGCCTGGAAGTGCAGGACGGGCGCCTGACCGGACGCTATCGCCACGGCGACTGCGGGCCGCGCAAGGCCGCCCTGATCCGCATGCAGTACGACCTGAACGCCTATCCGCGCATCTACGCGTACGGCGACAGCCGCGAGGACCGGCCGATGCTGGCGCTGGCGCACGAGCGCTGGTACCGCGGGCGCCGGATCGCCTGAGCCGATGACGCCGCGCCAGACACCGCCGCCCCTGCCGTCCGCTGCGCAGCGCGCGGTCGCATCCGCACCACGCAGCGACGCTGGAGCGACGCCACCGCGCGACCGCAGCGCGGTCGTCGCCTTGTCGATCGTGGCGCTGGCGCTCCTGCTCGGCATCGGATTCGCCGTCAGCGCGTGGGGGTGGCGCATGTACCCCGCGGCGCGCAGCGACGACGCCTGGGTGGCGACGCCGGCGTCGCGCGCCGGGGGCGCCAGGCCCGGCGCGCCGGCCGCCGTCTCCACGCATGCGCCCACGGACGACGCGACCGTGGTGATCGCCCGGTTCCGCGAGGACGTGCTGCCGACGATCCGGGTCGGCCAGACCGCGCAGGTGCGCCTGGCCGGCGATGCGGAGAGCGCCTGGGTCGGCCACGTCCAGGCGATCGGCGCCGACACGGACGCGGCGCTCGACAGCGCCGCGCAGGCCGGCAACCATGTCCAGCGCGTGCAGCGGCAGCCGGTGCGGATCGTGCTGGACCGTGCCCAGGACGCGCCCCCCACGCCGGCGCCGGGCACCGCGGTCCAGGTCGTGATCAACACCTACAGCGCGCGCTAGGCTCGGGCCGCAGCGGACGCCGCGCTACACTGTGCCGGCTTGCCACGCCGGCGTTTCCGCTCTTTCGCCTCTGCTCCATGCCGCGCGCCGCCTCCGCCATGACGCCCACCCACGACGCCCTGCTCGAACGTCTCGATCGCCTGCTGCCGCAGACCCAATGCGGCCAGTGTGGGTTCGATGGCTGTCGCCCCTATGCCGAGGCGATGGCCGCCGGCACGGCGCAGGTGGACCGCTGCCCGCCCGGCGGCGACGCCGGCGCGCGCGCCCTGGCGCGGGTGCTCGGGGTCCCCGTCCTGCCCTACGACCGCAGCCGCGGCACGCACACGCCGCCGCAGGTGGCGTGGGTGGTCGAGGCCGACTGCATCGGCTGCACCAAGTGCATCCAGGCCTGCCCGGTGGACGCCATCGTCGGCGGCGCCAAGCACATGCACACGGTGCTGGCACCCTTGTGCACCGGCTGCGCACTGTGCCTGCCGGCCTGCCCGGTGGACTGCATCGTCCTGCGCTGAGACGCCCGCGCCACGCGGCCGCCACCGCGGGCGCATCCGGATCGGCGCCGGCCGCGTATGTCCTGGTGTCATCCCACCGGAGCGCCGTGCATGCCGACGTCGACCGCCGCCTTCCCGTTCACCCGACCGCACCTGCCGCTGGCGCTGGTGCTGAGTACCGCCGCGCTCGTCGCCGCGGCACCGGCCAGGGCGATGCTGCACTACGAGGGCATCGCCTATGCCGCCGACAGCAAGCAGGTGCTGTACCGCGAAAGCCATTGGGTCCGCGACGATGGCGCGCGCGTGGTGCTGTACCAGTGCGCCGATGGCAGCGCATTCGCACGCAAGCGCGTGGACGACGGCAGCGCCGCGCCGGACTTCGAACTGATCGATGCGCGCAGCGGCTACCGCGAGGGCGTGCGCCGCAGCGGCGGCGGGCGCGAGATGTTCAGCCAGGCCAAGGGCCAGGCCGAACGGCGTGCGCCACTGCCCAAGAGCGAGCAGGCGCAGGTGATCGACGCCGGTTTCGACGCCTATCTGCGCCAGCGTTGGGACAGCCTGGGCAGCGGCGCGCCGCAGCGCATCGCCTTCGCGCTGCCCAGCGAACTGCGCACGCTCGACTTCCGCATCACGCCCGGCCCGGCCGATGCCGAGGTGCAGCGCTACACCCTGAGCCTGGCCGCCTGGTACGGCACGCTGCTGCCCGACCTCAGCGTCGCCTATGCACGCCAGGACCGGCGCCTGCTCGAGTTCCGCGGCGTCGGCAACATCCGCGACGCGCGCGGCCGCTACCCGACCGTGCGCATCGAATTCCCCGAACGCCTGCGCGGCCAGGCCGATGCCGGCGCCTGGGAGCAGGCGCTGCAGCAACCGTTGGTCGCGCAATGCAGCGCGCGCTGAGCCGCGCCGCCAGCGCATTCACGCCGGCCATCGCCGCAGCCGCTACAACCATGCCTGCGCATCGCCCGCGCATCGACGAGGACACCTCATGGCCAAGGCCTACCTGTGGTTCAACGCCGCGCTCTACGCGCTCCTGGCCATCTGGTGCACGCTGCTGCCGGCGCAGACCGCCGCCGCGGTGGGCTATGTCGGCCTGGACCGCTCCGGCCAGTCCGAATACCTGGTCATCTACGGCGGCCTGCAATTGGGCATGGCCTTCCTGTTCGGCTACTTCGCCCGCACCGGACAACTGCGCACCGGCCTGCTCCTGGCGCTGGCGTTCTACGTGCCCATCGTGCTCTACCGCAGCGCCAGCCTGCTGCGGCTGTGGCCGGTGGGCCCGACCACGACCGGCCTGGCCGCGTTCGAGATCGTCCTGCTGCTCGCCGCGCTCATCCTGTGGCGGCGCCAGCGCGCCTGAGCGACGGCCGCGGCGAAAGCCTGTAGCATCGCGCCGACCTTCGCCACCGTCTCCCGGCATGACCGAGTCGCCCGATCACGACGAAGCAGGACAATTGCTGGTCGCCACCGCCGCCGGCGACAGCGCTGCGTTCGAACGCCTGTACCGCACCACCGCCTCGCGCCTGTTCGGCGTGTGCCTGCGCATCGTGCCGCAGCGCGGCGAAGCCGAGGACGTGCTGCAGGAAGTGTTCTCCTCGGTCTGGCGCAAGGCCGCGCAGTTCGACCCGCAACGCGCGCGCGGCCTGACCTGGCTGACCATGATCGCCCGCAACAAGGCCATCGACCATCTGCGCGCACGCGCCCCGGCGCGGCAGTCGGTGGCGCTGGACGACGCCGGTGAACTGCAGGACGAAGGCCGCGACCCGCTCGCCGATACCGAGTGGCGGGTGGCGGGACGGCGCCTGGACGTGTGCATGGGCGAACTGGAGCCGCCGCGCGGCGAGCTGATCCGCACCGCGTTCTTCGACGGCATCACCTACGAGGAACTGGCCCACCGCAGCGGCACGCCGCTGGGCACGGTCAAGAGCTGGATCCGCCGCGGCCTGGCCAAACTGAAAGCGTGCCTGGAACGATGAACGCCTCCGTGCCCGATCCGCAGGAAACCCCGCCGCCGCGCGACGTGCTGGCCGGCGAATACGTGCTCGGCGTGCTCGACGCGCAGGAGCGCCGCGCCGCCGAAGCGCGCATCGACAGCGACCGCGCCTTCGCCGAGGCGGTGCTGCAGTGGCAGCAGCACCTGATGCCGCTGGCCGACGAGATCGCGCCTGTGGAGGTGCCCGAACGCGTGTGGGTGCGCATCCGTGCCTCGCTGGGCCTGGATGCGCCGACGCCGCGCGCGCGGCCCGCCGCGCCCGGGTTCTGGGACAGCGTGCGGACCTGGCGCTGGCTCAGCGCCGGCGGCTTCGCCACCGCCACCGCCTGCCTGCTGGCGCTACTGCTGGCGCGTGCGCCGGTGCCGCCGCCGGCCGCGCAGCCGCCACCGGTCGCCACCACCACCCCCAAGCCCAGCGGCATCGCGATGACCTCCACGCTGATGCAGGACGACGGCAAGCCCGGCTACGTGGCGCTGATGGACGCCGACAAGCGCAGCATTACCCTCACCCCGCTGGGCGGCACCCACGACAGTGCGCGCGTGCCCGAGCTGTGGCTGATCCCGGCCGACGGCAAGGCGCGCTCGATGGGCGTGTTCGATGAGGCCAAGGCGCGCGTGGCGCGCATCCCCGATGCGCTGATGCCCATGCTCAGCGACGGCGCGGTGCTGGCGGTGACCATGGAACCGCCCGGCGGCGCGCCCGGCGGCGTGGCCACCGGCCCGGTCGTGGCCAAGGGCGGCATCAGCACGCTGCAGCTGGCGCCGTAGACAACCCCTTCTCCCATATCGGGAGAAGGTGCCCCGAAGGGGCGGATGAGGGTACGGGCGCAGCCTCGTGGAGCTGTTTCCGCGAGGCGCTTCGCGCCGCACCCTCACCCCAACCCCTCTCCCGATGGGAGAGGGGCAATACGCCTCAGCACGCTGCAACTCGCACCGTAGACAACCCTTCTCTCACCGGGACCATGGATTCCCTTCTCCCATCGGGAGAAGGTGCCCCGAAGGGGCGGATGAGGGTACGGGCGAGGCCTCGTGGACCTGTTTCCGCGAGACGCTTCGCGCCGCACCCTCACCCCACAACCCCTCTCCCGATGGGAGAGGGGCAGTTCCAGGCGCCTTGCACGCGCCGCAGGCAGTCCGTGCTGCGCTCAACTGCAAGAACCCGGCGCGCATTCACCCGCCCACCACTCGCGCGCAGGCAACATCGCCGCCGCCGTCGCGCATCCGCGCGACAGCCAGATCTTCCGATCGCGCGACGCCTGCGCTGCGCCGTCGTGGCCCGCGATGCCACGCCCGCAGCCGTGCAGGGGAAATGCGACTTGGGTGCATCCGTCTTCCGGTTTCGCCCGTATCGCTCCCCAAGTCCCCCAATGAGACGCGCTTGTGCCGAGTCCCGTTCCGGAACCCCGCCCTTCCACATCGCCGCCTGCGCCGCGTGGCCGCATCCTGCGCACCTTGCGCCGCTGGTTCGACACCAGTGCCGAGATCGAACTGGATCCGGCGCGCGCCGACCGCATCGACTGGCTGCGCGCCGCGCCCTACATCGCCCTGCACCTGGCGTGCCTGGGCGTGTTCTGGGTCGGCGTGTCGTGGTTCGCCGTGGGCATGGCGGTGGCGATGTACGCGGTGCGCATGTTCGCGCTCACCGGCTTCTACCACCGCTATTTCGCCCACCGCGCGTTCAAGACCTCGCGCCCGGTGCAGTTCCTGTTCGCTGCGATCGGCGCCACCTGCGTGCAGCGCGGGCCGCTGTGGTGGGCCGCGCACCACCGCAACCATCATCGCCACACCGACACCCCGGCTGACCCGCATTCGCCGCGCCAGCACGGCTTCTGGTGGAGCCATAGCGGCTGGTTCCTGACCCCGCGCGGCTTCCGCACCGACTGGGAGGCGATCCCGGACCTGCGCCGCTTCCCCGAACTGCGCTTCCTCGACCGCTTCGACCTGCTGCTGCCGGTGCTGCTGGCGCTGGCGCTGTTCCTGCTCGGCGGGTGGCTGCAGCGGCACGTGCCGCAGCTCGGCACCGATGGCCCGCAGTTGCTGGTGTGGGGCTTCTTCGTCTCCACCGTGGCGCTGTTCCATGCCACCTTCACCATCAACTCGCTGGCGCACCGCTTCGGCAGCCGCCGCTTCGACACCCGCGACGACAGCCGCAACAACCTGTGGCTGGCACTGCTGACCTTCGGTGAAGGCTGGCACAACAACCACCATTTCTTCCCCGGCGCCGCGCGCCAGGGCTTCCGCTGGTGGGAGCTGGACCTGACCTGGTACGGACTGAAGGCGCTGTCGTGGACGCGCGTGATCCGCGAGCTCAAGCCGGTGCCGGCCGGGCTGGTGCGCGCGCAGGCGCGTGCCCGATGAGCCGGATCGCGGTGGTGGGCTCGGGGATCGCCGGCCTCGGCGCGGCGTGGCTGCTGTCGCAGCGCCACGAGGTGACGCTGTACGAAGCGGCCGACTATCTCGGCGGCCATACCCATACCCATGCGATCGAACTGGACGGCGCGGAATACGCGGTGGACAGCGGCTTCATCGTGTTCAATCCGGAGCACTACCCGTTGCTGAGCGCGTTGTTCGCGCGGCTGGGAGTGGAGTCGCAGCCGACCACGATGAGCTTTTCGGTGCACGAGGAACGCACCGGGCTGGAGTACAACGCCGGCACGCTCGATGGGCTGTTCTGCCAGCGCCGCAACCTGCTGTCGCCGCGTTTCTGGCGCATGCTGCGCGACCTGCGGCGGTTCTACCGCGAGGCGCCGCAGGTGCTGCATGACGCTTCCCTGGCGCAACTCACCCTCGGCGAATTTCTGCAGCGCCACGGCTACTCCCAGGTGTTCCGCGACGCGCACCTGGTACCGATGGCCTCGGCGCTGTGGTCCTCGCCGTCGCGGCAGATCCTCGATTTCCCGATGCGTCAGCTGATCGGCTTCATGGCCAACCACCACATGCTGCAGGTCAGCGGCCGCCCGCAGTGGCGGGTGGTGCGCGGCGGCTCCAACAGCTACGTGCGCGCGCTGCGCAGCCGCTGGCGGGTGCGCGAGCGGCTCGGCACGCCGGTGCGCGCGATACAGCGCACCGCGCACGGCAGCGTCGCCATCGCCTGCGATGCCGACACGCAGCAATACGACCATGCGGTGCTGGCCTGCCATGCCGACGACGCGCTGCGCCTGCTCACCGATCCCAGCGACGCCGAAACCGCGATCCTCGGCGCGATCGGCTACCAGGACAACGAGACCGTGCTGCACACCGACGCGCGCGTACTGCCGCGCGACCGCCGCGCCTGGGCCGCCTGGAACGCGCACGTGCCGGCCGATCCGGACGCGCCGTGTACGGTCAGCTACTGGATGAACGCACTGCAGTCGCTGCAGGCGCCGCAGCCGTTCATCGTCAGCCTCAACCGCAGCGATGCGATCGATCCGGCCAAGGTGTTGCGGCGCATGCGTTACCGGCATCCGCTGCAGACCCAGGCATCGGTGGCGGCGCAGGCGCGCAAGGGCGAGATCCAAGGCCAGCGCAACACCTGGTTCGCCGGCGCCGGCTGGGGCTTCGGCTTCCACGAGGACGGCCTGCGCAGCGCGGTCGACGTCGCCGCCGCGCTGGGGGTACCCTGGTCATGACACTGATGCGCCGTGCTGCCGTGTCCGCCCCGCCGGCTGGCGCCGTCTCGACAACGTCGGCGGCGGCGGGCACGACCTTGCACGGCCTGCACAGCGCGGTGTACACCGGCTGGGTGCGGCATCGCCGCTACGCACCCAAGGCGCTGGCGTTCCGCTATCCGCTGTTCCTGCTGTACCTGGACCTGGACGAACTGGAGCAGGTGTTCGCGCGGCGCTGGCTGTGGTCGGTGAACCGGCGCAACCTGGCCGAGTTCCGCCGCAGCGATTACCTCGGCGACCCTGCGCAGCCGCTGGACGAAGCGGTACGCGACCGCGTGCAGCAGCACACCGGCGAACGCCCGCTCGGCCCGGTGCGCATGCTCACCCACCTGCGCTACTTCGGCCATTGCTTCAATCCGGTCACGTTCTACTACTGCCACGACGCGCAGCAGCGCCTGCACAGCATCGTCGCCGAGATCACCAACACGCCGTGGCGGCAGCGCCACGCCTACGTGCTACCGATGGCCGAGGCGCGCAGCCACGGCGCCACCCACGCCTGGCGCTTCGCCAAACGCTTCCATGTGTCGCCGTTCATGGCGATGGCGCACACCTACGCCTGGCGCTTCAGCGAACCCGGTGCGCAACTGCGCGTGCACATGGACGTGCTCGATCCTGCGCCCGCAACCGTGCGACGGCGCTTCGACGCCACCCTCGTCCTGCAGCGCCGCGCGCTCGACGGCGCCAGCCTGGCGCAGGCATTGCTCCGCTATCCGGCGATGACCCTGCAGGTCATGGCCAAGATCCACTGGCAGGCCCTGCGGCTGTGGCTGCGCGGCAACCCGGTGCACGACCACCCCGACCACTCCCTTCCGCGAGAAAGCCGATGAACGCTCCGCACGCGCCCTCTTCCGCCGCCGCGCTGGCCCCGGCCGCACCGCCGTTGCGCGGGCTCGACCGCCTGCTGCGGAAGCGTCTGCTCGCCACCCTCGATGGCCTGCGCGAGGGCCAGTTGCGCATCGAGGAGACCGGCACGCTGACCACGCTGGGCGATGCCGGCGCCGATGCCGACGTGCTGCAGGCGCATCTGCGCATCCACGATCCGCGCTTCTACCGCCAGGCCGCGCTCAACGGCAGCGTCGGCGTCGGCGAGGCGTACATGGATGGGCTGTGGGACTGCGACGACCTGGTTGCGCTGGTGCGCCTGCTGGTGCGCAACCGCGACCGCCTGGACGCGATGGAGACCGGCCTGGCCCGGCTTGGCGGCCTGGCGATGCGCGGCCTGCATGCGTTCGCGCGCAACACCCGTGCCGGCAGCCGCCGCAACATCGCCGCGCACTACGACCTGGGCAACCAGCTGTTCGAGCTGTTCCTGGATCGCAACCTGATGTACTCCTCAGCGATCTTCCGCGATGCCGACGCCGCCCTGGGCGAGGCTGCGCTGGAGCGCGCGGCCGAGCGCAAGCTGCAGCGCATCTGCGCCAAGCTCGATCTGCAGCCGCATCATCATCTGGTCGAGATCGGCACCGGCTGGGGCGGCTTCGCGCTGCACGCGGCCAAGCACCATGGCTGCCGCGTCACCACCACCACCATCTCGCGTGAGCAGTACGAACTGGCCCGGCAGCGCGTCGCCGCCGCCGGGCTGTCGGACCGAGTCGAGGTGTTGTTGCGCGACTACCGCGATCTGAATGGCCGCTACGACCGCCTGGTCTCGATCGAAATGATCGAGGCGATCGGCCACCAGTACCTGGACACCTACTTCGGCAAGGTCGGCAGCCTGCTCAAGGACGACGGCCAGGCGCTGATCCAGGCCATCACCATCGAGGATCACCGCTACGCGCAGGCGCTCAAGTCGGTGGACTTCATCAAGCGCCACATCTTCCCCGGCAGCTTCATTCCCTCGGTGGCAGCAATGACCGGGGCGATCGGCCGCGCCAGCGACCTGCGCCTGTTCAATCTTGAAGACATCGGCCCCAGCTACGCGCTCACCCTGCGCGCCTGGCGCGAGCGCTTCATGGCCAGGCTGCCGCAGGTGCGCGCGCTCGGCTACGACGAACGCTTCATGCGCATGTGGGAGTTCTACCTGGCCTATTGCGAGGGCGGCTTCCTGGAGCGCTCGATCGGCGACGTGCACCTGTGGCTAAGCAAGCCGCGCGCGCGGCCGGCGCAGTTCGCCCCGGCGCTGGCGGGCGACGCATGAACAACCTCGTCAACTACCTCGCCCTGCAGGGGCTGTGGCTGGCAGCGGTGGTCGGCGCCGCGCACGGGTTGGCCTGGGCCGGTCCGGCAGCACTGGCGCTGTTCGCGCTTTACCAACTGTGGCCGCGGCGCCGCGCCCGCGGCGACGCCGCGCTGGTGGCGCTTGTACTGCCCCTGGGCGCCGGCGTGGATGCCGCCATGCGCGCCGGCGACTGGGTGCGCTACGCCGCCGCGCCGCCGTCACCGTGGCCGCCGCTGTGGATCCTGGCGCTGTGGGCCGGCTTCGCGCTGACCTTCCAGCACTCGCTGGCATGGGTGATGCGCCATCTCTGGCGTGCGGCGCTGTTCGGCGCCACTGCCGGCCCGCTGGGCTACGTGCTGGCCGCGCGCGGCTGGCAGGCGGTGACGCTGGTTGAGCCGTTGCCGCAGGCGCTGCTGGCACTGGCCGTCGGCTGGGCCGCGGCGCTGACCTTGCTGAGCCTGGCGACACGCCGCCTGATGGTCGCCACGCCGGCCCTTCCGGCAACCGGAGCGGCGCGATGAACGCCTGGCCGCTGCTGCATGTGGGCGTGTTCACCGTGCTGGTCATGCTCGCCGGCTGGGCCTGGCAGCGGCATACCCGCAACGCCGGTGTGGTCGACGTGCTGTGGTCGGCGTGCATGGCGCTGACTGCGGTGTACTGCGCCTGGCGCGCCGACGGCGCACTGCTGCCGCGGGTGCTGACCGCCGTGTTGGGCGGACTGTGGGGCGCGCGCCTGGCCTGGCACCTGGGCGTGCGCGTGTTCGGCGATGCCCACGAGGACGGCCGCTATCGCGCCCTGCGCGAGCACTGGCAAGGCGACCAGCGCAAGTTCCTGGCGTTCTTCCTCGGCCAGGCGCTGGTGGTGCTGGCGTTCGCGGTGCCGCTGTCGGTGGCCGCGCACAATCCGCAGCCGCAGTGGAGCGTGTGGACCACCCTGGCGGTGGCGACCTGGCTGGTCGCGGTGGGCGGGGAAAGCCTGGCCGACCGGCAACTGGCCGCGTTCCGCGCCGACCCGGCGAACAAGGGCAAGACCTGCCGCCAAGGCCTGTGGCGCTACTCGCGGCATCCGAACTACTTCTTCGAATTCGTGCACTGGTTCGCCTACGTGTTCCTGGCGGTGGGCAGCGGCGCGCTGTGGGTCGGTGTGGCCGCGCTGGGGCCGCTGCTGATGTTCGCCTTCCTGTACCGCGTCACCGGCATTCCCTACACCGAACAGCAGGCCCTGCGCTCGCGCGGCCGCGACTACGCCGACTACCAGCGCAGCACCAGCGCCTTCTTCCCCATGCCGCCGCGGCACTGAGCCGCACCAGGAGATCCGCCGATGTCCAGCACCTTCGCCACCTCTTCCCCGCCCGCCGCGCCGGCCGAACCACTGGCCACGCGGCTGGCCGAATCCGGCCTGCTGCCCGACGCCATGCTGCGCGCGGCGATGCGCCGGCTGTGCGCGCAGCGCCTGCGCGAGGAGCGCGCCGGCGGCGCCGACGCGGCCTGGGAACGCCAGCGCCTGCTGATCGAATCGCTGCGCGAGAGCGCCATCGCCATCGAGACCGATGCGGCCAACCGCCAGCACTACGAAGTGCCACCACGTTTCTTCGAGCTGTGCCTGGGCAAGCGCCTGAAGTACAGCAGCTGCTACTGGGACGCGACCACGCCCGACCTCGATGCGGCCGAGGAACGCATGCTGCAGCTGTACGGCGAACGCGCGCAGTTGCGCGATGGCCAGCGCATCCTCGAACTGGGCTGTGGCTGGGGCTCGCTGACCTTGTGGATGGCCGAGCAGTTCCCCGGCGCGCGCATCACCGCGGTGTCCAACTCGCGGCCGCAGCGCGAGCACATCGAAGCGCAGTGCCGCGCGCGCGGGCTCAGCAACGTCAAGGTGATCACCCACGACGCCAACACCCTAACCCTGCCGACCGAGAGCTACGACCGCGTGGTCTCGATCGAGATGTTCGAGCACATGCGCAACTACCGCGAACTGCTCAAGCGCGTCAGCCACTGGCTGGTGCCGGGCGGGCGGCTGTTCGTGCACATCTTCTGCCATCGCGACCTGGCCTACCCGTTCGAGGTGCAGGGCGAGGACAACTGGATGGGCCGGCACTTCTTCACCGGCGGCCTGATGCCGGCGGCCGACACCCTGCTGCAGTTCCAGGACGACCTGGCGATCGAACGCCGCTGGCTGCTGTCCGGCCAGCACTACGAGAAGACCGCCAATGCCTGGCTGCACAACCAGGACCGCCACCGCGACGCGCTGATGCCGGTGCTGCAGGCCACCTACGGCGCCGACGCCAAGATCTGGTGGCAACGCTGGCGCATGTTCTGGATGGCCTGCGCGGAACTGTTCGGCTACGAACAGGGCCAGCAGTGGGGTGTGGCGCATTACCGGTTCGTGCGGCGCTGAGGCGCTTGGGCGCCGGGAATGGAGAATGGGGAAACGGGAATGGGCGTCCCGCGAGTCCCGGCATTACCTGGGAAACCCGAGGAACTCGCGGTCAGCGGGAACGGGCCTTACCGGCGACGCCTCTCGTGGCTAAAGCAACTGATCCACGCGGTCGCCCAGGCGACGACACTGCCGCCTTTCCCATTCCCCATTCCCGACTCCCCATTCCCGGCTTTCACGCCGCCGCGGTAATCACGATCTCGATCTTCCAGGCCGGGTCGGCCAGCTTGGCCTGCACGGTGGCGCGGGCCGGGGTGTTGCCGGGGCTGACCCATTCTTCCCAGACCTTGTTCATCTCGGCGAACTCGGCCAGGTCGGTCATGTAGATCTCCGCGCGCAGGATCCGGCTCTTGTCGGTGGCGGCGAGCGCCAGCAGCCGGTCGATCGCGGCGAGCACTTCGCGGGTCTGGCCGGCGATGTCGGCGCTGGTGTCCTCGGCGATCTGGCCGGCCAAGTAGGCCACGCCGTTGTGCACGGTCATTTCCGACATGCGCGGGCCGGTATCGAAACGCTGGATCATGATGCGCTGTCCTGTAGTGGGAAGACCGCGCCATTGTCGCGCGATTGCGCAGCGGCTGCAGGCGCCGGCCGCCACACGCGGTACGCCACCGGCAACAGCCAGGCCAGGATCAGCACGATCGCCAGCTTCTGGGTCAGGCCGCGCGGCGGCGCGCGCCACAGCACATGCAGCCACAAGACCGCGAACGCCAGCACCGCCAGCAGCAGCAACGGCCCGGCGCGGCCCTTCCACGCTCCCTGCCCGCGCAGCCATGCGCTTTGCAGCAGCATCGCGGTGGTCGCGCACAGAAACGCGGTCTGCGCGGACAGCCCATGCACCAGCGGCGCCAGCAGCGGCGCGCGCTGCGGCAGATAGCTGTCGCCGATCGCCACCCCACACAACCCCAGCGCCGCGCCACCGAACAGCAGCACAGGCGCGCCGCTGCGCGCGCGTGGCGGCGACTGCGCATACAGGCCGGCTGCCAAGGCCATCACAGCCGCCGCCAGCAGGACGTAGACAGTGCGCAGTACCAGGCCGCCGGGTCCATGCAGGTATTGGCTGAGCGTGGCCTGCTGCCACTGCAGATCGGCGCGCAAAACCTGCAGCGCCACCGCCACACCGAGAAACAGCAATGCCAGCAGCAGCGCCGTGGCACCGGCCAGGCGCGTCCAGCGCGGCGGTGCGGAAAGGGGAAACGCGGACAACTGCATCGACAGGCTCCGGACCGACAAGGACCGTCGCCACACGCGTCGGCCACGCCCCTCCGCGGCCCCCGACGCCGTGGCGACGTACGATTCCACTATCATGCGCGTCGCCGGCGCGGCCGGTATAGCCTAGGGCGTGCGATGTGCGGTGGAGGAACGGCAGTGATGAGGGAGGATGCAGTGCGCACGCGACGCGGTGCCACCGCGGATGGCGCCACGCCATCCGTTCGGGATCGCGTGGCGCCGCTGATCGCCGCCCTGCCTGGCGATGGCGCGCGGCATGTCGGAGCAACCGGCCTCGCCACAGCCTCCCACTTACCGCGCTCTGACCTCCGTTTCGCAGCCCATCCATGTTCGTGACACGATTTCCTCCAACCGGTATCGCGATGGCCCGTCTCCGTTTCACCCGCAGTCTTGCTTCGGCTCCGTCGCGTACCGCGTACCGCGCGCCGTGGCGTCTTACCGCCGCCCGCCCGCAATGACCGACACCGCGCCCTCCGCTCCCGCGTCCACGCCCGGCTGGCGCCGTGCGCTGCCGGTGCTGGCCAGCCTGGCGATCCTGGCCCTGGCGCTGCATGCGCTGGCCACGGAGTTCAGCACCCATGGCTACAGTGCGATCCGTCACGCCTTCAACCAGCTGAGCCTGACGCAGATCGTCCTGACCCTGCTGCTGGGCCTGAGCAGCTACGCCTGCCTGATCGGCTTCGATGCCGTCGGCCTGCGCCGCAGCGGGCGCAAGCTGCACCCGATGCGGATCAGCATCACCGCGTTCCTGGCGCATGCGGTCGGCCAGACCCTGGGCTTCGCCGCGCTGACCGGCGGCGCGGTGCGCCTGCGCGGCTACGGCCGGGTCGGGCTGAGCCTGGCCGAGATCGGCCAGGTGGTGCTGATGAGCACGCTCGGCTTCGTGTTCGGCGCCTGGCTGCTGCTGGCGCTGGCCCTGACCCTGGAACCGGCCGCCGCGGCGCTGGCGCTGCCGGTCGGCGCGACCGCGGTGCGCGCGATCGGCATCGCGTTGCTGGTCGGCTTCGCCACGATGCTGCTGCTGGCCGGTCGTGATGGCCGCACCCTGCGCTGGCGCAGTCACGAACTGTGGCTGCCGGACCGGCGCACCACGCTGGGCGTGACCGCGCTGAGCGTGGTCGAGCTGGGCCTGGCCAGCGCCGCGTTCTACGTGCTGCTGCCCAACGAATCGGGCATCGAATACATCGGCTTCGTCGGCCTGTACCTGGTCGCGGTGGTGGCGGGCCTGGTCTCGACCGTGCCGGCCGGCCTGGGCGTGTTCGAGTGGAGCCTGCTTAAGCTGCTGCCCGGCGTGGCGCCGGCGGCGGTGCTGGCGGCGGCGCTGATCTACCGTATCACCTACTACGTGGTGCCGCTGCTGCTGTCGGTGCTGATGGCGTCGCTGTCCGGCCTGCGCCGGCCGCTGGCCGCCAGTGCCGGCGGGGTGCGCGTGGCCTGGCGCACGCTGCGCCCGTGGCTGCCGCAGATCATCGCCCTGGCGGTGTTCGCGGTCGGCGCGGCGCTGGTCATCGACGGCACCCTGCCCACGCCCAAGCGCCGCCAGGACATGGCGCCGCTGTCGATCATGGAGACCTCGCACCTGCTGGCCAGCCTCGGCGGCGTGGTGCTGCTGCTGATCGGCCAGGGCCTGCAGCGGCGCAGCCATGCCGCCTGGGTGCTGGCGATCGGCATCTGCGTGCTGCTGCCGCTGCCGGCCTGGCTGCGCGGCGGCCACGTCTCGGTGGCGCTGTCCTCGCTGGTGGTGGCGGTCGGCCTGTGGGGCGCGCGCCGCGAGTTCTACCGCGAGGGCGCGCTGCTCGACGAGGCCTGGTCGTGGCCGTGGCTGCGCAACCTCGGCCTGGTGCTGATCGCCACGATCTGGCTGCTGTTCTTCGTCTACAGCCATGTCGAATACCAGAACGAGCTGTGGTGGGAGTTCGCCACCTCGGCCAACGCGCCGCGTGCGCTGCGTGCGGTGCTGCTGGTCAGCGTGGCGGTGGTGGTGTTCGGACTGGCGCGACTGCTGCACAGCACCCGCTCGCCATTGCCGCCGGCCGATGGCGCGCAACTGGACTCGCTGGCGCCGGTACTGGCCGAGGCCACCGACACCCAGGCCTGCCTGGTGCTGACCGGCGACAAGGCGCTTTTGCAGGCCGAGGACGGCCCGGGCTTCGTGATGATGCAGCGCTACGGCGGCTCGCTGGTGGCGATGGGCGACCCGGTCGGCACCCCGGAGGTGGCCCGCGCGCTGATCTGGCGCTTCCGCGAGGAAGCCGACCGCATGGGCCTGCGCCCGGTGTTCTATCAGGTCGGCGAGCAGCACTGGCAGACCTACCTGGACCTGGGCCTGACCTTGGTCAAGCTCGGCGAGGAAGCGATGGTGTCGCTTGAGGGCTTCCACCTGGAGGGCCGCGACCGCGCCGATCTGCGCCAGGCCTGGAACCGCGGCAAGCGCAGCGGGCTGAGCTTCCGCATCGTCGAAGCCGACGCGGTGGACGCGCTGATGCCGGTGCTGGCCGAGGTCTCGCAGCAATGGCTGGAAGACAAGGCCGGCGCCGAGAAGGGCTTCTCGCTGGGCAGCTTCGATCCCGCCTACCTGCGTCGCTTCCCGATCGCAGTGGTGGAGTTCGAAGGCAAGGTCGTGGCCTTCGCCAACCTGTGGCAGGCGCCGGCCGGCCACGAGCTGTCGGTGGACCTGATGCGGCACATCGCCGACGCGCCGAAGGGCACGATGGATTTCCTGTTCATCGAGCTGTTCCTGTGGGGCCGCGACCAGGGCTACAAGCGCTTCTCGCTGGGCATGGCGCCGCTGTCGGGCCTGGCCCAGCACCGCCTGGCCGGGCGCTGGAACCGCTTCGGCAACCTGATCGTGCGCCACGGCGAACGCTTCTATGGCTTCACCGGCCTGCGCCGCTTCAAGTCCAAGTTCGCCCCCGCCTGGCGCACCCGCTACCTCGCCGCCCCCGGCGGCATGCACCTGCCGGCCGCGCTGCTGGACGTGACCCGACTGATCTCGCTGGATCCGCGCAAGCCTGAGTAGCCGGGATTGGGGAGTTGGGATTGGGGATTGGCCTGGCCGCCTCATTGCTGGGGCATTGCGAGGCTTCGCGCCGTACCCTCATCCGCCCCTTCGGGGCACCTTCTCCCGCAGGGAGAAGGAAAAGCGGCTAGCCCCTCTCCCACCGGGGCGACAGGGTGCGGCTTGCGCGTCACTGACGCGCGCACCCTGGAGCGCCCGCGCCGCGAGCGCGGGCCGGGCGCGAAGCGGGGGTTGGGGTGAGGGTACGGCCGCCATGGAGTCCGGCGACACAGAACGGGCGCTTTTCCCGCGCAGAACTGGGGTTTCAGCGATCAGCGTCGCGGCTGAAGCCGCTCCTACGAGGGCGCGAGCAGATAAGCCAACACGCGCGACCATCCCACCAATCCCCAATCCCGCCGCCCCAATCCCCGCCCCTACTGAATCCGCTGCAGGATCTGCTTGGCCAGCGTGGCGTAGTCGCCCTGGAAATGATGGTCGCCCGGCAGCTTGACCAGTTGCGCCCCGCCCTTGGGCAGGTCCGGGCACAGCGCGTCGTCGTCGTCCTGCCCGTAGATGCACAGGGTCTGCGCCGGCGGCATCTTCGCCACTTCCGGGGCGATCGGCAGGCCGTCGTCGCCGGAACTGATCCAGTTGGACACGTGGAACTCGTAGTCGGCGGTCTTGCCCACCGACAGCAAGGCGGTGAGCTGCACCTGGTCGCGCATCGCCTCCGGCAACTGGTTGTAGGCCGCCGGCAGCACGTCGGCGCCCTGCGAGAAGCCGATCAGCACCACCCGTCCGCGCTGCCACAGGTGGCTGTAGTGGCGGTAGATGCGGTCCAGGTCGGTGGCGAAGCCCTGCGGCGTGCGCTCGCTCCAGAAGTAGCGCAGCGAATCCACGCCCACCACCGGGATGCCGGCCTTGGCCAGGGCGCCGGCGACCTGCTGGTCGAGCCCGGCCCAGCCGCCGTCGCCGGAGACGAAGATCGCGAACACGTTGCCGTTGTCGGCGTCGGAGGCCGCCGCGGCGGCCGGCACTTCGACCACCGGCAGCCCGGCCAGGTCGGCCGGGGTCGGCGGCAGGCTGACGCCAGGCCGGTCGCCCAGCGAACGCACCGCCGCGCGCAGCCCAGGCAGCGCGTCGCCGCTGGCGCTACGGCGGAACTGCCGCGCCTGCGCCACCTTCTGCAGGAACGCATCGCTCTGCTGGGTGCAGCGGTCGCGCCGGCTCTTGGCGTCCAGCGCCGCCAGCCACGGCACCGGCAGTGTGGTCGGCTGCAGCGCACGCGCCGGCGCGGTGATGCCGGCGCCGCAGATCTGGTCGTCGAGCACCTGCACCGGGCAGAAATCCTCGGTCAGCAGGCCCGCCAGCAGATGCTTGGGCGCCTGCGCGGCGACCGCGTAGGCCAGCGCGGCGCCGTCGCCGTCGCCGACCAGCAACGGCAGGTGGTAGGTCGGCACATGGAAATAGGCCTGCACGTAGCGCGAGAAGTTCTCCACGTCGCCGGCAGAGAAACCGCAGGTGCCGTCGATCTTGGCCAGCACCGCCTGCAGGTGCGCGCTGTCGATCACCGCCACCATCGCGCCATCGTCGCGCAGCGCCTCGATCTGGCGCATGCGCTCGGCATCGGCGTGCTTGCCGCCGGCGAACCACAGCACCACGCGCTTCGCATTGCCCTTGGGCAACAGCACCGGCACCTGCTCGAAGCGTCCATGGCTGAGCTTTTCCGGCGATGTCGCCGGCGCACCGGCACTCGGCGCGGCGGCGGTCGCAGCGCCCGGCGCCGCACCGGCGATGCCGGCCACAAGCAGTCCACCCAGTGCACATCCCCACACCCAACCGCCACGCTTCTGCATCATCCAGCCATCCTGAAAAGGCGCGTTAAAGATAATCCCGAACGGCGGCGGCGCGAAGCGCGGCGCGCGCTGCGGTTCATGCCAGGTACGCCGGACCCGGGCCATCGCCTGCACCGGCGGCCCTGTCAGCCATCCGCGTCGGCGCCAGGGTGGCGCAGTTGCCAGGCCGCCAGCGCCTGCCGGTAGCGCTCCAGTTCCTCGTGGTAGAGGTCGTAGACGCACAGCGGACAGCCGCTGTCGCAGCAGTCGCTGGGGGCTGGCGGCAGCGGCGCCTGCGGGCGGGGATCGGCGTTGGCGGCAGGGTCGGACATGGGGCTTGGTGGTGGCGGCCGGACGGACCGGCGCGGCAGTGTAGAAGAAGGCGGCGCCGGGTGGCCCGCGCCTGGTCAGCCGATCGCCTGGCGCAGATTGGCGCGCGCGGCCGCGTCGTAACGCGCGTGGAAGCGCTCGCTGAGGAAAATGCGCGGCTGCGCCAGCACGGTGCGCAGGAAGGCGCGGCGCTTGCGCCGGTACAGCCAGCCCGGCACCACCCCGCGGTACTCCTCGGCGATGGCGCGGTCGTAGGCGGCGAAGGCTTCCGGTGTGGCGCCGAGGATGGCCATGTCGCAGTCCAGGAACAGTGCCGCGTCCGCATCCACCGAGGCGAAGGTCAGTTGCCCGTGACGCGCGGTGAGTTCGATCAGCGCGGCGACCCGCGCCGCGTCCACGCCGGCATCCGGCAGCCACTGCGCGATCGCCGCCTCGGCCAGGCGCGCCGACTGCGCTTCGTTGTCGCCGCGGCCGGCGCGGTACACCGCATCGTGATAGAGCACCGCCAAGTAGACCTCGCGCGGCTGCTGCCAGCCGGTGTCGGCGGCGACCTCGGCAAAGTGCGCCAGCACCGCCTCGACGTGGCCGAAATGGTGATAGGCGCGCGGCGGTTCGGCGTAGGCCGCCCGCAACTGCGCCCACTGCGCATCGGGCAGGGTCAGCGGCGCCGCGCTCATTCGCTGCTCTTCCTGGGATCGGCCAGCAACGGCCAACTCGCTTCGTGCAGGTAACGGCCCTGGCCCTGCACGCTGCGGATCAGGCTCAGCGACGCCGCCTGCCAGGAAAGCGCCGGTACGCGCTGCGGGGCCAGCGGCTGTTCGACATAGGCCAGGGTCATGTGCGGCAGATAGGCGCCGTCGGCACGTGCGGCGACACCGTGCCGGGCCAATTGCTGCTGCAACGCCTGGCGCAAGGCCTGCAGCGGCTGGGGCTCGGCATCGCCGCGCAACACCAGCGGTCGGCTGCGCGCGCGGCTGTCGAAGGTCACCGCCTGGTCGAATGCAAGGTCAAATGGCGAGGCCGCAAGCGCTTGTCCGGCGGCGCAGGCCTGCTGCAGCAAGCGTGGCGGAATCCCGGCGTATTCGCCCAGATAGTGCAAGGTCACATGCAGCCGCTCGGGCGGCAGTGCGCGGCCGCGCAATCCATGGTCGTGGCACAGCTGCTGACCGAGGCGATGCACCGCCTGCGCGGTCTGCGCGTCCGGCAACAACGCAAAGAACAGGCTTTAAAGAACAGGCTTTCGCGCGCAGCGGGCGCGTCGAAGCCGAGCGAGAACTGGGCGCCGTCGGGCGCAGTATCGGGATACATGGAGTAGAGCGGCAAACGCCGCAAGCGGATCGGGCAGCGGTCGAGCGCGCATGGTAGCAAGCGCGCCTGGTCGCTGCAGATCCGGCACGCCGCCCGGGCAGCGCCGCGATGGCGGCGTGCCGGGCAGGCGGCGGACGGCGATCAGGCCGCGTTCTTCATCGCGTGCTTGCGGGTGCGCATCACGTCGTGGCAGGCGCGCACTTCCGGCAGCAGGCGGGTGGCGGCATCGCGCGCGGCCACCGGGGTGTCGGCGTCGGCGATGGTCTCGTTGAAGGCCTTCAGCAGGCGGTCCTCGGACTCTTCCAGTTCGGCGACATAGCCGTACTTGGTGTCGCCCAGCGCGGCGCGGACCTTGCCGTACATCTGCTGCATGCTGCCGACCATGGTGCCGTGCTCTTCCGGCTTGCCGCCAACCGACTGCACCACCGCGCTCAGGCTGCTCACGATGTCCGACTTGACGCCGGCGATGCGCAGGAACAGCGCGGACAACTCGGCGTCGCCCACCTTCTTGGCCGCTTCTTCGTAGAAGTCCTTGCCGTCGCGGGAAATGGCGATGAGGTCGTTGAGGCTGTGCGTGGTCTTGCTCTGGATGCTCATGGAAAACTCCTGTGGCGAAGCCGGCGATATCGCGCAACGGGCACGCGGGGTGGACCTGGATATCGCACGGCGCGGTCGAGAGAATTGCCGCGTTGCGTGGTGATGGCGATGCTGGGCAGAACCGCATAAAGCGCACGTGAGCCGTTCGCCGTTGTTCGTCACGCGCCATTGCCGGGGGTGAACATGCGTTCATTGGGAACCGCGCGCAGTCAGGCATGTGGTGAAATTTTCACCATCCTGTCTGGGCGTGTTGCGGCGCTTCGCCAAACGCGACTTATCCACATGATTGCCCCCTGATCGTCCACAGTGGCTGTGGATGACTGCCACTGAGCCTGCCGGTCCAAGACCGCCCGTCGGCGCGGCCACGACGGCCTCCCGGCACCGCGGTCAAAGGCCTATAGTGCTGACGAGCCCTCGCCACTGCAGGGCGCCGCGAGGTGCGTCATGTTCGCCTGGACTGCGTTCGCCCTGCTCGCTACCGCTGCGGCCGCCCCATCGCCGCCGATGCCACCGCCGTACGCGGCAGAAGCGGCACAGGCTGCCGCGCTACTCCCAGCGCCAACCGCCGCACCGACGCCGACGCCGGAGCAGATCCTGCAATTGCCGCCGGCACTGCACGCGCTGCTGCAGCAACGCATCGAGCGCAACGCCGACGCCGAGCACCGCCTGCAGCAATTGGTGGCATTGGCCTTCGACGCCAACGGCCTGAACCTGCAATACGACCCCAAGGCCACCCACAGCGTCGCCGAGAGCTACGCGACCCGTCGCGTCAATTGCCTGTCCTTCACCCTGCTGTTCGTGGCGATGGCGCGCGACATCGGGCTGCAGGCGCAGGTCCAGGAAGTGCGTCGCGTGCTGAGCTGGTACGAGGACGGCAATGCGCTGTACAACGTCAGCCACGTCAACGCAGGCGTGCGCGTGGACAGCGGCCGCGGCAGCATCGACCTGGACCGCAGCGTGCTGATGGACCGGCGCGGGCCGCAGCCGATTTCCGACCGCCGCGCCCTCGCCCACTACTACAACAACCGCGGCGCCGAGCTGATGGTCGACGGCGATCTCGACGGCGCCCGCGCGCATCTGGCGATGGCGCTGCAGATGGACCCACGCTTCGCCGGGGCCTGGAACAACCGGGGCGTACTGGCGATGCGCGATGGCGACAGCGCCGCCGCCGCACGCGACTACGCCAAGGCGTTGGAGATCGATCCGGAACACCTGCCGGCGCTGTCCAACGCCGTGGGTCTGGCCCGACGCCTGGGCGACAGCCCCCGCGAGGCCGCGCTGCAGCGGCAGATGGAACAGGTGCGCCAACGCGACCCATTCCAGCAATACCTACTCGGCAACGAGGCGGAGCGACGCCAGGACTACGCCGCGGCGATCGCCTACTACCGGCATGCCCTGCACCTGTACGACGGCGCCCACCTGCTGTACTTCGCCCTGGCCCGCGCCTACCTGCACAGCGGCGACACCCGCCGCGCCACCGCGGCGCTGCGCGAGGCCATGGCGCACGCCGATCCGGCCACGCAACCGCGCTACCAGGGCAAGCTGGACGCGCTGCGCAGGCTGTCTTCCACGGCGCGACCGCTGCGCTAGCGCACCCTAGCCAGCCGCGGGCGCGCAGGCCGCACGTCGTGCCGCGTGGCGCGCCCACAGGTAGATCAGCAGGCCGCCGACGGCCATCGCCGCGCCCACATAGCCGGTGGAGGTCCAGCCCAGGCCGGCGCCGATCGCGATGCCGCCCAGCCACGGCCCCAGCGCGTTGGCCAGGTTGAACGCGGCATGGTTGGAGGCCGCGGCCAGGGTCTGCGCGTCGCTGGCCACATCCATCAGGCGGGTCTGCAGCACCGGCGCCAAGGCGCCCATGCTGCCGACCGCGACCACCGCCGGCAGCACCGCCCACGGCGAGGTCGCCGCCAGCGGGAACGCCAACAACACTGCCAGCGACCACAGCAGCACCAGCGGCACCGCGCGGAACTGCATGCGGTCGAACAGCCAGCCGCCGGCCAGATTGCCGAGCAGCCCGCCCAGCCCGAACGCGCCCATCGCCACCGGGATCCAGTGTTCGGACACGCCGGTGACCTCCATCAGGGTCGGCGCCAGATAGCTGAAGACGCAGAACATGCCGGCGAAGCCGATCGAGCCGATGCCCAGCGCCAACCACACCTGCGTGCGGTTGAAGGCGCGCAACTCGCGCAACGGCGAGGGCCGCGCCTCCTGCGGATCGGCCGGCAGCAGGCGCCACACCAGCAGCACCGTCAATATCGCGATCGCCGCGACCAGGGCATAGGCGTAGCGCCATTGCGCCACCTGGCCGAGCCAAGTCGCCAGCGGGTTGCCGACCAGCACCGCTAGGTTCAGGCCCAGCAGCACCCGGCTGACCGCGGCACCGCGCTGGTCGGGCGGGCCGATCGAGGCGGCCACCAGGGTCGCCACGCCGAAATAGGCGCCGTGCGGCAATCCGGCGACGAATCGCGCCACCAGCATGCTGTGATAGTCCGGCGCCACCGCGCTGGCCAGATTGCCGAACGCATAGAAGCCCATCAGCGCCAGCAGCAGATCGCGCCGCGGCCAGCGCGCACCGAGGATCGCCAGCAGTGGCGCACCGACCACCACGCCCAGCGCATAGGCGCTGATCAGGTGCCCGACCTGCGGCGCATCGATCGCAAGGCCGCGGCCGATGTACGGCATCAGGCCCATGGTGGAGAACTCGCTGGTGCCGATCGCGAAACCGCCCATCGCCAGCGCGAACAGGATCAGCACGTAGCCGCGCCGCGACAGCGGCGCCGTGGCGGATGAGGTCATGCGCACGTCCCAGGAAGAAGGGCCGCCCATTATTGTGCATCGCAGCAAGCCCTGCAGCCCCACCCGCGCAACGCCGCGTCTCGCCGCACCGCTGGCGGCGTTTCGGGCGGCGATGCGCGCGCGACGGTGCCGCCGCAGCAACGCACTGTCCCATCGCGCCGCCGCGAAACCGCCGCGCGCGTCCCCATGTCCTGCACGCACATCGCCTTGCAGCGCCCCGCTGTAGGGTCGCCCGCCCCACTCCACAACGAGAGACCCACCGATGACCGATACTCCTTCCCCGCTGTTCACGCCGCTGCGCCTGGGCGCGATCGCACTGGCCAACCGCATCGTGATGGCGCCACTGACCCGCAACCGCGCCGAAGGCGAAGGCCGCATCCCCTCGCCGCTGGCCGCCGAGTACTACGGCCAGCGCGCCAGCGCCGGCCTGCTCATCGCCGAGGCGACCCAGATCAGCCCGATGGGCCAGGGCTACAAGGACACCCCGGGCATCTACAGCGACGCGCAGGTCGCGGCCTGGAAAAAAGTCACCGATGAGGTGCACCGCCGCGGCGGCAAGATCGTGCTGCAGCTGTGGCACGTCGGCCGCATCTCGCACGTCAGCCTGCTGCCGGACGGCGCCGCGCCGGTGGCGCCCAGCGCGCTGCGCGCCGACGCCAAGACCTTCACCGCCGAGGGCTTCACCGATGTCTCCGCACCGCGCGCGCTGCGCCTGGACGAGATCCCCGGGCTGATCGAGGACTTCCGCCGCGCCGCCCGCAACGCCATCGCCGCCGGCTTCGACGGCGTGGAAGTGCATGCCGCCAACGGCTACCTGATCGACCAGTTCCTGCGCGACGGCAGCAACCATCGCGACGACGCCTACGGCGGCAGCATCGAGAACCGCACCCGCCTGCTGTTCGAAGTGGTGGAGGCGGTGGCGCAGGAGATCGGCGCCGACCGTACCGGCGTGCGCCTGTCGCCGGTGACCCCGGCCAACGATGCGCGCGACAGCGACCCGCAGCCGCTGTTCGAGCGCGCGGTGGAACGCCTGGATCCGCTGGGCCTGGCCTTCGTGCACGTGATCGAAGGTGCCACCGGCGGCCCGCGCGACAACATCGCCTTCGACTACGCCGCGCTGCGCGCCAAGTTCCATGGCCCGTGGCTGGTCAACAACGGCTACGACAAGGCGCTGGCCGAAGACGCCGTGGCCTCCGGCCGCGCCGACGCGGTGGCCTTCGGTCGCCCGTTCATCGCCAACCCGGACCTGGTGGAACGGCTGCGCCGCGACGCCCCGTTGAACGAGGTGGATGCCGACACGCTGTACGGCGGCGGTGCCAAGGGCTACACCGACTACCCGACGCTGGACTGATCACGTCCTGCGGCGGCACCGCAACGGTGCCGCCGCAGCGGTCAGGGCGCGGCCGTGGGCGCGGCGGCCGCCGTCGGCGCCGGCGCGGCTTGCGGCCCGGACAGATGCGTCTGCAGGAAGCCGGCCACACCGCTCCACAATGCGACGCGGTGCTCGACGTCGCCGAAACCGTGGCCCTCGTCCTTGAAACTCAATCCCACCGGCGCGTTGCCGGCCATGTCCAGCATGCGCAGCATGCGCCGGGTGTGTTCGTAGTCCACCCGCCGGTCCTCCAGGCCGTGCGCCAGCATCACCGGCACCTTGATCGCGTCGTAGTGGTACAGCGGTGAAGTGTCGATCATCTGTGCCAGCTCCGCCTTGGGATCGCCCAGGCGCTTCTCCAGGTTCGCGCGTCCCTCGGCGCTGCGCGCGCCGTCGCTGGCGGTATAGAACAGGATGCGATCGGCCACGCCGGCGATGGAGACGGCGCAGCGGAAGCGTTGCGGCCAGCGGATCGTCATCACCAGCGCCGAATAGCCGCCGTAGCTGGCGCCGACCACGCACATGCGTTGCGGATCCAGCGGATAGCGCGCCTGCGCCTGCACGATCGCCGCATCGATATCGTCCTCGATCAACGTGCCGAAGCTGCCGCGCCCGGCCTCGCGAAACGCGCGACCGTAGCCGTCCGAGCCGCGGAAGTTGACCCGCAGCACGGCGTAGCCCATCGAGGCCAGGAACTGGGTCTCCGGATCGAAGCCCAGCGCGTCGGCGACGCCGATCGGCCCGCCGTGCGGAAACACCACCAGCGGCTTGGGTCCGGCACCAGGCGGCAGGGTCACGAAGGCTTCCAGTGGTAGTCCGTCGCGCCCCTTGAATCGCAACACCTCGCTGGGGGCGAAGGTCATGCCGTGCAGCCATGGCATGGTCTCGCCGATCGCGCGCGCCGCGCGCTTGTCCAGGTCGAGATGGTAGAGCTGCGGCGGCTGGTCGCTGGCGTCGGCCCACAGCACGATCTGCTTGCCGTCGGCATTGCGCGCGGCGATCTGCAGGTTGCGCCCAGGCAAGGCCGCGCTGAGCGCGCGGCCCACACGATCGTCGGCGCTTTCGAAGTAGTGGCTGACCAGGCGTCCGCTCTCGTAATAGGTGACACCGATCGGCGTGCGCTGCGGGCCCTGGATCAGGTCGACCACGTCGACCCCGCTGCGGCTGAACAGCGTGCGCACGATCTTGCGCGTGGCCACGTCGTAGGCGACCAGGTCCCGCTGCGCGCGTCCGTCGTCGGTGACCGCGTAGATCTCGTCCGCGGCGTAGGACAGGCCGACCGGCTCAAAATCACGCAAGTGGTCGAGCGTCATCACGTCGCGATAGGGCGCTCCTTCGCTGTCGCGGTAGCGCAGCACGTAGCCGTCGTCGCGGCGCACGATGGCCAGGCGCAACCGCCCTTCCCCATCGGTCAGCCAGCCGACGTCGCGCTCCAGGCCGACGTTGACCCGGTCGCGCAGGCGCGGCCGCCAGCGGTCGATCGCCGCCTGGCTGGAGACGTCCAGGACCTGCACCGCATTGTCGCCGTTGCTCAGCGTGGTGGCGTAGAGCACCTGGTTGGGGCGCTGCGGCAGCGCGTCGACCAGGAACCCGCCATCGGGCAAGCTCAGCGGGCTCCATTTGCGCTTGCCGTCGGCCCCCGTATCGGCGCGGATGCCGCGCACCACGTCGCGCCCGTTCTTGACCGGCACGGTGAACAACAGCGCGTCGTTGCCGGCCCATAGCATCTGCCGGATCGGATCGACGCTGGTGGCGAGCACCCGCTGCTGATCGCTGGACAGGTCGAGCAGTTCGATGCGCCACTCGTCCTTGCGCTCGCGCACCTGCAACGCCAGCAGGTCGCCGCGCGGATTCAGGCTCAGGCCGGTGATGCGGCTATCGCGGAACAGCGTGGCCGGCGCGATCGGCAGGGCGCCTGGCGCCGGCGGTGCGCGCAGCGCCACCTGCGCCGCGGGACGTGCGTCGGGGTGCTGCGCCAGCGCCTTGCGGTAGAACTCCGGAAACGGGTCCGGGTAGTGCCCGGCGTAACGCAGGGTGTAGCGCGCCCACAGCACCGGATGGGTCTGCTGCAACCAGTCCATCGCCGCCAAGGCGCGATTGACCATGCCCATGTCGCCGCTGAAGAACGAGGACGGCCGGAACAGCAGGTCGCCCGGGTAGGTGATCTGCCCCGGCTCGAGCCGGAAGCGGAACTCGTCGCTGTCGCGCAGGTTGTAGCCGAACTGCGAGATCAACAGCACCCGGCGCCAGGCGTAGTCGCCGGCCGGCGCGATGTACAGCCGGTAGCTGATGCCCGGCTTGAGACCGGACATGGTGCCGCCACCAAAGACCTTGCCGTCCTTGTTCAACTCCACGCCGCTCAATGCGACGTCGGTGTCCACCGCCACCACCACCAGGCCTTCGCCCGGCGCCAACTCCGGCGTCTGTCCCGGCTTGACTTCCTGCATTCGCGCCCAGGCCGGCAGCGCCAGCAGGCAGAGCCCCAAGGCCAGGATCAAGGTGCGCGCCAGACGGCCGGCAGCCGTCGCCCCTGTGTTCGTTCGCATGTGCATCCCCTGTTCCGTGTCTGTGCCGGTCCGGCCGGCGACGCCCCCCGGCGCCGTTGCACATGATAGCCGCCGCACCGCGCACGCTGGGCGCCGGTGGCGACGACGGCCACGTCGCGGGTGGTCGCTTCTCCCCTTCGCAGGCAGGACGCACGCCGTGCGCAGCTGGCGCTCGGGCGGGCGGCATCGCGTGTAGGAGCGGCATCAGCCGCGACGGGCAGTCCTGATGACGTCAGTCGCGGCTGAAGCCGCTCCTACGGAGCATCTGCCTCCCTACAGACTACCGAACGCCGCCAGCGCGCGACCCCGCCGCGCCAGGCTCACGCCTTGCGCAGGAAGCAGGTCTTCAGCACCAGGCCCTTGATCTTGTCCGAGTTGCCTTCGATGTGTTCGGCATCGTCCTCGACAAAGCGGATGCCGCGGATCACCGTGCCCTGCTTGAGCGGGATCGACGAGCCCTTGACCTTCAGGTCCTTGATCACCACCACCGTGTCGCCGGCCTGCAGCACGTTGCCGTTGCTGTCGCGCACCACCGTCGCCGCGTCGTTGGCAGCGTCGGCCGCGACCGGCCACTCGTGGCCGCAGTCCGCGCACACCCAGTTGGCGCCGTCGACATAGGTGTTTTCCAGGGTGCATTGCGGGCAGGCGGGTGCGGCGGGCATGGGAGTCCTTGATACGGCGACGACGGCGAGCCGCCTATTGTAGCCGCCCGCCCCGTGCCGCCGCGCGGCCGCCCCAGCCGCAGGAATGCCATGTCCGCTTCGTCCGGGTCCCGTCTCGCGATCTACGCCGCGCTCGCCGGCAATCTCGCCATCGCCATCGCCAAGTTCGTCGCCGCCGGGCTCTCGGGCAGCTCGGCGATGCTCAGCGAAGGCGTGCATTCGCTGGTGGACACGGTCAACGAACTGTTGCTGCTGTACGGCCTGCGCCGCGCCGCGCGCCCAGCCGATGCCACCCATCCGTTCGGGCATGGGCGCGAGCTGTACTTCTGGAGCTTCATCGTCGCCCTGCTGGTGTTCGCACTCGGCGCCGGGGTGTCGCTGTACGAGGGCATCGCCCATATCCGCGATCCGCAGCCGGCCAGCGACCACACCCTCAACTACATCGTGCTGGGGCTGTCGCTGTTGTTCGAGGGCGGCTCGTGGTGGGTCTCGCTGCGCGAGTTCCGCGCGCGCAAGGGCCGCCTGAGCTACGTGCAGGCGTTCCGCGAGAGCAAGGATCCGAGCCTGTTCACCGTGCTGGTGGAGGACAGCGCAGCGCTGATCGGCCTGCTGATCGCGCTAGCCGGGCTGCTCGCCGCGCAGTGGCTGGACATGCCGGAACTGGACGGCGTCGCGTCCGTCGGCATCGCCGCGGTGCTGGCCTGCTCGGCCTTCGTGCTGGCGCGCGAGACCAAGGGCCTGCTGATCGGCGAGCCGGCGGCGCGCCCGCTCGGCGACGCGCTGCGGCGCATCGCCGCGGCCGATCCGGACGTGCGCGCGGTCAACGGCGTGCTCAGCGTGCAGATGGGGCCGGACCAGGTTGTGGCCGCGCTCAGCGCCGAGTTCGAGGACCAGCGCAGCACCGCGCAGATCGAGGCGTGCATCGAGCGCATCGAGGCCGCCGCGCGCGCCGAGCACCCGGAGCTGCAGGCGCTGTTCGTCAAGCCGCAGACCCCGGAGACCTGGCTGGCCCGGCGCACCGCGCTGCGCCAGCCGCCGCCGGCCTGAATGGGCACGTGCCGGCGCGACTTGCGGCCCTGCGCCGCTTTTCGTTAGGGTAGCCGGGTAGCACCCCTCTCATCGCGCTGTGACTGTGCCGGCGTATCCCCCTTACTCACTGAACGAGGTTTCCCATGGAGATCGCCAACGGGCTTGTCGCCACCATCCACTACACCCTCACCGACGATGCCGGTGAAGTGATCGACCAGTCCTCGCCGGACAATCCGCTGAGCTACCTGCACGGCGCCGGCAACATCGTGCCGGGCCTGGAGAAGGCGCTGACCGGCAAGCGCACCGGCGAGTCGGTCAAGGCCGACGTGATCCCGGCCGAAGGCTACGGCCCGCGCCACGAGCAACTGGTGCAGCAGGTGCCGCGTGGTTCGTTCCCGGATGCCGCATCGCTGGCGCCGGGCATGCAGTTCCAGGCGCAGACCGACCAGGGCCCGCTGCTGGTCACGGTCACCGAGGTCGGCGAGCAACTGGTGACCATCGACGGCAACCACCCGCTGGCCGGGCAGGTGCTGCACTTCGCGGTGGAAGTGGCCGGCGTGCGCGAGGCCACCGAGCAGGAAAAGAACCAGGGCCACGCCGGCGCCGCGCTGTAAGCGGCCCGCTTTCCTGTTCCCAACGAGGCCCGCCGATGCGGGCCCCGTGCGTTCCGGGCCGCGCTTGCGTCGCGCCGCGGCTTGCCCCACAGTGCGCGGCCCTCCCGCCCCCGGCACCGTCATGCGCCTCGGTATCGACTTCGGCACCAGCAATTCCGCCGCCGCCGCGGTGATCGACGGCCGCGTGGTGCCGATCGACTTCGGCGCGCAGCAGCAGTTCCGCACCACGGTGTATTTCCCCGAGGTGATGCGCGACCCGGCCGAGTTCGACCTGACCCCGGCGCTGGAACGACAGGTGGACGAGCTGATCGAGTCCGGCCGCCGCGATGCGCTCGCCGCCGGGCGCGAACGCGGCCCCGACGCGTTGCGCCGCGATGCGATCCGGGTGGTGCGCCGGCAATGGATGGAAACGCAGATGCGCGAGCCGCGCAGTTCGGCGGCGCTGCTGCAGAACGCGGTGTACGGCGACGATGCGCTGGACGCGTATTTCGTCGAGGGCGAAGGCAACCTGGTGCAGAGCCCCAAGTCGATGCTCGGCTACAACCTGCACCCGCGCGCACGCCAGACCATCACCGGCATCGCCGCGCACATTCTCGAACACATCCGCCTGACCGCCTCGCAGCAACTGGGCGTGCAGGTGCGCCGCGCGCTGCTCGGGCGCCCGGTGCAGTTCCGCAGCTCGATCGGCGAGGCCGGCAACGCGCAGGCGCTGGAGATCCTGCATGGCGCGGCGATCACCGCCGGCTTCGACGACGTCGCCTTCCTGGAGGAACCGGCCGCCGCGGCGATGCACTACCATGCGGTCAGCGGAGAGCGCCACGCCACGGTCGTGGTCGACATCGGCGGCGGCACCACCGACATCGCCTACGCCAGTGTCGGCGGCGACGCCGCGCCGCAGGTGCACCGCGCCTGGGGCATCCCGCGCGGCGGCACCGACATCGACCTGGCGCTGAGCCTGGCCGGATTCATGCCGCAGTTCGGCCGCGGCATCACTCGCGTGCCCTCGCACCACTACGTCGAGGCGGCGATGGTGCAGGACACCACCCGCCAGCGCGATTTCCGCCAGCACCGCTACGACGGCGTGCCCGCCCCCTACGACACACGCCTGCAGGCGCTGCAGGAGCCTGGCAACACCGCGCGCCTGTATCGCGCGGTGGAGCGCAGCAAGATCCGCCTCAGCGACGCCGAGCGACACGCAGAGACGCTGGACTACATCGAAGCCGGGCTGCAGGTGCAGGTGCACGCCGACGAACTGGTGCAGGCCGCACGCAGCTACCTGGAGGCGCTGCAGGAGCTGCTGGCGCAGGTCCGCCAGGACATCGGCGGCGATCCGGCCGCGGTGTTCCTGACCGGCGGCATGTCGCGCGCCGGCTATCTGCAGCGCCTGGTGGCCGCGGCGTTCCCGCAGGCACGCCTGGTCCACGGCGATCCTTCGTTCGGCGTGGTGCAGGGCCTGGCGCTGGCCGCCGCGCAGGACTGACGCAGCACGGGCCTGGCGGGGCGCGCCCCGACCGGCCGTGCTCGGCCGGCGCACTGGCTGCGCCCCACGTTGTTCATACTGCAGCGGCGCGACTGGCGTAGCATGGGCTGTACGCTTCAGCGTCACGTCGCTACGCGCGTCTCGTCCGGCCGTTCCTGTCGCCCGACTCGCTTCCTTCTCGCGCCACCCTCCGTCCTGCTGCAGGCCGGATCCTTCGGAGCGCCATGTCTCCCGCCCCTGCCACGCTCCAGGCCCAGCGCCCGGCGTCGCCGCTCCAGCCACCTCGCCGGCCGGCACGCCCAGATCGCGGCAGCCGCGCATGAGCGAGCCGATGCGGGACACGGCCGACCCGGCCATCGCCTGCGACCGCTGCGACGCGATCTGCTGCCGCCTGACCGTGCTGGTGATGCCGGACGACCAGGTTCCCGAGCATCTCACCGAATACACCCGCGAGGGCCTGCACGTGATGGCGCGCGACGAGGACGGCTGGTGCGTGGCGGTGGACGGCGCGCGCATGTGCTGCTCGATCTATGCGCAGCGCCCGGCGGTCTGCCGCAAGTTCGCGATGGCCGGCCCGTACTGCCGCGAGATCCGCCGCACCCACCACGAGCAACTGACCCGTGGCATTCCCCTGACGATGTACTGACTGCAGGAGTTCCAGCATGGCACGACCGACCAGCACCACCGCTTCGCCCAGCGCACGGAACGCACGCGGCGCCAGCGCCGCCGACAAGGCGCAGAAGGGCCTCAGCCGCGAGCGCATCGAGGCCGACCTGGCCGCCTTCCACCAGGCCGGCGGCCGCGTCGAGGTGCTCGGCACCACCCGCGTGCTGAAGAAGGTCGACGTCGCCGACGCCGGCTAGCGCCACCCGCGCGCGCCGCCATTGCGCGTGCCTGCGCAGGATGCCGCGAGCACCTGGACGCCGGTCCGCGCCAAACGATGGCGCGGCGCCCGGCACGCCAAGACGACGCCTCCGGTTGTGGTCGACGCCTGCACCGGCCAGTCCCGATGCGGCGTATTCCGGAGCCAGCACCGGCCCGAAGCACGGCGCCGCCTTCACACCGAAAGCGCATACTGCGATCTCTTCCACGGTCTCGGCTCGGCATGCTCCTGCGCTCTCTGTCCGCCGAACTCGGCCAGCCCGCCTGCGGCAACTGCCGCGATGGCGAGCCGCTGGATTTCGTCGTGCGCATGGCGTTCCAGCCGATCGTCGATGCCGCCACCCGCTCGATCTACGCCTACGAAGCGCTGGTGCGCGGCGAGGACGGCAGCGGCGCGGCGGCGGTGCTGGCGCGGGTCCGCCCCGAGCAGATGTACCGCTTCGACCAGACCTGCCGGGTGCAGGCCATCGCCACCGCCGCGCAGCTGGGCCTGCGCACGCGCCTGTCGATCAACTTCATCCCCAACGCGGTGTACGAGCCGGCGACCTGCATCCGCCTGACCCTGAAGGCGGCCGAGCACTTCGGCGTGCCGACCGGCGACCTGATCTTCGAGATGAGCGAATCCGAACGTGTCGCCGACCTGCCCAAGGTCGTGCGCATCCTGCGCGACTATGCGCAGCGCGGCTTCCTCACCGCGATCGACGATTTCGGCGCCGGCCACTCCGGCCTGAACCTGCTCGCCGATTTCCAGCCGCACCTGATCAAGCTGGACATGGCGCTGATCCGCGGCATCGACGCCAGTGCCGCACGCCGCCACATCGTCGGCGGCATCGTCGCGATGGCCGCGCCGCTGGGCTGCCGCATCCTCGCCGAGGGCGTGGAAACGCCCGAGGAGTACCGCGCACTGCGTGCGCTGGGCATCGATCTCTACCAGGGCTATCTGTTCGCAAAACCGGCGCTGGAGGCGCTGCCCGAGGTCACCGAGGCGCAGTGGGACGCGCTGGAGCGCGCCGACTGAGCGACGCGCTGCCGCACAGCGCACGCCAGCACGACTTGCCCGCAGCGGCCACGCTTGCGACCATCGCGCCTCCCCTGCGCGCTCCGAAGTGCAATGCCTTCGCTCCATACCCTGCTGCCGCCGTGGACACACCGCTGGCTCGATGTGATCGTGCCCGGCGCGCAGATCGTGCTGATCGTGCTTGCGGCCTGGTTGCTGCGGACCGTGTTGCGGCGGCTGATCCGGCGCCTGGGCGAGCACCACGCGCTGCCGCCGGAACTGGTGCTGATGGCGCGCCGCGGCAGCGGCTTCGTGATCTACGCGGCGGCGCTGCTGCTGATCCTGGACCGCTTCGGCGTGTCCGGCACCGTGCTGTGGACCGCCTTCACCGGCTTCGCCGCGGTCGCGGCGGTGGCGTTCTTCGCCGCCTGGAGCGTGCTGTCCAACATCTTCTGCACGCTGCTGATCTTCACCACCCGCCCGTTCCGCCTGCACGATCACATCGAGCTGCTGGAGAACGGCGAGAAGCCCGGCCTGAAAGGCCAGGTGATCGACATCAACCTGATCTACACGACGCTGCGCGAGGAACGCGACGGCGACGGCGAGAGCGTGCTGCAGATCCCCAACAGCCTGTTCTTCCAGCGCAGCACCCGCCGCTGGCGCGGCCATCCGGTGCCGCCCGGCCTGGGTTGAGCCTCGACGCCGACGCTGACGCCATGCACATGGCGCAGCCGCTATGGTCGACGCCAGCCGCCTCGTGCGGCGCTCCTCTCTTCCCGACCAGGTACTGCATGGAACCCGTCATCCCCCCGTTCGCCGACCTTTTCGCCCAGCTCGGCCTGCCCAACAGCGAAAGCGAGATCCGCCAGTTCATCGCCCGGCACGCGCCGCTGCCCGATGACATGCGCCTAGAAGAAGCACCGTTCTGGACGCCAGCGCAGGCGCAGTTGCTGCGCGAGGAACGCCTGGAAGACGCCGATTGGGCGATCGTGGTCGATCAGCTCAACATCGCGCTGCACGCGCAGCCCAAGCCTTGACCCGACCGCGCCGGCTGGAGCATCAACGCAGCTGGCTGTCCTTGCTGCCGCGGCGGTTGTAGCCGCTGTGCTCATGCTGTGCGCGGTCCTGCGCGTCCTGGCAGGCCACGCACAGACGCACGCCCGGCACCGCCTTGCGCCGCGCCTCGGGAATCGGCGCATCGCAGTCCTCGCAGTGGCTCAGCCCCGGGCCCTGCGGGAGTTGGCTGCGCGCCCGCTTGATCGCATCCTCGACGGTCGCATCGATCTGGTCCTGCACCGCGCCGTCGCCTGCCCACCCAGTGGCCATGGTCGTCTCCGCACTGTTGCCTTGCCTGGATGATGCGGCCGGCACCGGCAAATGCAATGCACGCAGGCTTCACCTAGCCGAGACGTTCATGCGGCGCCGCGCCGCAATCACCAGATCAGATCGTCCGGCACCTTGAACTGGCTGTAGTAGGGATCGTCCTCGCCGCTGGCCGGCGTCGCCGCCAGCGCATCGAACACGATGGTCGCAGGATCGCGGGCGACGATCTTTTCCACCACTGCGCGCGGCACTGGCACGTAGCCGGCATCCAGCCGCGCGATCGCCACGCTGCCGGCGATCAGTTGCGTGCGCAGCGCTGCATCCACGCGCAGCCGCTGGATCTTGCCGGCATCGGTGAAGTGGTAGTCGATCTCGCCGTCGGCCTTGAGCTTGTGGTTTTCGACCAGTTGCCGCGCCTGCGCGCGCTGCTCCTGCGCACGCGCCTGCGCGTTGCGTTCGGCGGACAGGGCGCGGTCGCGCTCCACCCGCTCCTGCCGCAACCGCTCGCTCTCGCGCTGCTCGGCGCTGGGCGGCGGCGGGGTCTTGCCCTGGCGCGCCTTGGCCTGCTCGCGCGCGACCTGCGCCACCTGGCTCTTCTTCACCAGGCCGGCCTTGAGCAGTTGCTCCTGCAGGGGGTTGCGCATCGGAAGCGTCCACGGACTCGGATTCGGGAGCCGCATGATACCCGCAGCGCCGGCAGCCGCCCGCGAAGGCACGGGTGTCGGATGCCCTGACGCACGCGGCACGCTAAGGTGGCGGCATGGAGACCCTGCGCTATCTCGTAGGCTACCCGCCCCATGTCCTGGACCAAGTCCGCGAGATGATCGCGCGCCAGCGCCTGGGCGACTGGCTGCGCAGACGCTACCCCGAGGCCAACACGGTCCGCACCGATCGCCAGTTGTACGACTACACGCAGGCGCTCAAGGACCGTTGCATGCGCAGCGCCGAGCCGCTGCACAAGGTGATCTACGACAACCGCCTGCAGGCGGTGAAGCACGCGCTGGGCACCCACACCACGGTGTCGCGGGTACAGGGCGGCAAGCTCAAGGCCAGCCGCGAGATCCGCATCGCCGGCGTGTTCCGCGATGCGCCGGCGGCGTTCCTGCCGATGATCGTCGCCCACGAACTGGCGCATCTGAAGGAAAGCGCGCACAACAAGGCCTTCTACCAGCTGTGCGCGCACATGACGCCGGACTACCACCAGTTGGAGTTCGACCTGCGCCTGTACCTGACCCAGTTGGAACTGGGCGAGCACTGAGACGCCGCTGCGTGGCAGCGCCCCCGCGACGCCCGTACACTGCGCCCCCGACCGATCGCGTACTGCCGATGTCCAGCCCCGTCCGTCTCGACAAGCATCTCGCCGCCCTGCTGCCGTGTTCGCGCGGCGAGGCGCAGCAGTACATCGAGGGCGGCTGGGTCAGCGTGGACGGGGTGGTGGTCGAGGAACCGCAGACGCCGATCACCACCCAGCAGGTGACGCTGGCGCCCGACGCGCAACTCGGCCCGGCGCAGCCGGTCACGCTGCTGCTGCACAAGCCGGCCGGGATGCGCGCCGAAGACGCGCTCGCGCTGGCGACGCCCGGCACCCGCAGCGCGCTGGATGCCAGCGACATGCGTGTGCTCAAGCGCCATTTCCTGCGCCTGAGCCTGCCGCTGCCATTGGAGAGCGAGGCCAGCGGATTGCTGGTGCTGAGCCAGGACCGCCGCGTGCTGCGGCGGCTGAGCGAGGACGCGGCCACGCTGGAGCAGGAATTCGTGGTGGAGGTCAGCGGCACCTTGCAGCCCTATGGCCTGCACCGGCTCGCGCACGGCCTGCGCCATGGCCAGCGCACGCTGCCGCCGTGCAAGGTCAGCTGGCAGAGCGAACAGCGCCTGCGCTTTGCGATCAAGCACGTGCAGCCGGGCCAGTTGCACGACATGTGCGCGCAGGTCGGACTGCAGGTGAGCGGACTGCGCCGCCTGCGCATCGGCCGGATTTCGCTGGGCAAGCTGGCGCCGGGCGAGTGGCGCTATTTGCCGGAGGGGGAGCGGTTCTGAGGGGCGACGGGCGCTGCGGCGAAGATCATTGTTTCCGGCGGTCGTACCCTCACCCCAACCCCTCTCCCGGGGGGAGAGGGGCCAGGAGCGTGCGTGCTCAGGGCTTTGCCAGCGCGCGCTGGATGGCCTGCTCGGCCAGCGGCGCCATCACCGCATAGCCGGCGTTGTTGGGGTGCACGCCGTCGATGGCCACGGTCTTGTCCATGCCGCCGTCGCGGTTGCTCAGCTTGCTGTAGTAGTCCAGATACACCGCGCCCTGCTGCTGCGCGTACTGCTGCATCCAGGCATTGAGCGCACGCACCTTCTGCGCCGGCTGCAGGCCCGGCCGCCACGGATAGTCGGTCACCGGCAGCACAGAGGCCAGTACCGCCTTGATGTGGTGGGCCTGGGCCAGTTCGGTCATCGAGCGCAAGTTGTCCTCGATCATCTCCAGCGTGGACAGCCCGGTGTTGCCGGCCAGGTCGTTGGTGCCGGCCAGGATCACCACCACCGCCGGCTTCAGGTCGATCACGTCCTGGCGGAAGCGCACCAGCATCTGCGCCGTGGTCTGCCCGGAAATGCCGCGATTGACGTAGGCGGACTTGCCGGGGAAGAACGTGGTGCCTTCGCGGCGGCCCCAGGCGTCGGTGATGGAATCGCCGTAGAACACCACGCGCGGCGCGTCCGCTGCCGGCGCCGGCAGCGCGGCGTTGTCGGCGCGATAGCGCTGCAGTTGCGCCCAGTCCAGCAGCCGCTGCTGCATCGCCTTCACTTCGTCGGGCTTGAGCGTGTCCGGCGCACGCGTGTACAGCGCATCGACCTTGCCCTCCAGCGCCGCGGTGGACGTGGGCGTTGCCGCCTGCACGGCGCCGGAAGCAGTGGCGCACAGCGCGATGGCGAGGGACAACAGCGAGGGGCATTTCATCGAGGCATTCCTTGTGCGGACAACAGTGATCGCACAGTGTAACCAACCGTCCGGATTGCCCATGCGGCGCTGCCGCAGCGCCGCCGCGACTGCGTCGTATCGCAGGCGATTCAGCCGGTGCTCACGCTACGGCGATCGCCGGCAGCATCGATGGCGCATATCGCTGGGCTCCGTCGCCATGTGCATCGTGGCGCACGGTCGATGCCTTGCAACGCAGGGCTGCGACCGCCATCGCACCGTGCACCGACATGCGTCACGCGCGTGCCGCGGCGATGACAGCGCGATGCCGTCGCCATCGTTTTTCGCTATCACCGCAACCTTTTGCGACCGCCCTAACTTTTTCGTAAGTACATGACACACAAGGATTTCCACTTCTAGGATGGCCGCGGACGTGACGGGGGGATCCTCACTCCCAAGCCCGAAGGACATCCATGAAAACGCGTGATGCACACCAGAACCTCTCCCGCCTGCGGCTGGCGTTGATTCCCGGCTTGATGTTCAGCGCAGTGGCGATGGCGCAGTCCGCAGGCACCGCAGCGGCAGCGACCGATACCAGCGCCGCAAGCGCGCAATGGCGCAGCGCCTTTTCCGGCGGCACGCCGTTCGCCACGCACAGCCTCTGGGACAGTGCCGGCGGCGGCTTCCTCAACACCCGCTTCGCGCCCGGCGAATGGCAGATCACCCCGTTCAACGCGGCGCGCCTGAAGACCGCGTGGACCTTCACCACGCAAGGCGACGTCTCGGCCACGCCGACCGTGCAGGGCACGGCGCTGTACGTGCCGGACTGGGGCGGCCAGCTGTATCGCATCGACACCGACCTGGGCAAGGCGGTGTGGCAGGTGAAGCTGGCCGACTACACCGGCATCGCCGGCTCGCTGTCGCGCAACAGCCCGGCGATCGCGCGCGACAGCGTGCTGGTCGGCGACCAGGCCAGCGGCACCGTGCTGGCGATCGACAAGACCACCGGCAAGCTGCTGTGGAAGACCCTGGTCGAATCCAACCCGCAGGCGCGCATCACCGCCTCGCCGGTGATCTACGGCGACCGCGTGTATGTCGGCGTGTCCTCGGGCGACTGGGGCGGGCTGAGCGCCGGCTACAAGTACACCTTTCGCGGCAGTGTCGCCGCACTCGACCTGAAGACCGGCAAGCTGCTGTGGAGCTTCCGCACCGCGCCGGAGGGCTACACCGGTGCATCGGTGTGGGGCACGCTGGCGATCGATCCGCTGCGTCAGCGCGTCTACGCCACCACCGGCAACAACTACTCGGTGCCGACCGAGGTGGCCAGCTGCGTCAAGAACGCCAACGGCGACAAGACCGCGCAACTGGCCTGCATGGCGCCGGACAACTACGTCGATTCGGTGCTGGCGCTGGACATGCGCAGCGGCAAGCCGGTGTGGACGCGCCGCCTGCAGGGCGCCGACGCATGGTCGCTGTCGTGCCTGGTCGCGCCGACCAATGGCCTGTGCCAGGACCCGCAGGGACCGGACTACGACTTCAGCGGCGGCGGCGCCAACCTGTTCACGGCGATCCGCAACGGCAAGCCGCAGGCGCTGGTCGGTGCCGGCCAGAAGAGCGGCGTGTACTGGGCGTTCGACGCCGATACCGGGCAGACCGTGTGGTCGACCCAGGTCGGCCCGGGCGGCACCGCCGGCGGCATCGAATGGGGCTCGTCGGTGGATCCGTTCTCCGGTCGCGTGTACGTGGCCATCAACAACAACGAGCACACGCCGTACACGCTGGCGCCGGGCAACACCGAAACCTGGAACGCCGGCTCCTGGGCCGCGCTGGATGCGGCCAGCGGCAAGATCCTGTGGCAGGTCAAGGTGCCGGGGACCGATCCGGTGCAGACCGCGTTCGGCGCCGGCGGCCGCGGCCCGCTGGCGTCGTCGCCGGGCCTGGTCTATGCCGGCTCGATGTCCGGCGCGATGACCGTGCTCGATGCCAAGACCGGTGCCACGCTGTGGAGCTTCGACGCCGGCGGTTCGGTGTCCAGCGCACCGGCGATCGTCGATGGTGCGGTGTACTGGGGTGCCGGCTATAGCCGCTTCAACTTCGGCACCGGGGTCAACAAGCTGTACAAGTTCGTGCCGTCGAGCCGGCGCTGAGCGCAGCCCGCGCTCGCGGTAACGCGTCCATCGCCTCTCCTGCGCAAGCGGGAGGGGCGATGTTGCATCTGGAACGCACCGCCTCGCGCGGGCATAAAAAAAGCCGGCGGGCTTCGCTTCCACGAAACCCGCCGGCCTGTCGGCGTGTTGCTCAGTTGAACGTGTAGTCCAGCGTCAGGAACATTTCCCGGCCGTTGTACTCGCTCGCGGTCTGCCCGGTGGTGACGAACTCGAAGCCGCCGGCGTAGTACGGAATCGCACCGACCTTGTCGAAGATGTTCGACACGGCGAGCTTTGCATGCAGATCCGGGGTGATCTGCAGGCCGACCGAGCCGTTCCAGGTGATCCACGCCGGCGCATGGCCGCGGTAGGTGGTGTCCTGCACGGTGACCTGGTTGCCGTCCTGGGTGACCTGGCACACGCCGGTGGAGATCGTCTCGCCGCCATTGGACACGGTGACCATGCTGGGCTGGATGCCGTTGGGCAGCACGTCGCAGCCGGCGTAGTTGGGTGCGCGCATCCGGCCGTTGCGCACGCCGGAGATCGACACGTTCCAACGGCCCTTGGTCCAGTCGGCGATCCAGGTCATGCGGCTGGCCACGTTTTGGTAGCGGGTGTTCTGCAACGGATCCGACGCCAGCACGCGCTGCTTGTACGACAGGTTGTTGGTGTAGTTGATGCCGGCGCGGAAATCGCCGTAGCCGTCGGTGTGGAACTTGTAGTCCAGCGTCGCGTCGACGCCGGCGACGTACAGCGAGGCTTCGTTGATCGGGCCCGATTGCACCGACACGATCTGGCCGTTGGCGTCGCGCGTCACCATCTGGGTGACCATCCGGCAGTACTCCGATCCGGCCACGTGCGCCGTGTACGGCGACAGGCCCGAGGTGCCGTTCGGCTTCAGGCCGGTCAGGCAGCCGGCCTCGTCGGCGAGCACGGTGTCCTGGCCCAGGTACTGGATGGCGTTGTCCACGCCCATGTTCCAGTAGTCGGCCGACACCGAAAGCCCCTGCACGCCCGGCACCTGCCAGACGAAGCCGTAGGTCCAGGAGTGTCCGGTCTGCGGCAGCAGCAGGCGGCTGCCGTTGGTGTAGAGCGTGTAGTACTGCGAGGTCGGGCGCTGCACGCTGTTGCACCAAGTGTTGTTGTTCTGCCCGGCCTTGATCGCGTTCACGCACTGCAGCGGGTCGGCATAGAAGCCCACCGGCGAGGTCGAACCGGTCAGGTAGATGGCCTGCATGTCCGGCGCCTTGAAGTTGGTGCCGTAGCTGCCGCGCAGCAGCAAACCGTCGTACGGACGCCACTCCAGGCCCGAGCCCCAGGTACGGGCGATGTCGGCACGGCTGGCGTCGTTGTACTTGTCCAGGCGACCGGACAGCGTCCAGGTCACCGTGTCCAGCACCGGCAAGCGGAACTCCGTGCCCAGCGAGAAGCGCTGCCGGGTACCGGCGCCGGTGAGATACGCGCCGAACGGGTTCTGGAAGGTGGACGGATCGGCCGCGCGCGGGTCGGGCGACAGCTTGAAGCCGTTGTGCGCGGCTTCGAACACCGCGGCCCAGCCCACCGACCGATCGGCCCAGGGCAGCGTGAACAGGTCGCCGTTGACGCGCAGTTGCGCCTGGTCGAGCCAGGACGAAGCGGTGTTCACGCCGGTCACCGCGAACTGGTCGTACTGCTGCGGGGTGATCGGGTTCCAGAACTGCTGCCAGTTGAACGCGTAGATCGGCAGGCCGTCGGCGGTGGTGCCCTGCTGCTGGCCGAGGAAGAAGTTGTTGGTGGCCTGCGCGTTGTAGCCGGTGAACTCCTCGCGGACGATGTACTTCTGGGTGTTGAGGTTGAGGTCCCAGTTGAAACGGCCGTCGAACACGGTGCCGCGCAGGCCGGCCTGCAGGTTCCAGTTGCGCTCGCGGTCGTAGGTGTTGGCGCTGACGCCGATCTCTTTCTGGGTTAGCTGGCGGATCACCTGGTTGACCGTCTGCCCGGTGGTCTGGTCGTAGAACGGGCCGGCGCTGAACACGTTGAGCTGCGTGTTGGAGATGCCCACGGTCTGGTACAGCGCGGCCGAGCCGTAGAACTGCAGACCGTTCTGGAAGTCGTACTCGCCCGCCAGATAGCCGCTGTTGCTGATGCTGCCCGGGGTCAGCACCCAGTTCTGGAACAGCGCCGGCTGCGCGCAGTAGAAGCCGTTGTCGGTGACGCCGGTGACCTGGGTGCCGTTGGTGGTCACCGAGTGCGACTGGGTCAGGCGCGAGTTGGTGAACTTGTCGCAGGTGCCGGCGGGCGGCGTGATGTAGCGGCCGTTGGCGTCGGTGGCCGACAGGGCGATCGCGCCGGCGGCGTCGTACTGGTAGCCGAACATGCGCGAGGCCGGCCCCCAGGCGCCGTAGCCCGCGTCGGCCACGGAATCCTGGTAGGGCCGGTCCATGCCCCACAGCGCGCTGCGGTTGGAGTGCTCCAGGTTGTAGGTCACGTGCCAGTTGTCGCCCGCGCGGCCACCGACGAAGTTGATGTCGCCGTAGTCGCGGCCACCGCGCGTCGCACCGCCCAGGGTGACCTGCAACTGGTTGCCCTGGTAGTCCTTCTTCAGGATCACGTTCACCACGCCGGCGACCGCATCCGAGCCATAGATCGACGACGCGCCGGAGGCCAGCACTTCGATGTGATCGATCATCCCGGTGGGGATGTTGTTGAAGTTCTGGAAGTTGCTCTGCTTGTTGAGCGGCTGCGGGTAGTCGACCACGCGATGGCCGTCGATCATCAGCAGGCTGAACCCGGGGCCGAGTCCGCGCAGGTTCACCGAGCGCGCATTGACCGAACTGGAGCCCCACGAGGCCGGGTCGGACACCTGCTGGCCCACCTGCGGCAGCGAGTCGAGGAATTCCCACAGCGTGGTGTAGCCCTGCTTCTTGATCTCTTCGCCGGTGATGGTGACCACCGGCGCAGGGCCTTCGACCTCCACGCGCGGGATCAGCGATCCGGTGACCGTCACCGCCTTGAGTTCGACCGGCTTGTCGGCCTTGCCGGCACCACTGGGCGGGGCCGCGTCATCGGGCGCGGATTGCGCCATGACAGAGGGCGCCCACAGGGCGAGCGCAACGGAACTGGCGATGAGTCCACGCCGGAAAGCGATTCTGTTCACTGGTCTCCCCCCACAGGAGCGATCGATGTTCGAGATGTGTCGAGCCCGCCCTAGCCCCCTGGCCTCGCGCGGGCCGTCCGCGAAGCGGTGCATACACGAACAAAAAGTTCATATATGTGACGCCAGCGTTATAGGCCGAATTTGAATCGATGCAAGCTGCGTTGCAGCACAACGCGGTTCGATTTAAGTAATTGAATCTACTGAAATTTGTCGGAAAGCTTACAGAAAGGTTGCAGCCGCTTCGAGTTCGCCGGTCCGGGGACTCCCAAGGGGTCTGGCGCTGCGGCGAAGGGCGCGCAAGCAGGCACGCCAGGCGACGCCGACGGCGCAACATCGCTTGGCGAACGCCTGTCGCATCGATCAGATGGCCGTGCCGCGCTGTCACCGCTGTCGCCGCGTCACCACGCAAATCGCGCCACCTCACGTCCACTGCGCGGCACGATGGAACGCACCGACATGCCAGCAGCGCGAGGCGCTTCTTTCGCGCCATCACACGCAATGTGAGCAGCTGTCTACGAAACCGGCCTTCCGAGCGTGACGCCTGGCACGCAATCGTGGGGGCGTCGCCCGTAGCCTCGGCAGGCACCCTGAACTCGGGTGCAATGGCATCCGGTCCCCTGCCGGATGGTCTCGTCCCTCTTCGCAAAAGGAAGATCGATGAATCGCAAGCATGCGTTGTACCTGGCGTTGCTGGCCGGCATTGCCGGCATGTCCCCCGTCGCCATGGCTGCCACTCCCCCAGCAGCCGAAATGGATTCCGCCCCGGTCGAAGCCCGCCCGGATGCCGCCGCGCTCGGTGGCGCCGAATTGCGCAGCCTCACCCCGGGCAGCGCACACGCCCCGCGCCTGATCGAACTGGCCGCGCCCGACAGCACCAAGGCGGCGGCGATGAAGCAGGCACGCGGGCAACAGGTGAAGAACGGCCAGCCGCTGCAGATCGGCTTCTCCCGCGACGTCGCCAAGCCCGACATCAACCTGCGCCGCCTGTCCTGGCAGACCCTGCCCAATGGCGCGCAGGTCACCAGCTTCGAGATCGTCTCGACCAATGCGCAGGCGCTGCGCGCAGCGCTGCAACTCAGCGGCAGCGGCGCCCAGCCCGGCGATCCGCGCAAGGCGACGCTGCGCTTCGCCGGCGAGGATGGCCGCGTGTTCCAGCAGAGCGGCGCCGATTTCGCCGGCAGCCAGCCCGGCTGGTCGGCGGTGATCGCCGGCGCACGCATGGTGGTGGAGATCGAACTGCCGGCCGGCCAGTACCCGCAAGGCTTCACGCTGAAGATCCCGCAGCTCTCGCACCTGGACATCAGCCCGGTGGCCAGCGACACGATGATGCGGCCGATGATCGGCGAGAGCGATTCGTGCGAGCGCGACATCGTCTGCCGCGCCAATCCGACCTCCGGCTTCACCTCGGCGGCCAAGTCGGTGGCGCGCATGACCTTCACCAGCGGCGGCAGCACCTACCTGTGCACCGGCACCCTGCTCAACAACAGCAATTCGCCGAAGAAAGCGATGTTCTGGAGCGCGGCGCACTGCATCAGCACCCAGACCGTGGCCAATACGCTGCAGACCTACTGGTTCTACGACGCCACCACCTGCGGCGGCTCCACGGTCAATTCCAACTACACCACGCTCGGCGGCGGCGCCTACCTGCGCTATACCAACACAACCCGCGACACCACGCTGCTCGAGCTCAAGAGCGCTCCGCCGAGCGGCGCGTTCTATGCGGGCTGGAGCAGTTCGGCGATCGGCTCCACCGGCACCGCGATCGAGGGCATCCACCACCCGGCCGGCGACGTCAAGAAGTACTCGCTGGGCAAGGTCACCGCGCTGTCCAGCTCCATCGACGGCAAGTCGCCGCTGTACCGCGTGCAGTGGAGCACCGGAGTCACCGAAGGCGGCTCGTCCGGCTCCGGCCTGTTCACCGTCAACAGCAGCGGCGCCTATCAGTTGCGCGGCGGCCTGTATGGCGGCTCTTCGTACTGCAGCGCGCCGAGCGATCCGGACTACTACTCGCGCTTCGCCGACGTGTATTCGTCGATCCAGCAGTACCTGAGCCCGTAAGCCAAGGTCCGGGAGGGCCGTACTCCCGCACCTGCGCCTAGGACAGGCCGTCTCACACGGGCGGCCTGTCCGTTTCGCACGCGGTGGCACACACCGGCTACACTCGACGCATTCCCCTACCGGCAGATGCGCATTGGCCAAGCCCAATTACTCTTTCGAAAAGCGTCAGCGCGAGCTGGCCAAGAAGAAACAGCAGGAAGAAAAGGAAGCGCGCAAGCGCGAAGCGCGTGCCGCAGCCGCCAAGCCTGCCGCGGACGGCGACGCCGCACCGAACGACACCGACAGCGCCAGCGACACCTAGGCCATCGCGGCATGGCAGGCGCCTGCCGCCCAGCGTGACGCTTCCATCCAGTGCCCCTGTCGCGCGACACACCTGCATCGGCGCGACCTGACCGGCCTCGCGCTCAGTCGACCTTCTTGGCCAGCATCGTGCCCAGCACGAACAGCACCAGGGCGATGACGATGCCGGCCCAGAACAGGAACTTGGCGACGCCCATCGCCGCGCCTGCCACGCCGCTGAAGCCGAGCGCGCCGGCGATGAGTCCGATGATGGCGATGATGATGGCCCACTTGATCATGATGCGGTCTTCCCGAAACGAGGACATGCGCACGCCGTCGCGGCGTGCACTGGCGCCGGCAAATGGCCGGCGCTGATGTCGGAGACTAGCCAGCGCGGGATGCGCACGTGGTGAAACGCGGATGCACGCGCCGTGCACGCATCGCCACCACGTATGCTGAAGCACTAACCGCATGTTGGCGGTGCAGTGCTGCAGCAACACGCGCGGAACCTGCGCATGCACGCACCGCCTCTGCACATCGCCTCCACCCTCCCGTCACGGACCGCGCGCGCCCCGCCCGGCACAGTGCAGCCGGGCACTGTCGCCCGCTCGGAGATCCGCATGGCCAGCCCGCAGGAACTGGAAGAGAAATTCTGGAAGGCATTGAAGTCCGACCGCACCGTGATGCTGGGCCTGGACGGCGTCGAGGACGGCCACGCCCGCCCGATGACCGCGCAGTTCGAGGGCGATCGCGGCGGCCCGATCTGGTTCTTCACCTCCAAGGACAACGCGCTGGTGCAGAAGCTGACGCAGAGCCAGCGGGTGATCGCGGCGTTCAGCGCCAAGAACCACGATCTGTTCGCCAGCATCAGCGGCACCCTCAGCGTCGATAACGACCAAGCGGTGATCGAGCGCCTGTGGAATGGCTTCATCGACGCCTGGTACGAACAGGGCAAGGACGATCCCAAGCTGGCGCTGCTGCGCCTGGATCCGGACCACGCGCAGATCTGGCTCAACGGTTCGAGCCTGATGGCCGGCATCAAGGTGCTGTTCGGCATCGACCCCAAGCGCGATTACCAGGACAAGGTCGCCGACGTGCCGCTGCGCTGAGCGGCACGCAACGCGATGCACGCCAGCCGGCCGTTCGCCGGCTGGCAGATACCATCAACGAACCGACGCGACCGGCAAACGCTGGCGGATGGCCTCACGCAGCCCGCGTTCGCACTGTCGCGTCGCTGCGTCCACGTCGTTCTCGGCCAAGGCTTCGGCACGCGCCAATGCAACCAGTGCGGCACGTTGGTCGCCACGCCGCGCCGCCATCAGCGCCTGGCAGCGCGGCCGCAACGCCGGCACCGCCCAGTCGAGGTCGGCCGTCAGCGCCGCATCCAGGGGATCGGCAGTGTCCTCACCGGCTATCGCCCGTGAGAACGCAAGTTCGCAACGCAGCAGCGCGATCATGGTGTGCCAGGATTCGGCGACCGGCGCAGGCAGCGTCGCGACCTGCGCCTCGAAGTCCGGCTGCAGGGCCGCGACTTGTGTCCACTCGCCACGGTTCTGCATGGCTTTCAGCGTGAACCAGACATAGAAAAACCAGCCATCGCCGTCCGCGAGCAGGGCCAGGCGGTGTGCCGGCAACTTGTCCGCAGTGACGCCGCGAAGCGAGAGGCCATTGAGTTCGGCCAGTACATCGGACAGGGCGTCCGGATCGCGCCGCCGCGCATGTTCGAGCAACTTCAGACCATCGCTGCCGCCGAGTGCGCTCTGCAACGGCACCAGGTTGCCCAACCCGACTGCCAGATTGAACGCGGCTGCGCCGGTGCAGAACGCGCCGCTGGTGCTGCCCAGTCCCAGGCGCCATGCCAACAATCCGCACCCGGCCGCCGTCAGCAGATTGGCCAGCGGACCGCCGGCGATCAGCAGCAAATATTGCCGGCGTACCGCCGCGTAGGGATTGGGCACCGCGATCACGCTGCCCGCGTTGTCACCCGGACGCTGCCGCTGCCAGCGGATCCGCCAGCCGCGACGGCGCGCGAGCAACTGCAGCGGCCCCACGTGCACCCGGTACACGGTCATGCCGATCGCCCGCCCCGCCAACACGTGCCCGCCTTCGTGGATGGCGACCGTGACCAATGCCGCCAGCGGGAACAGCAGCATCACCAGGAACGGCTCCAGCGAGGACGTGACCACGTGCGCCAGGGCGAAGCAGCCGGCCAGCATCGCCAGCGCCCCCACGCTCATCAGGACCCAGCGGACGCCACGGAACAGCAGATCGAGCCAAGGCGGCGGCGCCCAGGGCATGGCGGGTTGTGCCCCGGCACTCATCCGCACCTGCCCTCGTGCTGCGCGCCCAGCACCGCACCGCGCAGCGCGCCCCCCGCGCCGTACCGCGTCTTTCGTCGTCTACCGAGTCCTTGCACGTTTCGCCTGTGCCGTCCGAGCGTGCGCCTGTCGCGACTAGCGACGATAGCGCACCGCCAGTTGGGCGGCCGCGGCGGCGCGATGCCGGCGCAGCGCCAGCCCGAGCGGGCTCATGGTGGCGACATCGGCGTCGCCCGACTGCTCTTCCAGGGCGCGCTGCACCCGTGGCGACAGCCCCCAGTCGGCGGAAATGGCCTTGGCGCAGTGCGCCGACCACGCCTCCAGCATCTCGGTCATCGCCGCCGGCGTGGGGGCTGCCTCGGCGTGGCGTGCATGGACATCGCGCAGCACCTGCACCACCGAGACCGCGCCCAGCCCGCACAACAGCGCCAGCAATTGCGCGGCGTTCGCATCCTCGCGGTCGGGGACCTGGGAGGCGGCATGCGCCGACAGCAGGGTGTGTTCCCACAGCACCGCCGCACAGCGGCCGAAGACGCTGCCGTCGTCGACGATCACCGGCTGCAGCAGCGCCGCCAGCACGATCTGGCGCAGGCCCTCCGTACCGAGCAGGGCCACCGCCCGCTCCAGGTTCTCGATCGGCTCGGGATGGCGGCGGTAGACGACGCTGTTGGCGATGCGCAGCAGATTGCCGGCCAGCGCCGGATCCTGGCCGAGGATCGTGGCGATGGCATGGGCGCCGGCAGCCGGATCGTTGATCGCACGGGTGAGCTGCGGCAGCAGATGCGGGCGCCGCGGCGTATAGCGCGGATGCGCGTCGATGCGCGCCAGCACTGCGGCGGCATCGGCCATGACCGCCGGTGCGACCGCGGCCGATGCAGTGACCGGCCGCCCGGCGAACGCCAGTTCGCACAGCCGCGCCAGGATCGCGGCGTCCGGCACCGGCTCCAGGTCGAGCAGGGCCGGGTCGGCGAACGGGTCGACGCCCTGCTCCGCGGCGTCGACAGGCGCGGCTGGCGCAGTGCGTGCAGACGCGGCCGGCGTGTCGGGCAGGCCGGCATCGTCGGCGCCGACGCGCGCCTGCGGCGCCTCGGCCGCATCGCCTTCGCCACGGCGCAGCCACCACCAGAGTCCGGCTCCCAGCACCAGCACACCCGCACTGATGGCAATCCACATGATCGGCACGATCGTCGTCATCCGCAAAACATCGCCAGGTCCCCGCGCCCGGCCACCGGTGCGCGCCCATGCGGCGCGCCATGTCATTCAAGCACGCCGCGCGGGTTTCTGCGCAACGTCGGCGTCACGCAGCCGCCGACCTCCGTCAGGTGGCCATGGACAGCGCGCGATCGCACAAGCCGGTGGCAAGCAAGCGGCGTGCCGCAGCGCCCGCCAGTGCCCTGTCCCGCTGCTGCGCCGATGTCCACAGCGCACCGCGCAATGTGCGCGGCCGATCCGGGTCCAGGCCCAGGGACGCACGACGACTCGCCTCTCGGCGGCGACGGGACCGGGCGCGCTCAGTGCGGCGCCGGCGCGGGCACCGTGCGATGGCCGTAGCTGAGCACCCGGGTCAGCTTCCAGCCGTCCGGGTCCTGGCGCCACACCATCACGAACTTGGCGATGCCCTCGCAGCGGCCGCTGGCCAGTTCGCAGAAGCGGTGTTCGCCTTCCTCGATCGCGCCGAAGTCCTTGACCGGGTAGACCCGCAACGTGCCGGGCAGCAGTTCGCGGCGGACCTTGCCGCAGATCCATTTGCGCGTGTTGTCGACGACGCTCGCGCGGTCCCGGGTGACGCCGCCGGTGTCGTGATAGAACTCTACGTCCGGCACGAACATGGACTCGAACGCGGTCATGTCGCAGCGGTTGTAGGCATCGAACAGGCGCTGATCCAGCGCCGCGACGGTGTCGAACAGCGGCCCCGCCGCGCCGTCATCGGCCGGTTCCGCCGCGCCGGCCACCGCCGTGCATGCGATCAGCCACAACGCTCCCCAGGCTTTCATCGGCAACTTCCCCGTGTGTCGATACGCCACTATGGGCCTGTCGCGACAGCGGCCGCAACACGGCTGCATGCGGGCGCGCGGCCGCCTGCGCGACGCACGCCTGCCGCAGCGAGGCGCGCGGCAGGCATGCTCGCCACCGACGGCGTCGGCGGCGCCTGCACTCGTGGGCGCTACATGTTGCGCCGATACTCGCCGCCCACCTCGTACAGCGCGTGGCTGATCTGGCCCAGGCTATGCGTCTTGACCGCCTCCATCAGCGCCGCGAACACGTTGCGGCGCTCGCGCGCGGTGCGCTGCAGGGCGCTCAGACCGGCGCTGTCGACGGCCAGCGCCAGCGCGTTGCGGCGCCGCTGCCAGTCCTGCACGTTGCCGATCTGCTGGTCCTTCTCCTGCTCGGTGGAGCGGATCAGCTCGATCTCGGTCGCGGTCTCGCCGGCGTGCTCCTTGGGCAGGAAGGTATTGACCCCGACCAGCGGCAGGCTGCCGTCGTGCTTCTTGTGTTCGTAGTACAGGCTCTCTTCCTGGATCTTGCCGCGCTGGTACATGGTGTCCATCGCGCCGAGCACGCCGCCGCGCTCGCTGATCGCCTCGAACTCCTTGTACACCGCCTCCTCGACCAGGTCGGTGAGCTGCTCGACGATGAAGCTGCCCTGCCAGGGGTTCTCGCAGAAGTTCAGCCCCAGCTCCTTGTTGATAATCATCTGGATCGCCACCGCGCGGCGCACGCTTTCCTCGGTCGGCGTGGTGATCGCCTCGTCGTAGGCGTTGGTGTGCAGGCTGTTGCAGTTGTCGAACAGCGCGTACAGCGCCTGCAGCGTGGTGCGGATGTCGTTGAACTGGATCTCCTGCGCGTGCAGCGAGCGGCCGGAGGTCTGGATGTGGTACTTCATCATCTGGCTGCGCTCGTTGCCGCCGTAGCGCTCACGCATCGCCCGCGCCCAGATGCGCCGCGCCACCCGGCCGATCACCGTGTACTCCGGGTCCATGCCGTTGCTGAAGAAGAAGCTCAGGTTCGGCGCGAAATCGTCGATGTGCATGCCGCGCGCCAGGTAGTACTCGACGATGGTGAACCCGTTGCTGAGGGTGAAGGCGAGCTGGCTGATCGGGTTCGCCCCGGCCTCGGCGATGTGGTAGCCGGAGATCGAGACCGAGTAGAAGTTGCGCACCTTCTGCTCGACGAAATACTGCTGGATGTCGCCCATCATGCGCAGCGCGAACTCGGTGCTGAAGATGCAGGTGTTCTGCGCCTGGTCCTCCTTGAGGATGTCGGCCTGCACCGTGCCGCGCACGCTGGACAGGGTCTGCGCCTTGATCTGCGCATAGGTCTGCGCGTCCATCAACTGGTCGCCGCTGACCCCGAGCAGGGCCAGGCCAAGACCGTCGTTGCCCGGCGGCAGCTCGCCGTGATAACGCGGGCGTTCGCGGCCCTCGAACAATTGCGCCAGGGCCTGCTCGGCCTGCGCCCAGCGCTGCGCGTCGGCCTTCAGATACTTCTCCACCTGCTGGTCGATGGCGGTGTTCATGAACATCGCCAGGATCATCGGCGCCGGGCCGTTGATGGTCATCGACACGCTGGTGGTCGGCGCGCACAGGTCGAAGCCGGAGTACAGCTTCTTCATGTCGTCCAGGGTCGGGATGTTGACCCCGGAGTTGCCGATCTTGCCGTAGATGTCCGGGCGCGGCGCCGGGTCCTCGCCGTACAGGGTGACGCTGTCGAAGGCGGTGGACAGGCGTGCGGCCGGCTGGCCGACGCTCAGGTAATGAAAGCGCCGGTTGGTGCGCTCGGGCGTGCCCTCGCCGGCGAACATGCGGATCGGGTCCTCGCCGGTGCGCCGGTACGGATACACGCCGCCGGTGTACGGATAGCTGCCGGGCAGGTTCTCCTTGCCGAGGAAGGTCAGCAGTTCGCCCCAACTCTTGTAGCGCGGCGCGGCGATCTTCGGAATGGACTGGTGGCTCAGCGACTCCCGGTAGTTCTCCACCCGGATCGACTTGCCGCGCACCGCGTATTCGGTGACCGGATCGGTGATCGACTTCAGCCGTTGCGGCCACTCGCGCAGCAGCTTCAGCGATTCGCTGGACAGCGACTGCAAGGCATCGTTGTAACGCTGGCGCAGCAACAGCAGGGTCGCGTCCACGGCAGCGTCGGACGCCTCGGCGGATGCGCGCGACGCCGGCAGCAGGTCCTGTGCCGCATACAGTTCCAATTGCGCCGGCAACTGCGGATCCTGCAGCTCATGCAACGCCTGCCAGAACGCCTGCGCGCGGTCGGCGGCCTCGGCCTGGCGCAGCACCCCGGCATTGAGCGCCCGGCCCTGCTCGGCGATCTCGGCCAGGTAGCGCACGCGTGCGCCGGGAATCAGCACGGTGGCGCGCGGCTCCTTCAGCGTGGTGTCGAGCTGCGGGCGGAAATCGCAGTGCGCCGGCGGGCCAGCGGCGGCATCGGCCTGCGCGGTCAGCTTGTCGCGCAGCAGGCGGCACAGATTGACGAACATCCAGCTCACGCCGGGGTCGTTGAACTGGCTGGCGATGGTTGGGTACACCGGCACCGCCTCGTCCTCCAGCTGGAACGCCGCACGGTTGCGCCGCCACTGCTTGCGCACGTCGCGCAGCGCGTCCTCGGCGCCGCGGCGGTCGTACTTGTTCAGCACCACCAACTCGGCGAAGTCGAGCATGTCGATCTTCTCCAGCTGGCTCGGCGCACCGTAGTCGCTGGTCATCACGTACACCGGGAAATCCACCAGGTCGACGATCTCCGAATCGCTCTGGCCGATACCGGCGGTCTCTACGATCACCAGGTCGTAGCCGATGCCCTTGAGCAGCGCGATGCAGTCCTTCAGCACGCGGTTGGTGGCGGCGTGCTGGCGCCGCGTGGCCATCGAGCGCATGTACACGCGCGGGCTGCGCAGCGCGTTCATGCGGATGCGGTCGCCGAGCAGCGCACCGCCGGTGCGGCGCCGGCTGGGGTCCACCGACACCACCGCGATGCGCATCTGCGGGAAGCTGGCCAGGAAGCGGTTGAGCAGTTCGTCGGTGACCGAGGACTTGCCAGCACCGCCGGTGCCGGTCAGGCCCAGCACCGGTGCGGCGCGCCGGCTACGCGGCTCCGCCACGGACGCCGTGCCGGACTGCCACTGTTTGCGCAACAGCGCCAGTTCCGCCTCCGAGAACGCGCCGTCCTCGATCGCCGACAGCATCCGGCCGATCCCGATCTCGTCGTCGATGTCCGGCAGCGGGGGGCCGGCCGGCGACGCGCCACGCGCCTGCGCCGCGGTCTCGCGCCCTTGCCCGGCACGCGCCACCACGTCCTCGATCATCTCCACCAGGCCCATCTTCATGCCGTCGTTGGGGTGGTAGATGCGCTCCACGCCGTAGGCCTGCAGTTCGGCGATCTCCTCCGGGGTGATGGTGCCGCCACCGCCACCGAACACCCGCACATGAGAGGCGCCGCGCTCGCGCAGCATGTCCACCATGTACTTGAAGTACTCCACGTGGCCGCCCTGGTAGGACGACAGCGCGATCGCGTCGGCATCCTCCTGCAGCGCCGCGCGCACCACGTCCTCGACGCTGCGGTTGTGGCCGAGATGGATCACCTCGGCGCCCTGCGCCTGGATCAGGCGGCGCATGATGTTGATCGCCGCATCGTGACCGTCGAACAGGCTGGCGGCGGTGACGAAACGCAGGGGACTGGCGTCGGTCTGCGGCAACGGAACGCGGGACGCGGGAAGGCTCATCGTGCGGACATCGAAAAGAGAATGCCGCGATTCTAGGCGCGCAGCGCGACACGGGCAGGTTGCGCTGCAGCATCCGCACGCGGGCGGCAAACCGCATACGCGACGTCGCGCCTGGCTATCCGCTGCATGAATACGCCCTCGGCCGCGCGTCAACACCCGTGTCGGTCGCGGCGTTTCCTCCCGCGTCGGCACCCCGCCGATGCCTTCGGAGACATCGCATGTTCGCTCGTCCCTTGTTGCTGGCTACCCTGCTCGGCGGCGCGCTCGCCGGCGGTATGGCCGCCGCGCCCGCGCAGGCGCGCGAAGTGGTGGAACTGTCGGTCCGCACCGCGCCACCGCCGCCGATCGTGGAACGGGTGGTGGTGCGGCCCGGCTACGTGTGGATGCCCGGCTACTGGCGGTGGAACGGCCACCGCCACGTCTGGGTCGCCGGCCGCTACGTGGTGGAACGGCCGGGCTACGTCTACGTCGGCCCGCGCTGGGAGCACTACGGCCCAGCCTATCGCTTCCACGCCGGCTATTGGGCGCGTCACTAGTCCCAGTTCCCCCAAACAGGGCCCGCGATCGCCGTGCCGGCGGCGATCGCGGGCAACGCCGCCGCGGCGTGCTGGGCCGCGGCAAGGCGTCAACAATCGCTGCCGCCCATGGCGCCAACGTGCGCCCCCTCCCGCCGCACCAGCGTCGGTCACCGCGACCGCAGGACCGGCCAAGGCCACATCGCGCCGCCCGCCCCCGTGCGCCCCGCGCCAAAACCGCCCTCTCCCGCCACGCACGCGCCCCTCGGCGAACGCGCGCACACCGCCGGTGGCGTCGCACAGCGCCGCGAGATGCCCGCACAGCCCGGCCACCACGCCATCGCACCGGCGCGCGGCAATTGCTTTAAAATGCCGCCATCGCGACGCTCAGGGCCTGTTCCGGAACCGTCGCGTTTTTGTTTTGCGCCACCCCCAGGCACGGTCCTGGACCATGGTGCCCGACACCTGCAACGCCAGCGGAGCCCCCATGCTTTTCGAAACGCTAGCCAACACCGGCCACGAACAGGTCGTCTTCTGCCATAACCGCGACGTGGGACTGCAGGCGATCATCGCCATCCACAACACCGTGCTCGGCCCGGCACTGGGCGGCGTGCGCATGCGCCCCTACGCCAACACCGAATCCGCCCTGCAGGACGCGCTGCGGCTCAGCCGCACCATGACCTACAAGAACGCGCTGGCCGGGCTCAACATCGGCGGCGGCAAGGCAGTGATCATCGGCGACCCGAAGAGCGACAAGTCCGAAGCGCTGTTCCGCGCCTTCGGCCGCTACGTCGATTCGCTGGGCGGCCGTTACATCACCGCCGAGGACGTCGGCACCGACGTCAACGACATGGAGCAGATCTACCTGGAGACCGAGTACGTCACCGGCGTGCACCAGGTGCATGGCGGCTCCGGCGACCCGGCCCCGTTCACCGCCTACGGTGCGCTGCAGGCGCTGATGGCCTCGCTGCAACGCAAGTTCGGCCACGAGGAGATCGGCAAGACCAGCATCGCCGTGCAGGGCCTGGGCCACATCGGCATGGAGCTGGTGAAGCTGCTCAAGGAACGCGGCGCCAAGCTGTACGTGACAGACCTGGATCCGGCGCTGGTCGCACGCGCGGTGGCCGAGTATGGCGCCGAAGCAGTGGACCCGGACGACATCTACGACGTCGCCGCCGACGTGCTGGCCCCGTGCGCGCTGGAGAGCGCACTCGACGAAGCCAAGCTGCCGCGGCTCAAGGTCAAGATCGTCTGCGGCACCGCCAACAACCAGTTGGCCAATCCCGCGGTCGGCGAGGAACTGCACCGCCGCGGCATCCTCTACGCGCCGGACTACGCGGTCAACGCCGGCGGCGTGATGAACGTGTCGCTGGAGATCGACGGCTACAACCGCGAACGCGCGATGCGGCTGATCCGCAGCATGTACCACAACCTCGGCAAGATCTTCGACCTGTCCGAGCGTGAGAACATTCCGCCGCAACAGGCCGCCGACCGCATCGCCGAGGCGCGCATGCAGGCGATCGGCAAGCTCAAGCTGCCGCTGGGCCGCACCGCACCGCGCTCGATGGGCCATCTGCGCGGCGAGTGACGCCACGCACCGCCTGCACCGCAGGCGGAATGCCGCAGATCGCAGGGCCGGGACGTCCCGGCCCTGCTTGACGGATCGACCCCGCACCGGCGCCGCATGCGCCGGGCCGGGTCCCCGGACTCAGAAGCCCAGGCGATAGCGCAGCGACACCGCGCGGTCGTCGCCACGCGGGCCGAAGCGCTGGTCGTAGCCCAGCCCCAGCAGCCCGCCGTTCCAGCGGGTCTGCAGGCTGGCGCCGAACAGGCCACCCGAACGCGCCGGCTGCAGGTCCACCAGCGGCGCCCAGGCGTTCACGCCGACGAAGCTGGCCTGCCGGTCCAGGCCCTGCGCGGCCAGCGTCTGCTGCCACTCGGCGTAGCCCTGCAGCGACCAGCCGCGCCCGCCGACGCCGCCACGCAGGCCGGCCAGCGCCTGGCTGCGCGAGGAACTGGCGGCACCGGCCATCAATCCGAAGCCATCGCCGCCCTGTTCGCGGAAGCCATCGCTGTCGATGCGGCTGTAGTCGGCGCCGGCATACGGCGTCAGCCACGTCGGGCCGCGTCCGAGCCGATAGCCGACCTCGACGCTGGAAGACAGGAAGCGACCGGCATAGCGGCTGGACGCATCGGCGACGGCGTCGCCGAGCAGCAGGCTGCGGTCGAGCTGGCGCTGGTACTGGCCGGTGCCCAGTTGCGCCAGCGCGTAGGCGTCGCCGGCCACCGCGCCAAGGTACACCTGGCCCTGCACCTGGCGGTTGCGGCTGCGGTCCAGGCCGCCGGCGTCGTTGGCGCGGCTTTCGCCGAAGGCGAAGCCGGCCACCGCGTGTTCGCTCAGGCGCAGGTCCTGGCCCATCAGCCAGCCATCGAGCTGGAACTGGCTGCCGGCGAAGCTGCCCTGCCCGGTCTCGCCCAGGCGTTGGCTCCAGGCGCCGACCGCGCGCGGCTGGTCGACCAGCGTGTCGAAGCGGCTGGACAGCGCGCGCCGCTGCAGGTCCATGGTGTCGAAGGTCATTGCGGTGGCCGCGGCATGCGCCTCGCCGGACAGGCTGCGCAGCGTCGCCGACGCCGCTGCCACGCTCGGCGACTGCTGCACGGCGCCGGCCGCCTTGAGCAGCGCGCCGCCGACCGTGGCCGGAGCCTGGCTCAGCTGCGTGTTGAGCTGCGCGAACGCCGCATCCACGCGCGTCGCCGAGGCCAGCGTGGCGGCGGTGATGTTGCCGAAGCTGGCCGCGGCAGCGGTGACGCTCAGCGACTGCACGGTGATCGAGGCGCTGGTGGCGTCGTAGGACAGCGACGAGGTCAGGAACACGTTCGATGGCGTGGTCACCGAGGTGAAGGTGCCGGTGAGCCCGCCGTTGGCCTGCAGCACCGTGTACGCGGTGTTGTTGACCACGTAGTCGCGCTTGCCCAGCACGTACAGCGAACCGCCCTGCAACACGGCGCTGCCGCCGACCGAGAGCTTGTCACCGACCAGCAGGGCCAGGCGGCCGTTGCTGCTCTGCACGTAGTTGCCGCTCAGGCTCAGGGTGGCCGCGCCGACCTGGAAGGTGCCGGCATTGGCGACGCTGCCGCCGAGCGCGCCAGTACCGATGAAGGTCGCGCCGTTGCTGATCGCCACGTTGGAACTGCCGAGGCTGGCCGCGCTGAGCGTGCCGCCCTGCACCTGGGTGTCGCCGCTGTAGGTGTTCTGGGTGCCGCTCAGAGTCAGCGTGCCGCTGCCCTGTTTAATCAGGCCGCCGCTGCCGGCGATGTCGTTGGCCCAGGTCGAGCTGCCGGTGAATCCCACCGTCACGTCGCCCCAGTCGAAGCGGCCCGGTCCCTGCACCGCCTTGCCGACGTTGAGCAGGCCGTAGCCGAAGGTCGCATCCACGCCCGGCGTGCCCAGGTCGGTGGCGGTGCCGAGCAGGGTCTGCCGGACCAGGTCGTTGGTGAAGTACGGGAAGGCCTGCCAGACCAGCGCCGCCGCACCGGACACCAGCGGCGCCGCAAACGAGGTGCCGCTGCCGTAGTAGTAGTCGGGGTTGCTGGTGGAGGTGGTCGCCTTGGGATCGACAAACACCTCGGTGCCGGGCGCGACCAGGCAGTAGCGCATCGCCGCGCCGCAGGCGTTGGAATACGAGGCCAGTTGCGTGCCGGTGGTGGAATCGGTGGCCGCCACCACCAGCCAGCCGCGCTCCAGGTCAGCCGCCGGCAGCGTGCCGTTGGGGCCGGCCTTGCTGGGCAGCGAGGCGATATCCGAGGGCGTGGCCTTGGATTCGTTGCCGGCGGCGAACACCACCAGGCCGCCGTTGCCGAGCACGAACGGGCGGTACTCGTCGGCGATGGCGTTGGTCGAGTTCAGGTCGGTCCAGTAGATGCCGCCCCAGGAGTTGTTCATCACCTTGACCCCGGCATTGATCAGGTCCTGGTGCACTTGGGTCAGGCCCAGGCCGCCACTGACCTGGTTGCCGTTGCCGGTGCCGTCGTCCTTGGGCGGCGTGTCGGAGATGATGCGCGCGGACACGATCTGCGCGCCCGGCGCGATGCCGCCCGGCCACTGCCCGACCGACTTGCCCGCCGCCAGCTGCGCCACGGTGGTGCCATGGCCGTCGACGTCGTCGACCTTGGTGTTGTTCTGGCTCGGATCGACGTAGATCAGGTTCGACACCACCCGTCCGGCCAGCGCCGGATGGTTGCGGTTGACGCCGGTATCGACCACGCCGATGCGGTAACCGCCGCCGTCGTAGCCGGCGTTGTGCGCGGCCAGCGTATTGGTCAGGGTCAGATGCGCGTCGAACGCCGGCTGGGGCGGCGGCGGCGAGGTGGGTGGAGGCGACGTCGGCGGCGGCGGAGGAGGGGGCGGCGGCGGCGAGGTCGGAGGTGGCGACGTCGGCGGCGGACTGCCGTGGACCAGATTGCCACCACCGCCACCGCCGCCACCGCACGAGGTCAGCGCAACCGCCACCGCGGCCGCCAGCAGCGACCGTGTCATCAATGCCCGCATTGTCGTTCCCCTCTCCCTTGATCTGCCGCACCGTCCGGTGCCATTCCCATTCATCGGCCGTCGACGGCGATGACCCACGCCAATCTACACCGAAACATCGCCCACGGGACGGCCGCCCCGGGTCCCTGCGATTTGGCAAGACCCCGCGCCGCGGCAGATAATCGGAACACTACTTTCGTAAGGGTTTGCCATGACCGAGATCGTCATCGCCGCGGCCAAGCGCACCGCCATCGGCGCGTTCCTGGGCCAGTTCAACGGCGTGCCCACGCCGACGCTGGGCGCCGCGGCCATCCGCGCCGCGCTGGAGCAGTCCGGCATCCCCGCCGCCGACGTTTCCGAAGTCATCATGGGCTGCGTGCTGCCGGCCAACCTCGGCCAGGCCCCGGCACGCCAGGCCGCGCGCGCGGCCGGCGTACCCGACGCCACCGGCGCCACCACCATCAACAAGGTCTGCGGCTCGGGCATGAAGGCGGTGATGCTGGGCCACGACCTGATCAAGGCCGGCTCGGCCAGCATCGTCGTCGCCGGCGGCATGGAATCGATGAGCAACGCGCCGCATCTGCTGCCCAACTCGCGCACCGGCAACCGCTACGGCAACTTCCAGGCGGTCGACCACATGGCCTGGGACGGCCTCACCAATCCCGACGACGGCCAGGCGATGGGCGTGTTCGGCGAGGCCACCGCGGAGAAGTTCGGCTTCAGCCGCCAGGACCAGGACGCGTTCGCAATCGAATCGGTGACGCGCGCGCAGGCCGCGCAGCGCGATGGTGCCTTCGCCGACGAGATCGTTGCGGTCGCCGTGGCCACCCGCAAGGGCGAAGTGCAGGTCGACAGCGACGAGCAGCCGGGCAAGTCCGACGTGACCAAGATCCCGGCGCTGAAGCCGGCGTTCAAGAAGGACGGCACGGTCACCGCGGCCAGTTCCTCGAGCATCTCCGACGGCGCCGCCGCGCTGGTGCTGCTGGGCGCCGACGAGGCCGCCCGCCGCGGCGTCGCGCCGCTGGCGCGGATCGTCGGCCATGCGACCTTCTCGCAGGCGCCGGAGTGGTTCACCACCGCACCGGTGGGCGCGATCCGCAAGCTGCTCGACCAGGTCGGCTGGAGCCTGGACCAGGTCGACCTGTTCGAAATCAACGAAGCCTTCGCCGTGGTGGCGATGGTGCCGATCAAGGAACTGGGCCTGGACCACGCCAAGGTCAACGTGCACGGCGGCGCCTGCGCACTCGGCCATCCGATCGGCGCCTCCGGCGCGCGCCTGCTGGTGACATTGCTAAATGCGTTGCGCAGCCGTGGCGGCCGCCGCGGAATCGCGACGCTGTGCATCGGTGGCGGTGAAGCGACAGCGGTCGCCATCGAATTGATTTGATTGGGATTAACCCCTGAAACACAAAAATGAATGCGCGTGCGCTTGACAGCCGACTTTGGCTTGTCATCATGTTGAGGGCGCGCATTCGCGCGTTGCCTAACTAAACGACGAGGATAGACACAATGAGCATCAACAAGCTGCTGATCGCAATGGCCCTGGGTCTGGCCCTGGCCGCGTGCTCGAAGCAGGAGCAGGCCCAGGACGCCGCGCAGTCGGCTAACGAAGCCGCCACCGACGCCCAGGCTGCTGCCGACCAGTCGGCTGCCGCCGGCGCCCAGACCGCCGACGCCGCTCAGGCCGCTGCCGACACCGCCGCGACCGCCGCCAACACCGCTGCCGACGCTTCGGCCGCTGCCGCCGCTGCCCCGACCGATGCCGCTGCCGACAAGGCTGCCGACACCGCCAAGGCTGCGGAAGACACCGCCGACAAGGCGAAGGACGCTGCTCAGGAAGCCAAGAAGTAATCACTTCTTGCTTTTTGCAGTCCTGAAAGAGCCGCTGGTCCGCCAGCGGCTTTTTCTTTGCCTGGTGTTTGCCGAGGAGCGCGGCGAAGGCGCCAGCAGCGTGCCGGCACAACGTGTCACGAAGGGCGGCGAGTGCGCATGTTCGCCTCGCGCGAATGCCGCACCGTCTTCCGCCGCTGACGTCGCCTCACAAACGCGCGTCCCCGCAGGATTTTCGGTGCCATTGCGTCGCCATCGCGTTGTGCGCGTGCGCGCTGTACGCATGACCCGCACCCACGCGTCGCACCGCCGGCAGCGACCGCGCGACTTGCTGGACGCCAGCGTCGAGCGACGCCATCCATAGGCACTGCCGCCATGCGCCGCGCAAGTGCGGGCATGTACGCGCCGACGTCGGGCATCTGCGTTGCACCCATCGTCGGCATACGACTGCGAGGGCGTGTATCGCCGTGTCTGGCTCCGCACCCGCGGCACACCTCCCCCACCAGCGGCAGCGCCTTCCTGAACACTGTCCAGCGCCACGGCCCCGCCTTGACGCAGGCTGCATGCGTGCCCGCCTAGGCTGCGCCGCGTCACCCACCCGTGGACGGAGAAGCCGCATGAACAAGACCCCGATCGTCGCCCTGCTGGGCGCCCTCGCACTGGCCGGCTGCCAGGGTCCCGAATCGCAGCAGGCGCAACGCGACGCCAAGGTCGCCGCCGAGCAGACCGGCGAGGCCGCCAAGGAGGCCGCGGGCCAGGTCGCGCAGGCCGGGCGCGAAGTGGCCGCCGACGCACGCGACGCCGCGCACCGCGCCGCCAACTCCGATGCGGTGCAGGATGCCTCGGCCGCGGCCAAGGAAATGGCGGCCGATGCCAGCGAGGCCACCGCCCAGGCCGCACAGAAGGTCGCCGACAAAGCCCGCGAGAACGCCAACGAAGATCCGCACAACGGCGACCGCGAGCACCGCTGAGTTACCGCCGCCCCCGCCTGCGCGGGGGCGGCAGCTGCGGCGCGGCGCATGCCGCGGCGCACCGGTAGAGGAGGTCTTTTTTTGTGACGCCGGTCCAAGGCGTTTGCGCCGTCACAGTAGACTTTTGCGATGCCGATCCTTCTTCGCGTGCGGGCCAGGACCCGCCTAGCCCTCCTGTTCTCCGCTGCGGTTTTCGTGCTGATCGGCTTCGGTGTCTTCTCAGGCGCGCAGCGCTCGATCTCCGATGCCGAACGCGTCGCCCACACCCATGAAGTCCTGCGCAACATCGACGAGGTGCAAGCCACCTTGCTGATGACCGAGTCCTCGCTGCGTGGCTACGAACTGACCAACAACCAAGCCTTCCTGACCCTCTATTACGACAGTGCCGAGCGCGTGCCACGGCAACTGGCGCAACTGCGCAAGCTGGTCTCCGACAATCCCGTCCAGGTCGCCAATGTGCAGACGCTGGAGCGACTGATGAACACGCGCCTGACGCAGATGCGGCAGATGCTGGCGGTATACCAGCGCGATGGCCTGGAAGCGTTGCAGCGGGCGATGGCGCCGAACGTGTATCAGAGTTCCAGCGCGATCCGCGATCAGGTGCAGCAGATGATCGACGTGGAGCAGCAATTGCTGCAGCGCCGCGACCTGTCCAACCAGCGCAGTTCGGACATGCTGCTGGCGCTGGCCCTGGCCGGCATCCCGTTCGGCCTGGGCAGCGTCGGCGTGGTCTACGCGCTGCTGTTCCGCGAACTGCGCAACCGCAGCAACGCCGAACAGGCCGCCTCGGTCGCCAACGAGAAAATGGAAGCCAGCATCACCGAGCTGGAGCGCACCAGTGCCGACCTCAACGCGCTCAGCCGCTATACCGGCCTGCTGCAGAGCTGCGTGGAGCCGGCCGAGGCACTGACCGTGACCGCACGCCTGCTCGCCGCGCTGATGCCCGACACCGGCGGCAGCGTCTACCTGCTGCGCGCCTCGCGCGACCGCGCCGAGGAGATCGTCAGTTGGGGCGAGCCGCCGGTTGGCAGCGAGCCGGCCGTGGCGCCGCAGGACTGCTGGGCCTTGCGTCGCGACAAGAGCCATTTCGTGCATGCGCAGGGCCACGACTCGGCCTGCGCGCATCTGCGCGAGGATCCCTACGCCGCCGGTGCCAGCACCGCCTGCATTCCGCTTTCCGCGCAGGGCACGCAATTGGGCTTCGTGTTCCTGGCCGGGCGCGGCACCGGTCCGCTGCCGCGCATTGCCATCGCCGAGGCCGCCGCCGAGCAGTTGTCGCTGGCGTTGAGCAACCTGCGCCTGCGCGAGTCGCTGCGCCTGCAGTCGATCCGCGACCCGCTCACCGGCCTGTTCAACCGGCGCTACCTGGAAGAATCGCTCAACCACGAACTGGCCCGCTGCGGACGCCGGCAGATGCCGCTGTCGCTGCTGATGCTGGACGTGGACCACTTCAAGCAGTTCAACGACCTTCACGGTCACGGCGGCGGCGACGCCCTGCTGGCCGCGGTCGGGCAGATGCTGTCGACGCGGCTGCGCGGCGAGGACATCGCCTGCCGCTACGGCGGCGAGGAGTTCACGGTGATCCTGCCGGAGACCGGGCCGGAACAGGCACAGGCCATCGCCGAACAGATCCGCGGCGCTGCCCAGCAATTGAGCGCAACCGTGGACGGCAAGGCGCTGCCGGCGGTGACCATGTCGATCGGCGTGGCCAGCTATGCGCGCGACGGCGTGGTCGCCACCACCCTGCTGCGCAAGGCCGATGCGGCGCTATACCGGGCCAAGCGCTGCGGCCGCAACCAGGTACAGGTCTACGACCCGGCGCTGGACGGCATGGGCTGAACCGGCGGCGGTCGCGGTCGGGCCGCCGTTTTGAAGAAAGCGTCACAAAACCGACGCGATAGAGCGGCGATAGTCGCGCTTCCCCCGACTGGAGACGACAGCCCATGTCCATCTGGAAAGACCAGGGTCCCGCGCGCAAGGATGGCCTGCCGCCCGTTCCCGGTAACGGCGCGTTGCCGCCGGAGCCGCGCCCGCCGGGCGATGCCGCCCAGGGCGAACCGCTCGCCGCGGTCGCGGCCGCCGCCCCTGCCGCCCGCGCCCCTGCGCCGGCACCCGCCGCGAAGGAATCGCTGATCGCCGCCGACATCAGCATCGAGGGCAAGATCGAGGGTACCGGGCACATCCGCATCGCCGGCAAGTTCAAGGGCGACGTCAACGTGCAGGGCGACCTCACCATCGAGACCGGCGCCAAGCTCAGCGGCGGCGTGCGCGCCGACAAGGTGGTCATCGCCGGCGAGCTGGAGGGCAACATCGAGTCGGCCTCGCGGGTGGAACTGCTCGCCTCCGGCGCACTGATCGGCGACGTCAAGGCCGGCTCGCTGACCGTGGCCGCCGGCTCGCGCATGCGCGGCCAGGCCGACTTCGGCTGGGACGACGACAAGCACGCCCGCAAGGGCGGCAAGCCCGCGGAGTCCGACGCCGGCGCATGAGCAGCCCGCGTCCCGGCAGTCCGGGGGCGACCCGGACCTGCCCGCACTGCAAGGCCACCATCCTCGAAAGCGCCAGCGTCTGCCCGGCGTGCAAGCACCATCTGCGCTTCGATTCGGCGGTGCTGCAGCAGTCGGCGCCGTCGGCGCTGGTGCCGCTGCGGGTGGAGGGCAGCATCCGCCACCCGGACGACGGCAGCGCGTGGGAATACACCGTATTGGTCAGCATTCGCAATGGCCGCGGCGAGGAAATCAAGCGCCAACTGGTCGGCGTCGGCGCCATGCTCGACGGCGAGGAACGCAGCTTCACGCTGTCGGTGGAGGCGACGCCGGTGCGTGGGGGGAAGCGCGGGAGGCATTAGCGGCTTTGACGCGGGGATTCGGGATTCGGGATTCGGGATTCGGGATTCGGGATTCGCAAGAGCCTAGCCCCTCTCCCATCGGGAGAGGGGTTGGGGTGAGGGTACGGCCGCACGACGCCGGTGATCGCTGCACTTGCTGCCCGACTGCGCTGGCGGCCGTACCCTCATCCGCCCCTACGGGGCACCTTCTCCCGGAGGGAGAAGGGGGCGCCGGCCCGCTTCCCTTCCCAGCTAGTGAAGACGCCATGGGCTGCGATGCCGTACACCAGCGCCCAGAAGTGCAGCCCCTCTCCCACCGGGAGAGGGGTTGGGGTGAGGGTACGGTCGCGCGACGCCGGTGATCGCTGCACTTGCTGCCTGGCTACGTTGGCGGCCGTACCCTCATCCGCCCCTTCGGGGCACCTTCTCCCGGAGGGAGAAGGAAACGCCGGCTAGCTTTTCCACATGTCGAGGGCGCTGGTCTCCATAGCGCAGTCCAAGGCATCGCAGAAGCTGAGCCCCTCTCCCCTCGGGAGAGGGGTTGGGGTGAGGGTAAGGTTGCGCGACGCCGGTGATCGCTGCACTTGCTGCCTGGTTACGCTGGCAGCCGTACCCTCATCCGCCCCTGCGGGGCACCTTCTCCCGGAGGGAGAAGGAAGTGCCGGCCCACTCATTTCCCACTTGGCGACGGCGCAGTGGGGCGCCATGGCGCAGGCCTACGACAACGCACGCACCAGCAGTTCCTCGACCGGCACACCCGGCTCCAGCGTGCCGAACGCCAGGCCGTGCGCGCCGGCCAGGCGGCTGTGCACGAACGCGGTGGCGGCCGGGCTGGCGCTGCGTAGCAGGAGTGCGGCCTGCAAGGCCAGTATGATACGTTCGGCCAGGCGCCTTGCGCCGTACTCGTCCACCTCGGCGTGGCCGGCCAGCGGCGCGCGCAGTGCGTCCAGCGCCGCGTCGTACGCTGGGTCGCTGCCGGCCGCCGTCTGCAGTTCCGCCAGCACCGCGGCGCCGGTGGCCGGCTCGCGCGCCAGTGCACGCAGCACGTCCAGGCACTGAATGTTGCCGCTGCCCTCCCAGATCGAATTCAGTGGCGCCTGCCGGTACAGCCGCGGCAGGATCGACTCCTCCACGTAGCCGGCGCCGCCCAGGCATTCCTGCGCCTCGTTGACGAAGGCCGGCGCGCGCCTGCACAGCCAGTACTTGCCCAGCGCGGTGGCGATGCGCGCGAACGCCGCCTCCGACGCGTCGGTGTCGGCCGCGTCCACCGCGCGCGCCACGCGCAGCGCGAACGCGGTGGCGGCTTCCGATTCCAGGGCCAGATCGGCGAGCACGTTGCGCATCAGCGGCTGCTCGACCAGGCGCTTCCCGAAGGCGACGCGATGTCGCGCGTGGTGCAGCGCCTGCGCCAGCGCCATGCGCATCTGCGCGGCGGCGGCGAGCATGCAGTCGAGCCGAGTCAGCATCACCATGCCGATGATCCGCGCCACCCCGCGCCCTTCCTCGCCGACCCGCTGCGCCCAGGCCCCGGCGAACTCCACTTCGCTGGACGCGTTGGACCAGTCGCCCAGCTTGTCCTTCAGCCGCATCAGCCGCAGCGCGTTGAGCTGGCCATCGGGCAGGCGCCGTGGCAGCAGGAAGCAGGTCAGGCCGCCCGGCGCCTGCGCCAGTACCAGGAAGCCGTCGGACATCGGTGCGGAGAAGAACCACTTGTGCCCGACCAGGCTGTACGCGCCGGCGCCGTCCAGCGGCGTGGCGACGGTGGCGTTGCGGCGCACGTCCGAGCCGCCCTGCTTCTCGGTCATGCCCATGCCCAGGGTGATGCCGGCCTTGTCGGCGATCGGCACATCGCGCGGGTCGTAGTGCGGCGCGGCGGCCTTGTCGGCCCATTCGCGCAAGGCCGGGTCCTGGCGCAGCACCGCCACCGCGGCGTGGGTCATGGTCAGCGGGCAACTGGTGCCCGCCTCGGCCTGGTGGTGCAGGTAGCTCAGCGCCGCGCGCGCCACATGCGCGCCCGGCTGCGGGGCGTGCCAGGACAGTCCGGCCACGCCATGCCGCTTGGCCGCATCCAGCAACTGGTGATAGGCCGGGTGGAACTCGACCGTGTCGATGCGGTGGCCGTAGCGATCGTGCGTGCGCAGCCGCGGTCGGTCGCGGTTGGCGTCGAAGCCGAGCCGATACAGCGCATCGCCGGCCAGCGCGCCGTACTGCGCCAGCGTTGTGGCGAAGCCGGCCGCGCCCTCGCGTGCGATGGCCTCGCGCAGCACCGCGTCGTCGGCCCACAGATCGCGCGGTTCGAACGGTGGCGGCTGGTTGTCGACCGTATGCGTGGCGAAGGCCGGCAGGTCCGTGTGCATGCATCTCCCTCCCAGAAGCGCTGCACGCATTGTGGCCGATCCGTCGCGCGGCCGCGAACGCGCGCGGCGGATTCTCATCTCCTGCACACCGGCTTGGACACAGTGGCGCCCATGCCGAATGCCGCTTCCCAGGACCTGGTGGTGCTGCGCCCGGAAGGGCTGTACTGCCCCGCCGGCGACTTCCATATCGATCCCTGGCGACCGGTGCCGCGCGCGGTCATCACCCACGGCCACGGCGACCACGCGCGCTCGGGGATGGGCGAATACCACTGCGCTGCCGCCGGCCTGCCGATCCTGCGCTGGCGGCTGGGCGAGCAGGCCTATCGCGCCTACGACTACGGCACCCGCTTCACGCTCGGCCGCGCGCAAGTGTCGCTGCATCCGGCCGGACACGTGCTCGGCTCGGCGCAGGTACGCATCGAAGTGGATGGCGAGGTCTGGGTCGCCTCGGGCGACTACAAGCGCCAGCCCGATCCGACCTGCGCGCCGTTCGAGGTGGTGCGCTGCGACACCTTCATCACCGAAGCCACCTTCGCCCTGCCTGTGTACCGCTGGCCGGATACCAGCGCGGTGGCGCGCGAGATCGTCGCCTGGCGCCGCGAGTGTGGCGCGCGCGGCGAAGCCGCGGTGCTGTTCTGCTATGCGCTGGGCAAGGCGCAGCGCGTGCTCGCCGAACTGCAGCCCTGGGACGACCAGCCGGCGCTGCTGCACGGCGCGGTAGCGGCCGGCGTGGCGGTGTACCGCGAGGCCGGCGTGGCGATGCTGGACACGCGCACCGTGTCCGAACTGGACAAGCGCGCCGACTACGCCGGGCAACTGGTGCTGGCGCCGCCCTCGGCCGCCGGCAGCCCGTGGCTGCGCCGCTTCCGCCACGCGCAGCTCGGCTTCGCCTCGGGCTGGATGCGGTTGCGCGGCAACCGCCGCCGGCGCAACTACGACCGCGGCTTCGTGGTCTCCGACCATGCGGACTGGCCCGACCTTCTGCGCACCATCGACGAGACCGGCGCGCGGCGCGTGATTGCGACTCACGGCAACACCGACGCGATCATCCGCGCGCTCAACGAACGCGGCGTCGCCGCCGAGGCGTTCCGTACCGACTACGGTGGCGAGGAATGAAACGCTTCGCCGCGCTGTATCGGCAATTGGACCAGAGCACCGCGACGCTGGACAAGCGCGCCGCGCTGGTGGCGTATTTCGAGCAGGCGCCGCCGGCGGACGCGGCCTGGGCGATCTGGTTGCTCAGCGGCGGCAAACTGCGGCGCATCGCCAACACCCGCGAACTGCGCGAGTGGATCGCACAGGAAAGCGGCCTGCCCGGCTGGCTGGTGGACGACAGCTACGACCACGTCGGCGATCTGGCCGAAACCCTGACCCTGCTGCTCGACGATCCGGCGGAAACCCCGGACCCGGCACCGCTGCGCGACTGGATCGAGGAGCGCCTGCTGCCGGTGGCCGCACAGGACGACGCCGCGCGCCGCGCCGCGGTGGTGGCGGGCTGGCGCAGCCTGGCCTTCGACGAGCGCCTGCTGTTCAACAAGCTGCTGACCGGCGCGTTGCGCGTGGGCGTTTCGCAGCGGCTGGTGCAGCAGGCGCTGGCGGCGATGTCGGGGATCGACATCGCACGCATTGCCCAGCGCATGCTCGGCGCCTGGTCGCCGACGCCGCAGGCGCTGGAGCAACTGCTGTCCGACGAGGTGCTGCCCAGCGACCGCCAGCAGCCCTACCCGTTCTTCCTCGCTTCGCCACTGGAAGCCGAGGCCGCCACGCTCGGCGCCCTCGACGACTGGCTGCTGGAGTGGAAATGGGACGGCATCCGCCTGCAACTGATCCGCCGCGACGCCGAGGTAGCGCTGTGGTCGCGTGGCGAGGAACGCCTGGACGGGCGCTTCCCGGAAATCGAAGCCGCCGCGGCGACGCTGCCGCGCGATGCGGTGATCGACGGCGAACTGCTGGCGTGGCGCGAGGGCGAGGATGCGCCGCTGCCGTTCACCGCGCTGCAGACCCGCATCCAGCGCCGCAAGCCCGGCGCCAAGACCCTGGCCGACACGCCGGCGCGCGTGCTCGCCTACGACCTGCTGGAACTGGACGGCCACGACCTGCGCGAGCAGCCGCTGCAGCAGCGCCGCGCGCAGCTGCAGGCCTTGCTGGAAGCGCACGCCGATCCGCGCCTGACCCTGTCGCCGCAGGTGCAGGCGACGACGTGGGAGCAGGCGGCGGCGCTGCGCGAGGATGCGCGCGTGCGCGGCGTGGAAGGGCTGATGCTCAAGCGTGCGACGTCGCCCTACCAGTCCGGCCGCCGTCGCGGCGATTGGTGGAAATGGAAGGTGGCGCCGCTGACCATCGACGCGGTGCTGCTGTATGCGCAGGCCGGCCACGGCCGGCGCAGCACGCTGTACACCGACTACACCTTCGGCCTGTGGGATGGCGAGCAACTGGTGCCGGTGGCCAAGGCGTACTCCGGCCTGGACGACAGCGAGATTCTGGCGCTGGACCGCTGGATCCGTGCGCACACCACCGAGCGCTTCGGCCCGGTGCGCGCGGTGACGCCGTATCACGTGTTCGAGCTCGGCTTCGAGGCGGTGAATCGCAGCAGCCGGCACAAGTCCGGCATCGCCGTGCGCTTCCCGCGCATCCTGCGCTGGCGCCACGACAAGCCGTTCGCCGAGGCCGACCGCTTGAGCACGCTGCAGGCGTTGGCGCGATGAGCGGATCGGCGGCGCGGCGGCGCCCGGCCGATGCGCCGCTGTACGCCTGGTTCGCGCAGCAGGGCTGGCAACCGCTGCCGTTCCAGCGCGCGCTGTGGGGGCATTACCTGGACGGCGGCTCGGGGCTGCTGCACACGCCTACCGGCAGCGGCAAGACCCTGGCCGCGTTCGGCGGCCCGTTGCTGGAGGGCCTGCGTGCGCAGGCCGCGGCGCAGGCGGCCGCCGCCAAACAGAAGCCCGCCCGTGGCAACGGCGCCAGCGCGGCTGCCAAGACCGTCTCGCCGCCGCGCACGCGCCGGCAGGCGCAGCGCGACCTCAAGGTGCTGTGGATCACCCCGTTGCGTGCGCTCGCCGCCGACACCGTGCGCGCGCTGCGCGAACCGGCGCAGGCGTTGGGCCTGGACTGGCAGGTCGGCCTGCGCACCGGCGATGCCAGCGCGCGCGACAAGCGCCTGGCGCGTAGCGGCAAGCTCGACGTACTGGTGACCACGCCCGAATCGCTGGCACTGCTGCTGTCCTATCCCGATACCGCGCCGCAACTGGCGACGCTGCGCTGCGTGATCGTCGACGAGTGGCACGAACTGCTCGGCAACAAGCGCGGCGTGCTGCTGCAGCTTTGCCTGGCACGGCTGCGCGGCTGGGCGCCGGCGCTGCGCACCTGGGGCCTGTCGGCCACGCTCGGCAACCTGGACGAGGCGCGCGACGTGCTGCTGCCGCACCTGCCGCAGGCGCCGATCGTGGCCGGGGTCAAGCCGCGCACGCTGACCCTGGAGACGCTGGCGCCGGCGGTCGGCGAACGCTTCCCCTGGGCCGGCCACCTGGGCCTGGCGCAGTTGCCGCGGGTGCTAGAGAAGCTTTTCACGGTGCGCACCAGCCTGTTGTTCACCAACACCCGCGCGCAGGCCGAGCTGTGGCACCAGGCGCTGACCTCGGTGTGGCCGGAAGAGGCGCACACGCTGGCGCTGCACCACGGCTCGCTGGATCCGGCGCTGCGCAGTGCCGCCGAGCAAGGCTTGCGCGACGGCAGCCTGCGCTGCGTGGTGGCGACCTCGAGCCTGGACCTGGGCGTGGACTTCCCCGCGGTCGACCAGGTGCTGCAGGTCGGCAGCCCCAAGGGCGTGGCGCGGCTGCTGCAGCGCGCCGGCCGCGCCAAGCACCGCCCCGGCGAGGCCGGCCACGTGCTGTGCGTGCCCTCGCATGCGCTGGAACTGGTCGAATACGCCGCCGCGCGCCGCGCCATCGCCCATGGCCGCATCGAATCGCGGCCGTCGCCGCGACTGTCGCTGGACGTGCTGGCGCAGCACTGCATCACCTGCGCGCTGGGCGGCGGCTTCGACGCCGAGGCGCTGTACGCCGAAGTGCGCGGCACCGCCGCCTTCGCCGCGCTGGACCCACCGACCTGGCAGGCGGTGCTGGAATTCGTCGTGCAGGGCGGGCGCGCGCTGGCGCAGTATCCGGACTACCGCAAGGTGGTGCTGGACGAAGACGGCCTGTACCGCGTGCACGACCGTCGCATCGCCCTGCGTCATCGCCTGTCGATCGGCACCATCACCAGCGACGGCAGCGTCGCGGTGCGCTTCCTGCGCGGCGGCCGGCTCGGCGCGGTGGAGGAGCAGTTCGTCGGCCGCCTGCGCCGCGGCGACCGCTTCCAGTTCGCCGGGCGCCTGCTGGAACTGGTGCGGCTGGAGGACATGACCGCCTACGTGCGCCTGGCCAAGGGCGGCGACGGCAGCGTGCCCAAATGGATGGGCGGGCGCATGCCGCTGTCTTCGGAACTGGGCCGCGAGGTGGAAGCGGTGTTCGCCGATCCGCGCGGCGAGGCCGAACTGCGCGCGCTGGCGCCGCTGCTCGGCCTGCAGCGCGCGCTGTCGGATCTGCCGGCGCCGCAGCGGCTGCTGGCCGAGCGCGTACGCGCCCGCGACGGCCAGCACCTGTTCGTGTATCCGTTCGCCGGCCGCCAGGTGCACGAAGGCCTGGCCGCGTTGCTGGCGCTGCGCTGGGGCCGGCGGCAGCGCAATACCTTCAGCTTCGCCGCCAACGACTATGGCTTCGTGCTGTCGCCGGCGGAGGATGCGCCGATCGACGCGGCGCTGCTGCGCGAGCTGCTGAGTCCGGCGCAGTTGTTCGAGGATCTGCGCGAGAGCCTCAACCTGGGCGAACTGGCGCGCCGCCAGTTCCGCGAGATCGCCCGCGTCGCCGGCCTGTTGCCGCCGAGCCTGCCCGGCCGCCTGCCGCGCAGCCTGCGCCAGTTGCAGGCTTCCAGCGGCCTGCTATACGACGTGCTGAGCCGCTTCGATCCCGAGCACCTGCTATTGGCGCAGGCCGAGCGCGAGGTGTTGCAGGGCCAGATGGAACTGACCCGGCTCGCCGCCACCCTGGACGATTGCGCCGCGCGCGAACTGGCGCTGCACAGTCCTCGCAGCCTTACGCCATTGGCATTCCCGCTGTGGGCCGAGAGCATCCGCGGCCAGCTCAGCACCGAAGACTGGAAGGCACGTGTGATGCGCGCGGCGGCGCAACTGGAGCAACGCCATGCGCGCTGAACTGGACTGGCTGCTGGCCGGCGAACCGATGCGCCTGCTCGGCGACCGCGCGCTGTACTGGCCGGCGCGGCGACGGCTGCTGATCGCCGACCTGCACCTGGGCAAGGCCGACGTCTTCCGCCGCGCCGGCATCGGCCTGCCGCGCGGCGGCACCGCGCTCGACCTGGCGCGGCTGTCGGCCCTGCTGCAGGCACAGGATGCGGTGGAACTTTGGATCCTCGGCGATGTGCTGCACGGCGCCGCGCCCGATGCCGACTGGCAACGCCAATGGCATGCCTGGCGCGCGCAGCATCCGCAGCTGCGCGTGGCGGCGATCGCCGGCAACCATGACCGCGCTCTGGCCGGCGCCGGGCTGGACATCGCCCTGCTCGGCGCGCAGGTGGAGGACGGCCCGTTCGTGCTGCGCCACGATCCGGTGACGGATACGCAGCGCCACGTGCTGTGCGGACACTTGCATCCGCTGGCCAAACTGCCGGGCCTTCGCCCGCGCTGGCCGGCGTTCTGGCTGCGCGACGGCATGACCGTGCTGCCGGCGTTCTCGCACTTCACCGCCGGCGTCGCCCCGGTCCTGGCGCCGGGCGAGCGCCTGGTCGCCTGCGTGGAGGGTGCGGCCTTCGCCCTTCCAGTGGCGACGGCGTAGATCGGGCGCGGTGGCAGATGGTCGTGACTGCAACCGACCTGGCCGGTGCGCTGCCGTGCTGTGGGAGGGACTTCAGTCCCGATGCGTCCGACTCAAAGGCGTCGGGGCTGAAGCCCCTCCCACAGTGCAATCGCAAACATCGCGCGAGTGTTGGTAACCACGCTTAGGTATCGCGCCGGGCAGCCCATGACCACGATCAAAGCAACAACTGCACTGCCCTGGTGTGGGAGGGACTTCAGTCCCGACGCGACCAACTGAAGGGTGTCGGGGCTGAAGCCCCTCCCACACAAGATTGGCGAATCGCGGCACGACAGTGTTGCAAGTGCAAACACAGAACAACCGTGGAACCACGGATGCCCTGCCATCTGTCGTAGGAGCGGCTTCAGCCGCGACCGGGCGTTCCCGGGAACGCCCGGTCGCGGCTGAAGCCGCTCCTACGACACCACGGCACCATCGCCGCCGGACCGCGCTCGCTGCGTTGCGCTCTGCACGCGCCGTCGCCGCGACGAGTCACCGAAGCTCGCGTCCGATCGCGTCCGCGATCTCGCCGCCTACGGCAGCGCCACGCGTCGCGTCATCGCCTCCTGCAACGCCGCGAAAAACTCCGGCGCCAGCGGCAGCTTGCCGAACCAGCCGTGCTGGGTACCGCTGAGCACGCGCAGCATGTGCCCGCGGCCACCCGGCATGCGCCCGGCCGGCAGCATCCCCACGTCGCGCAGCCGCGCCGCCAGGTCGCGCTCGGACTGGAACAGCGGGGTCAGCCAGCGGCTCCAGAACTGGTACACCGCCACGTGCGCCTGGCGCTGCGCCTGGTAGCGCGCCAGCGCCGCGTCGATGTCCGGCGCGGTGCGCAGGCTCTCGCTCAGCGCCCAGGCGTCCATCAGCGCCATGTTGACGCCCTGCCCCAGCTGCGGGCTCATCGCATGCGCGGCATCGCCAGCCAGGACCAGACGGCCGCGGTACCAGTGCCGCTGCACCGCGTCGCGGTAGCTGGCCCGCGCCAGTTGCGCGGGTGCGTCGATCTGCGCCAGGCGTTCGCGCGCCTGCGGCCACAGCTGCGCGATCTCCTCCAGCCACGGCTGCATGCCGCGCGCCTGCCAGGCCTCGAAGTCGGCGGTCGGCAGGCTCCAGAAGAAACTCACCCGCGGCTCGGCGTCGCCCGGGCGCGTGCCAACCGGCAGCAGGCCGATCATCTTGCGCGCGGCCACGTAGCGCTGGCGCAGTTCGTCGGCGAAGGCCCAGTCGCCGCGCGGCAGCAGGCACCACAACGCGCCCCAGGGATAGACCCGATCCAGCCGGGTCGCCTGCACCTGCCCACGCAGCGTCGAGGCCGAGCCATCGCAGGCGATCACCAGGTCGAACGGCCCGTGCCAGCGGCCGTGCTGGTCCTGCACCCGGCGCAGCGTGTCGTCGATGGCGACGATGCGCGTATCGCGCTGCAAGGTGGCGTAGCCGTCCCAGGCCTGCGCCAGCAGGGCGAACAAGGCGCCGCGCTGCATGCCCAGCCCGAACAGGCGCGCGTCCAGGTCGCGATAGCGCATGTCCATCACCGCGCGTCCGCACGGCGTCTCGCCGTACAGGCGGTGCACCGGCGCGCCGTAGGCCAGCGCCTGCTCGAGCAGGCCGATCCGCCACAGCACCTGCAGGCCGGTCGGCTGCAGCAGGAAGCCGGCACCGACCGGCCCCGGCTCGGCGGCGCGCTCGAACACCTGCACGCGGTGCCCGTCGCGCGCCAGCAGCAGCGCCAGCGCCTGGCCCGCGGTGCCGTAACCGACGATCCCGATCTGCAGTCCTTGCTTCATTGCATCCACTGTCTGCGAACGCCGCCACGGCGGCGACGTCTCCCACAAAAAACCCCGCCGAAGCGGGGTTCAAGGCACAACCGAGTCAACGCGAGCGCTTACTCGACCGGCGTGATATTCGAGGCTTGCGCGCCCTTCGGACCCTGGGTCACGTCGTAGCTGACACGCTGTCCTTCCTGCAAGCTGCGGAAGCCCTTGGAGTTGATCGCGGAGAAGTGCGCGAACACATCGGCGCTACCGTCTTCCGGAGAAATAAAACCAAATCCCTTGGCGTCGTTGAACCACTTGACGGTACCGTTCGGCATGGTGATGCGAGACCTTTTGCAGTGAATGGGTGGTGGTTGTGCGGCAGCCGCACCGGCGGAGTATGCAAAGCTTGCGCAGCGAAGACAATCACCCGCGCGCCAGTTCCCCCACCAGCTCCGGCAGGCCCACCGAGGCCGCCTCCACGTTGGCCAGCACCTCGGCCAGGGTGATCTCCTCGGCGTCGCCGCAGCCGGCCGCCCAGTTCGCCACGATCGCCAGGCAGGCGTAGTCCAGGCCCAGCTCGCGCGCCAGCCCGGCCTCGGGCATGCCGGTCATGCCGACCAAGTCGCAGCCGTCGCGGCGCAGCCGCGCGATCTCGGCAATGGTTTCCAGGCGCGGGCCCTGGGTGGCGGCGTAGCAACCGCCATCGACCAGAGCGGTGCCGGTGACGCGCGCGGCGGCCAGGATCTTGCTGCGCAGCAGCGGCGAATACGGATGGCCGAAATCCACATGCAGCACCTCGCTGCCCGGCTCCTCGCACAGGGTGGAGATGCGCCCCCAGGTGTAGTCGATGAGCTGATCCGGACAGGCCAGCACGCGCGGGCCGAAGCGCTCGGTGATGCCGCCGACGGTGTTCAGCGCCAGCACCCGCGTAGCGCCGATCTGCTGCAGCGCAGCAAGGTTGGCGCGGTAGTTGATCTTGTGCGGCGGCAGCGAATGGCCTTCGCCGTGGCGGGCCAGGAAGGCGACGCGATGGCCGAGCAGCGTGCCGACCCGCACCGGGCCGGAGGGCGCGCCGTAGCGCGTTTCGACCTCGTGGGTCTGCACGTCGTCGAGCTGTGCGAGCTTGTAGACGCCGGTGCCGCCGATGACGGCCAGTGCGATGTTGTCCATGCGGATCCTCGAACGGAAGGGAACGCCTGCGCCGGCGACGCGCGCCGGCAGCGGCAAACGACGGCGGCGGAGGCGAAGCTCGCCTGCGCGCTTACTCCTTCATCGCGTAGATCGCCGGCAAGTTGCGCAGAGCCTCGTTGACGTCCATGCCGAAGCCGAACACGTAGCGGTCGGGCACCTCGACACCGATGTAGTCGGCGCTTACCCCCGGCACGCAGCGGTCATGACGCTTGACCGTCAGCGCGGCGATGCGCACGTCGGTGGCGCCCTGCTCCAGGCACCACTCGCGCACCGCCTTCAGGGTCAGGCCTTCGTCGAGGATGTCGTCGAGCAGCAGCACGCGGCGGCCGTACAGCGCGGTGGCCGGGCGGTGCTTCCACACCAGCTCACCGCCGACGGTCTCGCCGCGGTAGCGGGTGGCGTGCAGGTAGTCCAGTTGCAGGTCCTGGCCACGGCTGCCCAGTTCCAGCGCCAGCTGGCCGGCGAACGGCAGCGCGCCGTGCATGATGGTCAGGTAGACCGGGGTTTCGCCGCGGTAGTCGGCGGCGATGGCGTCGGCCATCTGGGCGATGGCCTGGTCGATGCGCGGGCGATCGACCAGCAGGTCGGCCTGGGCCAGGGCCTGGGCGATGGTGAGAGTGGACATCAGGCGGTTTTTCCGAAGGTGGAGAGGAGATGGGATTGGGCGTGGCCGTAGCGGGCATCGGCCAGCAGGCCGTCCCAGCCGAGGCCGCCGCGGCCGATCAGGCCGAGCAGCGCGGCGGTGTTGAGCGGGCGGTCGCGTACGGCCTGCAGCGAGTCTTCGACCAGTTCCGGGTGGCAGACCAGCACGACATCGCAGCCGGCATCCAGGTGCGCGGTGACCCGCGCGGCGACGCCGCCGGCGGCGAACGAAGCAGCCATGCCGATGTCGTCGGAGAACACCACGCCGCGGAAGCCCAGTTCCTGGCGCAGGATCTGCTGGATCCAGCGCGGCGAGTAGCCGGCCGGTTCCGGCGCCACCTGCGGATAGACCACGTGCGCCATCATCACCGCGTCGGCGCCGGCGGCGATGCCGGCGGCGAACGGCACCAGGTCTTCTTGGCGCAGGGTCTCCAGCGGACGCGGATCCTCGGCGTCGTCGACGTGGGTGTCCTCGAGCACGGTGCCGTGGCCGGGGAAATGCTTGAGGGTGGCGCCCATGCCGACGCTGTGCATGCCGCGCACATAGGCCGCGGCGAAGGCGGCGACCACCTGCGGATCGTCGCTGAATGCACGGTCGCCGATGGCGCGGTTGCCGCGGGCCAGGTCCAGCACCGGGGCGAAGCTCAGGTCGACGCCGCTGGCGCGGATCTCGCTGGCCATCAGCCAGGCGTGCTGCTCGGCCATCTCCAGCGCCGCGGCAGGATCGCGTGCATACAGCGCGCCGAAACCCTGCAGCGGCGGCAATGCGCTGTAGCCCTCGCGGAAGCGCTGCACGCGGCCGCCTTCCTGGTCCACGCAGATCAGCAGCGGTCGCGGCGTGGCGGCGCGGATCGCCGCGCTCAACTCGGTCACCTGCGCGCGCGAGGCGAAATTGCGTTTGAACAGGACCACGCCGGCCACCGCATCGTGCTGCAGCCAGTCGCGCTCCTGCGCGGTAAGTTCGGTACCGGCAACGCCGATCGCGAGCATGCGGGGGATTCCTCCTGCCGGCGCGGTTCAGGCGCCTGTGGGCCGGCATTGTCGCAGATGCCGGCGTCGGCGGCAGGTCGCCCCTCTGTCAGCTGACACGTCGCGGTAATGAACGCGTCCGAGTTGAGGCACGCGCGGCGAGCGCAGCGCAGCGCAGCAGGGCCGCGCCGCGCTGCCGTTCGCCCGGTTCACGCGCGCAAGGCGGCCTTGCGGCCCGTTGCCTCCTGCGACGACGTCTGGCGCGGGACGTCTAGACCGCGCAGCCGTCCGGGCCGCAATCGTGGCCCGCCTGGGCGTCAGCGAGCAGGCCGCGCACGGTGGCGGCGAACACCTCCGGCGGCTGCGCGCCCTGCAGCGCCTGGCGGCCATCGATCACGTAGGTGGGTACCGCGCGGATGCCCATGGCCTGCGCCTGCTGCAATTCCGCCTCGATCTCGTCCAGACCCTCGTCGCCGTCCAGCAGCGCCTGCACCCGCGCCACCGACAGCCCGCCCGCGGCGCCGGCCTCGCACAGCGTCTGCGCCTCTGCCAGGTTGCGGCCCTCGGCGAAGTGCGCGTGGAACAGCGCCTCGGCGACCGCGTCGACATCGCCCTCGCGCGCGGCCAGCCACAGCAGCCGGTGCGCGGGCAGCGTGGTCACCCGCACCTGGCCGCGGCCGAAGTCGAACGGCAGACCTTCGGCACGCGCGGTGGCCTGGGTCTGCGCGAGGATCTGCTCGGTGCGCGCCGCACCACCGAACTTGGCCGCATAGGCCTCGCGCAACGGCACCGGCTCGGTGCCGGCATCCGGATCCAGTTGATACGGATGCCAGTGGATCTCCAGCGCCGGCGCCTCCGCGCCGAGCGACGCAAGACCTTGCTGCAACCGGCGCTTGCCGATCCAGCACCAGGGGCAGACCACGTCGGACCAGATATCGATGCGCATGAGCGGGGATTGGGGATTGGGGAGTCGCAAAAGCATAAGCCCGATCGCTGCGAGAAGCGGGGATTCGGGATTGGGGAGTGGGGATTCGCAAAAGCGGGCCGCGCGCGGCGTTTGGCTTTACGCTTTTGCCAATCCCGAATCCCGACTCCCCAATCCCGTCCATTCGCAGAATGGACAGTTCGCCAGCGCGACGTTGTAGTACCGGGGATCGTCGGTGACTTCGGCACCGAGCCAGTCCGGCCGGGCGAATGCCTCGTCGGCACTGTCCAGCTCGATCTCGGCGACCACCAGCCCGGCGTTGTCGCCGAGGAACTCGTCCACTTCCCAGAGGTGGCCCTGGTACTGCACAAGATGCCGGCGCTTGTCGATCAGGCCGCCCACGCACAGCGCCAGCAGCGCGCGCGCATCGTCAAGCGGAATCGGATACTCGAACTCCTGGCGGGTGTGCCCGAGCTCGCGCGACTTGAGGTTGAGGAACGCGGCCTCGCCCTGCACCCGCACCCGCACCGACGCCTTCTGCGCCCCACTGGCCAGCGCCGCCTGGTCGTTGAGATACCCCTGCGCCATCGGCATCACCGCATGCGCGGCCGCGCGCCAGCCGTCGCCGGTCACCAGGAATTTGCGTTCGATTTCGATGGCCATGGGAATCGGGAATGGGGAAAGGAGAATGGAAAAAGCTTAAACCGCGCGCGCAGCCGCCGTGACGAATCCCTAATCCCGATTCCCCATTCCCGGCTTCTCAAACACCGCAATGCTCTCCACATGCGCGGTATGCGGGAACATGTCCATCGCGCCGGCGGCCTTGAGCACGAAGCCCTGTTTGTTGACCAGGTAGCCGGCGTCGCGCGCCAGCGAGCCGGGATGGCAGCTGACGTAGACGATGCGCTGGAACTGCTTCAGCGGCAGTTGCTGCAGCACCTCCAACGCGCCGGAGCGCGGCGGGTCCAGCAGCAGCTTGTCGAAGCCCTGGCGCATCCACGGCGCCTGGCGCTGGTCCTGGGTCAGGTCGGCGGCGAAGAACTGGGCGTTGTCCAGGCCGCTGCGCTGCGCGTTCTCCCGCGCGCGCGCCACCAGCCCGGCGTCGCCCTCCACGCCCACCACCTCGCGCACGGTGCGCGCCAGCGGCAGGGTGAAGTTGCCCAGGCCGCAGAACAGGTCCAGCACCCGGTCGCCGGGCTGCGCGTCGAGCAGCGCCAGCGCGTGCGCGATCATCTTCTCGTTGAGCGCGGCATTGACCTGGATGAAGTCCAGCGGCCGGAACGCCAGTTCCACGTCCCACTGCGGCAGCCGGAACGACAGCGGCACCTCCTGCGGATACAGCGGATGCACGCTGTCCACGCCGCCGGGCTGCAGGAAGATGGCGAAGTCGTGCTGTTGCGCGAAGGCGATCAGCGCGTCCTGGTCGCGGGCGCTCAGCGGCTGCATGTGGCGGAAGGTCAACGCCACCGCGGCGTCGCCGGCGATGAACTCGATCTGCGGGATGTCGCGCTTGCCGTCCAGGCTCTCGACCAGTTCCGCCAGCGCGGTCACCTTGAAGCCGATCTGCGGGATCACCGTATGGCAGACCGACAGGTCGGCGACGAAGCGCGGATCCTGCTCGCGGAAGCCGACCAGGGTCTTGTCCTTCTTCTCCACCCGCCGCACCGAGAAGCGACCCTTGCGCCGGTAGCCCCACGGCGCGCCGGTCAGCGCCGGCAGCACCGCCTGCGGGGTCACGTGGCCGATGCGCTCCAGGTTCTCGGTCAGCACCCGCTGCTTAGCCACGATCTGCTGGTCCTCGGCCAGGTGCTGCAGCACGCAGCCGGCGCAGACGCCGAAATGCGGGCAGCGCGGCGTTACCCGCTGCGGCGAGGCCTGCAGCACCTGCACGGTGCGCGCCTCGTCGAAGTGGCGGTTGCGCGCGGTCGGTTCGGCCAGGACGGTCTCGCCAGGCAGCGCGCCGGCGACGAAGGCGACCTTGTCGCCCTCGCGGCGGGCCACGCCGCGGCCATCGTGGCTGAGGTCGGCGATGTCGGTCTGGAAGGGCGTGCGGTCGAGACGGTTTCTGGATCGGGCCACGTGGCAACAGGCTGCGGGCGGAAAAGGGCGGCTATTGTCGCAGATGGGCCGGGCCGGGACCGGCTTGCGATTGCCGCGCCGGCGAGGCAAAGTGGCGCACGCACGCGCGCCGCCGCGCGGGATGCGACCACGCCGCATGGAGGCTCAGCATGGCATCGACCCAGGACCCGGTAACGCGACTGCTGCTCGTCGAAGACGACCCGATCAGCCGCACCTTCTTCGACGCGACCCTGCAGGCGCTGCCGGCGCAGGTGGACCTGGCCGACTCCGTCGCCAGCGCCCTCGACCGCGCGCAGACGCAGGCCCACGACCTGTGGCTGATCGACGCCAACCTGCCCGACGGCAGCGGCAGCGACCTGCTGCGCCAGTTGCAGCGGCAGCGCCCCGGCACCCTCGGGCTGGCGCACACGGCAGACGCCAGCGGCACCGTTCGCGCGCAGCTGCTCGATGCCGGGTTCGCCGACGTGCTGCTCAAGCCGCTCAGCACCGAACGGCTGCTGCAATCGGTGCGCCGGCTGCTGGCGCGCGGCCACTCCGGCGGCACGCCGGGGACTGCCGAGCCGACCCTGGACTGGGACGAGACCACCGCGCTGGCCGCGCTCAACGGCGAGCGCGCGCATCTGATCGCGCTGCGCGAGCTGTTCCTGGCCGAGCTGCCGGGCACCCGCGACGCGGTCGCCTCGGCCCTGCAGCTCAGCGACGACCAGGCCGTGCGCAACCACCTGCACCGGCTGCAGGCCAGCTGCGGCTTCGTCGGCGCCGCGCGCCTGGCGCGCGCTGTGCGCCAACTGCATGGCGACCCGGCCTCCTCGCAGGCCCGCCACCAGTTCAGCGAGGCGGTGGCGGCGTTGTTGCACTGAAAGCCGGGATTGGGGATTGGGGATTCGGGATTGGGGATGCCGATCGGCGTCCGCCTGGGCTGGGGGAAACGCGGCCTCGGTTGCGATCCGCGCGCTCCCGGACGTTGCCAGGGCGGCGCAGGCCGCGGCCGCCCTCGCCTACCTGCCGTCTCCAATCTCACGTAGGCGCGGCTTCCGCCGCGACAGGCGTTACCGGGAACGGCCATCGCGGCTGAAGCCGCTCCTACAGAGAAACGTGCATCTGGTGACGTGTGCGGTCGCCTGGGTGCCCGTCTGGCCGCGGCGCTCGCGACGCCGACCCTGTACGATCACGACGCCGCGGACGGCGGCACCTTCGCCTCTTCCGCCGTGGACTCCGCCATCGCGTCGGACGTGGACTCCGGATCGGCGTCCGCGTCGGGCGTCGCCGCGCGGAGTGCCGCCTCCGGCGCCGCGGTGGCCGCGCTGCGCTGCCGTGCCAAGTCCTCGACCATTTCCCAGGATTTCAGGCCGCGCCCACCGAGGTGATGCAGCAGCACCACGCGCATGCCGCGGCGCAGGCCGGGCAGATCCTCGGCGACCGGTTCGGTGTCGTCGGCCAGGGCCAGCAGCGCGCGGCCGGTGGCCATGCCGCTGCGCTGGTCGTGGCCGCGGTCGCTCAACAACCGGCGCGGTCCGTGTTCGGCGTCGAGCACGTAGCGCGCGGCCGGGTCGATCGGCTCACCGTCGCCGTCGTGGCGCAGGTCGAAGCCCACGCCCAGCGCCTCCAGCAGATCGCGCTCGAAGCAGCGCAGCGACCAGGCCAATGGCGCCTCGGCCGCCAGCCGTGCGCGCACCCGCGCATAGGCCAGGTACAGGTCCGGCGCCGGGTCGTCGCGCGGGGCCAGGCGCAGGGTCAGTTCGTTGATGTAGAAGCCGGCCAGCATCGCCTCGCCGCTCAGCCGCGGCGCCGCATCCAGCGCCTCGGCCGCGCGCAGTTGCGCCAGTTCGCCGCGGCGCTGCGCGCTGAAGCGGATCGACTGCAGCGGCTGCAACGCCGCGCGCAAGGCCTGCTTCTTCGGCCCCTGCACGCCGCGCGCCAGCACCCCGAGCCGGCCGTGGTGCACGCTCAGCACCTCCACCAGCAGGCTGGTCTCGCGCCAGGGCCGGGCGTGCAGGACGAAACCGGGTTCGTGCTCTATCAAGGCGGGGATTCGGGAGTGGGGATTGGGGATTCGCAACAGCAGCGGCCCGGGAACGGAACGCGTGCGGATGCGCGGGAAGCGGTGCTATACCGAGTTAAACGGGACCACGCAAGAAAGGGCCGCGTTTCTTTGTAGATACCGTCTTACCCCCTAGCAGGCAAGTCCCCTTTTCGGATCGAACGCCGTACCCGATTTGAGAACCCCGTAGGCCAGGTGCAGGAGCTTGCGCATGGCGGCGCACACGATCTGCTTGCCGGCTTTGCCGCGTTCGCTCAGCCGCTGTTTCAGCGTCCGGATGATCGGGTTGTGGGTCATGGCCACCAGGGCCGGCATGAACAGGCCCGCACGCAGGCGGGGCGAGCCGGTGCGCGAGATGCAGACGTGGCCTTTGCGGTCGCCCGACTGCTGCAGGCACGGATTCAGGCCCGCGAAGGCGGTCACCGCCGCGGCATCGGCGAAGCGCCTCACATCGCCAAGCTCGGCCAGCATCAAGGCCGCGCTGGTGTCGGCAATCCCCTGGATGCTCACCAGCAGCTCGCGCTGCCCACGCAAGGTCGGATCCTGGTCGATGTGGTCATCGATGGCCTGCTCGATCTGGGCGATGTGGTGTTGCAGATCGGCCAAATGGACCTGGATCGAGTCCTTCACCTGGGCCGGAGCGACGTCCAGCCGGTTGCGCTCCATCTGCAGCATCTGTTGCAGATCCTGGCGCCGGCGCACCAGCGCTTTGAGCTGCTTGAGCGCCGGCGGATCAGGGTGCCAACGGCGTAACTGCTCGCGGTGACGCAGGGCATAACTGGCGATCAGCTTGGCATCGCTGCGATCGGTCTTGACCCGGCTGAGCTGGCTGCGTGCGTACGCGGCCGTCTGCGCAGGGTTGAGCACGCACACCTGATAGCCTCGTGCGTGGAGGAACTCGGCCAGCGCCTGGTGATAGGTGCCGGTGGCCTCCATGGCGATCCAGCTATCGGGCTGCGCATGCGTCTGCAGCCATGCCTGCAGGGCCTGGAAGCCCTTGGCATCGTTGGACAACTTGGCCTTGGTACGGTGCTTGCCATTGGTCAGATCGATGGCCGCATCGAAACTGCGTTTGGCGACGTCGATGCCGATGACGGGAGACATACGCGATTCCTCCATCGTGTCAGGGTCATGATCGGCGCTGGGCCCGGTCCTGCCTTGTCGATGCGAGTTCACGCCCGGGAGCGGACTCTGGATACCGTTCGGACACACAAGGGCCAGCATGTGGAGGGCGGAGCCGATCTACGATGCAAGCTCGAAGCTTTAGGAGCGACTGGGCCTCCCACACCTCCTCCGATGATCAGTCGGAAGACATGACGCCTGTTTAGGGGCGACATGTCCAGATACAAGGAGCGGCTTCAGCCGCGACGCGCGTTACCGGGACAGCCTGTCGCGGCTGAAGCCGCTCCTACAAAACGCCAGATGCGCTGCGCACCCTCAGAAAATCCCGAATTCCGGCTTGCAACAGCCGCAGGCTGGTCATCCCGAATCCCGAATCCCGAATCCCGGCTTTACTCCCCGTACCCGAACGCCTTCAACGCCGCCTCGTCGTCGGACCAGCCCTCGCGCACGCGCACCCAGGTCTCCAGGAACACCTTGGCGCCGAACAGGCGCTCCATCTGCTGGCGGGCCTTGGCGCCGATGTCCTTCAGGCGGGTGCCGCCCTTGCCGATCACGATCGCCTTCTGGCCTTCGCGCTCGACCCAGATCACCGCGCCGATGCGCAGCAGCGCGCCGTCTTCGGCGAAGCGCTCGATCTCCACGGTGGTCGCGTACGGCAGTTCCTCGCCGAGCTGGCGCATCAACTGCTCGCGCACCAGTTCGCCGGCCAGGAAGCGCTGGCTGCGGTCGGTGATCTCGTCTTCGCCGAACATCGGCGGCGCTTCCGGCACCAAGGCCAGCAGGTCGCGCACCAGCGCCTCCAGGCCCTTGCGCTTGAGCGCGGAGATCGGATGCACCGCGGCGAAGCTGCGGCCCTCGCTGACCTGCTGCAGGAACGGCAGCAGCGCGGTCTTGTCCTTGAGCCGGTCGACCTTGTTGACCACCAGCACCACCGGGATGCCGGCGTCGCTGAGCACGTTGAACGCCAGCGTGTCCTCCTCGTCCCAGCGCCCGGCCTCGATCACCAGCAGGCCGGCGTCCACGCCTTCCAGCGAGCCGCGCGCAGCGCGGTTCATCACCCGGTTCATGGCGCGCTTCTGCTCGCGGTGCAGGCCGGGGGTGTCGACCAGCAGCAACTGACCGGCCGGGAAGCTGGCGATGCCCAGCAGCCGGTGCCGGGTGGTCTGCGGGCGGTTGGAGACGATGCTGACCTTGGCGCCCACCAGGGCGTTGGTCAGGGTGGACTTGCCCACGTTGGGGCGGCCGATCACGGCCACGCTGCCGCTGCGGTAAGGGGGAGTGGCTTGTTCGTTCACTTGCTCGAATCCAGTTGCTCGATGGCGGCGGCGGCGGCCTGCTGCTCGGCCAGGCGCCGCGAGGTGCCCTCGCCCTCGGTCACCAGGGCGGGCTCGGCGAGTACGCAGCGTACCCGGAATAGCTTGGCGTGGTCGTCGCCGGTCTCGCTGATCAGTTCGTAGGCCGGCAGGGTCCGCTGCCGGGCCTGCAGCCATTCCTGCAGGCGGGTCTTGGCGTCCTTCTCCACCTTGCCCACCGGCAGCGCCGCCAGTGCGGTCTCGAACCAGGGCAGGATGGTGGCGCGGCAGGTCTCGAAGCCGGCGTCCAGGTAGATCGCCGCAACCACGGCCTCCACCGCATCGGCCAGGATCGAGTCGCGGCGATGGCCGCCGGACTTCATCTCGCCCGGGCCCAGGGTCAGGTGTTCGCCCAGTTCCAGTTGCCGGCCGATGGCGGCCAGCGAGGCCTCGCGCACCAGCTCGGCGCGGGCGCGGGTCAGCGCGCCCTCGTCGGCCTTGGGCCAGCGCTGGTACAGCGCCTCGGCGATCAGCAGGTTGACGATGCCGTCGCCGAGGAATTCCAGACGTTCGTTGTGCGGCGCGCCGGCGCTGCGATGGGTCAGCGCCTGCGCCAGCAACTGCGGCTCGGCGAAGCGGTGACCGATGCGGTCACCGCGCAGGATGGTCTTACTGGCCACCACGCGTCGTCAGGTCCTGGGTGGCGTCGAACTTGCCGACCACGTCCAGATTGGCGATCAGCGGGCGGCGCACTTCGTAGGCCACGTGCATCTTCACACCGGTGTCGGTGCGCTCGAAGGTGACGTCGCCGGGCTTGACGTTGTCCGAATTGTTGATGTCCAGGCGCCGGAACAGCGAGGCCTTGGCCTGAGACGGATCCATCTCGGCGCTGCCGGCTTCGGTCGCCAGGCCCTTCATCGCCGAGCGCACCGCATAGAACTCCATGTACATCGGGAACAGCTTCATGCCGATGTAGACGAAGAATCCGACCACCGCCAGCACGATCACGAACGAGGTCAAGGTCATGCCACTTTGCTTGTGCTTCATCGCGCTTCCCCTCACGCAAGTCACTGAATGGTCGTCCCGATCCGCGACGGATCGAAACTGCCGCTGCAAAACCAGCCTTCGCAATTGAGCCAGATCAGGAACGCCTTGCCGCGCAGGTTCTCCTCGGGCAAGAAATGGGTCTGGGTCCAGAACCGGCTGTCCTCGCTGTTGTCGCGATTATCGCCCATCACGAAGTACTTGCCCGGCGGCACCACCCAGTCGCCCTGGCCGGCCGGATTGTTGCGGTCGATCCACTCCAGCTCGGTGTGGGTGCGGCCCGGCAGGTACTCGGTGAGCAGCGTGGCACCGGTCATTTCCGCGCCCTTGCCCTTGCCGACGTACTCGCCCATGACCTTGTACTTCATCGGCGTGCCGTTGATGTACAGGGTGTCGCCGTGGAAGCCGATGCGATCGCCCGGCAGGCCGATCACGCGCTTGATCCAGTTCTCGTCCGGCTTGTGCGGCGGCTTGAACACCACCACGTCGCCGCGCTTGGGCTCGCCGACCGGAATGATCTTCTGGTTGGTGATCGGCAGGCGGAAGCCGTAGGAGAACTTGTTGACCAGGATGAAATCGCCGACCAGCAGGTTCGGCATCATTGAGCTGGACGGGATCTTGTACGGCTCGGCGATGAAGCTGCGCAGGATCAGCACCACCGCCAGCACCGGGAAGAACGCCCGCGAGTAGTCGACGATCACCGGCTCGCTGTCGAGCAGGCCGGCCCGCGCAGCGCGGCGCTTGGCGAAGAACAGCTTGTCCAGCAGGGTGATGATGCCGGTGGCGAAGGTCAGGACCACCAGCGCGATTTCAAACCATTTCATTCGGGTTCCTTCGGAACGGGATTTGGGATTGGGGATATGGGATTCGCAAGAGCGGGACGGCGGCAGGCGTACCTGCCTTGGCCAATCTCCAATCCCGAATCCCCAATCCCGGCTACTTGTCCATCTGCAGCACAGCCAGGAAGGCTTCCTGCGGGATTTCCACGCGGCCGACCTGCTTCATGCGCTTCTTGCCTTCCTTCTGCTTTTCCAACAGCTTCTTCTTGCGCGAGACGTCGCCACCATAGCACTTGGCCAGCACGTTCTTGCGCATGGCCTTGACCGTGGTGCGGGCGATGATCTGCGAGCCGATCGCGGCCTGGATCGCCACGTCGAACATCTGCCGCGGGATCAGGTCCTTCATCTTCTCGCACAGTTCGCGGCCGCGGCGGTCGGCGTGGCTGCGGTGGGCGATCAGCGACAGCGCATCGACCTTGTCGCCGTTGATCAGCACGTCCACGCGCACGAACGGGCCGGTGTCGAAACGCACGAAGTGGTAGTCCAGCGAGGCGTAGCCGCGGCTGACCGACTTGAGCTTGTCGAAGAAGTCCAGCACCACCTCGGCCATCGGCAGCTCGTAGCTGATCTGCACCTGGCTGCCCAGGTAGTTGATGCCGATCTGGCTGCCGCGCTTTTCCTCGCACAGCTTGATGATGTTGCCGATGTATTCCTCGGGGGTGAGGATGTTGGCGCGGATGATCGGCTCGCGGATCTCCTCGACCATGTTCACCGGCGGCAGCTTGGCCGGGTTGTCCATGCTGATGATGCTGCCGTCGGTCTTCAGCACCTCGTAGACCACGGTCGGCGCGGTGCTGATCAGGTCCAGGTTGTACTCGCGCTCCAGGCGCTCCTGCACGATCTCCATGTGCAGCATGCCGAGGAAGCCGCAGCGGAAGCCGAAGCCCATGGCCTCGGAGCTTTCCGGTTCGAAGCGCAGCGCCGCGTCGTTCAGGCGCAGCTTGTCCAGCGCCTCGCGCAGGTTGGTGTAGTCCTCTGCATCGACCGGGAACAGGCCGGCGAACACGCGCGGCTGCATTTCCTGGAAGCCCGGCAGCGGCTTGCTCGCCGGGTCGCCGGCCAGGGTCAGGGTGTCGCCGACCGGCGCGCCGTGCACGTCCTTGATGCTGGCGGTGACCCAGCCCACCTCGCCCGCGCGCAGCGCCGCCAGCACCTTGCGCTTGGGCGTGAACACGCCGACGTTGTCGACCTGGTGGGTGCGGCCGGTGGACATCACCAGCAGCTTGTCGCCAGCCTTGATCTCGCCCTGCATCACCCGCACCAGCGAGACCACGCCCAGGTAGTTGTCGAACCAGGAATCGATGATCAGCGCCTGCAGCTTGTCGGTGTCGCGCGGCACCGGCGGCGGGATGCGGTGCACGATCGCCTCCAGCACGTCGCGCACGTTCAGCCCGGTCTTGGCGCTGACCGGCACCGCGTCGGTGGCGTCGATGCCGATCACCGCCTCGATCTCGGCCTTGGCGCGGTCGATGTCGGCGGTGGGCAGGTCGATCTTGTTCAGCACCGGCACCACTTCCAGCCCCTGCTCCACCGCGGTGTAGCAGTTGGCCACCGACTGCGCCTCCACGCCCTGCGCCGCGTCCACCACCAGCAGCGCGCCCTCGCAGGCGGCCAGCGAGCGGCTGACCTCGTAGGAGAAGTCGACGTGGCCGGGGGTATCGATGAAGTTCAGGTGGTAGACCTGCCCGTCCTGCGCGGTGTACGGCAGCGACACGGACTGGGCCTTGATGGTGATGCCGCGTTCGCGCTCGATCGGGTTGGAGTCGAGCACCTGCGCTTCCATCTCGCGCGCCTGCAGGCCGCCGCAGAGTTGGATGATGCGATCGGCCAGGGTCGATTTGCCGTGGTCGACGTGGGCGATGATGGAGAAGTTGCGGATGTTCCGCATCGAATCAGAGGACATGAGGTGGGCGGCGGCCAGGACCGTCGTCAGGATAACGGGCCATTATCGCATGGCCGGCGGCCGCTGGTGACGGCCGCCGGGTTCGCCCCTGGCCCCGGGGTGCCGACCCGTCCGGATCGGCGCCCGGGATGGCGCCCAGCCTCCGCCGGGCGCGCGGGATCAGCCGCCGGCGCGCACCGCGACGAAGCTGGTGGTGTCGCGCACGCGGATCAGCAGCATCACCACGTCGCCCTTCTTGTAGGCGCTCAGCTGCTGGTTCAGGGCCGCCACGCTGCCGACCGGGGTGCGCCCGACCTGCAGAATGACCATGCCCGGCACCAGCTGCGCGTCGCGCGCGGCGCGGCCGGTCACCGCGGTGATGCGCACGCCCTTGCCCGGCTCCACCCCCAGCTGCTGGCGGGTGGCGGCATCCAGGTCGGCCACTTCGATGCCGAGCAGCGCATTGGCACCGGTGGCCGGGGCGGCGTTGTCGCCGACCGCCGGGCCGGCATTGGGCTGGGCGTCGTCGGCCAGCGCGGTCAACTGCACGGTCAGCTCGCGCGGCTTGCCGTCGCGCAGGATGCCCAGGCGCACCTTGGCGCCCGGCTGCATCGCGCCGATCATCGGCGGCAGGTCGCTGGAGGCGCCGATCTCGGTGCCGTTGACCGTGCGGATCACGTCGCCCACTTCCAGCCCGGCCTTGGCCGCCGGGCTACCCTGGACCAACTGGTTGACCAGGGCGCCGCGGGTATCCGGCAGGCCCAGGCCCTGCGCCTTCAGCGAATCGATGGCGCCGACCATGACCCCGAGCTGGGCGCGGGTGACCTTGCCGGTCTTCTTGATCTGCTCGACCGCGCTCATCGCCAGGTCGATCGGGATCGCGAAGCTGATGCCCATGTAGCCGCCGGAGGCGGAGAAGATCTGCGAGTTGATGCCGACCACCTCGCCGCGAGTGTTGAGTAGCGGGCCGCCGGAATTGCCCTGGTTTATCGCCACGTCGGTCTGGATGAACGGCACGTAGCGCTGGTCGGCGTAGGGATTGCTGCGGCCGGTGGCGCTGACGATGCCGGCGGTGACCGAGTGATCCAGGCCGAACGGCGAGCCGATCGCCACCACCCACTGGCCGGGCTTGAGCAGGTTGGAGTCGCCGATGCGCACCGTCGGCAGGTTCTTGCCGTCGATCTTCAGCAGCGCGACGTCGTACTGCTGGTCGCTGCCGACCACCTTGGCGGTGAACTCGCGGCGGTCGGTGAGCTTGACCTTGACCTCGCTGGCGCCGTCGACCACGTGGTGGTTGGTCAGCACGTAGCCATCGGGCGAGATGATGAAGCCCGAGCCCATCGAGCGGCCCGCGGGGCCGTCGTCGTCCGGCGTGCCGCCGCGCGGCTGCCCGGGCATGCCCGGCATGCCGTCCGGCCCGAAGAAGCGGCGGAAGAACTCGGGCATCTGGTCGTCGTCGGGCATGCCGCCGCCGGAGCGCGCGGCCGCGGCGCGGCGGCTGATGGTGGTCTCGACATTGACCACGCCCGGGCCGACCTGCTCGACCAGCCGGGTGAAGTCGGGAAGGTTGCCGACCAGCTGCGGCGCCGGCGCGGACTGCGCGGCCGGCGGCGGGGCGCTGGCGGCACTGGGGCTGGGCTGCTGCGCACAGGCAGCCAGCGGCACGGTCAGCGCCAGCAGGCCCAACAGATGGTGGCGGATACGGTGAGTCATCGGACGCGAGCCTCCGGTTCGGGAAGGGGAACAACGAGGGGACGAAGCAACGGGGACCACGCGCCGGGACGAGAGACCGGCGCGCGGGGTTCAGGGCTGCTGCGGCGGCGGGTTGGTCGCCGCGTCGGCAGGCAAACGGGGTTCGAACGGATAGAACGCCGCCGGGTCCGCGCCGCTGCGCGGGAAGCTGGCGGTGAATTCACCGCCGTCGGCGGCCGGCAGGGTCGAGCGCGGCCACGGCCGGGCCTGCAACGGCGCGGCGGGGTGCCCGAACGGATCGTTGGCGCGTTGCGCGACCATGGTCGGCGCGGCGACCGGCGCCACGAACGGGGGCTGTGCGGACGCCTTGGCCTGCGGCCTGGCGGGGGCCGCGGCGGCGTAGGCGCGCTCGGCCGGGGCGTTACGGGTGCGTACCGCCTGTTCGCTACGGGTGGTCTCGCGCCGCGCCGCCGCGGCCGCCTCCTGGCGACGATTGGCGGCGATCGCCATTGCCGGCGCGGCGGCGACGGCGGCGGCGAGATCGCCCTGCGGATCGGCGGGCGCCGGCGCGGGCGTCGGGACCTGCGGCGTGGCGGCGGCCGGCGCCGGCGTGGGCGCGGTAGCATCGGCGACCTGCGCCGGCGGCAACGCCTCGGGCGTCTGCGGCAGGCGTTGGGTCACGAACAACGCAAGCACCGCGACCGAAGCAGCCAGGGCCGCACTGCCGCCCCAGCGCCAGTTGCGGCGTTTGCCGGCGGCGCTGGCCGCATCGGCACGCGCAGCCTGCTGCGCTTCGGCGGCCACCGCCTGGCGCACGCGGGCACTGAAATCGCTGGGCGCCGGCACGCTGACACGGCCGCGCAAAATGTCGCCGCACAGCTGCCAGCGCTCATGGCAGCCGGACAACTCCTCGTCGTGCTGCAGCCGGCGCAGCACGAAGCGCGCTTCGTCGGCCGGCAGTTCGCCGTCGATCAGCGCGGACAGTTGCTGCCGGTAGTGCAGCTCGAACTTGTCCGGCGCTGCGCTGTCGGGCGCCGGCACTGGCTTGGGAAAGGGCGTGCTATCGGTCATACGCGGTGTCGCTCACGGGTGGCGCTGTCGGTATCCAGCAGGGGACGGAGTTCGGCGTCGATGGCCTCGCGGGCGCGGAAGATCCGCGAACGCACGGTGCCGATCGGGCAGCCCATCTTCTGCGCGATGTCCTCGTAGCTCATGCCCTCCACCTCGCGCAGGGTGATGGCGGTGCGCAACTCTTCCGGCAAGGCGTCGACCGCCTTCATCACCGTGCGCTCCAGTTCCTGGCGCATCAGCTCGCGCTCGGGCGTGTCGGTGTCGCGCAGCCGGGTGCCGCTGTCGAACTGCTCGGCATCGAGCACGTCGACATCGTCGGTGGGCGGCCTGCGGTTGTGCGCGACCAGGTAGTTCTTGGCGGTGTTCACGGCGATCCGGTGCAACCATGTGGAGAACTGGGCGTCGCCGCGGAAACTCCCGATCGCGCGGTAGGCGCGGATGAAAGTGTCCTGGGCCACGTCCTGACATTCGCTCCAGTCGGCGATGTAGCGCCCGATCAGCCCAACGATCCGGTGCTGGTACTTGCGCACCAGCACATCGAACGCCGCGCTCTCGCCGCGCTGCACACGCCGGACCAGTTCCAGGTCCAGCTCCTGGGGTGTTTCGACATCGGCCATAGCGGGCCGCACTCCTGTCAGCCCAACCTACGTCGGACCCTCTGACCGCCAATTCGGAAAAAAGTTCAGCGCCCCTCAGCGGATCGCCGCCCCACGACGTTAACCGGCGTTCCGTTAGGCTGGCGCAAGGCCAGCGGTCGCGGGACGCGCCTCAATTCCCCTGCATTGGGATTTGACGCGACGGAAACAACCTCTGGATGATAACGATCTTCTCCATACACAAGCGGATGGTCCTCCCCATGCTTTCAGGCTTCGACGGGCTCCGATTCAGTCACTGGCAAGCGGACATCCGCGGCGACGGCATCGTCGTGCTCAGCCTCGACCGCCAGGACGCGCCCGTCAATGCGCTGTCGCAGGACGTGCTGCTGGAGCTGGGCAATCTGCTCGAGCGCATCGCCATCGATCCGCCCAAGGGCGTGGTGATCCGCTCGGCCAAGGACAATGGCTTCATCGCCGGCGCCGACCTCAAGGAATTCCAGGAATTCGACCGCCGCGGCACCGTCAACGACGCCATCCGCCGCGGCCAGGCCACCTTCCAGAAACTGGCCGAGCTGCCCTGCCCCACGGTCGCGGCGATCCACGGCTTCTGCATGGGCGGCGGCACCGAGATCGCCCTGGCCTGCCGCTACCGCGTCGCCTCCAGCGATGCGGCCACCCGCATCGGCCTGCCCGAGACCAAGCTCGGCATCTTCCCCGGCTGGGGCGGCAGCGCGCGCCTGCCGCGGCTGATCGGCGCGCCGGCGGCGATGGACCTGATGCTCACCGGGCGCACCGTGTCGGCCTCGGCAGCACGCGCGATGGGCCTGGTCGACAAGGTCGCCGCGCCCGCCGTGCTCACCGATACCGCGGTGGCGCTGGCGCTGTCCGGCACCGCCCGTCCCTTCAAGCAGCGCGCCACCGCCTGGGCCACCAACACCTGGCCGGCGCGCAAGCTGCTGGCGCCGCAGATGCGCAAGCAGGTGGCGCGCAAGGCGCGCAAGGAACACTACCCGGCGCCGTACGCGCTGATCGGGGTGTGGGAACGCAGCGGCGGCAGCGGCATCCAGGCGCGCCTGGACGCCGAGCGCAAGGCCGTGGTCAAGCTCGCCAGCACGCCGACCGCGCGCAACCTGATCCGCATCTTCTTCCTCACCGAGCGGCTCAAGGCGCTGGGCGGCAAGGAGCACGGCATCCGCCACGTGCACGTGGTCGGCGCCGGGGTGATGGGCGGCGACATCGCCGCCTGGTCGGCCTACAAGGGCTTCGAGGTGACCCTGCAGGACCGCGAGCAGCGCTTCATCGAAGGGGCGCTGAGCCGCGCCGGCGAACTGTTCGCCAAGCGGGTCAAGGACGACAGCAAGCGCCCGGCGGTGGCGGCACGGCTGAAGGGCGACCTGGCCGGCGACGGCGTGCCGAGCGCCGACCTGGTGATCGAGGCGATCATCGAGAACCCGCAGGCCAAGCGCGAGCTGTATCAGTCCCTGGAACCGCGCATGCAGCCGAATGCGTTGCTCAGCACCAACACCTCCTCGATCCCGCTGACCGAACTGCGCGAGCACATCCAGCGCCCGGCGCAATTCGGCGGCCTGCACTATTTCAACCCGGTGGCGCAGATGCCGCTGGTGGAGATCGTCTGCCACGACGGCCTGGCGCCGGAGAACCAGAAGCGGCTGGCCGCCTTCTGCAAGGCGATCGACAAGCTGCCGGTGCCGGTGGCCGGCACCCCCGGCTTCCTGGTCAACCGCGTGCTGTTCCCGTACATGCTGGAAGCAGCCACCGCCTATGCCGAGGGCATTCCCGGCCCGGCGATCGACAAGGCCGCGGTCAAGTTCGGCATGCCGATGGGGCCGATCGAACTGATCGACACCGTGGGCCTGGACGTGGCCGCGGGCGTGGGCGCCGAACTGGCACCGTTCCTGGGCCTGCCGATTCCGGCGGCACTGCAGACGGTGGAGCCGGGCAAGCGCGGCAAGAAGGACGGCCAGGGCCTGTACGCGTGGGAGAACGGCCGTGCCAAGAAGCCCGAACTGCCGAAGGACTACCGCGCGCCGGACGACCTCGAAGACCGCCTGATCCTGCCGCTGCTCAACGAAGCGGTCGCCTGCCTGCACGAGGGCGTGGTCGCCGATGCCGACCTGCTCGATGCCGGCGTGATCTTCGGCACCGGCTTCGCCCCGTTCCGCGGCGGCCCGATCCAGCACATCCGCGCCGCCGGCGCCGACGTGCTGCTGGCGCGCCTGCGCGCCCTGCACACGCGCTACGGCGAGCGTTTCGCGCCGCGCCCGGGTTGGGAGTCGCCGGCGTTGCGCGAACCGGTGGTCTGAGGCGCTCAGGCGACTACTTGTAGGAGCGGCTTCAGCCGCGACCGACATCCCCGGTAAACGCCGGCGACCAACGCCCAACGAAAAACGCGTGCTGCGCCTGCACGAACGTCATCGCGCAGCAGCGCCAGTTACGGCTGCGGATGCCCGTGCGCATGCCCATGTGTGCGCTGCCCATGCGCCTGTGCATGATCGTCATGATCATGCCCGTGATGCTCGTGGCCACCACCCTCGCCCGCCGCCGGCGCGCCGCACGGCGTGGCGCCGCAATGGCCGGCTTCCATCTGCAGGGTGATGTGGTCGATATCGAACTGCGCGTGCAGGCCATCGCAGAGCGCGGCGCGCACTGCCTCGGCATCGCCGCCCTCGGCCACCACCACGTGCGCTGTCAGCGCCGGGGTGCTGGAGGCCAGCGCCCACACGTGCAGGTCGTGCACGCTGGCCACGCCCGGCGCGGCCTGCAGGTAAACGCGCACCGCATCCAGGTCCACGCCCTTGGGCACGCCTTCCAGCAGCACGTTGACCGCTTCGCGCAGCAGCACCCAGGTCCGCGGCAGCACCCACAGGCCGATCAGCACCGCCAGGATCGGATCGATCAGCTTCCAGCCGGTGACGCGGATCGCCAGCGCGCCGACGATCACCGCGACCGAGCCGAGCATGTCGCTCCACACTTCCAGGTAGGCGCCCTTCATGTTGAGGCTCTCGCCGCTGCCGGCCTTGAGCAGGCGCATCGAGATCAGGTTGATCAGCAGGCCGAACGCGGCGATGCCGAGCATGCCGACGGTGGCGATCTCCTGCGGCTGGCGGAAGCGCTGCACCGCCTCCCACAGGATGTAGCCGGCGACCACGAACAGCAGCGCGCCGTTGACCAGCGCGCCCAGCGCCTCCAGCCGCGCGTAACCGTAGCTGCGCTTGGCATCGGGCGGGCGCCGGCTCAGCCGCACTGCGATCAGCGCGATCATCAGCGCCAGCGTGTCGGTCGCCATGTGCGCGGCGTCGGACAGCAGCGCCAGGCTGTTGGTGAGGAAGGCGCCGGCGACCTCCACCACCAGGAACAGCGCGGTGAGGCCGAGCGCCCACCACAGGGGACGCTCGTGGCGGATTTCGGTAGGGGCGTGGCTGTGATCGTGGCCCATGGGGCGACCCGGCGGCGATGCGGAGGAAGATGGCCGCTACCTTAGGCCGCCGCCTGCGCGGAGACTATTACACCGCAGGTACGGCCGCCTGCCCCGGAACGAACACCGCGCGCACGCAGCCGTCCTGCTTGTGCTTGAACATCTCGTAGCCGCGCGCCGCGTCGTCCAGCGGCATGCGGTGCGTGGCCAGGAAGCGGGTCTTGAACGCACCGCTGCGGGCCAGTTCGAGCAGGCGCGGCACGTAGCGCTGGCCATGCTGCTGCGCGGTGCGCACGGTCAGGCCCTTGTTCATCACCGCGCCCAGCGGGAACTTGTCCATCAGGCCGTAGACACCGAGGATCGACAACGTACCGCCCTTGCGACAGGCCAGGATCGCCTCGCGCAACGCCTGGCCGCGATCGGTGTGCAGATGCAGCGCCTGCTTGACCCGGTCGTAGGCATGACCGAGGCCGGTGCCGTGCGCTTCCATGCCGACCGCATCTATGCAGGCATCGGGGCCGCGTCCACCGGTCATTTCGCGCAGCATCTCGACCACGCTGTCGACCGCGCTGTAGTCGATCACTTCGTTGCCCAACACGTCGCGCGCCAGCGCCAGGCGCTCGGGCAGGCGGTCGATGGCGATGACCCGCTCGGCACCCAGCAGCCGCGCGCTCTGCTGCGCCATCAGTCCCACGCCGCCGCAGCCCCACACCGCCACGGTGGCGCCGGGCTGGATGTCGCAGAAGTCGGCGCCCATGAAGCCGGTGGGACCGGCGTCGGACAGGAACAACGCATCCTCGTCGTCCACCTCTTCCGGGATGGCGAAGCAACCGACGTCGGCATGCGGCACGCGGATGAAGTCCGCGTGCGAGCCGGCGTAACCGCCGAAGGCGTGTGTGTAGCCATAGATGCCGGCGGTCGGATAGCCGAGCAGCGGCTCCTGCATCTCCCAGTGGGGGTTGGTGTTGTCGCACAGCGAGAATTCCTGGCGCCCGCAGTGCCAGCATTCGCCGCAGGAAATGAACGAGGGCACGACCACGCGTTGGCCGACGCGCAGGTTACGCACGTTCGGTCCGATCTCGACCACTTCGCCCATGAATTCGTGGCCGATGATGTCGCCTTCGCGCATCGTCGGCAGATAGCCGTCGATGAAATGCAGGTCCGAACCGCAGGTTGTGCTGAGGCCCACCTTGAGGATGACATCGCGTGGATTGACGATGCGCGGATCGGGAACCGTTTCCACCCGCAGATCGTTGACGCCGTTCCAGCACAGTGCGCGCATGGCGGACTCCTAGTGTTCGTGGTGATCGCGGCCGCGCGCGGACGGGTTGTCGCGCAACGTCGGCACTTCGCCGCACTCGATCCAGGCCTTGAACCGGTGCAGTACCTTGCCGATCAGCGCATCCGGGGCCGCACCGACCAGCTTGGCCACGGCCTGCGCGAGGAGATCGCCCTCGACGCGATACTCCAGCGCCAAGGTGGTTTCGCAGCCGAAGCCATCCGGCGCGGCACGCACGCTCAGCGTGGTCTGCAGCTGCAGTCCATGCTCGCCGCTGCCGGCATAGCTGACCGATTCGCCGAGGTGGACTTCGCCGCGCCGGTAATCCACGTCGAGATGGCGCTCCAGCGGCAGGCGCAGGCGCCATTGCGAGGCGTAGCCGTCGCCGGATTGCAGGTCGGCCAGGCCTGCCAGCACCTGCTGCTGGACGCCCATGTCGCACCAGGCATCGAGGATCTGGTGGGGTTCGCCGAGAATGCTGAGAGTGCGCACCAGGCGCGTACCGTCCAGAGTGACGGGCGCGTCGGTCGCCGAAGATTCGCTCATGGGAAGCTCCTGGCAGGACCGGAATGTTCGTTCGCGGAGCGGGTCACGGCGCCTCGGCCGCGACCCGCAGCGCGGCTCAGCGGGTGGAACCGGCCGGCGACGCGCCGGCGCTCTGCAGCTGCTGCGCCTTGGCCAAGTGCTCGGCCACGTGGGTGCGTGTGGTGCGCAGATGCGCGGCCACATCCGGGGTCTTCGCTGCGGGGATCAGGGTGCTGTCGAGCATCTGCAGGGCGGCCTGGTGATCCTTGACCATCGCCATGACATAGGCCTGTTCGAAGCGATCACCGTCCAGGGCCTGCAGCTTGCCGGCCTCCGCCTTGGCCTTCTGCATCTGCTGCTGCGCCGGCGCGGCCTTCGCATCAGGACCCCACGGCGCGATCTTGGCGTTGTTGTCCGAGTGCTCCTTGACCATCTGCATGGCGTAGTCGCGCACCGGGCCCTTGACCTGCTTCTGCAAGGCCAGGTTGCCGGCGTTGATCTCGCTGGTGTTGATCGCCGACAGCACGCCAAGCGCCTGCTTTTCGTTGAGCGCGGACGCGCGCGCGCCTTGCGCGCCCTGCATGCCGGTCGAGGTCTGCGCGGCGGACGTCGACGGCGTTTGCTGCTGCATCGCGCCGGGATCGGCACTGCCGGCCTGGCCGGACGTATCGGTCTGCGCATGCGCTAGACCGACGCCGAGAACCGACATCAGCGCCAGAGAGAAAGCGGAACGGGAATGACGCATGACAATCTCCTTTGCATGGCAGGTATCGCCATGCTCCGCGGCCTTTCGTGAGCGCTTGGTTGAACGTGGGTGCAGGCGATGCGAAATGCTGCAGATGCACGTGGACTGCGGTGCCCGCGCCTACGGCAACCAGCGCAGCAGCAATACGCTGAGGCTGGCCAGCGCCAGCAGCGAGAGCGTGCCGGCCGCCAAGACGCGGCCGCCGGACGCAAGCACCGTGCGCAGATTCACCGACAGTCCCAACGCGGCCATCGCCACCAGGGTGAACAGCAGCGACAGCGACTGCGCCGCTTCGATCACTGGCGCCGGCAGCACGCCCAGCGCGCGCAGGCCCATCATGCCGACGAAGCCGAACACGAACCACGGCACCAGCGCGTGCGCCGGGCGCCGCTGCGTCGATGATCCACCACGCACCAGCCCCAGCAGCAGCATCACCGGCCCCAGCATCAGCACCCGCATCAGCTTGACCAACGCACCCACCTGCGCGCTCAGCGCGCCCACCGGCACGGTCGCCGCCAGCACCTGCGGCACCGCGTACACGGTCAGGCCGGCGAGGATGCCGTAATGGCGCTGGTCCAGGCCCAGCACGGGCACCGCCAACGGCAGCAGCAACACCACCAGCACGCCCAGCGCCGCGGTGAAGGCGATCGCTGCAGCGACATCCTCGGAGTCGGCATCGATCACCGGCGCCGCCGCCACGATCGCCGAATTGCCGCAGATCGCATTGCCGCACGCGACCAGCGTGGCCAGCCGCGACGGCAGGCCCAGCGCGCGGCCGATGCCGTAGCCGATGGCGATCGCCAGCAGTACCACCGCGGCAATGGCACCCAGCAACAGGCCGCCGGCCGCGCCGATGGCGCCGATCCCGACCGAGGCGCCGAGCAGCGCGATGGCCAGTTCCAGCGGCAGCTTGGCGGCGAAGGCGATGCCGGCATGCGTGGACGGCGGCAGGCGCCACGCCGTGCGCAGCAAGGTGCCGAGCACGATCGCGAACACCAGCGCATCGATCCAGCGCCGGCCCAGCCACTGCAGTTGCACGCGCTCGGCCAGCCAGGCCAAGGCCGCCACGCCGATGGCCAGGGCCAGCCCGGGCAGCAAGGCCGAAGGTCGGTGCAGTGGTACGTGCATGGGCGCGATCCGGATCGAAGTAGCGACAGGCTGCGCCCGCAGACCGTTCCGATCCATCGCATAATTTCGCACACTTCATTCGCTCACTCCGAACGGTTGCCCATGACCCTGGAACAACTCGCCCTGTTCGTGGCGGTGGCCGAGCGCCAGCACCTGACCCTGGGAGCGCAGGCCGCGCATCGCACGCCGTCGGCCGCCAGTGCCGCAATCAAGGCATTGGAGCAGCAGTACGGGGTGGCGCTGTTCGACCGGGTCGGCCGCGGCCTGGCGCTGACCGCGGCCGGTGCGGCGTTCTGCGAGGACGCCAAGGCGATCCTGGCGCGCAGCCGTGCGGCCGAACTGGCGCTGAGCGAGTGGCGCGGCGTGCTGCGCGGCACCCTCGACCTGCACGCCAGCCAGACCGTGGCCAGCTATTGGCTGCCGACCCGGCTGATGGCCTTCCATGCGCGCTATCCGCAGATCGAGATCCGCCTGAGCGTGGGCAACACCGACAGCGTGGCGCGCGCGGTGCGCGAGGGACGCGCCGAGCTGGGCTTCGTCGAAGGCCGCGTGCAGGCTCCCGAACTGCTGAGTTCGGCGCTGGACCACGACCGGCTGCGCGTGGTGGCCGCACCGGACCACCCGCTGGCCGGGCGCCGCCGCCCCGGGCTGGCGCGGCTGGTCGCCGACAGCACCTGGATCATGCGCGAGCCTGGCTCGGGCACGCGCTCGGCGTTCGAGGCGGCGCTGCGCGATGCCGGCATCGCCCCGGAACGCCTGCGCGTGGCCCTGTCCCTGCCCTCCAACGAAGCGGTGCTGTCGGCGGTCCAGGCCGGGCGCAGCCTGGCGGCGATCTCGCAACTGGCCGCGGCGCCGTGGCTGGAGAGCGGCCGCCTGCAGGGCATCGAGGTGACGCTGGCCGAACGCACCTTCCATGTCCTGCGCCACCGCGAACGCGGCCTGGGCGCGGCCGCCGCCGCCCTGCTCGACTTGCAGGCGCAGCCCACCGTGGCCTGAGCGTGGCGGGGCGAGGAGCGCGACGCGGCGCGCGACATCCATTCCAAAACGAGATAGCCCTCGGCAAATGCTTCATTGGAATGGAATGCCTGTCGCTTCTATCCTCGCTTCCGGTCTCTCGCGCGCCAGGGCAGCGGAAAGGGGATGTCCACGGCGCCGCCGCCGGACATGCCGCGCACGCCCCGCCGTGTCGACGGACACGCCATCGAGGACAGCGATCGGGACAGCCCGCAGACATGCACGGCGCCCTGCCGATGCCTCCCGGGCCGGACGCCTCCGGCCCACGCCAACTTGCTCGGTCACTTTTTGTCCTGGGAGGGAACAAAAATGCCTTTGGAACAGTCCCGTCGCCCGCTCGGCCGGCGCGCGCACCGCCCTGCCGCCCGCACCCTACTGGGCGCGGCCATCGTCCTGGCCCTGTCCGGCAGCTTCGCCGCGCACGCGCAGAGCACCAGCGCCGATCCCGCGGCCACGCCACCTGCCAAGCCCGATGCCACGACCGACGCCAAGACCGGCCAGCAGCCGGTCACCCTGGACAACGTGATGGTGGTCGGCCAGCGCGCCAGCCTGGAACAGGCCGTGCAGGCCAAGCAGCTCGACGACCACGTGGTGGAAGTCATCTCCGCCGACAACATGGGGCAGATGCCCAACGTCACCGTGGCCGAGGCGCTGGTGCGCCTGCCCGGCGTCAACGGCACCCGCGACCGCGGCAACGAAAGCCTGGCCACCGTGCGCGGCCTGGGCCCGCGCATGACCATGGGTACGGTCAACGGCCGCGAGATCGCCTCCTCCGAACCCAACCGCGCGGTGCGCTGGGAAGTCTTCCCCACCGAGATCGTCTCCACCGTCAAGGTCTACAAGACCCCGTCGGCGGACCTGATCGCCGGCGGCATCGCCGCCACCGTGGACATCTCCACGATCAACCCGCTCGATCACACCGGCCCGACCTTCGTCGCCACCGCCGGTCCGGTCTACTACGACGAGGCCAAGGACGCGCGCGACTACTCGCCGTGGGGCCAGCGCCTGGGCGCGAGCTGGATCCACCGCATCAACGACAACCTGGCGGTCGCGCTCGGCGCCACCTACCAGAAGCAGAAGAACGCCGGCGTCTCGATCGGCAGCTGGGGCTACACCGACGACAGCAACGCACGCGATGTGGATGGCGACGGCAAGGTCGACTACACCCCCTGGGGCGCGGCCGACCAGCTCAAGCTGACCGAGCAGACCCGCACCGGCGCCATGGGCACCGTGCAGTGGCGCTCGGGCAACCTGGAACTCAAGCTCGACGGCCTGTACTCGCGCATCCGCATCGACGAGGACCAGCGCCAGAACTGGTTCAACAACCTCGGCTACAGCATCTACTCGGCCAGCAATCCGTACACCACCCCGGGCTCGTCCTACACCATCGTCGACGGCGACGTCGTCGCCGGCACCCTGGCCAATTCCAACCTCCAGGTGGACCACGTCATCGCCAACTACAACGAGGTCAAGACGCTGGCGGCCGGCGGCCTCAACGCCAAGTGGAGCGGCGACGTGTGGACGCTGGGCAGCGACCTGTCGTTCTCGCAGGCCAAGCGCGACAACGACTGGCGCGCGGTGCGTTTCGGCAGCAACCCGGACACGGTGTCGTTCGACTTCCGTCATGGCGTCACCCCCACCATCAGCACCAGTTCCGACGCGCCGGAATGGGGCATCAGCGGCCAGACCGAGCCGCAGGCGCTGCGCGACCGCATCGCCGCGCTGGCGCTGAGCGCCAGCCGCGCGATCGAGAACTCGCCGGTCACCGCGCTGGAATTCGGCGCGCGCGCCTCACGCCGCGAGAAGCAGAACCGCCACTTCACCAGCTTCCAGTCCGGCTACAGCCAGCCGATCTCGGCCTACCAGGACCTGATCTATCCGGTGACGATGCCGGACCTCAACGTGCCGACCCTGACCGGCGGCGACCTGGACGCGATCGCCAAGCTCGGCTTCGGCGGTTTCGATCCGAGCCTGGCCACCGAGCAGCGCCTGGATCACTGGAATGTCGAGGAGAACGTGCGCGAGGCCTTCGCCAAGGCGGTGTTCAGTTCGCAGTGGTTCGGCGTCGACGTCACCGGCAACGCCGGCGTGCGCGTGGTCCATACCGACACCGACAGCCATGGCTACGACACCGTCGGCGGCGTGGTGCAGCCGAGCAGCGCCGGCAAGACCTACACCGACGTGCTGCCCAGCGCCACGGTCAACTTCCTGATCGATCCCGAGCGCATCCTGCGTGTGTCGGTAGCCAAGGTGATGGCGCGGCCGCCGCTGGACGAACTGCGCACCGGGCGCGCGCTCGACGACCCCAACACCACCGTCGGCCAGCTCACCGGCAGCGGCGGCAACCCGCAACTCAATCCGTTCCGCGCCACCCAGCTCGACCTGTCCTACGAGTGGTACTTCCACAAGGAAGCGCTGGCGGCGCTGGCGCTGTACCGCAAGTGGGTGGATTCGAGCATCGGCTACAAGACCCAGCACGAGACCATCGACGGCCGCGACTACCTGATCAGCGGCCCGTTCAATGGCGGCGGCGGCTACATCAACGGTGCCGAGCTGACCTTCCAGACCCCGTTCTTCTTCATCCCGCACATGGAGAACTTCGGCATCTACTCGAACTACTCGTACGTGGAATCCAACCTGCACGAGTTCTCGCCGGCGGACAATCCGCTGCCGCTCAGCGGCCTGGCGCGCAACACCGGCACGCTGGACCTCTGGTACAACAACAGCAAGTTCGAAGCGCGGATCGGCTACAAGTACCACAGCCCCTACACCGTGGTGTACGGCTGGAACGCGGCGCGACTGGCGCGACTGGAAAGCGAAGGCACGGTGGACCTGAGCCTGGCCTGGCGCTACAGCGAGCACCTGGGCTTCAAGTTCCAGGTCGGCAACCTGACCAACGAACCGCTGCGCGCCTACAGCGACAACAAGCGCAACCGGCTCGCCAACCAGGACGATGGCGGCTACCAGCTGTTCGGCCGCCGCTTCGCCCTGGAAGCGACCTACACGTTCTGAGCCGGTGGAGACCCGCATGCGATCCAGACGCACCTGGCTGCCGGCGCTCGCGCTGGCCCTCGCCACCGCCCTCGCCGCGCCCCTGGCCGGCGCCGGCACGCTGTACCTCGGCGCCGACCTGTCCTACGTCAACGAGATGGAGGATTGCGGCGTGCAGTACCGCGACCACGGCGCGGTGCGCGACCCGTTCGAGCTGTTCCACGCGCACGGCGCCAATCTGGTGCGCGTGCGCCTGTGGAACGATGCGCGCTGGACCCGCTACAGCGACCTGAGCGACGTCAAGAAGACCATCCGCCGCGCGCGCGCACAGGGCATGCAGGTGCTGCTGGACTTCCACTACTCCGACGACTGGGCCGACGGCGAGAAGCAACTGATCCCCAAGGCCTGGGCCAACATCACCGACCAGGACGAACTGGCGCGCACGCTGTACGGCTTCACCTACGACACGCTCAGCGCGCTGGACCGCGCCGGGCTGATGCCGGAACTGGTGCAGGTGGGCAACGAAAGCAATTCAGACCTGATGGACAGCCAGCCCTGGGACAAGCGCCGGCCGATCGACTGGACTCGCAACGCCAAGCTGTTCAACGCCGGCATCAAGGCGGTGCGCGACGCCGGCGCGCGCTCGTCGATCAAGCCCAAGGTGATGCTGCATATCGCCCAGCCGGAGAACGTGGAGCCGTGGTTCGCCGACGCCGCAAAGGCCGGCGTGCGCGACTTCGACTTCATCGGCATCAGCTACTACCGCAAGTGGTCGCGCGAGACCATGGACCAGCTTGGCGCCACCATCAAGCGCCTGCGCCAGCGCTATCCGGCCGAAGTGATGGTGGTGGAGACCGCCTATCCGTGGACGCTGGAAAGCGGCGACCCCTCGCCCAACCTGCTCGGCGCCGACTCGCTGATCAAGGGCTACCCGGCCACCCCGCAGGGCCAGTTGAACTACCTGGTCGACCTCACCCAACTGGTGGTCGACAACGGCGGCAGCGGCGTCGTGTATTGGGAGCCGGCCTGGACCAGCAACACCTGCAAGACCCGCTGGGGCGTCGGCTCCTCGTGGGAGAACGCCAGCTTCTTCGATTTCCGCCACGGCAACGAACTGCTGCCCGGCATCGGTTTCATGCAGCACGCCTACCGACCGGCGCCGGCGACGACGGCCGGCAAGAGTGCCGCGCCGGCGCAGGACGCGCAGCCATGATCGAACTGAGCCGCCGTGACCTGCTGCGCTCGCTGGTCGCCGGCGGCGTGCAGGTGGCGGTGCCCGGCGCCGCCGCGGCGCTGGCGCCGGCCGCGCTGGCGGCCACGCCCACCGGCAGCAATGCCATTGCGCCACTCTCGCTGGATCTGGACGACGATGCTCCGCGCCAGCGCCTGCTGTGCGACGGCGGCTGGCGCTTCCATCTCGGCCACGCCGACGACCCGGCACGCGACTTCAATTTCGGCACCTTCCAGCGCACCTACGCCAAGGCCGGCAAGGACACCGCCGATGCGGCCCTGCTCGGCTTCGACGACAGCGCATGGGAGCGCATCGACCTGCCGCACGACTGGGCGGTGGCACTGCCGCCGCGCCAGGATCCGACCTCCACCCTGATCGACGGCGAAGACCCGGCCGCCGCGCACGGCTACAAGCCGCTGGGCCGCACCGATCCGCAGACCAGCATCGGCTGGTACCGGCGCGTGCTGGAGATTCCGGCGGAGCATCTGGGCAAGCGGATCAGCCTGGAATTCGACGGCGTGTTCCGCGACTGCATCGTGTTCTGCAACGGCCACATCGTCGGCCGCAACGGCAGCGGCTACTGCGGCTTCGAAGTCGACCTCAGCGATGTGCTCGACTACGGCGCCAGCAACATCATCGCCGTGCGCGTGGACGCCACGCTCGGCGAAGGCTGGTTCTACGAAGGCGCCGGCATCTACCGCCACGTCTGGCTGCGCACCACCGACGCGCTGCACGTGCCGATGGACGGCGTGTACGTGCGCAGCGTCTGGGACGGCGGCGACGCGCAGGCGCTGGTGGAGACCGAACTCGGCAACCACGGCGCGACGCCGCGGCAGTGCAGCGTGGTCTCGGTGATCCGCGCGCCGGACGGGCGCATCGTCGCCCAGGCCAGCTCCGCGCCGATCACGGTCGAGCCCGGCGTGGTGCAACGCGTGCAGCAGACCCTGGACCTGGGCACGCCCGCGACGTGGTCGCCGGAACACCCGCAACGCTACACGCTGTCCACGCGCCTGCTCGGCGACGGCCGTCCCTGCGACGCGACCACCACCCGCTTCGGCGTGCGCCGCCTGCAGTTCGATCCGCAGCGCGGCCTGCTGCTCAATGGCGCGGCCTACAAGCTGCACGGCACCAACAACCACCAGGACCATGCCGGCGTCGGCACCGCCATTCCCGACCGCCTGCACGAATGGCGCCTGCGCCAGCTCAAGTCGATGGGCTGCAACGCCTACCGCAGCGCGCACAACCCGGCCTCGCCGGCGGTGCTGGAACTGTGCGACCGGCTGGGCCTGCTGCTGATCGACGAGACCCGGCGCATGTCCTCCGACGACGAGGCCATGGCCGAACTCACGTCGATGGTGCGGCGCGGCCGCAACCATCCCTGCGTGATGCTGTGGTCGCTGGGCAACGAAGAGCCGCAGATGGTCACCGCGCGCGGCGCACGCATCGTCGCGCGCATGCAGCGCCTGGTGCGGCGCCTGGACCCGAGTCGCCCCACCACCTTCGCCATGGACAAGGGCTTCGACGACGGCGTCGGCCAGGTCGTGGACGTGGTCGGCTTCAACTACCGCACCACGCAGATGGACGCCTTCCATGCGCGCCATCCGCAGATTCCGGTCTACGGCAGCGAGACCGGCAGCACCGTCGGCGTGCGCGGCAACTACCGCACCGACGACGTGCGCGGCTATGCCCGTGCCTACGACCTCGACTACCCCTGGTGGGCCAGCAGCGCCGAAGCCTGGTGGAGCTACGTCGCGCAGCGCCCGTACATCGCCGGCGGCTTCGTCTGGACCGGCTTCGACTACCGCGGCGAGCCGACCCCGTACAACCGCTGGCCGAACGTGGCCTCGCAGTTCGGCATCCTCGACAGTTGCGGTTTCCCTAAGGACAACTACTGGTACTACCGCGCGCAATGGACCGCCGCGCCGGTGCTGCACCTGTTCCCGCACTGGAACTGGGACGGCCTGCTGGACGAGCGCGACAACGGCATGGTCGACGTGTGGTGCCACAGCAACCTGGACGCGGTGGAACTGCTGGTCAATGGCGTCAGCCAGGGCCTGCAGCAGGTGCCGGCCTACGGGCACGTCGAGTGGCGCGTGCGCTACGCACCGGGCCGCATCGAAGCGCGCGGCTACCGCGGCGGCAAGCAGGTGCTGACGCAGCTGCGCGAGACCGTGGGCGCCCCGGCCGCGGTGCGCCTGCGCTGCGAACGGGCGAATCTGCTGGCCGACGCCGAGGACGTGGCCGTGGTCGCGGTGGAGATCGTCGACGCCAAGGGCCGCGTCGTCCCGACCGCCAGCGACGCCGTGCGCTTTGCGGTCCGCGGCCCTGGCCGCCTGATCGGCGTGGGCAACGGCGACCCGTCCAGCCACGAACCCGACAAGGCCGACCAGCGCCGCGCCTTCAACGGTCTGTGCATGGCCTTGCTGCAGACCACGCGCGATGCCGGCACGCTGACACTGGAAGCGACCGCGCCCGGATTGGCGCCTGCGCGGCTGGCGCTGAAGAGTGTGCGCACCAGGCCGCGGCCGTTCGTGGCCTGAGGCGGGCGCGCGCTTTCGAGGCGCTGCGCGGCGCCATCGTCATGCGCGCCCGACTCGGTGCTCCTACGACTCTTCATTCCGAAGCCGATCTACGACGCCTCGCCAGCATCGCCGCAGCCACGACGCTGCATCGCCCCGGCGATGCGCGCTCCCCCACCGCGCATCGCGGCGAGGGAGCGCCAGGCCTCACCGCAAGCGCGAGAAGGCACCGATCCCGGCGATCGCCAGCCGCTCGGCGGGCAGCGCCGTTTCGGCGAACGACAGCCGCAGGTAACGGATCTGCCGGACCTCGGGGAAATTCAGCCGCTGGGTCGAGAGCGCGTAGGCGATATTGGACAACTCGCCGCCGCCGGCCGGCTGCCAGTGCTGGCCATCCTCGCTGCTTTCGGCGCGATAGCCCTTCGGCGGCGCCGCACCGTTCATCACCGTGCGCGAGGGGGTGAGGCTGAAGCCGGCGACCTGGCGCAGCGCACCGAGGTCGATGGTCACCTGCACGGGATGGCCCGGCGTGGGAGCGGGCACGACCCAGATCGTGCCGGCATCGTCGTCGAGCAACTTCTCCGCTCCCGGCGCGCTGGCCGCGACGATGCGCCAACCCGCGGTGGACAGCACGTCCGGCGCGTTCGTCGCGGGCCGCGCGACCGCAACGGGCGCCACCGCGCGGAACAGCGCGAATTCGCTGATCGCCGGACAGACCGGTGCCTCAAGCACACGCAGGCGCACACGGCGCGCGGCGACCGGACGATCGAGCCGCAGGATCCGCTGCGCGCCGATGCATTGCGCTTCGGCCAAGCGCTGCCATTGCCCATCCACCTCGGCGTCGACCGCGAAGCGGGTGACGCGCACGCCCAGCGGCAGGTATTCGCGCAGCCGGATCAGGTCGAAGCTATGCGCCGCCGACAATTCCAGCGTCAGCGTCGGCGTGGTGACGTCGTCCGGCGTGGACCAGTAGCTGTCCGGCTGGCGGTCAAGCACACGCTCCGGCTCGAACCCCGAACCGCGCGACGCGCTGGCGCTGGCCTTGGCGCCCTTGGCCAGATCGATGGCGAAGCTGGCGCGGATCGCGTCGCCGAAGCTCTTCAACACCGCGACGTCGTGGTCGGCGATGCGGCCGCGTCGGTCCGGCGGAAGATTGAGGTTCATGTTGGTGCCGCGCGCGACCGAGGTATCGAAGTAGCGCACCAGATTCTCCGGGCTGCGCACCTTGCCGTCTTCGTCGGTATGGTAGAACCAGCCCGGGCGGATCGAGGTGTTGGTTTCCGCAGGCCACCACAGGGCCCCGCCACGCACGCCGGCGTTGCCGTTTTCCTGCGTGTAAGGCGCATTGGGCATGGTCGGCCAGCACGGATCGCCGGCCACGCCCTCCTCGTTGCCGACCCAACGGATATCTGCGCCCAGCGGGTCGAAGGTGCAGGCCATCGGCTGGTGTTGGTGCACCAGCTCGATCATCCGCGGCCAGTTGTAGTAGGCGGGGGCATCGATCTTGCGGGTTTCGCGCGCTCCACCGTAGTAACCGTCGCCACCATTGGCGCCGTCGAACCAGAACTCGAACAGGTCGCCATAACCCGTGCACAGCTCGACGATCTGCTTGCGGAAATAGTCGAGATAGCCGGGACGGCCATACTCGGCGTGGTTGCGATCCCAGGGCGAGAGATAGATGCCGAAGGCCAGACCGGCACGCCGGCACGCCGCGGCCATTTCGCCGACGATGTCGCCCTTGCCGTTCTTGTAGGGCGAATTGCGAATGCAATGCTCGGTCAGGCGCGTCGGCCACAGGCAGAAGCCATCGTGGTGCTTGGCGGTGAAGATGATCCCTTTGAGGTTGCCGGCCTTGGCCGCGGCGACGATCTGATCGGCGGAGAAATCGCTGGGATCGAATCTGCGCGGGTCTTCGTCGCCGTAGCCCCATTCCTTGTCGGTGAAGGTGTTCATCGCAAAATGCACGAAGGCGTATTGCTCCCACCGGTGCCACCGCAGCTGCCGCGCGCTTGGCACGGCGCCCCACGGTGCCGGCCCTTTCGGGCGCGGCGCGGCCACGATCTGGGCGGCGGATGCGCTGAAGCCCGCGGCGACGGCCACGACACCCGTGGCAAGAAAGGTACGACGATCGATCATGGACGCCTCCGGCTCTACACAAGCCCGGATCTTAGCTTTTCCAACGGCGAAACAGTCCTGCCCGAAGCGACACACAGGCATTCAAAGGACACAACGTCACCGTGTGGCCGATCCTCCGCCGCATGCTCGGGAATTGCACTGCGCACTGTCGCCGATCCACTTTTTTACGGACAATTGCAGCTGGCGCCGAGACGACTCGCACGCGGCTGCTGCGGACTCGGCATTGCACGTGCTGCGTGCGCACCGGACATTCGCTGTCTCGCGATTGACCTTCCTGCCGTTGCCCGTGGCAACGGTGCGACCCCGGCGTTGCACCGTTGATCGGCAGGTGGCGCATCGAACCATGCACCGGGCTGGCGCCGCGCCACGCTGTCATTTGCTGCGGGCACCCGTCCATACTTGTCCACGGAAAGCCACCCCGAAATTCATTAAGCCACTGAATCAGATGCAGAATCGAGAAAAAACCCAAGCTCCTGGAAGCGCAGCGGAGCACACCCCGCTGATGAAACAGTTCTTCGCCGCAAAGTCCGAGTACCCGGACCTGCTGCTGTTCTTCCGCATGGGCGATTTCTACGAACTGTTCTACGACGACGCGCGCAAGGCCGCGCGGCTGCTGGACATCACCCTGACCCAGCGCGGCAGTTCCGGCGGTGCACCGATTCCGATGGCCGGGGTGCCGGTGCATGCCTACGAGGGCTATCTGGCGCGGCTGGTGGCGTTGGGCGAGTCGGTGGCGATCTGCGAGCAGATCGGCGATCCGGCGCTGGCTAAGGGCCTGGTCGAGCGCAAGGTGGTGCGCATCGTCACCCCCGGCACGGTGACCGACGAGGCCCTGCTGGACGAGCGCCGCGACACCCTGCTGATGGCGATCGCACGCAACAAGCACGGCTACGGCCTGGCCTGGGCCGACCTGGCCGGCGGCCGCTTCCTGGTCAACGAGGTCGACAGCGAGGACGCGCTGGAAGCGGAACTGGCGCGGCTGGAGCCGGCCGAACTGCTGGTGCCCGACGAGGACCAGTGGCCGGAATTCCTGCGCGAGCGCCGCGGCGTGCGCCGCCGGCCGCCGTGGCTGTTCGATGCCGACAGCGGCCGTCGCCAGTTGCTGGCGTTCTTCCAGTTGCACGATCTGAGCGGCTTCGGCATCGACGACAAGCCACGCGCCACCGCCGCCGCCGGTGCCCTGCTCGGCTACGTGGAGGAAACCCAGAAACAGCGCCTGCCGCACCTGACCGCGATCGCGATGGAGACCGCCGGCGAGGCGATCGCGATGAACGCGGCCACGCGACGCCACCTGGAACTGGACACGCGCGTGGACGGCGACACCCGCAACACCCTGCTCGGCGTGCTCGACAGCACGGTCACGCCGATGGGCGGGCGCCTGCTGCGGCGTTGGCTGCACCGTCCGCTGCGCCTGCGCGAGGTGCTGGTGCAGCGCCACCACGCGGTTGGCACGCTGATCGACCGCGGCGCCGACGCCGACCTGCGCGAGGCATTCCGCGCGCTTGGCGACGTCGAGCGCATCCTCACCCGCGTCGCGCTGCGTTCGGCGCGCCCGCGCGACTTCTCCACCCTGCGCGACGGCCTGGGCCTGCTGCCGAAGGTGCGCGCGATCCTCGCCCCGCTGGATTCGCCGCGGCTGGCAGCGTTGGCGGCGGAACTGGGCCAGCACGACGAGATCGCGCACCTGCTGGCGGCGGCGATCGCCGAACAGCCGCCGCTCAAGCTCAGCGACGGCGGCGTCATCGCCGCCGACTACGACGCCGAACTGGACGAGCTGCGCCGGCTCAGCACCAACGCCGACCAGTTCCTGATCGACCTGGAAGCGCGCGAACGCGCCAACAGCGGCATCGCCACGCTGAAGGTCGGCTACAACCGCGTGCATGGCTACTACATCGAGATCAGCAAGGGCCAGGCCGACAAGGCACCGGTGCACTACAGCCGGCGCCAGACCCTGACCAACGCCGAGCGCTACATCACCGAGGAACTGAAGAACTTCGAGGACAAGGTGCTGTCGGCGCGCGAGCGCGCGCTGTCGCGCGAGAAACTGCTCTACGAAGGGTTGCTGGATACATTGGGCGAGCGCCTGGAGCCGCTCAAGCGCGCCGCCGCCGCGCTCAGCGAGCTGGACGTGCTGGCCGGCTTCGCCGAACGCGCACAGGCGCTGGACTGGACCCAGCCGGAACTCGAGACCGGCGCCTGCCTGCGCATCGAACGCGGCCGCCACCCGGTGGTGGAAGCGGTGCGCGAGCAGCCGTTCGAACCCAACGACCTGGACCTGCACCCGGATCGACGCATGCTGGTGATCACCGGCCCGAACATGGGCGGTAAATCGACCTACATGCGCCAGAACGCGCTGATCGTGCTGCTCGCGCACATCGGCAGCTACGTGCCGGCGCGGCGCGCGGTGATCGGCCCGATCGACCGCATCCTCACCCGCATCGGCGCCGGCGACGACCTGGCGCGCGGCCAGTCCACCTTCATGGTCGAGATGGCCGAGACCAGCTACATCCTGCATCACGCCACCGCGCAGTCGCTGGTGCTGATGGACGAGATCGGCCGCGGCACCTCCACCTACGATGGTCTGGCCCTGGCCGACGCGGTGGCGCGTCACCTCGCCCACCACAACCGCTGCTACACGCTGTTCGCCACGCACTATTTCGAACTGACCGCGCTGGCCGACGAATCGGTCGAGGGCGGCCCCAGCGGCATCGCCAACGTGCACCTGGACGCGGTCGAACACGGCGACCGCCTGGTGTTCATGCATGCGGTCAAGGACGGCCCGGCCAACCGCAGCTTCGGCCTGCAGGTGGCGGCGCTGGCCGGCATGCCCCGGACCACCGTGGCGCAGGCGCGGCGACGCCTGGCGGAACTGGAACAACGCGGCGGCGAGAGCCACGCCTCGCAGATGGCGCCACAGGCGCTGGACGCACCGCAGCAGTTCGGCCTGTTCGCGGCCACGCCGTCCGCCGCGCAGGAAGCGCTGGCCGCACTGGATCCGGACGAACTCACGCCCAAGCAGGCGCTGGAAGCACTGTACCGGCTCAAGTCGCTGCTGTAGGCGGCCTGCGGCTTTAGCCCCTCTCCCCCCGGGAGAGGGGTTGGGGTGAGGGTCCGGCGCGAAGCGTCTCGCAGCATTAGGACCCATGAGGCTGCGCCCGCACCCTCATCCGCCCCTTCGGGCACCTTCTCCCGATGGGAGAAAGGGAAGCGCCAAAGCCCCTCTCCCCTCGGGAGAGGGGTTGGGGTGAGGGTACGTCGCGAAGCGTCTCGCAGCGTCAGGACACACGAGGCTGCGCTCGCACCCTCATCCGCCCCTTCGGGGCACCTTCTCCCAATGGTAGAAGGGAAGCGCCAAAGCCCCTCTCCCCCCGGGAGAGGGGTTGGGTTGAGGGTACGGCGCGAAGCGCTTCGCAGCGTCAGGACACACGAGGCTGCGCCCGCACCCTCATCCGCCCCTTCGGGGCACCTTCTCCCAATGGGAGAAGGGAAACGCCAAAGCCCCTCTCCCCCCGGGAGAGGGGTTGGGGCGAGGGTCCGGCGCGAAGCGTCTCGCGGGGTCAGGACGCACGAGGCTGCGCCCGTACCCTCATCCGCCCCTTCGGGGCACCTTCTCCCGAGGGGAGAAGGGAAGCGCCGAAGCCCCTCTCCCCTCGGGAGAGGGGTTGGGGTGAGGGTCCGCCCACACGGCACACCTAACTGCCAGTAATCCAAATCCGCTAGGCGCTCGCCGGCACGGCGCTCGGACGCGGCATGAACGGATTCGGATGCGCCGCCAGCAGCGCATCGTCGATGGCCGCCGCCCGCTGCGCCGCCGGCCGCGCCATGTGCCGCTGCGCGAACGCGACGAACGCCGGCCGCGCCTGCAGCACGCCGATGCGCGTGTAGAAGCCGAGGAACGCGGCGGCATACAGGTCGGCCGCACTGAAGCGGTCGCCGGCCAAGTACTCGCGACCGGCGACGCCCTGCTCCAGCATGTCCAGCAGATCCTCGCCATGGCCGTAGCCGGCACTGTGCGCCGGTGCCAGCGTGCCGTGCTGCTTGGCGGTCAGGAAGGCTTCGGCCGGTCCGGCCAGCAGGAACAGCCAGCGATAGTAATCGCCCCGCGCCGGCGATCCCGGCGGCGGCGCCAGTTGCCGTTCCGGCACCAGGTCGGCCAGGTAGGCGCAGATCGCCGCGTTCTCGGTGACGACCGTGGTGCCGTGGACCAGCGCCGGCACCTTGCCCATCGGGTTGATCGCCAGATACGCCGGCGCCTTCATGCCGGTGCCGTAGTCGAGGATCTGCGCGCGGTACGCCAGGCCGGTTTCTTCGAGCATCCAGCGCGCGATGCGGCCGCGCGACATGGGGTGGGTGTAGAGCACAAGATCGTGGGACATGGTCGGACTCCGTGGTGGACGCCGCACAGTCTGCGCGGACCCTGCTGACACCTGCTGTCAGGAGCCGACGCCGTATCCGGTGGCGGCGCGCCAACGACGGATCAGCTGATGCCGCCGCGTCGGGTAGCGCTCGCCGTCGTCGCGCAGCGCCAGCACCCGGTCGGCACGGAAGTGGCGGAAATCGCCGCGCAGTTCGCACCACGCCGCGATCATGCCGTAGCCGCCCAGGAAGGCCATCGCGAACGGCCAGACGCGCCGTTGCGAGGCGCTGCCGCCGGCGTCGGCATAGTCCATGTGCAGCACGTGTTCCAGGCGGATGCCGCGGCGCAGGACCGGCAGCCACGGCGCCGCCGGCTGCGCTGGCGTGGCCGCGGGCACCAGCAGCCCGCTGGTCTCCAGCGCCAGCCGCAACGGCGCCGGCAGCGTCGCGCCGATCCGGGCGATGGCGCGCTGCGCGGCCTGCGCCAGTTCCGGGTCGGCCTGACTCGCCACCCAGCGCGCGCCCAGGGTCAGCGCTTCCAGTTCGTCCTCGCTGAAGTTCAGTTCCGGCAGCAGGAAGCCGGGGCGCAGCACGTAGCCCACGCCGGGATCGCCGAGGATGTCGGCGCCCTGCCCGCGCAGGCTGGCGATGTCGCGATACAGCGTGCGCAGGCTCACCCCCAGGTCGGCGGCGAGTTGCGCCCCGGCCACGGGCCGGCGGCGCCCGCGCAGGGCATCGAGCAGGCGCAGCAGGCGGGTGGCGCGTTGGGTCATCACGACAGGATAGCGAGCGCAGCCGACCCAGCGCACACGGGCCGGATACAGCGACACGTGCCCGGGGGTTCAAGCGGCCAGCCATTCCATCGAATGCAGCGATAGCCAATCGCTATCGATTGATTAGAAGAATTCGAATTCTATAGATGACCGCTTGCGCCTATCGTGTCTCCAGTTTCACCGCAGCGCCGCCGTATGATCGCGGCGCCACGCCACCACATCGTCCATCGAGACAGAGGCAGCCTCCAATGACCAGCGAATCGAAATGCCCGTTCCATCAGGCTGCCAGCGGCAGCGGCACCAGCAATCGCGACTGGTGGCCCAAGCAGTTGCGCGTGGACCTGCTCAACCAGCACTCCACCCGCTCCAACCCGCTGGATCCGCAGTTCGATTACGCCAAGGCGTTCAAGCAGCTCGATCTCGAAGCGCTCAAGCGCGACCTGCACGCGCTCATGACCGATTCGCAGGATTGGTGGCCGGCCGACTTCGGCCACTACGGCCCGCTGTTCGTGCGCATGGCCTGGCATAGCGCCGGCACCTACCGCACCGGCGACGGCCGCGGCGGCGGCGGCCGTGGCCAGCAGCGTTTCGCCCCGCTCAACAGCTGGCCGGACAACGTCAGCCTGGACAAGGCGCGGCGCCTGCTGTGGCCGATCAAGCAGAAGTACGGCCAGGCCATCTCCTGGGCCGACCTGATGATCCTCACCGGCAACGTCGCGCTGGAATCGATGGGCTTCAAGACCTTCGGCTTCGCCGGCGGTCGCGCCGACACCTGGGAGCCGGACCAGGACGTGTACTGGGGCCGCGAAACCAAGTGGCTGGGCGGCGACGAGCGCTATGCGCACGGCTCGCCGGGCGTGGACGAGGCGCACGGCGTGCTGGTGAAGGACGACGACAGCGAAGTGCGCCATACCCGCGACCTCGAGAACCCGCTGGCCGCGGTGCAGATGGGCCTGATCTACGTCAATCCGGAAGGCCCGGACGGCAATCCCGACCCGCTGCTGGCGGCCAAGGACATCCGCGACACCTTCGGCCGCATGGCGATGAACGACGAAGAGACCGTGGCGCTGATCGCCGGCGGCCACACCTTCGGCAAGACCCACGGCGCCGGCCCGGCCGACCACGTCGGCGCCGAGCCGGAAGCGTCCGACCTGGAGAGCCAGGGCCTGGGCTGGTCCAACAGCTTCGGCAGCGGCAAGGGCGGCGACACCATCACCAGCGGCCTGGAAGTCACCTGGACCACCAAGCCGGCGCAGTGGACCAACGAATTCTTCGAGCACCTGTTCAAGTTCGACTGGGAACTGAGCAAGAGCCCGGCCGGCGCGCACCAGTGGGTGGCCAAGAACGCCGAAGCGGTGATCCCGGACGCGCACGATCCGTCGAAGAAGCACCTGCCGACCATGCTCACCACCGACCTGGCGCTGCGCTTCGACCCGGCCTACGAGAAGATCTCGCGCCGCTTCCTGGAGAACCCGGAGCAGTTCGCCGATGCCTTCGCCCGCGCCTGGTTCAAGCTGACCCACCGCGACATGGGCCCGCGCGCGCGCTACCTCGGCCCCGACGTGCCGGCGGAAGAACTGCTGTGGCAGGACCCGATCCCGGCCGTGGACCACCCGCTGGTCGACGCGCAGGATATCGCCGCACTGAAGAAGACCCTGCTCGATTCCGGGCTGAGCGTGGCGCAATTGGTGTCCACCGCCTGGGCCGCGGCCTCCACCTTCCGCGGCTCGGACATGCGCGGCGGCGCCAACGGCGCACGGATCCGCCTGGCCCCGCAGAAGGATTGGGAGGTCAACGAGCCGGCGCAGCTGGCACAGGTGCTGGCCACGCTGGAGGACATCCAGGTGCGGTTCAACAGCGCCCAGCAGGGCGGCAAGCGGATCTCGCTGGCCGACCTGATCGTACTCGGCGGCGTCGCCGCGGTGGAACAGGCGGCCAAGCTGGCCGGGCAGACCGTCCAGGTGCCGTTCGTGCCCGGCCGCATGGACGCCTCGCAGGAACAGACCGACGTGGAATCGTTCGCGGTGCTGGAACCCATCGCCGACGGCTTCCGCAACTACGCCAAGCGCCGTTACGCGCTGTCGGCCGAAGCGCTGCTGATCGACAAGGCGCAGTTGCTGACCCTCACCGCGCCGGAGCTGACCGTGCTGGTCGGCGGCCTGCGCGTGCTCGGCGCCAACAGCGGCCAGTCCGCGCATGGCGTGCTTACCGATCGCCCGGGCGTGCTCAGCAACGACTTCTTCGCCAACCTGCTGGACATGGGCACCGAGTGGAAGGCGACCTCGGAGATGAAGGACGTCTACGAGGGCCGCGATCGCAAGAGCGGCGCGTTGAAGTGGACCGGCACCCGTGCCGACCTGGTGTTCGGCTCCAACTCGGTACTGCGCGCGGTGGCCGAGGTCTACGCCAGCGCCGACGCGCAGGCGAAGTTCGTGCGCGACTTCGTCGCCGCCTGGACCAAGGTGATGCAGCTGGATCGCTTCGACCTGGCCGCCTGACGGCCGCAGCGCGCGTCGCGACAACGCCCCGCTCGCCGGGGCGTTGTCGTTTCTGCGGCGGGCAATCGCCATGCTGCGACCGCATGGCGGAACAGCAGCGTGCGCCGATGCGGCGGAGGCGTGGTCGCCCGCCTCAGGCCGGCTTGAACCACAGCGTCGCCACGACGCCCTTGGTGGCGCCCGGGCGCACGTTGACCTGCCAACCATAGAGATCGCACAGCCGGCTGACGATCGACAGGCCGATGCCGCCGCCCTGCGAATGCCCGGCATGGGTGCCGCGATAGCCGCGCTGGAACAGCTTGGCCGCATCCTCCTCGCTCAGGCCGGGGCCGGAATCGATCACCTGCACCGCATCGCTCAGCACCCGCACCACCACCTGCCCTTCCTGGGTGTACTTGACCGCATTGCCGATCAGATTGCCCAGCGCCACCGACAGCGCCGCTTCCGGCGCGTCGATGGTGAGGTTGCGCTCGCCTTCCAGCAGCAACTGCAGGGGCTTGCCGCCCAGCTGCGCGCGATGCGACTCGATCAACTGCTCGGCGACCTTGGCGACGTTGCTGTGGCCCTGGCCGCGCTCGTTGCGCGACAGCAGCAGCAGCGATCCGATCAGGTCGCTGCACTGCTGTTCGGCGCGCTGGATGCGCTGCAGGCGCTGCAGCACCTTGTCGTCGAGATTGGGCCGGGTCAGCAGCAGTTCGGTGGCGCCACGGATCACCGCCAGCGGCGTGCGCAACTCGTGGCTGACGTCGGCATTGAACTCGCGATCGCGCTGCACCACTTCGGTCAGGCGCGCCGAGTAGTCGTCCAGCGCCTCGGCCAGCTGGCCGACCTCGTCATCGGGAAAATGCGGCGCCAGCGGCTTGGGATCGCTGCTGCCGCGATAGGCGCGCAGACGCGCGGCCAGGTCCGACACCGGCCGCATCACCCGCGACGCCGACCACCAGCCGATCACCAGCGACAACGCGCTGAACACCAGCACCGACAGGATCAGGGTGCGCTTGAGCTGCACCTCGCCCTGCATGGTCTGGGTCATGTCGTAGGCGAGGAAGAACCAGACATTCGGGGTCTTGCGCACCGCCACCTTGTAGGAGAACGGCTTGCCGGTTTCATCGCGACCGGACACGTTGTGGATGCCGTCGGAGAAGTTGTACCACTCCGGCTGCTCACGTCGCAGCGCTTCAAAGCGGTCGCTCTTCACCACCCGCCCGACCATCTGCTGCACCGGCAGATCCGGATTCTTCGACGGATCGGAGAAGAACCGGTGCGAGTATTCGTCGATGTTGCGGTTCAGCACCACCTCGACCAGCTGGTTCTCCACGCGCGCGCGCGCCCAGTTGGTGGCGAACGCGAACAGCGCGGTCAGGCCGAAGCCCAACAGCACGAACGAGAGGATGATGCGGCTGCGGAGACGGCGGCGGTAGCGCCCGCGCCGCCGCACGACCCGCGGCAACGCCGGCGTTTCAGGCATCGGGCGCGGCGATGCGGTAGCCGATGCCGTGGCGGGTCTGGATCATCGGCACGTCGAACGGCTTGTCCACCACCGCGCGCAGGCCATGGATGTGCACGCGCAGGGAGTCGGAGTCGGGCAATTCCTCGCCCCACACGCGGGTCTCCAGTTCCTGCCGGGTCACCACCGCCGGCGCGGCTTCCATCAGCGCCTGCAGGATCTTCAGCGCGGTGGGATTGAGCTGCAGCAGCTTGCCCTGGCGGCGCACTTCCAGCGTGTCCAGGTTGTATTCCAGGTCGCCGGTCTCCAGCACCCGGGTGTGCACGCCCTTGCCGCGGCGCGACAGCGCGTTGAGCCGCACTTCCACTTCCTGCAGCGCGAACGGCTTGATCAGGTAGTCGTCGGCGCCGGAATCGAAGCCGGCGAGCTTGTTGTCCAGCGAATCGCGCGCGGTGAGCATCAGCACCGGGGTCTGCTTGCGCGCTTCGTTGCGCAACTTGCGACACACCTCGATGCCGTCCATGCCCGGCAGGTTGAGATCGAGCACGATCGCATCGAACTCGTGCACCACCGCCAGGTGCAGGCCAGTGACGCCGTCGGCGGCGAAATCGACGGTGTGGCCGCGATCCTCGAGGTAGTCGCCCAGATTGGCAGCGATATCGCTGTTGTCTTCGATCACTAGAATTCGCACCAACATTTACCCCGTCAGTCGTACTTGCCAGTTGGATTGCGCCGCATCAGTTCCTGCGCATCCTCGTTGTCGCGGCGGCGTTCCGCCACGGTCTTGCATTGCGTGGTGGTGCGCAGCGAACCGGTGACGGCCTCGCGCCTGCATACCATCCGGCTGTCCGCCGCCGCCTTGGTCAGCAGCGTATTCACCGTTTCCTGATCGTTGAACAACGCGACCTTCTGCTCCTCTTTCAAGGTGCCCACGTCCTGGTGGGCATCGAGTATCGCAGCCATTCGCGCCAATGCAGCTTCGACCTTGCTGCGATCGTCAGCATTGATTTCGGAATAGGTCTTGCCGTCGTTCAATTGCTGCCGGATTGTACTGAGTTGCTGCGCGAACGCTTTCTTCACGTTCATGGGCGCCTCACCTTTGGGCGCTGCCACCGCCGCGCTCGCCAGGAGCATGCCCAACACCAATGCCATCGACCGTTTCATCCCCTTCCCCTTGCAGACTGGACCCAGCCGGCAATGTAGCCCCCGCCCAAACGCCGCGGCAAGCAGCACCCGCTGCGCGGCCCGGTGAGCGATCGCCAACAAAAAGACCCAGGCAGCGGGGCTGCCTGGGCCGAAAGTTTTCTATCCCGATTACCGTTCCTGCTGAGGAGGGCAGAGCTGCGGTCCGATGAAGCTTACGCAGGGCGGAATTAAACCGGTGTTAAGCCAGAACCCGCGGCCACAGATTCGGCTAAGCCACTGATTTCTTTCGCTTCAGGCAGGCTTCGAGGTGTTCGATGACCTTGCCGGCGATATCCAGCCCGCAGACCGTCTCGATCCCTTCCAGGCCCGGCGTGGAATTGACCTCCAGGACCAGCGGACCGCGTCGCGAGCGGATCAGGTCGACGCCGGCCACGCCCAGGCCCAGCGCCTTGGCCGAGCGTACCGCCACCTCCTGCTCGCCACGGCTGGCCGCAGTCTTCTCGGCGGTGCCGCCCAGATGCAGGTTGGAGCGGAAGTCGCCCTCGGGCGCGGTGCGGCGCATCGCCGCCACCACCTGGTTGCCGACCACGAAGCAGCGCAGGTCGGCGCCCTCGGCCTCGCCGATGAATTCCTGTACCAGGAAATTGGCGTACAGCCCGCGCAGCGCCTCGACCACGCCGCGCGAGGCGCTGGCCTTCTCGGTCAGGATCACCCCGGTGCCCTGGGTGCCCTCGTTCAACTTCACCACGTGCGGCGGCGGGCCGAGCATGGACAGCAGATCGCCGGTGTCGTCCGGGTTGTCGCCGAACACGGTCATCGGCATGTCGATGCCCTTGGCCGCCAGCAGCTGGTGCGCACGCAGCTTGTCGCGCGCGCGCAGGATCGCGTCGGACGGGTTGGGCGTGCACACGCCCATCATCTCCAGCTGCCGCAGCACCGCGGTGCCGTAGCGGGTCACCGAATTGCCGATGCGCGGGATCACCGCGTCGTAGCCGGTGATCGGCTTGCCCTTGTAATGCATGGTGAAGGCGCCGGCGGCGATGCGCATGTAGCAGCGCAGCGGGTCCAGCACGCGTACCGTGTGCCCGCGTTCGCGGCCGGCCTCGACCAGGCGCCGGGTCGAGTACAGCTTGGTGTTGCGGGACAGGATGGCGAGCTTCATCGAAGGCGGCGGCGGTGGCAGGCCCGGCATCATACGTCGCGCCACCGGCACTGCGATGCCGCGCGTCGCCGCCGCCGTCGCCCGCGCGGCAAGGCCGGGATCGGCGGTGATCGCCATCACCCACGTTCCGCGTGCTGTCCCACAGCCGACATCGGACCGCCCCGAAACGTTCACAAAACCGTTGCATCGTGGCGGGCGGGCCGCGTACCGGCCCGGTGCCGGCTGCCCGCGCCCCGCGCGGCAGGACCGGAACGTCTCCCCCTCATGATTGGTGACTTTCGATGACCCCCACTTCCAGATCCTTGCGCCCGCACGCGCTGGTGCTCGCCGTCGTGTCCGCCCTGCCGGCCTTCGCCGCGCTGGCCGAGACCGCGCCGGCCGACGCCACCGCAACCGCCGATGCGGCGGCCAGCGCGAGCGGCAACGATGCCACCATGCTCGACGCGATCACCGTCGTGTCCAGCGGCACCACCCGCCAGGTGCAGCGCATCACCCGTGAGGACATCGGAATCGCCGCCCCCGGCACCAGCGCGCTGAAGGTCCTGGACAAGCTGCCGGGCGTGCAGTTCCAGTCGGCCGACCCGTTCGGCGCCTACGAATGGTCCACCGCGATCAGCCTGCACGGGTTCGACCAGAGCCGCCTCGGCTTCACCCTGGACGGCGTGCCGCTGGGCAACATGAGCTACGGCGTCACCGACGGCCTGCAGGTGACCCGCGCGATCATTTCCGAGAACGTGGCCTCGGTGGAACTGGCGCAGGGCGCCGGCGGCCTGGGCACGCCGTCGAGCAGCAACCTCGGCGGCACCGTGCGCTACTACTCGGCCGATCCGGATGCCGACGCCGGCTTCCGCTTCAGCCAGACCCTCGGCTCCGACAGCACCCGCCGCACCTACCTGCGCGGCGACACCGGCGACATCCACGGCTTCTCGCTGTACACCTCGCTGGTGCACGGCGAAATGGACAAGTGGAAGGGCTACGGCAACAACGAGTACAACCAGGCCAACGCCAAGGCGCTGTACCAGTGGGGCGACGGCAACCGGGTCAGCCTGTACCTGGACAGCTCGCACCGCAAGGAATACGACATCATGGACCTGTCGCTGACCTCGCAGCGGGTCCTCGGCTGGGATTGGGACTACCTGATGCCGGACTGGAACAGCGCGGTGCAGATCGCCAACGCGCTCAACGGCAAGGGCAGCTACCCGGCCAGCCTCAACGGCCTGCCGGCCGACTACGACAAGGCCGACGCGTCCTACTACTCCGGCGCCGGCCTGCGCCGCGACAACCTGGCCGCGCTCAGCGGCACGTTCAACCTCGGCGGCAGCGCCACGCTGAACCTGACCGGCTACTACCACGACAACAACGGCGAAGGGCAGTGGACCACGCCGTACGTCGCGTCCTCGGCCAGCGTGCCGCTGTCGATGCGCACCACCGACTATCGCCTCAACCGCCATGGCGTCACCGGCTCGCTGAACTTCACCGTGGCCGGCAACGAGATCGAGGTCGGCGGCTGGTACCAGAACGCCAAGACCGTGCAGGAGCGCAACTACTTCCTGCTCGATGGCCCGTTCACCGATCTGTACTACTTCAACAAGAACGGCACCCTGTTCGCGCGCGGCTTCGCCCAGCACTACGACACCGATACCACCATGGTCTACGCGCAGGACACGCTGCGCCTGATGGACGAGCGTCTGACCCTGAACTTCGGCGCCAAGAAGCTGATCGTCGACACCACCGCGCAGTCGCAGGTGCCGTCCGCGTCCAACGCCGCCGGCGAGATCAAGGCCGACTCGGACCTGCTGCCGCAGGTGGGCGTGAACTTCAAGATCGACGAGCACCAGGAGGTCTACGCCTCCTACAACAAGAACATGGCCGGCTTCGGGTTTACCCCGTTCCAGGAATCGCAGGCCGCGTTCAACGCGATCAAGGGCTCGCTGGAGCCGGAGACCGCGCAGACCTACGAACTGGGCTACCGCGTGCGCGGTGCCGGCGTGGAAGCGTCGCTGGCGCTGTACCACACCACCTTCGACGACCGCCTGCTGGTGACCTCGCCGTGCAGCGCGATCCAGACCTGCTCGGCCACGCTCAACAACGTCGGTTCGGTGCGTAGCCAGGGTGCCGACCTGGCAGTGATCTGGCGCCCGATCGAACAGCTGCGCTGGCTGAACTCGCTGTCCTACGACGACTCGACCTACCAGGACGACTACCTCAACGGCGGCGTGGTGGCGACCTCCGGCAAGCGCGTGGTCGGCATCCCCGAGTGGATGTTCTCCAGCAGCCTGGCATACGAGAACGCCGGCTGGCACGCCTCGCTGGACGGCAAGTACACCGGCCGCCGCTACATCAGCTACCTCAACGACTCGTCGGTGCCCAGCTACTGGCGCTTCGACCTGAGCGCCGGCTACGACTTCGGCCAGGTCGGCATGTTCCAGAACCTGGGCCTGAGCGCGAACGTCACCAACCTGTTCGACAAGCGCTACTTCGCCACCGTCGGCACCAACGGCTATGTCATCTCCGACCCCAACGGCTACAACCAGACGCTGATGGCCGGCGCGCCGCGCCAGTTCTTCGTCACCTTCAGCGGCAAGTTCTGAGCCGACGCGACACGGCCAGGGAAGGCATCACGCGCCGCCGCTGCTCATGCAGCGGCGGCGTTTGCTTTTTGGGGCCAGGCAACCATGTGTCGTGCGATAGGCAGTCAAGCAGGATGGACCGGCGTTGCGATCGCATGCGTTCGGAGCCGTCGCGGCTGAAGCCGCTCCTTGTATCTGGACATGTCGCCCCTAGACAGGCGTCATGTCTTCCGACTGATCATCGGAGGAGGTGTGGGAGGTCCAGTCGCTCCTAAAGCTTCGAGCTTGCATCGTAGATCGGCTCCGCCCTCCACATGCTGGCCTTTGTGTGTCCGAACGGTATCCAGAGTCCGCCCCCGGGCGTGAACTCGCATCGACAAGGCAGGACCGGGCCCAGCGCCGATCATGACCCTGACACGATGGAGGAATCGCGTATGTCTCCCGTCATCGGCATCGACGTCGCCAAACGCAGTTTCGATGTGGCCATCGATCTGACCAATGGCAAGCACCGTACCAAGGCCAAGTTGTCCAACGACGCCAAGGGCTTCCAGGCTCTGCAGGCATGGCTGCAGACGCATGCGCAGCCCGATAGCTGGATCGCCATGGAGGCCACCGGCACCTACCACCAGGCGCTGGCCGAGTTCCTCCACGCACGCGGCTATCGGGTGTGCGTGCTCAACCCGGCGCAGACGGCCGCGTACGCACGCAGCCAGCTTAGCCGGGTCAAGACCGATCGCAGCGATGCCAAGCTGATCGCCAGTTATGCCCTGCGTCACCGCGAGCAGTTGCGCCGTTGGCACCCTGATCCGCCGGCGCTCAAGCAGCTCAAAGCGCTGGTGCGCCGGCGCCAGGATCTGCAACAGATGCTGCAGATGGAGCGCAACCGGCTGGAGGTCGCTCCGGCCCAGGTGAAGGACTCGATCCAGGTCCATCTGGCCGATCTGCAACACCACATCGCCCAGATCGAGCAGGCCATCGATGACCATATCGACCAGGATCCGACCTTGCGTGGGCAGCGCGAGCTGCTGGTGAGCATCCAGGGCATTGCCGACACCAGCGCGGCCTTGATGCTGGCCGAGCTTGGCGATGTGAGGCGCTTCGCCGATGCCTCGGCGGTTACCGCCTTCGCGGGCCTGAATCCGTGCCTGCAGGAGTCGGGCGAGCGCAAAGGCCACGTCTGCATCTCGCGCACCGGCTCGCCCCGCCTGCGCGCGGGCCTGTTCATGCCGGCCCTGGTGGCCATGACCCACAACCCGATCATCCGGACGCTGAAACAGCGGCTGAGCGAACGCGGCAAAGCCGGCAAGCAGATCGTGTGCGCCGCTATGCGCAAGCTCCTGCACCTGGCCTACGGGGTTCTCAAATCGGGCACCGCGTTCGATCCGAAAAGGGGCCTTGCCTGCTAGGGGGTAAGACGGTATCTACGACAGCCGCACGGCCCGTAGGAGCGGCTTCAGCCGCGACCGGATACAGCTAGAAATCGCGCGCCCGTGCTGGAACGCCGCGCGTGCTACGCGTCGACCGCGCGGCCGATCGCCGGGTCGCTCATGCTCGGACGGCCGGTTTCGATATGCCCGGCCAGGCGCCGCCGCCATTGCGGAAACGCCTCGCTGTCGATGGTCAGGTCGTACCAGTGGTGCTGCGCCTGCAACGGCAGACGCAGCACGGTGCGAGCGCCGGCGGCCAGCGTGAGCGCCTGCTCGCCGCCATCGCCACGATACCCGTCGTGCACCCGCAGCGTGCACGGCTGCGTGCCGGCATTGCCGAGCGTCAGCAGCAGGCACTGCGCGGCGGCATCGTAGTCGGCCTCCGCGTGCAGCCCGGCATCGCCGATCCCGTCGCCATGGAACTCGCGCAGGAACCCGTTGGGCCCGTGCACGCACAACGCGTAGCCGGCATCGGCGGCATCGCCGCGCCACGCGCGCACATCCTGCAACTCGCTGCCGGCGGCGAGCGTGTAGAACCACGGCCCGGCCATGCCACCGTCGGCATAGGCATTGAACGCCACGCCAGCGTCGCCGCGATTGCGCATGCGCAACACCCGCGCATCCGCCTGCACCTGCAGCCGCACGTCGAAATCGTAGGGCAACGCACGCGCCGGGCGCTGGCCGGGCTCCTGCACCGGCAGCGCCTGCTGCGCGGGACGCTGCGGCGGCGGCAGCGTCGCGGTGGCGTCGATACGGGCGATGTAGTCGCGGGTGTCCGGCAACGCCACCGGTGCCGGATCGTGGCCGACGAAATCCAGCGTGGAGGTCAGATCGCCGGCGACGGCGCGGCGCCAGGGATTGATGTTCGGCTCCATCACGCCGAAACGGCGTTCGAGGAAGCGCAGCACCGAGGTGTGGTCGAACACCTGCGAGTTCACCCAGCCACCGCGGCTCCATGGCGATACCACCAGCATCGGCACCCGCGGCCCCAGGCCGACCGGCACGCCGTGATAGTCCTCGCCATGCAGGTCCACGTTGCTGGCGCCCAGCTCCGGCCGGATCGCCGGCAACGCCGGCGGCACGTGGTCGAAGAAGCCGTCGTTCTCGTCGTAGTTGATCAGGAACACCGTCTTCGACCAGACCTCCGGCGAGGCCGCCAGCACTTCCAGCAGGCGTGCGCTCAAGGATTCGCCATAGGCCGGGGTGGCCTCGGGATGCTCGCTGAGCAGGTATGGCGCGACGATCCACGACACCTGCGGCAGCGTGCCGGCGCGCACGTCGCGCGCGAACGCCGCGACCAGGCGCTCGCCACGCGAGGCCTTGGCATTGTCGGCGGTGGAACCCGGCACGATCGCGCGACCACGGCGGTACAGCGGTGAGGCGCGGTCCAGCTTGCGAAAGTTGGCGAAGTACGGATGGCTGTTGTCGCCGTAGTTGTCGAACTCCTGATACACCTGCCAACTGATGCCCGCGGCCTGCAGGCGCTCGGAATAGGTGCTCCAGGTGTAACCGGGAAAGCGCGGATTGTCGCGCGCCATGTCCGCGGTCCAGTTGCCGTCGTCGCGGTTGTTCACCGCCTGCTCGCCATCGTTGCCGACGCTCAGGCCGCTGGTGCCGGTGAACATGTACATGCGGTTGGGATTGGTCGGGCCGAACAGCGAGGCGTGGTAGCCGTCGCAGATGGTGAAGGCGTCGGCCAGCGCGTAGTAGAACGGCAGGTCCTCGCGCTGGAAGTGGCCCATGCTCATCGCACTTTTCTGCGCGATCCAGGCGTCGTGATGCTTCCAAGTCTCGTGCGAGCCCTTCCAGTCGTGGTTGAGATCCTTCATCCACTGCGCGCTGCTGGTCTGGCTGTTGAGCCGGAACGGCAGCACATAGCGATCGCCGCCCTTGCGCTCGGGCTGGTACCAGACCGACTTGCCGCTTGGCAGCCGCAACGGCCGCGGATCGCCATAGCCGCGCACCCCGCGCAGGCAGCCGAAGTAATGATCGAAGGAGCGGTTCTCCTGCATCAGGATCACCACGTGCTGCACGTCCTGCAGCGTGCCGGTGACCCGCGCCGGCGGCACCGCCAGCGCGCTGCGGATGACGCCCGGCAGCAGCGGCATGGCCGCACCGGCGCCGAGAGCCACGGACGTGCGGGCGAGAAAACGACGACGGCTGTGATCGACCACGGGAAGCAGCACCGACAACGAGCGAACGCTCAGGCGTCGGCTAGCCTAGCGCTGGGAAATTAAAAGCATTTGACAGACTTTATATTTTTAAAAAACGCTCGCTTCACGCTCGCTTCGCAAAACATATAAATTACAAAAAATCTACGATTGCTGACCAGCAATATCACACAGACTCACTTGGCATTACCTGAATCGACTTAGTCCAGGTAGGGACTTGGGCACCCCGCTCATATACAGCAATAGAGATTGGACCAATCCTCTTAAAATGAATATCAAGCTCAGCAGGACCACTTCTTGCCTTAAAATTTTGTTGCGCGCCAATCTCAGAAGTAGCATGACGATAATGGCCAGACCGCCAATTTAGTGGCGCTGGCGCCAAGCTGTAAAACCAAGCACCGCCCATGCTCGACGCGAGGGGAATACTGATCGAACCATTGGACGAAGTGAGCTCAGGATCGCTGCTAATTGACACTAAGAGCTCTGCTCCTTCGGGAACCACAGCACTCATGGAAACATGCTCCCCAGCCCTCACGCGCTCTACATCCGGAGCCAAAATATTAGGTCCAACCTCACCTTGTGAAGGATATTTGAATCGGGAAAATCTCTTGAATTTTTTTGCAACAAAGATACAGCCCCCGGCAAGACCACCAACCAAACCAACTATGTGAACTCCAGCCTGCAGCCAATCCATGACTTTCCAACTCGCAAATTCACCATCCATAGCCCTAGTCCCCCACAGTCCAAATTAATAAGCTCGCAGCATAAGGATCCACGCCAAATTCTGCCAGAAACCAGATAATCAGCATGGAGGCGATTTTCCAAATCGCCGCCCCCTTTGATTGAGAGCCACCCAAGGCAAGGCCGATATAATCAGCACACTACAATACAATCCATCAATCTACATACTCATCAGTCATCACGACTGAATCAAAGCGAAAAGATTGAGAAGTTCTTTAGACCACACGAAGAGATGAATCACTCAGCAGAGTGGATCTCAGCGATCGCAACAATGCCACATCGATTGAAGTGGATGGAGCGGGCGATGGGAATCGAACCCACGTCAGTAGCTTGGGAAGCTACAGCTCTACCATTGAGCTACGCCCGCGTTGCCGGTGCAGTCTATGCGCTGGGCCGGGGGTTGCGCAAGAAATCGGCGCGATGCGGCTGCAGCGCGCCATGTTCCGAAGCGGCCGGCGATCATGATCCGGCAAATGCGAAAGGGGCTTCAGTCCCGACGGCTCGCATTCCGAGCGTCGGGGCTGAAGCCCCTTCCATAACAGGCATGGCTGCCCTGGTACGGCACGTCGCCCGTACTACCCTGCCCGGCGCGCAGCCGGGCAAGGCGGGCGAACTCGGCGTTGCTTAGAAGCTGCCGCCGAAGTTCACGAACAGCGAGGTGTCGTGCGCACGCGACTGGCCAGTGGTGGCGGCGATGCCGACGTTGCTCTCCAGGCCCCACATCTTGGTCCGCGCGCCCAGCACCACCGAGGCGTAGTTGCGGTCGAAGTTGATGCCCGGCACCGCGTACTCGCCCAGGTCGGACATGGTCTGCAGGTACGCGGTGGCTTCCTGGTTCTTCTTGAACTCGTGGTCGTAGGTGGCCTGCAGGTACGGCTTGACCATACCGGCGTCGATGCTGGCCTTCCAGCCGATGCGGCCGACCATCGACTCGACGTCGCGGTCGCTGTAGCCCAGCGCGCTGGAGTTCGGGTTGCTCTCGGCGTAGCCGTCGAGCTTGACCTTCTGCCAGATCGCCGCGGCCACCGGGCCGTGCCTGAAGCTGCCTTCGCCGAACTCGTAGCCGCCCTGCAGCGCCGCGGTCAGGTTGCTGCCGTCCGGCGAGCCCTTGTGCTCGATGGTGGCCGGGCCGAGGTTGACCTTGCGGGTGACGTCGTAGCTCAGCCAGGTGTAGCTGACCTGGGCGTTGACCCAGGCATGCTCGCCGTACCAGCCGGCGAAGCCGCCGAGGGTGCTGTCGTCCTGGGTGTAGTCGCCGCCGCGGTTGCCGAAATCGGCATCGGTGCGACCGAAGCCGCCGAAGCCGCCGAACACCCACTCGCCACGCGACCAGTCCACGCCGAACAGGCCGGCCGGGGCCAGACCGTCGTACAGGTCGCCGTGCTGGTAGCGCTGCATGTCGCCGCGCAGGTTGCCCCACCAGCGCACGCCATCCGCTTCCGGGCGGCCGTCGATGTGCCAGGCAACCTGGTCGGCGCGCGAGCGGCCGACCATCTGCGCCGAGTGGGTCAGGATCTGCTGGGTGCGCGGGCCTTCCAGGATCGACAGCGCGTACTGCGCCAGCAGTTCATGGGTGCGGCCGGTCGGGTGCACGCCGTCGGCGAACACATAGGTATCGGCGGCATCGGCGCTGACGTAGCTGGTCGGGTTGCAGGTCAGCGACTGCGCGGTGATCTGCGGCTGGCAGGCGGTGCCGGTGACGTTGGTGAAGCCGTAGGTGCCCGGGTTGGCCACCACTTCCTGCAGCAGGTGGAAGGTGTCGACCGGGATCACGCGCAGCCCGGCGCTCTTGAGGCCGGAGAACAGGGCGGTGTTGTACGCGGTGGCCAGGGCGGTGCCCTGCGCCATCGCCGCGGCGCCGCCGGCGCGGAAGCGCGGGGTGATGCCGACGTCGGGCAGGTTGTTGACCATGACATAGCGCGCGCCGGCGTTCTGCAGGCTGGCGACGATGCCGACTTCGGCGGTCACGGCGTTGCCGATGGTGGTCTGCACCGGCGCACCGCCGGCGATGGCGAACAGGTCGTTGGCACCGCCCCACACCGAGTACAGCGCATTCGGATCGGCCTTGCCGCCGTTGGCGGCCAGGTAGTTGCTGGCCTGGGTCGCCAGCGACGGCGCCACGCCCAGCGCGCTCGGGTTGGCCACGCCGACGCGGGCGTTGCCGGCGGCATAGTCGTCGCCGATCTGGCCATTGCCGTTGGCGGCGGCGTTGGTGCCGTAGTACTCGGCCACGTACTGCGCCCACACGAAGTCCGGGTTGGTGGTGAACTGGCCGGTCACCGCACGCACCGAGGCCGGCAGCAGCGGACGGTAGTAGCCGGCGTCGGTCAGGCTGTCGCCGAAGAACACGGTGCGGCTGTAGGTGGTGGACTGCGCGAACGCAGGCGCGGCGGCGAGCACGATCGCGGCGGCGAGCAGCGAGCGGAGCGGACGGATAGACGACGTCATGGAAGCCCTCCCGGGCAAAAATGGAACACGAAGTGGAGCGAAACTGGGGTGCGGCCGCACCATACGTTGCCGCATGGCCGACATCATTCCACCTCTGCCGGACACGCTCACGTTGCACTGCCGCAAATGACACGACTCGCGCGCCAGTGGCACGCATTGCACAATGATGGCATGAACATCGAATTGAACGGCAGACAATGCACGCTGGCGCCGGCCACCACGGTGGCCGCGCTGCTGCAGGCCGAAGGGCTGGGGCAGCGTCGGGTCGCGGTCGAGGTCAACGGCGAGATCGTGCCGCGCGGCGCACACGCCACGCACGAGCTGCACGCCGGCGACCGGGTCGAGATCGTGCACGCGCTCGGCGGGGGCTGAATCGGGCGGATGCGCGCCGCGGCGCGGACTCGGCAGGGCCGGTGCGATGGGCGATAATCCGCCGATGAACGCTCCCGCCCCCCACGATGCGCTGGTGATCGCCGGCAAACCCTATTGTTCGCGCCTGCTCACCGGCACCGGCAAGTTCGCCGATCTCGAACAGACCCGCCTGGCCACCGAGGCCGCCGCCGCGCAGATCGTCACCGTGGCGATCCGCCGCAGCAACATCGGCCAGAACCCGGGCGAGCCCAACCTGCTCGACGTGCTGCCGCCGGAGCAGTACACCATCCTGCCCAACACCGCCGGCTGCTACACCGCCGAGGACGCGGTGCGCACCTGCCGGCTGGCGCGCGAACTGCTCGACGGCCACAACCTGACCAAGCTGGAAGTGCTGGGCGACCAGCGCACCCTGTTCCCGGACGTGGTGCAAACCCTCAAGGCCGCGGAAATCCTGGTCGCCGACGGTTTCGAGGTGATGGTCTATACCAGCGACGACCCGATCCTGGCCAAGCGCCTGGAGGAGATCGGCTGCGTGGCGGTGATGCCGCTGGCCGCGCCGATCGGCTCCGGCCTGGGCATCCAGAACCGTTACAACCTGCTGGAGATCATCGACAACGCCAAGGTGCCGATCATCGTCGACGCGGGCGTCGGCACCGCCTCGGACGCGGCGATCGCGATGGAGCTGGGCTGCGACGGCGTGCTGATGAATACCGCCATCGCCGGCGCGCGCAACCCCGTGCTGATGGCCAGCGCCATGCGCAAGGCGGTGGAAGCCGGCCGCGAGGCGTTCCTGGCCGGGCGCATCCCGCGCAAGCGCTACGCCAGCGCCTCCTCGCCGGTCGACGGGCTGATCGGGTGAGGCCGCAGGCATGACCGATCCGTTCTCCAGCGCCGGCGCCAAGACCCCGCCGAAACCCTTCACCGTCGAGGAAGGCCATCGCCAGGTGCGCAGCTTCGTGCTGCGCCAGGGCCGCTTCACCCCGGCCCAGCAGCGCGCGTTCGACGCGCTGTGGCCGCGCTTCGGACTGGACTACCGCGGCCAGCCGCGCGACCTGGACGCCACCTTCGGTCGCAACGCGCCCAAGGTGCTGGAAATCGGCTTCGGCAACGGCGCGGCCTTGCGCCACGCCGCACAGCACGACCCCAGCCGCGACTACATCGGCATCGAGGTGCATGCGCCGGGCGTGGGCCGTCTGCTCAACGCCCTGGTCGAGGACGGCGCCGACCACGTGCGCCTGTACCACCACGATGCGGTGGAGGTGCTGCAGCACGAGATCGCCGACGGCAGCCTGGACGAGGTGCGCATCTACTTCCCCGACCCCTGGCACAAGAAGCGCCACAACAAGCGGCGCCTGCTGCAGCCAGCGTTCGCCGCGCTGCTGGTGCGCAAGCTGCGCGCCGGCGGCCGCCTGCACTGCGCCACCGACTGGGCCGACTACGCCGAACAGATGTGGGACGTGCTCGACGCCACCCCCGGCCTGGTCAACCGCGCCGGCCCGCGCGGCCACGTGCCGCGCCCGGACTGGCGCCCGCAGACCCACTTCGAGACCCGTGGCCAGAATCTGGGGCATGGGGTGTGGGATTTGTTGTATGACCGGGAATCGGGAACGGGGAATCGGGAATCGGAAGCGGGCTCGTCTGCCGCCCCCCGCTAGCGACGACCTGCGACGACCGGCCGCTTCTGCCATTCTCCATTCCCGATTCCCCATTCCCGGCCTCGCATGGATACCGCGCTGACGCTGACCACCGATATGAAGCTCGTGCTCGGGCTGGTCGGCTTCACCATGGCGATGTTCGTGTTCGAGCGGATCCGCGCCGACGTGGTGGCGCTGGTGGTGCTGGTGGTGCTCGGGGTGACCGGCCTGATCGCGCCGGAGGAGCTGTTCAGCGGCTTCTCCGGTAACGCGGTGATGAGCATCATCGCCACCACCATCCTCGGCGCCGGGCTGGAGCGCACCGGCGCGCTGAACCGGCTGGCGTCGTGGCTGCTGCGCCGGGCGCGCGGGGTCGAGGAACGGCTGATGCTGCTGACCACCGCCATCGCCGGGCTCAATTCCTCGTTCATGCAGAACCCCTCGGTGATGGCGCTGTACCTGCCGGTGGCCTCGCGCCTGGCCGGGCGCACCGGGCTGACCCTGCAGCGGCTGCTGCTGCCGATCGCCGCGGCCATCGTGATGGGCGGCGCGCTGACCATGGTCGGCAACTCGCCGCTGATCCTGCTCAACGACCTGCTGCAGTCGGCCAACAACAACCTGCCCTCGGGCATGGCCACCATCGAGCCGCTGCGCATGTTCGCGCCGCTGCCGATCGGCGTGGCGCTGCTGGCGGCATCGCTGATCTATTTCCGCGTGCGTGGCGACAAGGCGCTGGCCGAGGAAGAGCGGCTGATCAACGACGGCGTCACCCCGGCGCGCACCGAGAGCTATTTCGCCCGTACCTACGGCATCGAAGGCGACGTGTTCGAGCTGATCGTCAGCGCCGACAGCCCGCTGGTCGGCATGACCCTGGGCGAGGCCGAGACCGTGCACAACGCGCCGCTGCTGCTGGCGCTGAAGACCGGCAACGACACCCGCCTGGCGCCGCCAGCGGACATGCGCATCTGGGTCGGCAGCGTGCTCGGGGTGATGGGCGCGCGCCAGCAGGTCGCCGATTTCGCGCAGAACCAGTTCCTGCGCCTGTCCTCGCGCCTGCGCAACCTCGGCGACCTGTTCAACCCCAGCCGCGCCGGCATCTCCGAGGCGGTGATCCCGCCGACCTCGCGCTTCATCGGCAAGAGCGCGGCCGAGCTGCGCCTGCGCAAGCAGGCCGGGATCAGCCTGCTGGCGATCAACCGCGACAAGCAGGTGATCCGCGAGGACGTGCGCAAGGTGCCGCTTCGCGCCGGCGACATGCTGGTATTCCACAGCATCTGGCAGGACCTGGCGCAGGCCTCGGAAAGCCGCGATTTCGTGGTGGTCACCGACTACCCCAAGGGCGAGCACCGCCCGCACAAGTTCAAGATCGCGATGACGATCTTCGCCCTGACCATCCTGATCGCACTGACCTCCAGGCTGCCGGTGGCGCTGACCCTGATGACCGGCGTGGCCGGCATGCTGCTCACCGGCGTGCTGCGCATGGACGAGGCCTACGCGGCGATCAACTGGAAGACCGTGTTCCTGATGGCCGGGCTGATCCCGCTGGGCTGGGCGATGGACAGCAGCGGCGCCGCCGCCTGGGTCGCCGGCCATACCATCGCGCGCTTGCCCGAGGGCATGCCGGTGTGGGCGCTGGAGATCGCGCTGGGCCTGCTGACCACGGCGTTCTCGCTGGTGATCAGCCATGTCGGCGCGACCATCGTGATGGTGCCGATCGCGGTCAACCTGGCGCTGGCGGCCGGCGGCAATCCCACCGCGTTCGCGCTGATCGTGGCGCTGTCGGCGTCCAACAACCTGATGACCGCGTCCAATCCGGTGATCTCGATGATCACCGGCCCGGCCAACTACCAGCCGCGCGAACTGTGGCGCGTCGGCGGCCCGCTGTCGCTGGTCTACACCCTGGTGGTGGTGCTGATGGTCAACCTGATGTCGATGGGCTGGTGGCACGCGCTGTAGCGCGCCCCATCGCAAGCACCTGCGCTGCGCGCTAAACCAGCACCACCTGCCCGTCGCGCACGTCCACCGGCACCGCATGCAGGCTCTGGCCGCGGCAGGGGCCGGACACGCACTCGCCACCCTGCAGCTCGAACGCGGCGCCATGCGCGGCGCACACCACATGGCCCTCGCGGCTCTTCAGGAACTGGCCCGGCGCCCAGTCCAGGCGGCGCCCGGCGTGCGGGCACACGTTCAACCACGCGCGCACGCTGTCGCCCTCGCGGTACAGCAGCAGCGACTCGGACTCGCCGCCGATCAGCGCCTCGGCCTCGGCCAGTTCGCCGGAAACGAGGGCGTGCAGCGACGCCAGCACGGCGGAAGATTCGGTCATGGCTTACGGACACGCACGGCGATGGGGCCGCAATTCTGGCACGGACGCGCGTGGCCCGCGCCGGCGTGCGGCTTCACTCCGCGAGGACATGCAAGCGGTTGAACGGAAAGTGTTAATTTTTCGCTTAACGAAGTTTTCACTCCGTCACATAAAACAGCGTCGATACTGCGCGCCTTCGGTTCAAACTGAAACAGAGTTCTGCCATGCGCGCTCGCCTCTTCAATTTCGACCAATTCCGGCACCTGTTCGCGCCGCGCAAGCCGCGCCATCCGCTGGTGAAGCTGGCCGTGGGCCTGCTCGGCCTGGCGATCCTGGCCGGGCTGGTGTTCGTCAGCGTGTTCGTGGGCGCGGCGATGATCCTGGGCGGCATCGCCATGAAGCTGCTGAGCCAGCGCGGCAAGCGCCCGGCCACCGCGCGCCGGCATGTCGTCGATGGCGAATACCGGGTGGTGCGCAAGCCGGCGTTGCCGTTGTAAGGCGGGGATTGGGGAGTCGGGATTGGGGAATCGCGAGAGCGACATCCGCTTCCCTGTTGGAATCGGGTTGAACCCGACGCGCTAAACTGCTGCATCCCCCGTTCGTTGGATGCACGCTCATGAAAGACCTGTTCGCTGCTGCCGAGGCTCCGCGCGTTCCCGTGCGTGGGCAGGGCCTGTTTCCGGTGCATCGCATCTATTGCGTGGGCCGCAACTTCGCCGACCATGCGCGGGAGATGGGCGCCAGTGCGCCGGCGTCGAAGGCCGAGCGCGGCCAGCCGACCTTCTTCATGAAACCGGCCGATGCGCTGGTGATCGGCGAGGAGGCCATCCCCTACCCGTCCGCGACCCAGGACCTGCACCACGAGGTGGAACTGGTGGTGGCGCTGGGCCAGGACGCGCCGGCCGGCGTGCTGCCGGTGGACGCCGCCGAGTCGCTGATCCTGGCCTACGGCGTGGGCCTGGACCTGACCCGTCGCGACCTGCAGGCCGCGGCCAAGGCCAAGGGCCTGCCGTGGGACATCGCCAAGGGCTTCGACGCGTCCGCGCCGATCAGCGAGCTGATCCCGGCCGGCGAGGTCGGTGCGCTGGAAGCGCTGAACCTGTCGCTGGAGGTCAACGGCGAAGTCCGTCAGCAGTCGCTGCTGGAGCAGATGATCTGGAACGTGCCGGAGATCCTGCACGAGCTGTCCAAGCTGTTCGCGCTGCGCGCCGGCGACCTGGTGTTCATGGGCACGCCGGCCGGCGTGGCCGCGCTGCGTCCGGGCGACCGCTTCAGCGCGCGCCTGGAGAACGTGGCCGAACGGCATGGACGCATCGTCGGCTGAGTTGGTCGGCCGAGGACACCCGCGCGGTCGCGCGGCGGACGCAGGCCTGTGACCCGACGACCACAATCGCTGCGCTAGGCTAGCGCCGCGGCGACAGGCCCGCACTGACAAGAGAGGAGTTCCGATGAGCATGATCCGCGAATTCAAGGAATTCGCCATGCGCGGCAACGTGCTGGACCTGGCGGTCGGCGTGGTGCTCGGTGCCGCGTTCGGCAAGATCGTCACCGCGCTGGTGGAGAAGATCATCATGCCGCCGATCGGGTTGCTCGTCGGCGGCGTGGACTTCTCGCGCTGGGCGTGGACGCTGAAGGCGGCCACGGTGGACGCGGCGGGCAAGCCGGTGCCGGCCGTGGTGATCGGCATCGGCGATTTCCTCAACACCATCATCCAGTTCGTGATCGTGGCCTTCGCCATCTTCATGCTGGTCAAGGCGATCAACCGCATCGCACGCAAGGAACCGCCGGCGCCGAAGTCCCCGACCGAGGAAGTGCTGCTGCTGCGCGAGATCCGCGATTCGCTCAAGCACGAGCCGCGCGCGGAGTAAGCGCGACGGTGCGCGCGGCCTCTTCCATGGAGGCCGCGCCGTGCACGGCGGCAAGGCACTGTTAAGCTCCTCGTTCCTGTGTTCGCGGAGTTCTCCATGCGCCGTCTCGCTGTCCTCATCGCTGCCGTCCTGAGCCTGTCCTCCACCGCCGACGCGGCCGAGGCCACGCGCATTCCAGAGGCGGCGCTGCGCGATGCAGCGACCCTGCGCGAACGCGCGCTGGCCGACGACACCGGCTGGAAGGTGGTCGAATCGCTGACCACCGAGATTGGCCCGCGCATGGCCGGCAGCGAGGCCGATGCACGCGCGGTGGCCTGGGCCACGGCGAAATTCAAGGCGCTGGGCTTCGACAAGGTGTGGACCGAGCCGGTGACGTTCCCGAAGTGGGAGCGGCGCAGCGAACATGCGCAGGTGCTCGGCGCGCATGCGCAACCGCTGACCGTCACCGCGCTGGGCGGCAGCCCCGGCGGCACGGTCGAGGCCGAGGTGGTGCGCTTCGCCGACCTGGCCGCGTTGCAGGCGGCGCCGGCCGATGCGCTACGCGGCAAGATCGCCTTCGTCGACTACCAGATGCTGCGCACCCGCGACGGCAAGGACTACGGCAATGGCGGCGCAGTGCGCAGCAAGGGGCCGTCCGAAGCGATCCGCAAGGGCGCGATCGGTTTCGTGATGCGCTCGGCCGGCACCGATTCGCACCGCGTGCCGCATACCGGCATCACCCGCTTCGATGATGGTCTGACCCCGGTGCCGTCGGCGGCGCTGTCGGTGCCCGATGCCAACCAGCTGGCGCGCCTGCTCGCGCGCGGCCCGGTGCGCCTGCGCCTGGCGCTGGACTGCGGCTGGGACGGCACCGCCACCTCCTACAACGTGATAGGGCAGATCACCGGGCGCACGTTGCCGAACGAAGTCGTGCTGATCGGCGGGCACCTGGATTCGTGGGATCTGGGCACCGGCGCGATCGACGACGGCGCCGGCGTGGCGATCAGCATGGCCGCCGGGCATCTGATCGGCCAGCTCAAGCAAGCGCCCAAGCGCAGCATCCGCGTGATCGCCTTCGCCAACGAGGAGCAGGGGCTGTACGGCGGCAAGGCGTACGCGCAGGCGCATGCCAAGGACGTGGCGCGGCACCAGATCGCCGCCGAGAGCGATTTCGGCGCCGGCCGCATCTACGCCTTCAACACCGGCTCCGGCGACGCCGCCGGCTCGCGCGAAGCAACTCGGCAGATCGCCGAGGCGCTGGCGCCGCTCGGCATCGCCTACGCGCCGGACGCCGGCGGCCCCGGCCCGGATGTCGGCCCGCTCGCCGCCAAGGGCGGCGCCTGGGCCTGGCTGGCGCAGGACGGCAGCGATTACTTCGATCTGCATCACACCGCCGACGACACCCTGGACAAGATCGACCCGAAGGCGCTGGCGCAGAACGTGGCCGCGTATGCGGTGTTCGCGTATCTGGCGGCGCAGGCCGACGGCGGGTTCGGCAGCCAGGCCAAGACAGTGGAACCGCCCAGGGAGTAAAGTGCACCGGACCTGCGCAGGACGCGCGCAGGGGCTTCCCTTCCGCAGCTGCGCCAGGACCTTTGATGGGCATACGGCAACGTCGCGCGGGCTCAGCGGTGACGTTGCTGGATGTGGCCCGCCATGCGGGCGTGTCGCCGATGACTGCTTCGCGCGTGATCAACCGCCACCCGCGCGTGAGCGCGACCATGCGCGAGCGCGTCGAGGCGTCGATCCAGGCGCTCGGCTACCGCCCCAACCTCGCCGGCCGCTCGCTGCGCACTGCAGGACTGGCCCGCATCGGCGTGCTGTACAGCAACCCCAGCGCGGCCTACCTCAACCAGTTCATGCTCGGCGTGCTCGAACGCAGTAGCCTGGAAGGCTGCCAGGTGCTGGTGGAGAAGAGCGAGGACAGCGACAGCCAGCGCGCCGCCACCGAGCGCCTGCTCGATGCCGGCGCCGATGGCCTGATCCTGCCGCCGCCGCTGTGCGATGCGCGGCAGACCATCGCCGAACTGGAGGCGCGCGGCATCCCGCTGGTGGCGGTGGCCACCGGCGCGCCGCTGCCCGGGGTCAGTTCGGTGCGCATCGACGACTACGCGGCCGCATGCGCGCTCACCCAGCACCTGCTCGATCTGGGCCACCGCGACATCGGCTTCGTCAGCGGCGATCCCGGCCACACGCCCAGCGCGCTGCGCAGCCGCGGCTTCTTCGACACCATGGCGCGGGCCGGGCTGACGGTGGCGCCGGAGCGCGTGGCCGAAGGCCTGTTCACCTACCGCTCCGGCCTGCTCGCGGCCACCGCGCTGCTGCAGGCCGCGCCGCGCCCCAGCGCGATCCTGTGCAGCAACGACGACATGGCCGCGGCGGCGCTGGCGATCGCCCACGGCCTGCGCCTGCGCGTGCCCGAGGATCTGTCGATCGCCGGCTTCGACGACACCCCGGTGGCAACGACGATCTGGCCGGAGCTGACCACCATCCACCAGCCGGTCACGGCGATGGGCGGGGCGGCGGTGACGCTGCTGCTCGGCGAGATCCGCCAGCGCCGCGACGGCCTGCCCAGCCGCGGCATCCATCAGGTGCTGGACTACACCCTGGTCACCCGCGCCTCCACCGCGCCGCCTGCAGCGAGCTGATCGCTACGGCGTCGCGTGCGGCGTGCGCTGCCGCTCAGGCGCGCGTGTGCCGGACCACGTCGACCTGGGCGACGCCCAGCAGGCCGGTCAACGGCACCTCGGCGCGGCGTTGCCGCGGGTCGGCGACCAACCCCTGGTTGCGCAGCAGGTCCAGCAACCGTTCCGCCAGCGGCATCACCATGTGCCGGCCCCAGCAGCGCTCGGAGGCATGGCCGAACGGCAGGTAGCCGGGCAACGCATCCGGGTCCAGGCCGTCCCAGCGCTCGGGCCGGAACGCGTCCGGTTCCTCCCACAGCGCCGGATCGCGATGGCTGAGCAAGGGCAGTACCAGCACGTCGTCGCCGGCGCCGATGCGCGGATCCAGCGCGCCGTACTCGGGCGAGGCGTTGCGCAGGATGTTCCAGGACGGCGGCAGCAGGCGCAGGGTTTCGTAGAGGATGTTGCGGTTGGAGACATCCGGGTCGAACGGCGAGCCCAGCCACAGCGCGTTGGCGACCAGGGTGGAAATGGTGAAGCACACCGGCGCGGCGGTGCGCCGGTACAGCCCCATGGCGTCGCGGCGTTCGCGGTAGCCGTCGGCCGCGGACAGCAACGTGGCCAGTGCCGAGGCGTCCGCGCGCGGCGCCAGCGGTGCGAGCGCACCGGCGGCGATCACCGCCCAGGTCAGGCGCGGCGTCAGTTCCAGGGTGCGGTCCATCAGCAGGCGCAGCCGCCAGGGATCGCCGCCGAGCAGCAGGTCGCGCAGATAGACATGGCCGACATGCGGCCAGGGGCCGGACAGGTCGAGCGTCGCGGGGACCGGGCGCTTCAGCGCCTCGCGCACGTCGCGGCCGATCGCCTGCATCAGCTTGGCCGCTTCGCTGCGCGCGATCGAGCGGCCGTGCAGCGGTTTGAAGGTCGGGCGTTCGTGTTCGGTCGCGGGCCGGGCCGCGAGCAGGCGGTCGGTCAACGTCGGCCCGGCAACGCCGACCGTGTCGGCATCCAGGCGGAACGCCTCCTGCCCCACATGCGTGCGCAACAAGTCCTGCAGACGCGGCGCGAAGACCGTGGCGCGCGCGTGGCGATCGGCCAGGGTGGTGGACATCGCGAGTCTCCTGAAGGAACGGCGCCCGGCGCAGCGTCGTCGCCGCCGGGCACCGGCCGCACGCGACAGCGCGCGGCAACGCACGGGGCGCTCAGTACCAGATGTACCAGGCGTAGGACTTCAGCGGCTTCTTCGACGACAGCAGGTGCTTGATGGAGAACAGCAGCTTCATAGCGACATCTCCGCAGGAGTGACGATGGCCCTTTCGGGAGGGGGAACTGCGCGGTCTCGCTGGCACGCATCGCGCGGCGCGCGATCGCATCGACGAGGCGCGCCTGCACGCTACGCCGCCGACACGCGCCCCGCAAACCCGAAACCGGCAGACGCGCACACTATTTCGTAGCCAAATGCAGCCGGCCGCGGTGTTCAGCGCGTAGCGTGTTGGTGTGGATGCCGGCTGCGCCAGGTGCCCAGCAACACCGCGGTGGCGGCGGCGACATTGAGGCTTTCCACCGCGCCGCTGCCCGGGATCGACAGGCGCAGGTCGCAGGCCTGCGCGAAGTCGCGATCCATGCCGTCGCTCTCGGCGCCCATGACGTAGACCAGGCGTTGCGGCAAGGCGCCGGCGAACAGATCGTCGCCGCCGGCCACCAGCGTCGCCGCCAGGGCGAAGCCCGCGCCCCGCACCTGCGCCACTGCCTGCGCCGACGGCGGCAGCCGCACCAGCGGCACCGCCTCGGCGCCGCCCTCGGCCACGCGCGCGGCGGCACCGGACAGCGCCAGTGCGGCCTGCTCCGGCAACAGGATCGCGCCCACGCCGAAATGCGCCGCCGAGCGCAAAATCGCGCCGAAGTTGTGCGGATTGCCGACGCCGTCCAGCCACAGCGCCACTGCCGGTCCCGGCGCCAGCGTCTGCAGCCAGTCGGCCAAGCCCAGCGGCGCGACGCGCAGCACGTCGGCGACCACACCCTCGTGGTGGCTGCTGGCGGCGAGCTTGTGCAGGTCGGCCTCGTCCACCACGCGGTAGCCGACCCGATTGGCCACGCACCACTTCAGCAGCGGCTGCAGCGCCGGGATCCGCGCCTCGCTCAGGTACAGCTTGCGGATCGCCTCCGGCCGCCGCGCGTACACCGCGCGCACTGCGTTGAGGCCGTAGAGGCGCAGCTCGTTGCGGGGTGTGGCGGCCGCCGGACCCTCACCCCCGGCCCCTCTCGCGGGGGGAGAGGGGGGATTTCCACCGCGCGGGCGGTTGCCCCAGGGCGAGGTCATCGGCGCACGCCCGTGGCGCAGCGGGAACGAAGGGCATGACGCATGGCAATCTCCTGAAAAAAGCGCGGGCCGCTCGTCGGGAACGGCGGGCTGCGGGCATTTTCGCTCATCCGCGCGCCGCCGGCTGCCCCGGCGTGGTCCAGCGCGGCGCCGGCACTTGTCTACATCGCGGGACACGAAGCGCAAACCAGATCGCGGCGGCGACCGAGAAGCAGTTCACCCTCGCCCACACCATGCGGGATTCGCGGGGAGGCATGCGGAAATCCGACAAGCGCGCGCTGCGTGTTGGGTCCATCGTCGCCGCTTCCTCAGCGACCACGCAGGCCTCTATCGAGCACAGCCACGTCCCATCCCACTCGCTTCGCAGACGGGAGGCACGCCGCGACCGTAGGGCGCCGCAACGCGCCGCGCCGCCGCATGGCCTCCCGAGAACGCATTCCGCATTCTCACGACAAGGCGAACTCCCATGCACTCCGACTTCCGCACTTCTTCCTGGACCTCGCGTCACCGTGCCTGCACCGCATTGCTGCTGATGCTGGCGCTGTTCGGCCTCAGCGCCAGCGCGCTGGCGCAGACCGCCGCACCCGATGCGCGCCTGGCCCGGGCCGGCGCCCTGCGCGCCGCACACAAACCCGCCGAGGTTCCCGACGACTACATCCAGACCCCCTACGGCTACTTCGCGCCGGCCTGCGTGCGCCAGGTGCATCGCAACGAACGCGTCCTCGGCGACGGCGGCCTGCAGCGCGCCAACGGTGTGCGCGAACAGGCGCAGGCCTGCACCCAGGACAACTTCACGCCCAGCGGCATCCGGGTACGACCTGACGGACGCGGCGTGGATGGCCAGCAAGTCCGCGGCAACGCCGCACTGGCGGCCTCCAGCGCACGCCGCGCGGTGCCGCCGCCGATCACCCACGACTGGGTGCAGTCGGCCATCGACGTGACCGGCAACAAGATGGGCCGCATCGTGGCCAGCTGGACGGTGCCGCAGAACCCGACCAACGTGGCGCAGCAGACGGTGTATTTCTTCCCCGGCATGCAGAGCGACGATCCGACCATCCTGCAACCGGTGCTGGGCTACCGCGGCGACAGCAATACCTGGGATCTGAGCAGTTGGAATTGCTGCCAGGACGGCATGGTCTGGTACAGCGATTTCATCCCGGCCAAGGCCGGCGACCGGATCGTCGGCGACACCTATGCCACCTGCAACAACGGCAGCCCCTGCGCCAATTGGAACGTCGATACGCGCAACGTCACCACCGGCCAGAGCGTGCGGCTCAGCACCACCTACGACATCAATTCCCGGACGCACCTGGTGGTGGGCGGTGCGCTGGAAGTGTATGCGGTGGACAGTTGCGACCAGTATCCGCCCGACCGCCGCATCACCTTCGAGGCGATCGGCGTCTACGACTACCGCATGCAACAGGTGGCATCGCCGGCATGGGTGTCCTACAACGACAGTTCCGGCCTGGACGTGCAGTGCGATTACGCGGTGGATACCACCGCCACCTCGGCGACCATTTCCTACTGAGGCCGCATGATCGCCTGAGCCCCGCGTCGCTGCCCGACCGTGGCAGCGACGCGGCTCAGGCGCCGGGCCAACTGCGCGCGAACAGCCGCAGCGCGCGTCGTTGCCCGTCGCGTACCGAGACCTCAGGACGCACGCCGATCTCGGCGAAACCGTTCTTCTGCAGCACCCGCGCCGAGCCGTGATTGTCCGGCAGCGTCAGCGCCTCGATCCGCTGCAGGCCTAGCGCCGGCACCGCCCAATCCAGGTAGGCGGCGACGATGCGGGTCATCCGCCCCTGACCCCAATGCGCACTGCCGAGCCAGTAGCCGAGCTCGGCCAGCCCAGGCGCCGGCTGCGCCGCGGCGTGCAGGCCGATGCCGCCGCAGGCCTCGCCGCCGATCTCGATCGCCAGCACCGGGTCGCGCAGGTCGATGACCTGCCCGTCCAGAAACGCGGCGCCGTCGGCGCGCGTGTAGGGATGCGGAAAACGCCGGCTGAGCCCGCGCGCCACCTGGGCGTCGTCGGCGTGGCGGACCAATGCGTCCAGGTCGCTGGCGCGCCAGCGACGCAGCGCGATCCCGTCCAGTTGCAGCCGCAGGTCGTGCCAGCGGCCGGCCACGGCGGTCTCGGACATCGGCGGCTCCTGCGGCAACGGGACGCCCAGCATAGCCGCCGGCCGGGCCGTCCGCCGGGTCGCGCAAGCGTCTACGGCTGAGGGTTTTACCCGACAGACCAGCGAAAGCCAGCGCCGGTAGACTCCCGCGCCGCACCTCGCCCTTCCGTCCCAAGAGCCGTTCCCGATGCCCTCCGACACCGCCGCCACGGCCCGCATTCCAATCTTCATGTACCACAACGTGGCCGAGGCGCCGCGCCACCTGCAGGTGTACCGCAGCCTGTACGTGAGCCCGGGCCGCTTCGCCCGGCAGATGCGCCTGCTGCAGCGGCTGGGCTACCGCGGCGTGTCCATGTCCGACGCCATGCCGTACCTGCGCGGCGAGCGCCAGGGCAAGGTCGCGGTTGTCACCCTGGACGACGGCTACCTGGACAACCTGCACGCGGCGCTGCCGGTGCTGCAGCGGCTGGGCTTCACCGCCACCGTGTACATGGTCAGCGGCTGCATCGGCCGCCACAACGTGTGGGATGCGCAGAAGCTGGGCATCGAAAAGCCGCTGATGAACCTCGCCGAGCTGCGCCAGTGGCGCGCCGGCGGCATGGAGATCGGCGCGCATACCCGCTCGCACCCGCACCTGACCGGCTGCAGCGATGCGGCGCTGCGCGAGGAGATCGGCGGCTGCAAGCGCGAACTGGAGGACCTGCTCGGCGAGGCGGTGCCGCAGTTCTGCTACCCCTACGGCGATGTCGACGACCGCGTCGCCGACGTGGTGCGCGAGGCCGGCTACACCGCCGCCACCAGCACCCGCCGCGGCCGCGCCCCGGCCGGCTCGGACCCGATGCGCTATCCGCGCATCCAGGTCGCGCGCCACCACCTGCTGCCGCAGTTCGCGCTGCGCGCCTTCACCGCCTACGAGGACCGGCGCGGATGAAATTCCTGTTCGTCGGCACCAATCCCGAAAACACCGGCGCGGCCACGCATTTCGTGGCGCTGGCGCAGGCGCTGGCCGGCGTCGGCCACCAGGTCGAGGTCATCGCCTGCGAAGGCGGCCTGATCGCCGACGAGTTGCGCCGCAGCGGCATCACCGTGCATGTCGGGCACTTCCGCAACGTGCTGGACCCGGACGGCTACGGGCCGTTGCTGCGGGTGGCGCGGCGCAGCCGGCCGGACTGGCTGGTCGGCAACTTCGGCAAGGAATACTGGCCGCTGCTGCTGGCCGGACGTGCGCTGGGCATCCCCGTGGCGCTGTTCCGTCACCGCACCCCGGCGATGAGCGCGCTGTCCGGCTATGCGATCCCGCGCCTGGCCGCGCGCTTCTTCGCGGTGTCGCACTACGCGCGCCAGGCCTACCTGGAGCGCGGCGTGCCCGAGGCGCTGGTGCAGGTGCTGTACAACCCGGTGACCATGGAGCGGCTGCGCCCGGATCCGGAACGTGGCCGTGCCATCCGCGCCGCGCAGGGCTTGCCCGAGGATGCGATCGTGCTTGGCTACAGCGGGCGCATGCATGCCGGAAAGGGCATTTTCCCGTTGCTGGGGGCTGCAGGAGCGGCGATGGCGCAGGAACCGCGCCTGCACTGCCTGTGGCTGGGCGACGGCCCGGACGCGGCGCAACTGCAGGCGCAGGCCGCGGCGCAGCCGCACGGCGAACGCCACCGCTTCGTCGGCTGGGTCAACGACACCACCCCGTACTACAACGCGATGTCGATGCTGGCGTTTCCGTCGCTGGCGCCGGAAACCTTCGGCCGGGTCTCGGTGGAAGCGCAGGCCAGCGGCGTGCCGGTGCTGGCCAGCCACGTCGGCGGCACCGCGGAGACGCTGGACCCCGGCGTCAGCGGCGAACTGCTCACGCCCGGGGACATCGCTGACTGGCGCGACGCGATCCTGCGCCTGTGCGACAGCGAACGCCGCCAGCGCATGGGCCAGGCCGGGCGCGACTTCGTGCAACGCCATTTCGGCGGCGCGGTGATCGCCGCGCAGTTCGTGCACCTGCTACAGCAGCCGCGCTGCGCGCCGCGGCCGCTGGCGTCGTCGCGGGTCGATCCGGCCTGAAGCAAGCCGGCCCGAGCGCTCCCGCTCAGGCGTGGCCGCCGACCGACGGCGTCTGCGCCTCCAGTTGCTGCAGGCGCTGCTGCACCGCATCCGGCGACCGTGTGTACGGCGCCAGCAGCGCATAGAACGCCGGCACCACGAACAGCGACAGCAGCGTGGACACCGACACGCCGAAGATCACCACGATGCCGATGGTGGCGCGGCTGGCCGACCCGGGGCCGCCGGCGACCACCAGGGGGATGGCGCCGACCACGGTGGCCAGCGAGGTCATCAGGATCGGGCGCAGGCGCACCGCCGCCGCTTCGACGATGGCCTCTCGCACGCTGCGCCCGGCATCGCGCAACTGGTTGGCGAACTCGACGATCAGGATGCCGTTCTTGGCCGCCAACCCGACCAGCATGACGATGCCGATCTGGCTGAACAGGTTGAGGGTGCCGCCGCTGATCGCCAGGCCGATCAGCGCGCCGAGCACGCCCAGGGGCACGGTCAGCATGATCACCAGCGGGTGGATGAAGCTCTCGAACTGCGCCGCCAGCACCAGGTACACGATCAGCAGCGCCAGGGCGAAGGTCAGCAGCACCGCGCCGCCGGCCTTCTGGTACTCGCGCGATTCGCCCTTCCAGTCGAGCTGCGCGTAGTCGGGCAGTTCCTCGCGCGCCACCTGCTGCGCCCAGGCGATCGCCTCGCCGAGCGGATAGCCCGGGGCCAGGCCGGCGTTGATGGTGATCGCACGCAGGCGATTGAAGCGATGCAGGTTGCCCGGCTCGGCGACTTCGCGCAGGGTCACCAGGTTCGACAGCGGGATCAGCTGGCCGTTGTCGGCGCGCACCCGGATCGCCGCCAGGTCGTCGGGATTGGCGCGGCCGTCGCGACTGGCCTGCAGCATCACGTCGTACTCCTCGCCGTTGTCGACGAAGGTGGTGACCTGGCGCGAGCCCATCAGCGTCTCCAGCGCGCGGCCGATCTCGGTCACCGGCACGCCGAGGTCGGCCGCGCGCTGGCGGTCGATCTCCACGCGCATCTGCGGCCGGGTTTCCTTGTAGTCCGAGTCCGCCCCGACCAGGCCGGGGTTGTCGGCGATGCGCGCGAGCAGGCGGTCGCGCCATTGCGCGATCTCGGCGTAGTCGGGGCCGCCAAGCACGATCTGGAACGGCTGCCCGCGGCTGTTGACCAGGCCGCCGCCGACCTGAGTGCGCGCCCGCACGCCAGGCAGCGCGCGCAGTTCGTCCTGCAACTGGGCGGCGACGTCGGCGGTGGCCACGTCGCGCTCGCTCCAGTCGCGCAGGAACACGCTGACCCGGCCGGTGTGCATCTCCTCGCTGGCACCGAAACTGCCGGGCACGCGCGGATTGGCGCGCGCGATCGGCTGGCCGTCGCCGCGGTGGCGGTCGAGGATGGCCTCGACCTGGTGCATCTGCCCCACGGTGTAGTCGAAGCCGGCGCCTTCCGGCGCATCGATCATCACCTGGAACGAGCCGCGGTCCTCGGCCGGTGCCAGTTCCGAGGGAATCATCCGCGCCAGCAGCGCACTGGCCGCCAGCGCGGCCAGCAGCAGCGCGCCGAACAGCCAGGCGCGGCCGACATGGCGCTCGAGCACGCGCCGGTAGCGCGCGCTCAGCCCCTGCAGCCGCGCCTCGACCCAGCCATGCACGCGGTTGGGCTGCTCGCGCGCGTGCGCCTTGAGCAGCTTGGACGACATCATCGGGGTCAGGGTCAGCGCGACGAAGGCGGAGATCGCCACCGCCGCGGCCAGCGCCACCGCCAGTTCACGGAACAGGCGCCCGGTGTTGCCTTCGAGGAAGCCGACCGGCAGGAACACCGCCACCAGCACCGCGGTGGTGGCGATCACCGCGAAGGCGACCTGCGCGGTGCCGCGCCGCGCCGCCACCAGCGCCGGTTCGCCCAGATCGACGCGGCGCTGAATGTTCTCCACCACCACGATCGCATCGTCCACCACCAGGCCGATGCACAGCACCAAGGCGAGCAGGGTCAGCAGGTTGATCGAGAAGCCGAACGCATACAGCGCGATGAACGCGGCCACCAGGCACACCGGCACCGTCACCGCCGGAATCAGCGCCGCGCGCAAGCTGCCCAGGAACAGCCAGATCACCACCAGCACCAGCACCACCGCCTCGATCAGGGTGTGGTAGACGCGCTCCACCGAGGCATCGATGAACACGGTGGAATCGAAGGCGACGAAGATCTGCGTGCCCTTGGGCAGGGTCTGCTGGATCTGCTGCGCGGCTGCGCGTGCGGCGCGGGCCACGTCCAGGCTGTTGGCGGTGGAGGTCTTGACGATGCCCAGGCCGACGTTGGGCACGCCGTTGCTGCGGAAGTAGGCGCGGCGCTCGGCCGAGGCCAGTTCCACCTTGGCCACGTCGCCCAGTCGCACCACGTAGCCGTCGCGGCCCTTGCCCAGCGGAATGGCGGCGAAGTCCGCGGGAGTGCGGTAGTTGCGCTCTACGCGCAGGGTGAAGTCGCGATCGGCCGATTCCAGGCGGCCGGCCGGCAGTTCCACGTTCTCGCGGGCCAGGGCGTTCTCGACGTCGGCCACGGTGAGCGCGCGCGCGGCCAACTGGTCGCGGTCCAGCCAGATCCGCATGGCGTAGCGCTGCCGCCCGCCCAGCATCACCTGCGCCACGCCGTCGATGCTGGACAGGCGATCCACCACGTAGCGCTCGGCGTAATCGGACAGCTGCAGCGCGTCCATCGTGCTGGAGCTCATGTTGAGCCACAGGATGGCGTCGGCATCGGACTCGACCTTGGCGATCTCCGGCGCGTCGGCCTCGTCGGGCAGGCGGTCGAGCACGCGGCTGACCGCATCGCGCACGTCGTTGGCGGCGGCCTCGATGTCGCGGGTGGCGCGGAACTCCAGGCTGATGTCGGCCACGCCGTTGGAACTGCGCGCCTGGATCGTCTCGATGCCTTCGATGCCGGCCAGCGCGTCTTCCAGCACCTGGGTGATGCGGCTTTCCACCACCGCCGCCGAGGCGCCGGGATAGCGCACATCCACCGACACGATCGGCGGATCGATCGCCGGCAATTCGCGCAGGGTCAGCCGGCTGTACGCCATCACCCCCAGCACCACCAGCAACAGGCTCATCACCGCGGCGAATACCGGCCGGGTGATGGAAACGTCGGACAGCTTCATCGCGCCAGGTCCGCCGCGGCGCTGCCGCTGCGCGCGCCACCGCCGTCGACGCCGGCGGCGGCATCGACCACGGCCACGCCCGGGCGCAGCTTGCCGGTGCCCTCGACCACAATGCGCTGGCCGGGCTGCAGGCCCTCCACGATCTCGACCAGGCCGTCGCGGCGCGTGCCGGTGCGCACGTCGGCGCGGGCCACGGTGGCATCGGCACCGACCCGGTACACGAACGCATCGCGTCCCACCTGCACCACCGCGATCTCCGGGATCACCAGCGCCTGTCGCGCGGGCCGGTACAGGCGCACGTCCATCAGCATGCCCGGGCGCAGCGCGCGGTCGGCGTTGTCGAACGCGGCGCGCACGGTGACCGCGCGGGTGGCGCTGTCCACGCGCGCATCCACCGTGGCGACCTTGCCTTCGAAGGCGCGCCCCGGGTAGGCCACGCTGCGGCCGCCGACCACGTCGCCGGGCTTCACCGTCGACAGCGCCGCCTCCGGCACCTGGAAATCCACATAGACCTGGGCCACGTCGTCGAGCGTGGCGATTGTCGCGTCCGGCGTCAGCAGTGCGCCGGGGCTGACCTGGCGCAGGCCGAGGACGCCGGCGAACGGCGCGCGCACGCTGCGGTCGCCGATCTCCGCACGCATCTGCAGCACCCGCGCCTGCGCGGCGTCGCGCAGGGCGCGTTGCGTGTCCAGTTGCGCGCGCGACACCAGTTGCCGGCCGACCAGCTCGCTCTGCCGCCGGTACAGTTGCTCGGCCTCGGTGTAGGTGGCCTCGGCCTCGCGCAGCGCCGCCTGCTGGCCCTGCCCGCGCAGCGTCACCAGCGGCGCGCCGGCCGCCACTTCCTGGCCGCTCTCGAAATGCACACGCTCGACGATCTCGCTGACCTTGGCGGTCAGCGTCACCGACTCGCGCGCCTTGACCGTGCCCAGCGAGGACAGGCTGTCGTTCCAGTCGCGCAGCTGCACCGTCTGCAGCGTCACCGGAACCGCGGCATTGGCCTTGGCCGGCGCCGCGGGCTTGCCGCACCCGACAAGCGCGATCGACGACAACAGGAGATACACCAGGCGGACGCCGGCGCGTGGTCGGTGCGGCATGGAAATCCCGGACGCGTGGAGTTCGGCCCAGTCTAACGGCCCGGCGTGACCGGCGTTGAGACAGTTCGGGCATGACCGACGACCCTTGCCGGCGCGGGGAGGCGCTGCGCGATGAGACGCAGCGCACGCGTGGCGCGCCCTTGGGCGCTCACTCAATCCTTGGCGGCACGACGCCGGGTGAAGTACGGATAGGCCACCACGAAGGCGAGCGCCGATGCGGTCCCCAGCAGCATGCGCACCGCTTGCCCCAGGGTGTGCGGCACATACAGGGCATGCGCCGAGGCGTCATACCAGATCGCGTGCAGCATCATCAATCCGAACGAGGCCATCGGCAGTCCGAACACCAGCCAGCCGAAAAAGCGCAACGCCGGCGACGTACGCCCCTCGGCCAACTTGCCGACGATCTCGGTGCTGGCCAGGTGGTACTGAAACGGATCGGAGGTGGCGTACCTGGGCGGCGGTGGCGGCGCTGGCTCCGGCTGCACCGGCTGATGCGTCACCTGTTCGGCGCACGCCGGTTGGACCAGTTCGGCCACATTGGTTCTGGCCAGCACGTCATGCAGCTTCGGATCAATGCGTTCCCCCTGAACGTTGCCCGGCAGCGTCGTCCGCCACCGGATCCGCCATCCCTGCGCCAGGCGCGCGAGTGCGTGCCGCGTAGCATGCGGGCGGCGCAGGGGCCTGGCAACTGCGATCAGTGCGGCGGAAACGCGGCACGCTGCCGCGCCTGCAGCGCGCTGCACAGGCGAATGGTTTCGGCGGTCTGCGCCAGGCCGCGGTCGGCGCCACTGAGCGCCTTCAGGCGCGGGGTGAAGAATGCTTCCAGCCGGTCCGCTTCGGCGGCATCGCAGCCACCGCTGGCGGCCAGCGCCGGCAGGCGACCGCCGTCAAAGGACCCGGAGCGCGCCACGATGCGATCGAAATTGGCGGTGTACCAGGGCCACATCGAGGCATGCGTGGCCGGCTCGGCGTGCGCGCCCATCAGCAGGCTTTTCATCTCGCCGACCTTGATCGCATCGGTCAACGCGAAATCGCGCACCTTCTGCAGCTGCTGCGGGTCGCGAACGGCGCCGAGCGCCTCGATCATCGCGTTGCGCTGGGCCGGTTCGCCATGGCCGCGCAGGGCGGCGATCAACGCGTCCACGGCCGGCGCACCACGCGTCTGCACCGCCACGGTGAGCGCCGTGCCGAGCAGGTCCGGGTTGGCGGCGGCGAAGTCCAGCGCGCCGCCCTTGCCGGCCAGCACCGCATCGCCCTGGGCCAGCAGCGCCTGCCGCACCGCCGGCACGCCCATGGTCACCCCGAGCAGGTCGGCCAGGTGCGAGCGCAGCGCCACGTCGTCGTCGCTGTCGCCGGCACGGCGCTGATAGCCCAGCGCCTGCAGGCGTGCGCCGAACGCGGCCTCGGTCGCCTGGCGCAGCCTGGCGCGCTGCGCGTCGTCGCCCGCCAGCACCCGCCAGATCCAGCCGATGCGGTCGTTCAACGCGGTGGCCACGGCCGTGGCCTTGGCCGGCGCCAGCTGCTGCATGGCCGCGATCACGTCCGCGGTGTCAGCCTCGCCGGTGCGGAACGCGCTGTCGATGGCGTCGGCATAGGCCAGCTTCTCGGCATCGTCGAGCGCATCGAGATGGCGGCCGAGCGCGGCCAGTTGCGGCTTGGGCAGGGCGAAGCGGTAGTAGCCGGTGCCGCCGGCGTTGGGCATCACCCAACTGTTCGCATCGGCGCCGGCGAGCGTGAGGCGGCCGTCGCTGGAAGACAGCATCTGGCAGGCACGGCGCACGCCCTGGCGCGTGCCGTACTTGACGCACACCGGCACGCCCCAGGTCTGTGCGGCGTTGCCGCGCGAGCCCAGCGGCAGGAAGCGCTGCTGGTGCAGGTGCAGCACCGCGCCGCCCGCCTCGGGCTGCAGCTGCGCTTGCAGATAGGGCACCCCGGGCTGGTCGAGGAAGCTGCGGAACGCGGCCTTGAACTCCTCGTCCTTGCCGGCCGCGGCGGCGATGGCATCGACCAGGTCGTCGGCGGTGGCGTTGCCGAAACGGTGCGCACGGATGTAGGCGCGCATGCCGCTGCGGAAGGTGTCCTCGCCGACGAACTGCTCGAACATGCCCAGCACCGCGGCGCCCTTGCGGTAGGTGATGCTGTCGAAGGCGGTCTCGATGTCGCCGTTGCCGGTGATCGGCTGGCGGATCTTGCGCGCGCTGACCAGGCTGTCGTTGTCCATCGCCTCCTGCGCGGCACTGATGCGGTCCAGGTCGGCGCGGTACTGCGGACGCAGGCGCATGGTGATCTTCTGCTGCATCCAGGTGGCGAAGGCCTCGTTGAGCCACAGGTCGTCCCACCAGGCCATGGTCACCGTGTCGCCGGTCCACTGGTGCGCCAGCTCGTGCGCGGTGACGTTGAACGAGCCCTCGACGTTGTGCCGTGGCGAATGGTCGTCCAGCAACAGCAGCCAGTCGCGGAAGGTGACGAACCCGGGGTTCTCCATCGCGCCGGCGGAGAAGTCCGGCGCGGCCACCAGATCCAGCTTGTCGAACGGATAGCCGAAGTCGTAGTAGTCCTCCAGCGCGGTGATGATTTCCGGCGTCTGCTGCAGCGCGCGCTGGATGCGCGGCCCCTGCCCCTGTGCGGCCACGCCGCGCAGCGGGATGGCCTGCGGGCGCTGCGGCGTGGCCGGCAGCGCCGGCCCGTCGACCAGGTCCCACGGCCCGACCGCGTAGGCCACCAGGTAGGTCGGCAGCGGCACGGTCTCGGCGAAGCGCACGGTCTTCCAGCCCTTGCCGGCCGGCTCGGTGGACACGGCGCGGGTATTGGCCAGCGCCTGCTCGCCCTCGGGCACGGTCAGGCGCAGCGCGAACGGCGTCTTCAGCGCCGGCTCGTCGAAACCGGGGAAGGCGTAGCGCGCGCTGATCGGCTCCATCTGCGTCAAGGCATAGGCATGCCCCTGCGCCTTGACCTGGTAGAGGCCCTGCAACTGCTGGTTGAATGGCGCGCTGTAGACGATGGTCAGGGTCAGTTCCTGCGGCTGCAGCGTGCGCCCGAAGGCGATGCGGGCCACGCCGGCCTGCGCGTCGGCCTGGGTGTAGCGCACCGGCAACGACGCACCATCGGCGGTGCGCAACGTGGCCTTGCTCACGCGCAACTCCTTGCCGTGCAGCCACAGATGATCGGACGCGCGCTCCAGGCGCACGCGGACGGTGGCGGTGCCGTCGAAGCTGGTGCGCTCCGGATCGATCTTCAGGTCCAGCGCGTAGTGCTCGGGCACCGCCCACTCCGGCAGGCGCCCGCTCGGCACCGCGTCGGGCGCCTGCGCGCAGGCCGCGCCGCAGCACAGCGCGAGGACGGAGAACAGCACGCGACGGGACAGAGCTGGCATGGAAGGGCCTTCGCCGATGAGGAGGGCGACGACTTAAGCACGCGCGGCGGCGGCTGTCACGTCATGAACGCCAGTGATTTAGCACGCGGGCGTTGCGGAGGCTCTTCACGTCCGGCCCCTACATCTCAAGCAACAGCCAGGGCTTTCGCCTTGCGGCGAGTCACTTTTCTTTGCTTGTGCAAAGAAAAGTAACCAAAAGAAGCGCTTTACCACAGCCGAAGGCTGGTCAAGCACACCCTGCCTTGCGCCCTCCGCGCTGACGCGCTCCGGGTCCGCGTCCATCCCGGGGATTCGCGGAAGGGGCATCCTGCCCCTGCCGCGAACGGCGCACATCCATGTGCGCCGCCCCTGCGGGGTTTTTCCCCGCGATGGCCGCCGCTGCGGAAGGGAACCCGGTCAATCAAAAGCCAGAGCAACATCAACAGCAAAGGCCGAGGCAACTGCGACTGCTACGCACGCCTGGGTCATTGCCGTGTCCGCCAACAAATGCGCTGCGCGTGGTGGCGCTCATTGCCTGTTGATCCTGATGGACACACAAAAACGCCGATTTCCGCAACAGCGAGCGCTATTCGCGTGTGACGGAACATCTCCTGCTGAGACTTGCGACACGTTGGCTGGATGCACTGTGGAGGGACTTCAGTCCCGACGCCTTGAGGTCGGGTGCCTGGCGGGCGCCTTTCGGCGCGACTGCATGACAGTTGGCTCCTACAGTGCGGAGGCATCGGGAAGGTGATCGACCCTCGCAACGCCCCACTCCCGCCTCAGTCCTGCAGCCCCAGCGCCGCCAGCACCTGCGCGGCCAGCGCTTCGACGTTGTCGCCGTCGGCGTGCAGGTGCAGTTCCGGGCGCTCCGGCGCCTCGTACGGCGAATCGATGCCGGTGAAGTTGGGAATCAGGCCGGCGCGCGCCTTGGCGTACAGGCCCTTGACGTCGCGCGCCTCGGCCACCGGCAGCGGCACGTCGACGAACACTTCGAGGAATTCGCCCTCGCCGAAGCGCTCGCGCGCCAGTTGCCGCTCGGCGCGGAACGGCGAGATGAAGCTGACCAGCACGATCAGGCCGGCATCGGTCATCAACCTGGCCACTTCGGCGACGCGGCGGATGTTCTCCACACGGTCCTCGTCGGTGAAGCCCAGGTCGCGGTTGAGGCCATGGCGCACGTTGTCGCCGTCGAGGATGAAGGTGTGGTAGCCCAGCGCGTGCAGGCGCTTGTCGACCAGGTTGGCGATGGTCGACTTGCCGGCGCCGGACAGGCCGGTGAACCACAGCACCTTCGGCGTCTGCCCCTTGATTCGCGCACGCGCCGCCCTGTCCACGTCCAGGTGCTGCCAGTGCACGTTGCCGGCGCGGCGCAGCGCGAAATCCAGGGTGCCGGCGGCCACGGTAGCATTGCTGTGGCGGTCGATCAGGATGAAGCCACCGAGCGTGCGGTCCTGCGCATACGGGGCGAAGGCGATCGGCTGGTCCAGCGCCAGGTTGCAATAGCCGACCTCGTTGAGCTCCAGCCGCTTGGCCGCCAAGCGCTCCTGCGTGTTGACGTCGATGCGGTGCTTGATCTCGGTGACGCTGGCGGCCACGGTGCGCGCACCGATCTTCAGCCAGTATGGGCGGCCGGGCAGCAGCGCGGCATCGTCCATCCACAACAGGTGCGCGGCGAACTGGTCGGCCACTTCGGGTGGATCGCCGGCGGCGGCGATCACGTCGCCGCGGCTGACGTCGATCTCCTCGGTCAGGGTCAGGGTCACCGCCTGCCCGGCCACCGCACGCGGCACCGGCTCGGCGCCGACCAACACCTGCGCGACCTGCGCGCGCCGCGCCGACGGCAGCACCACCACCGCATCGCCGGGCTGCACCACGCCCGCCGCCACGGTGCCGGCAAAGCCGCGGAATTGCGCATGCGGGCGGTTGACCCACTGCACCGGCAGACGCAGCCCGCTGTCGGCGGTGCGCGCGTCCAGTTGTACGCTTTCCAGGTGTTCGAGCAGCGCCGGGCCGGCGTACCAGGGCGTGCGCGCCGAGCGCTGCGACAGGTTGTCGCCCTCCAGCGCCGACAGCGGAATGCACTGCACGTCGGCGATGCCCAACTGCGCGGCGAGCGCGCGGTACTCGGCGGCGATGGTCTCGAACGTCGCCTGTTCGAACTCGACCAGGTCCATCTTGTTGACCGCCAGCACCACGTGGCGGATGCCCAGCAGCGCGACGATGTAGCTGTGCCGGCGGGTCTGGGTCAGCACGCCCTTGGCGGCGTCGACCAGCACCACCGCCACGTCGGCGGTGGACGCACCGGTGGCCATGTTGCGGGTGTATTGCGCATGCCCGGGGCAGTCGGCGACGATGAACTTGCGTCGGTCGGTATCGAAATAGCGGTAGGCCACGTCGATGGTGATGCCCTGCTCGCGCTCGGCGGCCAGGCCGTCCAGCAGCAACGCATAGTCGATCGCCCCGCCGCGGGTACCGTGGCGCTTGCTGTCGGCGCCAAGCGCCGCCAGTTGGTCGTCGAACAGCCGCTTGCTGTCGTACAGCAGGCGTCCGATCAAGGTGCTCTTGCCATCGTCGACGCTGCCGCAGGTGATGAAGCGCAGCAGCGGCTTGTGTTCGTGTTGCTGCAGGTAGGCGGCGACGGCGTCGCCGCCTACGGGATTGGGGATTGGGGATTGGGGATTCGTCACATCGCTCCCTCTCGACACCAAATCAGCCGCCGACATCCGCTCTTGCGAATCCCCAATCCCAAATCCCGAATCCCGGCTCATCAGAAATACCCCTCCACCTTCTTCTGCTCCATCGAGGCGCCCGGGTCCTGGTCGATGATCCGGCCCTGGCGTTCGGAGGTGGTGGCCTGCAGCATCTCGGCGATGATCTTCTCCAGGGTATCGGCCTGCGACTCGATCGCGCCGGTCAACGGGTAGCAGCCGAGGGTGCGGAAGCGCACGCGCCGCAGTTGCGGGGTTTCGCCGGGACGCAGCGGCAGGCGCGCGTCGTCGACCATGATCAGCGCGCCGTCGCGTTCCACCACCGGACGCTCGGCGGCGAAGTACAGCGGCACCACCGGAATCGCTTCGCGGTAGATGTACAGCCAGATGTCCAGCTCGGTCCAGTTGGACAGCGGGAACACGCGCACGCTCTCGCCGGGATGGATCCGCGGGTTGTACAGATTCCACAGCTCCGGGCGCTGCTGCTTGGGATCCCAGCGGTGATGCGCGTTGCGGAACGAGAACACGCGCTCCTTGGCCCGCGCCTTCTCTTCGTCGCGGCGCGCGCCGCCGATGGCGGCGTCGAACTTCCACAGGTCCAGCGCCTGCTTCAGCGCCTGGGTCTTCATCACATCGGTGTGCACGCTGGCGCCGTGACTGAACGGGCCGACGTCCTGGGCGACGCCGTCGGGATTGATGTGCACGCGCAGTTCCACGCCAGTCTCGGCGGCGCGACGGTCGCGGAAGGCGATCATCTCGCGGAACTTCCAGCGCGTGTCCACGTGCAGCAGCGGGATCGGCGGCGGCGCCGGCGCGAACGCCTTGAGCAGCAGATGCAGCAGCACCGAACTGTCCTTGCCGACCGAATACAGCAATACCGGGTTGCGGAACTCGGCAGCGACCTCGCGCAGGATGTGGATGCTCTCGGCCTCGAGGCGGTCGAGGTGGGACAGGGAAAACGCACTCATCGAGACGGCGGCGGCAGGCAGTGGAGGGACGGACCCGAAGCGTAACAGCGGGCGTGACGATCGGGGCGGCAGTGTGCGCGGCGTCTACGGGCAGCAGAAATAAGCCACGGGCATGAGCCGATAACCCCTGTTCCTTTCTGTACCGCACAACGAATCCCTAACATCGGTCATCCCTTCCTCATCCCCGGACCGGCCATGACCGCCGCCTCGCCCGCGCTGCCACCCAGCCCCTTGCCCGAGGAGCGCAAGGCGCTGTTGGCGCGGACCGTGGAGGGCCTGGACGCGGCCGGCCTGTGGTGGCTGTCCGGCTACGCCGCCGGCCTGGCCCAGGCGCAGGGACCGGCGACGCCGGCGCTGGCCGTGGTCGCCGGCGCCACCGCGGCCCCCTCGCCGGCGCCGCAGCTGAGCATCGTCTACGGCAGCCAGACCGGCAACGCACGTCGCGCTGCCGAACAGGTGGCCGCCGAGGCCGAGGCGGCCGGGCTGGCGGTGCGCCTGCTGCGCGCCGACGCCTATCCCACCCGCGAGCTGGGTAACGAGCGCCTGCTGTACGTGGTCATCAGCACCCAGGGCGAGGGCGACCCGCCGGACGATGCGATCGGTTTCGTCGAGTTCCTGCAGGGCCGGCGCGCGCCGAAGCTGCCGCAGCTGCAGTACGCCGTGCTCGGCCTGGGCGATTCTAGCTACGCCGATTTCTGCGGCATCGCCCGGCGCCTGGATGCGCGCCTGGCCGAACTCGGCGCGCAGCGGCTGCTGCCGCTGGGCGAGGCCGACCTGGAGATCGAGACGGTGGCGGCACCGTGGCGCGCGCAGGCGCTGGCGCAGGCACGCGACATCCTGGGCCGCACGCCCGCGACGCCGTCGGCCACGGTGACGCCGCTGCGCGGCGCCGCCGCCGCGACCTGGAGCCGCACGCAACCGTTCGCCGCAGAGGTCCTGGCGAACCAGCCGATCAGCGGCCGCGACTTCAAGGGACCGCGCTACGCCGCGCATGGTCAGGCCGACAAGGACGTGCGCCACCTGGAACTGTCTCTGGCCGGCAGTGGCCTGCACTACGAACCCGGCGACGCCCTGGGCGTGCGCCATCGCAATCCGCCCGCGCTGGTCGAGGCGGTCCTGGCCGCGACGCGCCTGGACGGCGACGTCGCATTCACTGTCGATGGGCAGACACTGCCCCTGCACGATTGGCTCGCCAGCCATCGCGAACTGACCCGGGCCTCGCGCCCGTTGCTCGCCGCAGTGGCCGAACGCGCCGGCGACAACGCGCTGACCGAGCTGCTCGCCCCCACCCAGACCGCCGGCCTGGCGGCGTTGCTCGCCGATCACCAAGTGATCGACGTGCTGCGTCGCTGGCCGGCGGATTGGGACCACGCCGCGCTGCTGCAGGCGCTGCGGCCGATGGTCCCGCGCCTGTACTCAATCGCCTCCAGCCGCAAGCGGGTCGGCGACGAAGCCCACCTCACCGTCGACGTGCTGGCCTACGACGCCCACGGCCATGCCCACGGCGGCGCCGCCAGCGGCTATCTGGCCGCCCTGGCCGAAGGCGACAGCGCCCCGATCTACATCGAGCCCAACGAACGCTTCCGGGTGCCGACCGACGGCAGCCGCGACATCCTGATGATCGGCCCCGGCACCGGCGTGGCGCCGTTCCGCGGCTTCGTGCAGGAGCGCGCCGAAGGCGGCGCCAGCGGCCGCAACTGGCTGTTCTTCGGCGCCCGCCACTTCAACCGCGACTTCCTCTACCAGGCCGAATGGCAGCAGGCGCTGCGCAGCGGCGAACTGCACCGGCTGGACCTGGCGTTCTCGCGCGACGTGCAGCCGCTGCGCGGCACTGCCGCCCCGGCCAAGGTGTACGTGCAGCAGCGCCTGCGCGAACACGGCCGCGCGGTGTACGACTGGCTGCAGAACGGCGCGCACCTGTACGTGTGCGGCGCCATCGCCATGGGCAAGGACGTGCACGCCACCTTGCTGCACATCGTCGCCGAACACGGCGCCCGCAGCCCCGAGGACGCCGCCGCCTATCTCAGCCAACTGCAGCAGGAGGGGCGGTATGCGCGTGATGTCTATTGAGGCGGGGAATCGGGAAACGGGAATGGGGAATGGGCAACAGCCGGCCTCGACGGGCTTTCCGTAATCCGACGTACCCGCCCTTGCCATTCCCTATTCCCCATTCTCGATTCCCTGCCCAATGTCCCACTCCGTCGAAGACATCAAGCACCACAGCCAGCGCTTGCGCGGGTCGCTGCTGCAGAGCCTGGCCGACCCGGTCACCGGGGCGCTGCGCGAGGACGATCAGACCCTGATCAAGTACCACGGCAGCTACCAGCAGGACGACCGCGACCTGCGCGAGGAGCGGCGCCGGCAAAAACTGGAGCCGGCCTACCAGTTCATGATCCGCACGCGCACCCCGGGTGGGGTGGTGGAGCCGGCGCAGTGGCTCAAGCTCGACGCCATCGCCACCACCTACGGCAACCACTCGCTGCGCATCACCACGCGCCAGGCGTTCCAGTTCCACGGGGTGATCAAGCGCGAACTGAAGGCGACCATGCAGGCGATCAACGCCGCGCTGATCGACACGCTGGCCGCCTGCGGCGACGTCAACCGCAACGTGCAGGTCGCCGCCAATCCGCTGGCCTCGCAGGCGCACGCCACGCTCTACGCCGACGCCGCGCGCGTGTCCGAACACCTGCTGCCCAACACCCGCGCCTACTACGAGATCTGGCTGGACGAGGAGCAGGTCGCCGGCAGCGGCCAGGAGGACGAGCCGATCTACGGCAACGCCTACCTGCCGCGCAAGTTCAAGATCGGCTTCGCGCTGCCGCCGATCAACGACGTCGACGTGTTCGCCAACGACCTCGGCTTCATCGGGGTGCTGGACGCCGACGGCACGTTGGTCGGCTACAACGTCAGCCTCGGCGGCGGCATGGGCGCCAGCCATGGCGATGCCGAGACCTACCCGCGCGTGGCCAACGTGGTCGGCTTCATCGACCGCGCGCAGTTGCTCGACGTCGCCACCGCGGTGGTCACCACCCAGCGCGACCTGGGCAACCGCACGGTGCGCAAGCGCGCACGCTTCAAGTACACCATCGACGACCATGGCCTGGACACTGTGGTGGCGGAGATCGAGCGCCGCGCCGGCGTGCGCCTACAGGCCACGCGCGACTTCGCCTTCGAGCACAACGGCGATCGCGAGGGCTGGCAGGCCGGCGAGGACGGCCGCTGGCATCTGACCCTGTCGCTGCCGGCCGGGCGCATCGCCGACCATGCCGACGGCGCGCAGCACCTCAGCGGCCTGCGCGCGATCGCCACGCAGCTGCGCGATGCCGGCGACGGCGCGCACTTCCGCATGACCTCGAACCAGAACCTGGTGATCGCCGGCATCCCCGCCGCGCAGCGCGAGGCGATCGACGCCCTGGTGCGCGCGCATGCGCTGGACGCCGGCAACCGCGCGCCCACCGCGCTGGCGCGCGCGGCCATGGCCTGCGTGGCCCTGCCCACATGCGGCCTGGCGATGGCCGAGGCCGAACGCTACCTGCCGGCCTTCGCCGCGCAGCTGCAGCCGTTGCTGGCCCGCCACGGCCTGGAGGACGCGCCGATCCTGCTGCGCATCTCCGGTTGCCCCAACGGCTGCTCGCGGCCGTACCTGGCCGAGATCGCCCTGGTCGGCAAGGCGCCGGGCCGCTACAACCTGATGCTCGGCGGCGACCACCGCGGCCAGCGCCTCAACACCCTGTACCGCGAGAACATCGCCGAGCCGGAGATCCTCGCCGCGCTGGAGCCGCTGTTCGCGCGCTATGCCAGCGAGCGGGAGAAGGACGAGCGCTTCGGCGACTTCCTGCACCGCAGCGGCGTGGTCGCCCTGCCCGCCTATCCCACCCACCGCCACCTGATTCCGTCGGAACTGCACGCATGAGCGCTCTGCCCGCCGCCTCCCAAGACGCCTCCGCCAACGCACCGGTGCCGGCCCTGGATCTCGATGCCGCCAATGCGCTGCTGGCGACGCTCTCCGCGCCCGAGCGTGTGGCCTGGGCGTTGCAGCACGGCCCGGCCGAAGCGGCGCTGTCGTCCAGCTTCGGCGCGCAATCGGCGGCCACCTTGCACCTGCTGACCCGGCAGCGCCCGGACATCCCGGTGATCCTGATCGACACCGGCTACCTGTTCGCCGAGACCTACCGTTTCGCCGACGCGCTGACCGAGCGGCTCAAGCTCAATCTCAAGATCTACCGCCCGCTGGTCAGCCGCGCCTGGATGGAAGCGCGCCATGGCCGCCTGTGGGAACAGGGCATGGTCGGCATCGAGCAGTACAACAACCTGCGCAAGGTCGAGCCGATGCGCCGCGCCTTGGACGAGCTGAAGGTCGGCACCTGGTTCACCGGCCTGCGCCGCAGCCAGTCCGACAGCCGCGCGCAAACCCCGTTCGTGCAGAAGCGCGGCGAGCGCTACAAGATCAACCCGATCGCCGACTGGAGCGATCGCGACCTGTGGCAATACATGCAGCAGCACGACCTGCCCTATCACCCGCTGTGGGAACAGGGCTACGTCTCCATCGGCGACTTCCACACCACCCGCCGCTGGGAACCGGGCATGCGCGAGGAAGACACCCGCTTCTTCGGCCTCAAGCGCGAGTGCGGGATCCACGAGGATCTGTAAGGCACCCGGCACGCGTTCGGCCTTTCTGTAGCCGCGCCGCCAGCCGTGCCGTACGTTACCGACCGCACCGCGTCATTTTTCGTAGGAGCGGCTTCAGCCGCGACCGGGCAATCCCATGAACGCCCGGTCGCGGCTGAAGCCGCTCCTTGTATCTGGACATGTCGCCCCTAAACAGGCGTTATGTCTTCCGACTGATCATCGGAGGAGGTGCGGGAGGTCCAGTCGCTCCTAAAGCTTCGAGCTTGCATCGTAGATCGGCTCCGCCCTCCACATGCTGGCCCTTGTGTGTCCGAACGGTATCCAGAGTCCGCCCCCGGGCGTGAACTCGCATCGACAAGGCAGGACCGGGCTCAGCGCCGATCATGACCCTGACACGATGGAGGAATCGCGTATGTCTCCCGTCATCGGCATCGACGTCGCCAAACGCAGTTTCGATGTGGCCATCGATCTGACCAATGGCAAGCACCGTACCAAGGCCAAGTTGTCCAACGATGCCAAGGGCTTCCAGGCCCTGCAGGCATGGCTGCAGACGCATGCGCAGCCCGATAGCTGGATCGCCATGGAGGCCACCGGCACCTACCACCAGGCGCTGGCCGAGTTCCTCCACGCACGCGGCTATCGGGTGTGCGTGCTCAACCCGGCGCAGACGGCCGCGTACGCACGCAGCCAGCTCAGCCGGGTCAAGACTGATCGCAGCGATGCCAAGCTGATCGCCAGCTATGCCTTGCGTCACCGCGAACAGTTACGCCGTTGGCACCCTGATCCGCCGGCGCTCAAGCAGCTCAAAGCGCTGGTGCGCCGGCGCCAGGACCTGCAACAGATGCTGCAGATGGAGCGCAACCGGCTGGAGGTCGCTCCGGCCCAGGTAAAGGACTCGATCCAGGTCCATCTGGCCGATCTGCAACACCACATCGCCCAGATCGAGCAGGCCATCGATGACCATATCGACCAGGATCCGACCTTGCGTGGGCAGCGCGAGTTGCTGGTGAGCATCCAGGGGATTGCCGACACCAGCGCGGCCTTGATGCTGGCCGAACTTGGCGATGTGAGGCGCTTCGCCAATGCCTCGGCGGTGACCGCCTTCGCGGGCCTGAATCCGTGTCTGCAGGAGTCGGGCGAGCGCAAAGGCCACGTCTGCATCTCGCGCACCGGCTCGCCCCGCCTGCGCGCGGGCCTGTTCATGCCGGCCCTGGTGGCCATGACCCACAACCCGATCATCCGCACGCTGAAACAGCGGCTGAGCGAACGCGGCAAAGCCGGCAAGCAGATCGTGTGCGCCGCCATGCGCAAGCTCCTGCACCTGGCCTACGGGGTTCTCAAATCGGGCACGGCGTTCGATCCGAAAAGGGGCCTTGCCTGCTAGGGGGCAAGACGGTATCTACACGGATAACCCTTTGTCTCTGGCGCAAGTGCTGACACCAGCAATGACCGCTGACCCGCCCCTTGTGGGAGGGACTTCAGTCCCGACTGCACAAGATCGGATACGCCGATGACATCGCTTGTCGCAACGGAATCACCGTAGCTTCCGACCTCGATCCGCTAAGCCCCCACCACCGGCTCGCGCCGCAGCACCAGCGCCCAGTCCAGCGCCAACATCAGCAGCAAGGACAGACCGACCAACGGGAACAGCAGCCCACCCAGCACCAGCAACGCCACCACGCCGCGCAGCGTGCGCCGGTCCGCCGGCAGCGGCGGCACCCCGAGCCCACCCCGTGGACGCCGCTTCCACCACATCGCCGCCGCGCTGACGCACAACAGCACGATGCCCAGGCACGCGCCGATCAGCACGAGTTGGTTGAGCACTCCGTACTCCTGGCCCAGGTGCACGTTGATGCCCCACTCCAGCGCCTTGGCCAGCGGCCCGTAATCGGCATAGCGCATGTCCAGCAGCACCTGGCCGCTGTACTGATCCAGGTGGATCACCCGCTGCTGCGCCAGGTCCGGCGGATACACCGACGCGGTATAGACACCGCGCACGCCGCGCGGCAGCGCGACGCTGTAGCCGGGCGCGATGCCGCGCGACTGGAACCGCGCCACCGCCGCATCCAGGCCGATCGCGCCGGCTGCCGGCGCCGCATCCGCCATGCCGGCCATGCCGCCGTGGTCGCCGTGGTCGCCGTGGTCTACTTGGCCATCATGCGCGGCATGCGCCGCATGCGGATCCACGGGCAGCGACGACTGCGGCAGGCGCGCCTGCCGCAGCGACCACGCCGGCACCTCGCTGTCGCTCAGCCGCTGTGTCGACATCGGCACATCCACGCGCAACCCGGCCGGGTAGCCATAGTGGTGGCCATTGGCCAGGCGATTGACCTGCGCGCCCCAGAACCACGACCACGGCATCCCGGTCAGCGCCAGGAACAGCAGCGCCACGCCGACCAGGCTGCCGGTGAGCGCGTGCAGATCGCGCCAGAACACGCGCTGCGGCGGCCGTCCGCGCACCGTGGTCACGCCGCCGCGACGCCCGCGCGGCCACAACAGGTACACGCCGGTCAGCACCAGCAGGATCGCCCAGCCGGCGGCCACCTCGATCAGCGCATTGGCGAACCAGCCGACGTAGTCGAGGCTGTGCAGGCGGCGGATGGTCCAGGCCACGGTGCCGTGTTCGGGCAACCGGCCCAGCACCCGTGCCCGGTACGGATCCACGTACACCACGGCGTGACGGCCATCGGCGGTGGCGATGGTCACTTCCGCCGAGGCATCGCGCTGTGGCGGCGTGGTGTAGCGCAGCGCCTGGCCGGGTTGCGCGGCCAGGGCCGCGTCCAGCAACCGCTGCGGGCCCAGCGCCTGCGCGTGCGCCGGCACCGGCACGGTCTTCAGCGCATGGTGGAAGTAGCGGTCGATCGGCTGCTGGTAGACGAAGGCCGCTCCGGTCAGTGCCAGCCAGACCAGCAGCGGCAGCACCAGCAGGCCGGCATAGAAGTGCCAGCGCCACACCGCGCGGTAGAAGCGCGCTGGCGCCGCCTCGGCGGCAAGGGTGCGCGCGGCCATCACCAGCCCCAGCTCAGCGTGGCGTACAGCGCGCGGCCATCGCCAGGCGAGTAGCCGGACGACCCGCTGTCGTACCAGGCGTAGACGTAGTGCCGATCGGTCAGGTTCTTCAGTTGCAGCGAGACCTCGCGCTGCGGACGCCAGCGCCAGGTCGCGCCGAGATTGGCCAAGGCGTAGCCACCGTAGCGGCCCAGTGTGTTGGTGCGCTCCACGTAGTAGTCGCCCTGCGCGTTGCCCCAGGCCGACAGCGTCAGCCTTGGCGTGGCCTGCCAGCCGATGCCCGCCGTCGCAAGGTAATGCGGCACGTTCTCGATCTCCTTGCCGCGGGTAGCCGGCGCGCTCGGGTCGGGAGTGACGATCAACGCGCGTTGCCGGGAATAGGCCAGCCACAGCGTCCAGCGTTCGTCCGGACGCAGGTTCAGTTGCGCGTCCCAGCCGCGGCGCAGGGTCTTGCCCACGTTGCCGACCTCGCCGGTGCCGACGCTGCCGTTCACGCCGAGGATGGTGGCCACTTCATCGGAGGCGCGCTGCTCCCAGTAGGCCACGCGTGCGTCCCAGCGCTGCTGCGCGCCGGCGAACTTGAGGCCGCTCTCCCAGCCGTCGTTGTAGGACGGCGCCAGGTTGCGCGCCTGGGTGCGGTAGGCGCCGTTGCCGCTGCCGATCTGAAAGGTGCGACCAATGTTGGCGTACAGGCTGGCCTGCCCAGTGAGCGCGTACACCGCGCTCAACTTGGGTTGGCGAATCGTGCCGTAGGCGTAGGTCGGATAGCGCGCACCGCTGGCGAGGTCGCGGAACTGCCCGCCGACCCGATCCACCCGGTAGCCCGGCACCAGTTGCAGGCGCGCGGTCGGACGCAGCACCGCCTGCACGTAAGCGCCTTCGGTGTGCAAATCGAAGTCCCAGTCGCGCAGCGGCGCGGTGCGCACGCGCGCCACCGTGCGATAGCGCTGGGAGATGTTGTCCTGCCACTGCGCGTCGACCCCGCCCTCCAGCGCGAAGGCGTCGGCACGGGTCAACGCCGGGCGCCAACTGAGCTTGGCCAGCACGCCGCGCTGGCGCTCGTCGGTATCGCGCTCCTGCTGCGCACCGGCCGCGGTGAAGCGCACCCAGCGCTGATTGTCGTAGCGGTTCCAGTACGCCTTGGCGCTGCCCTGCACGGTCTCGGCCAGGCGCGCGTCCAGATGCAGCGACACCTGCGTGGTGTGGCGCTGGCTGCGGTCGTCGCGCGCGTAGTCGGGGGAACTGCGCGGCGCACGCTGCGCGGTCGCGTAGTCCAGGTATCCCGCCTCCAGCGCCGTGTTGCGGTAGTCGCGCGCGCTGAGTCCGGCACGCCAGCGCCCGTCCGGATCGGTGTAGAACCACTTGCCGGAGAACGCATGCTTGCGCGCGTCGGCGTGGTCGCGGTAGCCGTCGCTGTCGCGCCAGGCGGCGAAATAGTTCTGGCTCCAGGCACCGCGCTCGATGCCCTGCGTCGCCTGTATCTCGCGGGTGCCGAAGCTGCCGACGGTGACGCTGGCGCGGCCGTCGTTACCGCCGCTGCGGGTCAGCACGTCGACGCTGCCGGCGATCGCGTTCAGGCCGTAGCGCGGGTCGTTGGTGCCGCGCACGATCTCGATCGCGGCGATGTCCAGCGGAAACACCGCATCGAGGTACGGCATGGCGCCGGCATTGTCGTTGCTGGGCACGCCGTCGATCAGCAGCTTGACCGCATTGACCCGGCCCTCGCCGTTGAAGCCGCGGAAGGAGAAACGCCCGGCGTCGGTGCCCATCTTGAACTGGGTCACCTGCACGCCGGGCGCGCGCATCAGCAGTTCCCAGCTGTAGTCGACGTGCTGGTCCTGCAGCAGGTCGCCGCCGAGGATGTCGACGGAACTGAACACGCTGCGCGCGCTGGAACCGGCGGCGAGCGGCGAGGTGGCCTGGACCTTGCCCAGGGTCAGCACGGAATCGCCGGCGCCTGGCGGCGCATCGGCGGCCAGGGCAGGCATGGCCGCTGCGAGATACACACAGCAGCATGCCGCCACGGGCGGCATGGAAGAAAAGCGGAACATGGCGAAACTCCATCGGCACGAGGACATGCCGCAGCGATGCCGCGGCACGGAAACGGCAACCCGTGGATCAGGAGAACAGCGGTGGCCCGCGTGGCGGGTGTGCGCGACGTGCGATGGCCGTGACGACACGGCTGCGCAGCGCCGCCCTCGGCGCTGAAGGGCAGCACCAGGGCAGCAGCGCCAGCAACAGCGCCACCCACGGCAACAGACGCGCGGCGAGCAGGCAGTAATCGCAGGCCGGCGCGTGCGCCAGGCCGGCATCGTCGTGGTGGCCGCCATGCGCCGCCGAGACGGCTCCCGCCAGTGCCGCCAGGCGCAGGCCGCCGCTGGTGCACAGCGCCTGGTCCTGCAGTGCGGTCGCCTCGGCCCGTGCCTGGCGCCACTGGCTGATCGGCGGGGCCAGCAGCAACAGGCCGAGCGCCAGCGCGGCGAGCGCGGCCCAACACGACGGCAACTGGCGGAGACGGACCATCGGCGCATTCTAGAGGGTGCGCCGGCCATTGAAACGCGTGCGACGCCGTGTGCGGCGAAGTGACGCATGGCGCAGGACCGGCCGCGTCCTAAGTCGGCAGGCCGCAGCCCGCCATCGCAGTTGCTGCCTCCGTCCGACCATGGCCGCAGCACCGTCGCCTCGCCGCTGCCAGACGCCCGGCTAGGTGGTCCATCCGTTGCCCGGCCGCACCATGCCGTCTCCGCAGATCGAAGACAGACCGGCCGTTCCCATCCCGCGACGATCGCCGCCCTTGCATGCCGCCGCGATTGCGGCACCATCGGCCGCGGCCGCGTGGAGGATCCGCAATGGCCACCCTTGTTCCGTCCCACTCAGCGAGCCGCCCCATGCCCACGATCACGATCTACCACAACCCCGCCTGCGGCACCTCGCGCAATGTGCTGGGGCTGATCCGCAACAGCGGCGTCGAGCCGACCGTGATCGAATACCTGAAGACCCCGCCCGACCGCGCCACCCTGCAGACGCTGGCGGCGGCCAGCGGGCTGCCGCTGCGGGAGCTGATCCGTCAGAAGGGCACGCCCTACGCCGAACTGGGACTGGACGACCCGACACTGGACGATGACGCGCTGCTGGAAGCCATGCTGCAGCATCCGATCCTGCTCAACCGGCCGATCGTGGTCAGCCCGCTGGGCACCCGCCTGTGCCGGCCCTCGGAGACGGTACTGGAGATCCTGCCGTCGCCGCAGCGCGGCGCCTTCGCCAAGGAGGACGGCACACCGCTGGTCGACGCGCAGGGCCGCTGGGTGGGCTGACCAGGCGCGCCGCCGCGCCAGCCGATTCGCTAAGCCCGGGTGCAACCCACGCGAGCGCCATGTGAACGCCGCGTCGGCATAAACCGTGACAGGTACCATAGACTGCGTGCCTTTCCACCCGAGTCGCGCTGCATGTCCCTTGTTGAACCCGCCGCCGACCCGGTGTACTGCGCGGCCAAGCCGCGCAACGAAGCGCTGCGCCTGGACGCGCTGCACAGCTACGCGATCCTGGATACCCCGCGCGAGCCTGCATTCGATGACATCACCCGGCTGGCCGGCCTGATCTGCCAGGCGCCGATCGCGGTGGTCAACCTGATCGACAGCGAGCGCCAGTGGTTCAAGAGCGAGATCGGGCTGGGCACGCGCGAGACCCCGCTGGCGACCTCGCTGTGCGCGCACGCCCTGCTCGAGGACGACCTGCTGCTGGTGCCGGACACCCGCGAGGACCCGCGCTTCGCCTGCAATCCGCTGGTGACCGGCGACATGCGCCTGCACTTCTACGCCGGCGCGCTGCTGAAGACCTCCGACGGCCTGGCCCTGGGCACGGTGTGCGTGCTGGACCGGCGCCCGCGCCAGCTCAGCTACGAGCAGATCGAAGCGCTGCGCGCGCTGGCGCGGCAGGCCATGGGCCAACTGGAACTGCGCAAGGCGCTGCACCTGGCGCAGGAATCCAACCACTACCGCAGCCGCCTGATGGCCATCGCCGGCCACGATCTGAAGACGCCGCTGCGCACCGCGTCCTACGCACTGAGCAAGCTGCAGCGCCAGCACGACGCCGCGCAGGATGGTTCGCTGGAGACCGCACGCGCGGCCCTGAACCAGGTCGCCGTGGGTCTGGACCAGCTCGCCACCAATGCCGCCGCCGGCGAGCTGCGCCTGCCGGCGCTGCAGACCCTGGCCCTGGCCGACGTGCTGGCGCCGATTCTGGCCACCTGGCAGCCGCAGGCCGCGGCCAAGGGCGTGCAGCTGCGCAGCGTGCCGACCTCGCTGCGCGTGCGCAGCAGTACCGCCCTGCTGTCCACCTTGCTGGGCAACCTGCTGGGCAATGCGGTCAAGTACACCGCGCAGGGCAAGGTGCTGATCGGCTGCCGGCGCCGCGGCGACCAGGTGGCGGTGGAGATCATCGACCGCGGCATCGGCATGGATGAAGACGGCCTGCGCACGCTGTTCCAGGCCTTCCGCCAGGCCGACCCGCGCAGCGACGGCCTCGGCCTGGGCCTGTGGATCGTGCGCCGCGCCGCCGAGACCCTGGGCTGCACCGTGGAAGTGCGCAGCCAGCCCGGCCAGGGCAGCCGCTTCACCGTGCTGCTGCCGGCGGCCGCGGACGCCTGAGGCCTGAGCCTCGCTGGCGCAGGTGCACTTGTGCTGGCGCCCGCACCCTCATCCGCCCCTTCGGGGCACCTTCTCCCGAAGGGAGAAGGAAGAGGTCAATAGCAGCCGCGCAGCGTTGAGTGGCCAAGGCTCGGCAGGGACCCGTGAGGGACCAAGGTCTTCGGGCAGCCTGCCGTCGGGACTGAAGTCCCTCCCACAACGGGCTCTCACACTCAGTGCGAGGGGCCAGGGTGCAGCAGCCGCGGGAATCCAGCTTTTGCGCTTCCCCAATCCCAATTCCCCATTCCCGGCTTCAAAGTCACTCCTTCAACACCATATCGATGCACAACACCGCCGCCATGATCAGGATCCGCCGCGGATCCTCGGCCGGCACGCTGTCGGCGATCGACAGCATGTAGTTGTCGGCGCTGGTGAACAGCTCCTTGCCGAGCCCGGCCCACTTCTTGGACACCTGCGCCAGTTCGCGCTCGCCCTGCACGAAGCGGAAATCCCAGCTGGTCCACTTGCCGCGCAGCGTGCACACCGGCGCGCCCTGGGCATCGAGCACATCGAACTTGCCGCCGATGGAGAAGAACTTCTGGCTGAAGGAACCGACCAGCCGATCGTGCTCGTCCAGCACCTCCACCCGGGACAGGAACAGCGAGAAGCCGCGCTTCACCGTCAGCACCTTCTGCCCTTCGGGAGTCCGCACCTCCACCTGGAACGGGGTCATGCGCTTGTAGTCGGAGAACCGGAAGATCTTGGTGAACAGGCCCAGGTTCGGCTCGCGGCATTCCAGCAGCTTGCGGTTGCTGTGCGGATCGAACACGTCGTAGTTGTTGGCGGCCTTGAACATGCCGACCTGTTCCTTGACGAAGAACAGGTTGTGCTGAAGAACAGGATGCATCGGGCGTCCTTGCGTTGGGAAAGTCGACGCGCCCTGGGCGGCGGCCGCACAGCAGCGGCGTGGTGCCGGCAGGCGCCGGCACGCCCAGGGTCGCGGTCTGCCGGGTGGCAGAAGGGGCCGCATGATAGGGGGCGGCTCGCGCTGCGGCAACGCGCACGGCAGTCAACCACGCCAGTGCGGGGTTTCCATTCCAGCATTCCAGTGCAGGCCGCGATGCCGTTGCCCTTACTTCTTTTGCCCGGAAATCTGCATAAGCCAATCGACGCATCGAGCACGAGGCACCGCTGTTGCCATTCCCTAATCCCGATTCCCGATTCCCGGCTTCACCGCCATTCCCCATTCCCGATTCCCGACTCCCGGCTTCTAGCTAGTAATGGTCTGGGTCAGATCTTCCCAGCTCGGCGGCGCAGGCCAGTCCGGCTGCTGGTTGCCTTCCATCACCCGGCGCAGGTCGCGGGTGTCGATCTGCGGCGCCAGCACGTGCACCAGTTCCAGCGCGTAGTCGCGCAGCACGCGGTCGCGCGGCAGCACCGCCCAGGCGATGCACTCGGGAATCTCCGGCGGCGCCGGCCACGCGCGCAGGTCGGTGTCGTTGGCGCTCACCGCCATTTCCGCCAGCAACCCCACGCCCAGACCGGTACGCACATAGGTCTTGATCAGGTCGGCGTCGAGCGCGGTCAGCGCGATCCGCGGCTCCAGCCCGAGCCGGCCGAACGCGCGCTGTAGCGAGGAGCCGGAGCGCGTGGAGGATTCGTAGCTGATCAACGGCTGCGCCGCCAGCGCGGCCATGTCCGGCACCCGCTTGGGTACGTCCAGCGCGTGCCCGCGCGGCACCAGCACCAGCCGCCGCCAGCGGTACAGCGGCACGGCGATGCCGGCGGCCGGGGCGGTGCCGGCGGTGCTGACGATGGCGATGTCGGCATCGCCCTGGCTGAGCAGATCCAGCGCCGCGCTCTCGGCCGCCTGCTGCAGGTGCACGCTGACCTGCGGATAGGCCTGCTTGATCTGCGCCACCGCTGGCGGCAGCACGAAGCGCGCCTGGGTGTGGGTGGTGGTGAGGGTCAGCTGGCCCTGGCTCTCGCGGCGCTGGTTGGCCGCGTAGGTGCGGATGTTGTTGGCTTCGGCCAGCACCGCGCGGGCGCGTTCGATCACCTCGCGCCCGGCCGGGGTCACCGTTTCCAGGCTGCGGCCCTTGCGCACGAACAGCAGGAAGCCCAGTTCGTCCTCCAGTTGCTTGAGCTGTTTGGACAGCCCCGGCTGGGTGGCATGCACGCGCGCCGCCGCCAGGGTGATGTTCAGATCGGCATCGGCAATGGCGACGAGGTAGCGGAGTTGGGTCAGCGTCATCGGGACGAGGGCGAGGCGCCGCCTGGCGGGACGCTCGACTGTAGTGGAATTCGGCCTTTCACCTTATAACCGAAAGCTATCTGCGATGGGCATGAAGTCATTTCCTGGGGCTATGAGCCGGCGCTACGGTCGTCGCTCCCGCCTGCCCCGCGTTGCGAGACATCCTGTGAGCCCTGCCCCGATTGCCCTGTATCCGGACCTGCACGATCGGGCCGTGCTGGTGATCGGCGGCGGCACGGCCGCCGAACGCCAGGTGCAGGCGCTGCTGGCCGCCGGCGCCCTGCCACGGGTGGCCGCGCCGACCCTGACCCCGCCATTGCATGCGCTGTCCGCGCAGGGCCGGCTGACCTGGCTGTGCGGCGCCTTCGACAACGCCTGGCTGGAGAGCGTGTGGTTCGTGATCGCCGCCAGCGAGGATCCGGCGCGCAACCGGCAGGCGCTGCAGGCCGCTGCGGCCCGGCGGGTGCTGGCGCAAGCCGTGCCGGCCGCGCCGGCGTCCGCCGCAGATCCCGCCGAAGCCGCCGCACCCCAGGCGCTGCTGCTGCGTCCGGGCAGCGTGACCCTGGTCGGCGCCGGTCCCGGCGATCCCGGCCTGCTCACCGGCAACGCGCTGCATGCCCTGCGCCAGGCCGACGTGGTCCTGCACGACCGCCTGGTCAGCGCCGCGATCCTGCAGCTCATACCGACAGGTACCGAACGCATCGCCGTCGGCAAGTCGGCCGATGGCCACAGCGTCGCCCAGGAGCAGATCCACGCCCTGCTGCTGGAACACGCGCGGCGCGGACGCCGGGTGGTGCGACTGAAGGGCGGCGACCCGTTCGTGTTCGGCCGCGGCGGCGAGGAACTGGAATACCTGCGCGCGCATGGCGTGCCCTACGCGGTGGTACCCGGCATCACCGCCGCGCTGGCCTGCGCCGCCTACGCCGGCATCCCGCTGACCCATCGCGACCACGCGCAATCGCTGCGCCTGGTCACCGCGCACTGCAAGGCCTCGCTGGACACCCTGGACTGGGCCGCACTGGCGCAGGAGCGGCAGACCCTGGCGGTGTACATGGGCGTGGCCGGCCTGGACACGGTGCGCACGCGCCTGCTCGCCGCCGGTCGCGCCGCTGGCACGCCGTTCGCGCTGGTGGAGAACGGCTCGCGCGCCGAGCAGCGGGTGGTGCGCGGCACCCTCGCCGACCTGCCCGACACCGCCCGCGCGCATGCGGTGCGCGCGCCGGCGCTGCTGATCCTGGGCGAGGTGGCTGCGCTGGCCGACACCCTGCACTGGTTCGGCGCCGCGCCGCTGCGCGCACCCTCACCTTCCCCGAAGCCGGCCGTGCCTACCCTGGCCCACGCCGCCTGACCCGCACTTTCCGGAGACCCCACGCATGGCCATCTACGACAACATCCTCGATACCATCGGCCACACCCCGATCGTCAAGCTGCAACGCCTTGCGCCGGCGCACGTGGACCTGTACGTCAAGGTCGAGGCGTTCAATCCCGGCGGCTCGGTGAAGGACCGCCTGGCGCTGGCGATCGTGCTCGATGCCGAGGCGCGCGGCCTGCTCAAGCCCGGCGACACCATCGTCGAGGCGACCTCCGGCAACACCGGCGTGGCGCTGGCGATGGTCGCCGCCGCGCGCGGCTACAAATTCGTGGCGACGATGGTGGAGACCTTCTCGATCGAGCGCCGCAAGCTGATGCGCGCCTACGGCGCCAAGGTGATCCTGACCCCAGCCGCCGAGCGCGGCAGCGGCATGGTGCGCAAGGCCGAGGAACTGGCCAAGCAGCACGGCTGGTTCCTGGCCCGGCAGTTCGCCAATCCTGCCAATCCGGCCTACCACCGCAGCACCACCGCCGCGGAGATCCTGCGCGATTTCGCCGGCCGCCGGCTCGACCACTTCGTCAGCGGCTGGGGTACCGGCGGCACCCTCACCGGCGTCGGCGAAGTGCTGCGGCTGGCCCGCCCGGACGTGCACATCACCGCCACCGAGCCGGCCGGCGCCGCCCTGCTGCAGGGCCAGGAGTGGAAGCCGCACAAGATCCAGGGCTGGACCCCGGACTTCGTGCCCGAGGTGCTCAACCGCGAGGTCTACGACGAGGTGCTGAGCGTCGAAGACACCGACGCCATCACAGTGTCGCGCCGCCTCGCCGCCGAGGAAGGCATCTTCACCGGCATCTCCGGCGGCGGCACCGTGGCCACCGCCCTGCGCGTGGCCGAGACCGCGGCGCCCGGCGCGGTGATCCTGGCGATGCTGCCGGACACCGGCGAGCGCTACTTCTCCACCCCGCTGTTCGCCGACATCAACGAAGGCAGCGACGACGACTGGTTGGCCGGCCTGCCGTAAGCGTCATGGCGACGCGGGGGATGCAGCCGCGTCGCCATGCCGTTGCGGCACGTCAGCCAGAGGCACGGCAGGGTCGACTTCGGTCACGACGCAGTACGCCATCGGACGCGCATCGCTTCGTTCGTCGCGGCTGAAGCCGCTCCTACGGGGTGGCGTGCGGCGCGCTCGCCGGGTGCATTGTGGGAGGGACTTCAGTCCCGACGCAGTGCACCGTCGGAACGCGCGCCGCTTCGCTTGTCGCGGCTTAAGCCGCTCCTACAGTGGCTTGCGGCAAGCTGGCTACGACATTGTGGGAGGGACTTCAGTCCCGACGCACTGCGCCATCCGAAAGTGCACCGCTTCGCTCGATTGCGACGTCATCGCGCAGCGAGCGCGGACTGCAATGGAAGCGACGCGTCGTCCTCCACGGGCGGACGACGCTGCGCGTCCAGCGCCGACACGCACTGCAGCAATTGCGCGGCTACCGCGATCGCGATCACCGCCGGCGCCTTGCCGTCGATCCCGGGCAGGCCGATCGGACAGGTTAGCCGCGTCTGCGCCGCCGCGCCCAGGCCGTCGTGGCGCAGCCGCGGCAGGAACCGCGCGCGCTTGGACGCCGAGCCGATCAGGCCGACGAAGCCGGCACGGCCGGCCAGCGCCGCGGCGGTGAGCCGGTAGTCCAGGGCATGGTCGTGGGTCAGGATCAGCAGCATCGCGTCGGTCGGCGCGTTGCGGGCACGCGCGAGCAATGCGGCTTCATCCAGATGCTCAGCACCATCGGCAGCGGCGGCCAGGTCCGCGCGCGGATCGGCCCAGTCCAGGGCGAACGGCAGCTCGCGCAGCGCACGCGCGATGGCGATGCCGACGTGGCCGGCCCCGAACAGGAGCAGCGGCGTGCGCGGTGGGCCGATCGCCTGCTGCAACAGCGCCCCGGCCGCGGGCGCCGGCGCACGCAGCGACAGCGACTGCGGCGGCGCGTCGTCGATGGCGTGCGCGATGCCGCCCACCTGCAACCGGGTCGACAGCGTGCGTCCCAGCGTCGCCTGCCGCAGCCAGTCGCTGCGCGCCGGATCCAGCCGCTCCAGCAACAGGCGCACGCGGCCGCCACAGCACTGGCCGAGCAGGTCGTCGGCCCGCGCTTGCGCCGCGCAGGCCGCGCACTGGCCGCCGCAGGCCGCCGCACGCGCCGGCGCCGCCGCGCCCAGCGTGTAGTCCTGCACCTGCCAACTGCCCGGCGGCTGCGCCAGCAGGTCGCGCGCCAGCGCACAGGCACGCCACTCGAGCATGCCGCCGCCGATGGTGCCGATGCTGCCGTCGACGCTCACCAGCATGCGCGTACCGGACTCGCGCGGGGTCGAGCCGGCCGTGGCCAGCACCGTGATCAGCGCGGTCGCGCCGCGCGCCAGCGCCGCTTCGGCGTGCAGGCTCCAGTCAGCGCGCATCGGCCGTACGCCTCGCGATCGCGGCCAGGATCCGCTCCGGCGTGGCTGGCGCGTCCAATGCGGGCACGCCGCTGCCTGGCGCCGCCGCGGCCACCGCCTGGGTCAGCGCCGAGAACACCGAGATCGCCAGCATCAACGGCGGCTCGCCCACCGCCTTGGAACGGTGGATGGTCGGCTCGTCGTTGCGTCCGCCGTCCCACAGGTCGATGCGCATGCGCGCCGGGCGATCGCCCGCGGTGGGAATCTTGTACGTGGACGGCGCATGGGTCAGCAGCCGGCCGTCTGCGCCGTAGACCAGTTCCTCGGTGGTCAGCCAGCCCATGCCCTGGACGAAGCCGCCCTCGATCTGGCCCAGGTCGATCGCCGGGTTCAGCGAGCGGCCGACGTCGTGCAGCACGTCCACTGCCAGCACCTTGTGTTCGCCGGTCAGGGTGTCGATCACCACTTCGCTCAGTGCCGCGCCGTAGGCGAAGTAGTAGAACGGGCGGCCGCGGTGGCTGGCGCGGTCGTAGTGGATCTTCGGCGTGGCGTAGTAGCCGCTGGCGGCCAGCGAGATGCGCGCCATGTGCGCCTGCCGGCACAGCGCGCCGAAGTCCAGTTCGACGCTGCCGGCCACGACCTTGCCGTCGGCGAAGCGCACCTGCGCCGGCGTCACGCCGCCGCGCTCGGCGGCCAGCGCGGCCAGGCGCGCGCGGATCTCGCTGGCCGCGTTGTAGGCGGCCATGCCGTTGAGGTCGGTGCCCGAGGACGCCGCGGTGGCCGAAGTGTTGGGCACCTTGTCGGTGCGCGTGGCGGTGATGCGCACGCGCGCGGTGTCGATGCCGAACACGTCGGCGACGATCTGCGCGACCTTGATCATCAGGCCCTGGCCCATCTCGGTACCGCCGTGGTTGAGCTGGACCGAGCCGTCGGCATAGACCAGCACCAGTGCGCCGGCCTGGTTGAGATGGGTGGTGGTGAAGCTGATGCCGAATTTCACCGGAGTCAGCGCCAGGCCCTTCTTCAGCACCCGATGGCGCGCATTGAACGCCGCCACCGCCGCCTGCCGTGCCGGATAGTCGGCGCGCGCGGCCAGTTCCTCGATCAGCGCCGGCGCGACGTTGTCTTCCACGGTCATGCCGTACGGGGTGACGTTGCGGTGCGGCGCCGCGTACAGGTTGGCCCGGCGCACCGCCAGCGCATCGCGGCCCAGCGCGGCGGCGACCGCGTCCAGCACGCGTTCGATCGCCAGCATGCCCTGCGGTCCGCCGAAGCCGCGGAACGCGGTGTTGGATACGGTGTGCGTGCGCAAGCGGTGCGAGACGATCTCCACCACCGGCAGCCAATAGCAGTTGTCGGCATGGAACATCGCGCGGTCGTTGATCGCCAGCGACAGGTCGGTGGTGGCGCCGCAGCGCGAGGCCAGCTCCAGGCGCAGCGCCAGGATGCGGCCGTCGTCGTCGAAGCCGACCTGATAGTCGATCTGAAAGTCGTGGCGCTTGCCGGTGATGCGCATGTCGTCGTCGCGGTCGTAGCGCAGCTTGGCCGGGCGACCGGTCAATGCGGCGACCAGCGCGCAGGCCGCCGCCGGCGCCGCCGCCTGGGTCTCCTTGCCGCCGAACGCACCGCCCATGCGCCGCACTTCCACGGTCACGTCGGCGCTGTCTAGGCCGAGCAGCGCGGCGATCAGGTGCTGCACCTCGCTCGGATGCTGGGTCGAGGACAGCACGTGCACCTGGCCCTGCTCGCCGGGCAGGGCCACGGCGATCTGTCCTTCCAGGTAGAAATGCTCCTGCCCGCCGATCTCCAGCGCACCGCGGCAGCGCCGCGGCGCCGCTGCCAGGGCCGCATCGACGTCGCCACCACGGGCCATGCGCTGCGCCGGCTCCAGCACCGCACCGGCGGCACGCGCGTCGGCGATGCTCAACAGCGCCGGCAACGGCGCGTACTCGACCCGTGCCAGGCGCGCCGCGCGCCGCGCCGCGGCATGGCTGTCGGCGGCGACCACGAACAGCGGCTGGCCGTGATAGAGCACGGTGTCGCCGGCGAACAGCGGATCGTCGTGCGCGACCGGGGCGACATTGTTCTCGCCGGGAATGTCGGCGGCGGCGAATACCGCCACCACGCCGGGTGCTGCGCGCACCGGTGCCAGGTCCAGGCGCAGCAGGCGTGCATGCGGATGTTCGCTCAGGCCGAACGCCAGGTGCAGCAGGCCGGGCGGCTCGGGCAGGTCGTCGATGTAGCGGGCCTGGCCGCTGACATGCGCCGGTGCGCTGTCGTGGCGCAGCGCGCGGTGCACTTGCGACAACGCGGCGGTGGCAGCGCTCGGACCGTCAGCCATCGGCCAGCTCCAGCACCGACAGCGGCTCGTGCGGATGCGCGTGCCCGATCCACAACCGCTGCAGCAGGTTGGCCGCGACCGCCAGGCGGTACCCGGCCGAACCGCGCACATCGCTGAGCGGGCGGAAGTCCTGCGCCAGCGCCGCGGCGGCGGCCTCGACCGTGGCCGCACTCCAGGGCTGCCCGAGTAAGGCCTGCTCGGCGCCGCGCGCGCGTTGCGGCGTGCCGGCCATGCCGCCGAAGGCGATGCGCGCCTGACGCACCGTGCCATCGCCGATGCGCAGCGCGAACGCGCCGCAGACCGCGGAGATGTCGCTGTCGAAGCGCTTGCTCAGTTTGTCCACGCGGTACAGCAGGTCCGCGGGCGGCCGCGGCACGTCTACGTGCTCGACGAACTCGCCCGGCTGCAGGGCCTGGCGGCCGTAGGCCAGGAAGAAGTCCTCCAGCGGCAACGTGCGCCGCACATCGCCGCGGCGCAGGGTCAGGCTGGCGCCGAGCGCGATCAGCGCCGGCGGCATGTCGCCGATCGGCGAGCCGTTGGCGATGTTGCCGCCGATGGTGCCGGCATTGCGTACCTGGGTCCCGCCGATGCGCCGCAGCAGTTCGCCCAGCGCGGGGTGCAACGCCGCCAGCGCGGCCTGCGCCTCGCTGTAGCGCACGCAGGCGCCGATGCGCAGCCCGTCCGGCGTCTCCTGCAGCCGGCGCAGGTCGGGGATGTCGCCGATGAACACCACATCGTCGAGCACGCGCTGCTGCTTGGTCACCCACAGGCCGACATCGGTCGCGCCGGCGACCAGGCGCGCGTCCGGACGCTGCAGCAGCAAGGCGGCAAGCGCGTCGGCGCTGCGCGGCGCGGTGGCGCGGCGCGCGCGCCCGGTGGCGGCGTCGGCATGGGGCTGCGCCAGCGCGGCGGTGCGGCGCAGCGCGCGCAGGCCTGCCAGCGTGGCCGCATCGTCGCGCGGCACCGGCGGCACCGCCGCGCCGGCATCCAGGATCGGACCATAGCCGGTGCAGCGGCACAGGTTGCCGGCGATCACGTCCGACAGCGCCGCTTGCCCGGTACCAAGCGCGCCGATGCTGCGCGCGTACAGCGACATCACGAAGCCGGGCGTGCAGAAGCCGCACTGCGAGCCGTGGCGCTGCACCAGTTCCTGCTGCACGGCATGCAGCGCGCCACCGACGGCCAGGCTTTCCACCGTCAGCAGCGCCTTGCCGTCGAGCATCGGCACGAACAGGATGCAGGCATTGAGCGCACGCCAGCGCACCTGCTCGTCGCCGTCGGCGCCATCGCCAGCAGCCAGTTCGCCGACCAGGACCGTGCACGCGCCGCAATCGCCTTCGGCGCAGCCCTCCTTGCTCCCGGTGCGGCCAAGCCGGTAGCGCAACAGGTCGAGCACGCTGGCGGTCGGGTCCGCCGCGTCCAGTTCCATCACCTGTCCGTCGAGCAGGAAGCGCACCGTGTCCATCTCAGCTGCCCCGGTAGGTGGAGTAGCCGAACGGCGAGACCAGCAGCGGCACGTGGCAATGCCCCGCCTCGGCCAGGCCGAACGCGATCGGCACCACGTCCAGAAACGGCGGCTCGGGCAAGGCGACGCCGCCGCTGCGGAAGTAGTCGCCCACGGCGAATTCCAGCCGATAGCGTCCCGCCGTCAACTCCAGCGCGCGCAGCGCCGGACAGCGCCCGTCGGCGTCGGTGACGTCCGCATGCAGCAACGTCTCGCCGGCGAACAGGCGCAGCGCCACGCCGGCGGCGGGCAGCCCGCGACTCAGGTCCAGCACATGGGTCGACAGGCTGCTCATCCGACGGCTTCCTCCAGGTGCGGCATCGGCCATTGGCCGACGAATTCGGGTTCGGCGTAGTCCATGTACGCGGCAAGCATCGCCTCGCGCTCGTCCAGGAACAGTTGGTCGGCGACCGCCTTCACCAGCCGCGGCAACGCGTGCTTCAGCCCGGACAGCGCCGCTGCCGACAGGCCCAGGCTCAGCAGCGCCGAATAGTTGAACGCGAACAGGCCGTGCAGCGCCGCCGCGTGCGCCGGGGTGCGCGGCAGCAACTCGAAGCCGGGGCCCAGGTAGGGATGCGCATCCAGCAGCGGCAGTTCCTGTCCCGGCGGAGGGCGGTAACGGTCGCGCCAACGCGCGATGCCGTCGGCCACCTCAGCCAGTTCCGGGCGCAGCGCCGGGTCGGTGACCAGGCCGGTGGACAGCACCACGAAGTCGAACGGCAGGCGCCCGTGCGGCGTGGTGACCAGCACGCCATCGGCGGTCTCGGCCACGTCCTGCCACGGGCTGCCCAGGTGCAGGTGGAAATTGGGCCAGGCCGCGGCGCGTTCGAAGGTGTCGTTGGTCGGCGGCTGATTGCGCCGGAAGAAGCTGGTCATCATCGCGTACTTGTCGGCATCGGGCAGTGCGGCGAAGCGCGGAATGATGCCGCTGCGTTCCATGTGCCGGATCGGATTGACCCGCGGCAGCGCGTTGCGGCGCACGAACACGTGCACCTCGCCGACGCCGGCGGCCAGCGCGTGCTGGGCGTTGTCGAAAGCCGAGGCGCCGCCGCCGAGGATGCCGATGCGGCGCCCGGCCAGCGCCGCGTAGTCGATCGCCTCGGAGGTGTGCGCGTAACGCGCGCGGGCCAGCTTGCCGGCCACCAGCGACGGCACATGCCATTGCCCGCCGCCCTGGATGCCGGTGGCCAGCACCACCTTGCGCGCCAGCAGCGTGTCGCCGCCGTCCAGGTGCAGGCGTTGCAGGCGCCGGGTCGGCAGCGGCTCGATGCGCAGCAGCCGCGCCTGGTTGCGCACCGGCAGGCGCAGCACCTCGCGGTACCAGCGCAGGTAGTCCATCCAGTCCGCGCGCGGGATCTTGCCCAGCGCCTCCCAGGCCGCGGCGCCGTGCCGGGCTTCCCAGTAGGCGCGGAAGGTCAGCGACGGCATGCCGAAGTCCAGCGCACTCAGCTCCTTGGGCGTGCGCAGGGTGACCATGCGCGCGTAGGTGACCCATGGCCCTTCCTGGCCGGCCTGGTTCTCGTCGATCACCAGCAGGTTGGAGATGCGCTCGCGCAGCAGGCCGAAGGCCGCACCCAGCCCGCTCTGGCCGCCGCCGACCACGACCACGTCGTAGACGTGCTCGCCGTCGTGCTGCTGCGCGCGGGTCCAGTCGGGCCCGCCGTGGCCGAGCCACTGCAGTTCGCGCGCGACCTGCGCCGACAGCGCCTGCAGCCCGCCTGCCGCGGCGCTCACGACAGCGCCTCCAGGCGCAGTCGCGCGATCTTGCCGATCTCGTCGAGGGCGGTGGCGATCTCGGCCTCGCGCGTGTTCGCCAACCGCGCCTGCATCGCGGCGAGGATGCCGGCCTTGTCGGTCAGCCGCACGCAGACCACGAACGGAAAATCGAAGCGCGCGCGGTAGGCGGCGTTGAGCGCGTGGAACCGGGCGAACTCCTCGGCGCTGAGCCGATCCAGCCCGGCCCGCGCCTGCTCGGCGGCCGAGGCGGTGGTCAGATCGCCGTCGATCGCGGCCTTGCCGGCCAGTTCCGGATGCGCGCGGATCAGCGCCAGCTGCTCCTCGGCGCTGGCTGCGTGCAGCACCTGCAGCAGGCCGGCATGCAGATCGGCGAACGGGCGCCGCGCCGCGGCGCGCTGCACCACCCACGGCGAATGCTCGAACAGCGCATGCAGCCGCGCGACGAACGCGGCCTCGGGCAACGCATTCCAGTCGACGCCGCTCATGCGTGGTCCCCCTGCAGCGACACATGCGCCGATACCACCTTCCAGCCGTCGGCGAAGCGCACCCAGCTCTGGCTCTGGCGGCCGCGGCGCGGGCTGCCGTGGCGCTGGAACTCGGCATCGGCGGTGGCGAAGTCGCGCCCGTAGGCGACGATCTGCACGCGCAGCAGCCGCCGTTGCGGCGAGCCGCCGCGGCCGCGCCGGAACGCGCGGATGGCGTCGGCGCCGTACAAGGCCTCGCCGACGCCGTAGCGCACCGTGGTCGGCGCATCGTGGAACAGCCGGTCCAGCGCGGCGACGTCGTCGTCCATCAGCGCGCGCTCGTAGGCGGCGAACGCCGCCTGCACTTCGGCCAGCACCTCGGGCGCGTTGAGGATCATGCCGGATGCACCCGCTGCCAGTGGCGGGCGATGTCGATGCGTCGCGCGATCCAGGCCTGGCCGCTGGCCAGCACGTGGTCGAGGAAGCGGGCCAGCGCCAGGGCGCGCGCCGGGCGCCCGGCGATGCGCCCGTGCAGACCCACCGACATCATCCGCCCGCCCTCGGTGCACAACTGTTCGAAGCCGTCGCGCAGGTAGCGGAAGAACGGTTCGCCGTCGGCGAAGCCGTTGTAGGCGACGAACTTCATGTCGTTGGCGTCCAGCGTGTACGGCACCACCAACTGCGCGCGCCCGTGGCGGCGGTCGTAGTACGGCAGGTCGTCGGCGTAGCTGTCGGCGTCGTAGACGAAGCCGCCTTCCTCCGCCACCAGCCGCGCCGTGTTGGGACTGGTGCGCCCCTGGTACCAGCCCAGCGGGCGCGCACCGGTCACCTGCGTGTGCAAGGCGATCGCCGCGGCGATGTGCGCGCGCTCGGTCGCCTCCGGCACCTGCTGGTAGTCGATCCAGCGCAGGCCGTGGCTGGCGATCTCCCAGTCGGCCTCGCGCATCGCCTTCACCGCCGCGGGATTGGCCGCCAGCGCCTGCGCCACGCCGAACACCGTCACCGGCACACCGCGTGCGGCGAACAGCCGCTGCAGCCGCCAGAAGCCGGCGCGGCTGCCGTATTCGTACAGGCTCTCCATCGCCATCGCGCGTGCGCCCGCGTGGCTGTGCGCGCCGACCATCTCCGACAGGAACGCCTCCGAGCCGGCATCGCCGTTGAGCACGCAGTTCTCGGCGCCCTCCTCGTAGTTGAGCACGAACTGCACTGCCACACGCGCGCCACCGGGCCACTGCGGATCCGGCGGCTGCGCGCCATAGCCTACCAAGTCGCGCGCGGCGTTCATCGCGGCGCTCCGTCGGCGTGCCAGGCGGCCAGCGCCGCGTCCACCGCGGCGCCGGACGCGCCGGCATGGCCTTCGGCGCGCAGCACCGCCTCCAGCGCGCCCAGCGTGATCAGCACCTTGTGCTTCATCGCGTTGTAGCCCATCGCGCCGATCCGCCACAGCTTGCCCTGCAACGGCCCGAACGCGGTGCCGATCTCGATCTCGAAATCCTCGCGCAGGCGCCGCCGCACCGCCTCGCCGTCGATGCCAGGAGGAATCACCACGCCGGTGACGTTGGCCATGCGGTGGCGGTCGTCGCCGAACACCTGCAACCCCAGCGCGCGCACCCCGGCGGCGACCGCGCGGCCGGCCGCCGCGTGCCGCGCGAAGCGCTCCGGCAGACCTTCCTGCAGCGCCACGCGCGCGCACTCGCGCGCCGCGTACAGCATGCTGGTGGCCTCGGTATGGTGGTTCAGGCGCTTGTCGGACCAGTAGTCCATCACCATCGCCAGGTCGAAGTAGTTCGAGCCGATGCGCACGCCGCGGCCGTTGGCGATGTCGTCGCGGACGATGCCGCGCTCGACGTGGCGGCGCGCGAAGATCGCCTCGGCCGCCTGCGCGGAGACGGTGATCGGCGCCGAACCGGACGGCCCGCCCAGGCACTTCTGCAGGCCGCCGGTGACCACGTCCACGCCCCAGGCATCGCTGGCGATCGGCATGCCGCCGATGGTCGCGGTGGCATCGACGTAGGACAGCGCACCGGCGGCACGGCACAGCGCGCCAAGGCCGTCCAGCGGCTGCGCCATCGTGGTCGAAGTGTCGCCGTGCACGCAGGCGACCAACTTCGGCGCGAAGCGTTCGATTGCCGCAGCGACCTCCGTCATCGGCACCACCTCGCCCCACGGCGCCTCCACGTTCTCCACCAGCGCGCCGATGCGGCCGAGGATCTCGCCCAGCAGCAGGCCGAAGCGGCCGAAGTTCAGCACCAGCACGCGCTCGCCCGGCGCCACCAGCGACACCAGCGCCGCCTCGATGCCGGCGCGCGCGGTGCCGTCGACCAGGAAGGTCCAGTGGTTCTCGGTGCCGAACAATGGCCGGTACAGCGCCATCACCTGGTTCATGTAGCCGGTCATTTCCGGATCGAACTGGCCGAGCAGGTCCGCGGACATCGCACGCAGCACGCGCGGATGCGCATTGACCGGGCCCGGCCCCATCAGCAGGCGTTGCGGCGGATCGATCTCGCCGAACAGGTCGGCGGACAGCGGCTCAACGGACAAGGGTGTCTCCCAGGGAATCGAGGAAGTGCAGCATCGCCGCCACCGCCAGGTCGGCGTCGGCGGGATCCACGCGTTCGGCCGGGTGGTGGCTGACGCCGCCGGCGCAGCGCAGGAACAGCATCGCGGTCGGGCACAGCGCGGCCATCACCATCGCGTCGTGGCCGGCACCGGACACCAGCCGCCGCGGCGCGATGCCCTGCGCGGCGATGGCAGTTTCCAGCGCCGCGACCAGGCGCGGCGCGCAGGGACTGGCCGGCAGGTCCTGCACGCACTGCAACTCCAACTGCACGCCGCGCGCGGCGGCGATCGCATACAGGCGCTGCGCGATCGCCTCGGCCGCGGCATCGCGAACGGCATCGGTGCCGGCGCGCACGTCGATCGAGAACTCGACCCGCCCCGGCACCACGTTGACCGCGCCCGGCGCCACCTGTAGGCGTCCGACCGTGGCCACCAGGTCCGCCGGGCCGCTGCGCGCCACCTGCTCCACCGCCAGCACGCACTCGGCGGAGGCGGCCAGCGCATCGGCGCGCAGGTCCATGCGGGTGGTGCCGGCATGGCCGGCGCGGCCCAGCAGCAGCGCACGGTAGCGGCGCTGCGCGGCGATGCCGCTGACCGCCCCCAACGCCAGCCCCTCGGCTTCCAGCACTGGCCCTTGTTCGATATGCGCTTCCAGATACGCCAGCACCTCCTGCGGCGCGCGCGCCGCACGCGGCAGCAGCGCGATGTCCAGGCCCCAGGCGGCCAGCGCCTCGGCCAGGGCGATGCCGTCGCCGTCGTGCACCTGCAGGGCCGCCGGATCCAGCGTGCCAGCCACCGCGCGGCTGCTCAGCATCGATGCCGGGAAGCGCGAGCCTTCCTCGTCGCCGAAGGCGATCACCTCGATGGCGAACGGCAGCCGCCGACCCTGCGCGTGCAGCGCGGCCACGCATTCGATGCCGAGCATGATCCCGAGCGGGCCATCGTAGCGGCCGGCGTCGCGCACGCTGTCCAGGTGGCTGCCGATCAGCAGCGCCGGCGCCTGCGCGACGACGCCTTCGTAGCGACCGAGCAGATTGCCGGCCGGGTCGATGCGGGTGTGCAGGCCGGCCTCGCCCATCCAAGCCGCCACCGCCGCCACGGCGGCGCGATGCGCCGGGCTGAGCCAGCCGCGGAACAGGCCGCGCGCGGTGTCGCTGTAGGGCGCCACGCCGAGCGCGTCGCAGCGCGCGACCGCGCGCAGGCCCGCGCTGGCCATCGGCGGCGTCAAGGCCGTGGCCGGTGCAGGCGCCGTGGCGGCGGGAGGGACGTGGCTGGCGAACATGGCACGGTCACGAAGGAAGAAAGAAGCGAGCGCTGGCGGGCACCAACCGCCATAAATCCATTTAAATTCAATGGATTGGCGGTTCAAAACGACGATTCGCAGCGGTCGTAGGGACTATACGAAGCGCCACAAATGCAGGCAAACGCCGTTTTCGCGTGGATGCATTGCAAAAAATGCAACGGGTGCAGATACCACTTGCGGCGCCTCATTGCCGACACCGCTGGGCCGGACCCTCACCCCAACCCCTCTCCCGGTGGGAGAGGGGCTAGGCGCCTCCCTTCTCCCCCCGGGAGAAGGTGCCCCGCAGGGGCGGATGAGGGTACGGACGCAGCCTCGTGCACCCGGGCTCCACGAGTCGCTTTCGCGCCGGACCCTCACCCCAACCCCTCTCCCGATGGGAGAGGGGCTAGACGCTTCCCTTCTCCCATCGGGAGAAGGTGCCCCGAAGGGGCGGATGAGGGTACGGGCGCAGCCTCGTGCACCCAGGTTGCGCGCGTCAGTGACGCGCAAGACGCACCCTGTCGCCCCGATGGGAGAGGGGCTAGGCGCTACACACCCGTGCGCGGCTCCAGGATCGCTTCCACCCGCGGCGCCAACACCTTGAGCATGGCCTGCGCCGCCCTGGACAGTTGTCGCTGCGGCGCCACGCACAGCGCCAGCGTCATTGGCCTGGCCAGGCCCTCGCGCAAGGGCACGAATGCCAGGCGCCCGTCGGCCAGGTCGGCGAGCACGTCCAGTTGCGACAGCAGGCCCACGCCGACGCCCTGGCGCACCAGCGCGCGCAGCGTGCGCACGTCGTTGCAGCGGATGCAGCGGCGCGTGTCGATGTGCTGGCGCTGGTACACCGCCTTGGCATGCTCGTTGACGATCAGCGGCGCCGCCGGCAGCAGCAGGCGATGCTCGCCGAGCAGGTCGTTCAACTGCAGGCTCGCCCTGCCGCTGAGCGGATGCCCCACCGGCATGCAAAGGCCCAGCGGGATCTCGGCGAAGGCGACCACCTCCAGGTCGATGCCGCTGACCGGATCCAGCAACAGCCCGACATCCACCTCCGCGGCGACGACCTTGTCGGCGACCTTCTGGTTGTCCTCGGTCTGCAGGTTGAAGGTCAGGCCCGGGTGCGCGTCGATCAGGTGCGCCAGGGCATCGACCACGATGCCCTCGCTCAAGGCATCGATCATCGCGATCTCGACGTGGCCGCGGCGCAGCCCCTTCAGTTCGTCGAACAGTTCCAGCGTGCGCTGGTAGCTCTTCTCCCAGCGCCGCATGTCCACCAGCAGCAATTCGCCGGCGCTGGTCAGGCGCAGGCCACCCGGCAAGCGCTCGAACAACTGCACGCCCAGCTCCTGCTCGGCCTTGAGGATCTGCCGGTCGATCGCCGACGCCGACACGTGCAGCGCCTCGGAGGCGCGGCGGATGCTGCGCCAGTGCGCCACTTCCATGAAATAACGGGTGAAGCGGGAAAAGGTCAGCATGGCGGCTCGAAGTCCCTGTGTACCCAACACGCGGCGCGGATGCGGCGAGAGCGGCGCGCCAGGGCCATGGTACGGAAGCGCTCCCGCCGGCGTGGCGTGCGCGGTGGTGCGACGCAGACGTGGATGGCCGTGCGCACGCCGCGGCTCATTGCGCCTGCGGATCGAAATAGGCTTCCCAGGTCGCCGCCAACCCCGCCCGCGTGCCCGCCTGCCGAAACCGCTGCATCGCCTGCGCGCCGTCGCCGCGGTTGAGCAGCGCCACGCCGAGATTGAAATAGGTGTGGCGGTCGTCCGACTGCAGCCGCACGGCGCGCTGCAACGCGTCGACCGCCTCGGCGTAGCGCCCCAGGTCGCACTGCACCGCCCCCAGGCCGGTGAGCAGTGCGGCATCGTCCGGCGCTGCCGCCAGCGCGGCCAGCAGCAGCGACTCGGCCTGCATCAACGCCGCGGTCCCGCCCTGCGGATCGGTCATCGCCGCATGCACCAGCGCGCTGGCACGCATCAGGGCGTCGCGGCCGGCGTGCATGCCGGCATCGGCAGCAGGCAACGCGCCTACCACCCTGCCACCGCCCCATCGCTGCGCGGGTCGCTGGCGCCGCTCAAGGTGCCGTCGGCCTCGCGCACCAGCGCGCCGGCGTGGCCCATCACCGCGGTGAACGGCGGCAGCAGTTCGACCACGTGCCCGGCCGCGCGCAAGGCCTGCACCACGGCGGGGTCGAAGCGATCCTCCAGTTTCAGCGTGGTGCTGTCCTCGCCCCAGGTGCGGCCGAGCAGCCACCGCGGCGCGCTGACCGCCTGCTGCAGCGGCACGCCGAACCGGGCGTAGCGGCTGAACAGCGCCGCCTGGGTCTGCGGCTGGCCTTCGCCGCCCATGGTGCCGTAGGCCATCAGCCGGCCGTCGTCGAAACGTGCCAGCGCCGGATTGAGCGTATGGAAGGGTTTGCGCCCGGGCGCCAGCGCGTTCCAGCCGTCGGCCGCGAGACGGAAGCTGCAGCCGCGGTTCTGCCAGACGATGCCGCTGCGCGGCAGCACCAGCCCGGAACCGAATTCGAAATAGGTGGACTGGATGCAGCTGACCGCACGGCCGGCGCCGTCGATCGCACCGAACCAGACGGTGTCGCCGGCCTGCGACGGCTGCGGCCACGGCAGCGCGCGCGCCGGATCGATGCGCGCGGCCATCGCGTCGAGCGCACCGGCATCGTCGAGCAGCGCCTGCGCGTCCAGGGTCATCCAGGCCGGGTCGCCGACGTGCGCATCGCGGATCAGGAACGCCTGCTTGGTCGCTTCGACCAGGCCGTGCAGGTGCGCGTAGCCATCGGCCCGGTCCACGGCCAGGCGGTCGAACAGCGCCAGGATCAGCAGCGAGGCCAGGCCCTGGGTCGGCGGCGCGTGGTTGTACAGGCGCGCGCCGGCGACCGCAACCGACAGCGGCACGCTGGCCTCGGCCTGGTGCGCGGCCAGATCGGCGGCGCGCAGCGGGCTGCCTAGCGCCTGCAGATCGGCGGCGAGGTCGGCGGCGAGCGCGCCGCGGTAGAAATCGTCCAGGCCGGCCGCGGCCAGGCGCTGCAGGGTGGCGGCCAGTTGCGGCTGGCGCAGCAGTTCGCCCTCGCGCAGCGGCCGCCCGGCGGCCTCGAAGATCGCCGCGTAGGCACCGGGCTGGGCGCGCAGTTCGGCGCCTTTGGTCGCGGCGACGGCACTGCCGCCGAGGGTGACCGGCACGCCGGCCGCGGCATGCTGGATGGCGTCGTCGAGCAGGCGCGCCAGCGGCAGCCGCGCCTCGCTCTGGCGCAGGGCCAGCGCCCAGCCGGACACGGTGCCGGCGACGGTGTTGGCCGCGCCCGGACCGCGCCATGGAATCGCCGCCTGCCCGGCATAGTGCTGCAGCGTGGCGCCCTGCGCGGCGCGGCCGCAGGCGTCGATCGCATGCACGCGGCCGTCCGGTTCGGCGATCAGCCAGAAGCCGTCGCCGCCGATGCCGGTCATGTGCGGATAGACCACCGCCAGGCAGGCTGCGGTCGCCACCGCCGCCTCCACCGCGGTGCCGCCGTCGCGCAGCACGTCGCGCCCGGCCTGCGCGGCGAGATGATGCGGGGCGACCACCATGCCGCGCCGCGACCGCAGGGTGTGCAGCATCAGCGCGGCTCCAGCGACGGCGGGGTCGCGCCGATCAGGCCGGCGCGTTCCAGTTGCGCGGCGAGCGCGAACAGGCGGTCCTCGCGCCCTGGCGCAGCGATCAGTTGCACGCCCAGCGGCAACTGCCCCGGGCGGTACAGCGGTGCGGCCAGCACCGGGCAACGCGCCAGGCCCAGCGGCTGGGTGAACACGCCGAGATTGGCGCGCGCCGACACCGCCGCGCCGTCGATCTGGATCGTCTCCTGGTCGATGCGCGGTGCCGCGCACGGCGTGGCCGGCGCCAGCAGCACGTCGACCTCGTCCCACAGGCGCTGCATCGCCTCGGCGAACCAGGCGCCGAAGCGCTGCGCATCGGCGATGGCCGCGGCCGGCAGTTGCAGCCCGGCGAGCAGGCGATCGCGCGTGGCCGGATCGAAGCGGTCGCCATGCGCGGCCAGCGCCTGGCGATGGCGATAGCCGCCCTCGGCCGCGGTCATCACGAACGCCGCCGCGCGGGCGCGTTCGGCCTGCGGCAGTTCGCGCCAGGCGTTGCCGCCCAGCGCGTCGTGCAGCGCGGCCAGGCCGGCGTCCAGTTCCGGATCGAGATTGCGTCGGAACCAGCCGTCCAGGCGCGCCACGCGCAAGCCGACGGCGTCCCGCGACGGCAGCGGCTGCCCACGCATGGCCTCGTACACCACACGCAGGTCGGCGACCGTGGTCGCGAACGGCCCGACCACGTCGAAGGCCTCGACGAACGGGAACACGCCGTCCATCGCCAGGCTGCCATGGCTCGGGCGCAGGCCGTAGATGCCGCACAGCGCCGCCGGCACACGGATCGAGCCGTTGGTGTCCGAGCCCAGCGCGAACGGCACCCAGCGCGCCGCCACCGCCGCCGCCGAGCCGCCGGAGGAACCGCCGGCCAGACGCTGCGGATCGTGCGGATTGGTGGTGGTGCCGTAGTGCGCGTTGACCGTGGCGAAGCCGTAGGCGAACTCGTCCATGTTGGCGGTGCCGACCAGCACTGCGCCGGCCTCGGTCAGGCGCCGCAGCACCGCCGCATCGCACGTGGCCGGCGCCGCGTCGGCGCGCAGCGCGGCGCCGGCGGTGGTCGCCAAGCCGGCGACATCGAACAGGTCCTTGACCACGAACGGCACCCCGGCCAGCGCACCGCCGTCGCCGCCACCGGCCAATGCCGCCTGCACGCGCGCCGCATCGGCCTCGGCGCGCGCCGGCAGCGGCCGCGTCACCGCGCACAACTGCGCATTGCCGCGGTCGATCTGCGCTAGCGCCTGCTGCGCGTGTCGCCGTGCGGCGCTGCCGTCGGCGCGCGTGGCCGCCACCATTGGCGCGACGACCCCGCCCTCCTGCGACGCTGGCGGTGGCGGCGGCGCCGCGAAGTCCTGCAGCAGGTGCGCGTAGCCGCGCAGCAGCTCGGCGTTGCGCTGGATACCGGCCTGCCAGGTCGCTGGGATCTGCATGAGCTCGTCTCGATGGAGGGGGAACGGTGCACGCTGTCGATCGCCAGCGTCGCCTGCAACGCGCGGTTCGCGCAACCCGCCCGAGCAGCGGGCATGTCCTCCAGCGACGCGTCCGTCACCCTTCGGCCTGGCGCGGACGGCGCCAGCGTCACGCAGCGCAGCGCCCGACCGGCCGTGGGCCGATGGCCCGCCCTACGCAGGCAGCGGCGCGCCCAGCGCCGGCGGCTGCGGCGCGGTCAGGCGCTCCACCAGCAACTGTTCGATCGCGTCCACGTCGACCTCGCGCACCACCTGCTGCGCCTGTTCGCCCAGGCCCGGCTGGTAGCCCGGCGCCCACGACAGGATGTCGCCGTAGCCGGCGCCGAACTCGGTGTTGGTGTCCACGTACAGGGTCTCGCTGACCGTGGCCAGTTCCGGGCGCAGCCACACCGCGGTGGCCAGTTCGTCCCACATCGGGAAGCCCGGCTCGCGCCGGCGCAGCGCGTGGCCGATCGGCGTGTCGGCCGCGCTCATCCGCGCCAGCAGCTGCGGGGTCAGTTCGGTGGCGGTGGACGGATCCACCGGCACCATCACCATGCGCCGCCACGGCGCACGCATCACGATGCTGGCTGCCTCCGGATCCCAGCGGATGTTGAACTCGCGCCGCGGCGAATTGACGAACTCGCGCGCGAACTGCGCCGCCGACACGCTGTCGCGGCGCTGCCGCGGATTGAGGCTGCCGCCCATGTACACCAGTTCCTTGGCCAGGCTTGCGAACTCGGGGTCGAGCCGCTGCGCCAGGGCCAGGTTGGTCAACGGCCCGGTGGCGACGATGCTGACCTCGCCGGGGAACTCGCGCACCTTGCGGATCATGAACAGCGCCGCCGGCTCGCTGGCCGCCTGCACCACCGTGGGATTGCCCAGCGGCAGGTCCGGGACCACGTCGTGCGCGTGGTAGCGCGGCGCGCTCTGCACGGTGTCGTGCTCGACCCATTGCCGGGTCCACGCGCCCTTCCACAGCAACTTGCCGTACAGCGCCTCCCAGCGCTCGGTGGCCAGTTCGCTGTTGAGCAGCGGGAACACCGGGCCGGGCAGCACCGGCACCTCGCCGCGCCCGGCGATTTCCAGCAGACGGCGCGTATGCGCCAGCGCCTCGTCGCGCCAGATGTTGCCGCTGACCACCGAGATGCCGAGCACCTCGACCTCCGGCGATTGCAGCAACAGCAGCTGCGCAGGGGTGAAGCCGTCGATGTCGTCCTCGAGGATGACCCGGCGACGCGGGATGGTGGCGGTGCTGGCGGAAGCGATTGGCATGAGGCGGGACAGTGGGTGGCGGAAAGGGAAACGACCGGCGCGTCGGGCGCGATCGACGCGGAACGACGCGACACGTCGAAACGCAAGCGCCGGCGACGTGCCGCGCGGGCGCTAGGGTAATCGGGTTTGCGCGCACTGCCACGCACGACGAGGCGCTGCCGGGTCGCGCCCGTGCCCATTCGTGACGCGCTCGCGCGCGTCCGCCGGGGGCAGCCGCGTAAACTTGCGCGGCCGTAACCGAACCAGGCAAGGACCGCATGCACGAACGAACCGACCGAACCGAGCAAGCGCCTGCGCGCGCACAGGCGCGCGTGCCGTTGCTGGTCCGCACGACCTCCCCGGCGCACTTCCTGCTGGCGCTGCTGCTCGGCGCCAGCCTGCAGCACGCGCTGCCGCTCCCGCTGCCGCAGGGCGCCGCACTGGCCTGGCTGCAACTGGGCGGCGGTGTGGTCGCGCTCGCCGGCCTGCTGCTGGCGTGCTGGTGCTTCGTGCTGTTCGCACGCGACCGCACCACCCTGCTGCCCGAGCGCGCGCCCTCGCACCTGGTCTGCCACGGCCCGTACCGGCTGACCCGCAACCCGATGTACGTCAGCCTGACCCTGAGCTACCTCGGCCTGAGCGTGCAGATCGGCTGGCCGTGGTCGGCGCTGTTGCTGCCCTTGCCGTTGCTGGCCTTGCAGTGGGTGGTGATCCCCTACGAGGAAGCGCGCCTGCGCGAGCGCTTCGGCAGCGCCTATGCGCGCTACTGCACGCAGGTCGCGCGCTGGCTGTAGCCACCGGCCCGGGCGGCACGCCTCAGCGTGCCAGCCACCAGGCCGCCGCCGCGGCCAGCAGCAGCGCCAGCAGCACCCAACGCCAGGCGCCGCCGCGGTCGCCGGCGACCACGGTCGAGGCGGTGCCCAGCGTCGGTGCCGAGCGCAGATGCCGCTGCACCATCTCCAGCGCCTCGCGCAGCGACATGTCCGGATACTGCTCGAACACCAGCTTGGCCGCCTTGCGCCGCTCGCCGCGAAGCAGCGCCAGTTCCGCCGCCGGTGGCAGGCGCCGTTCCTCGGTCGGCGTTTGCGCCGGGGCCGACGTTGCCGGTATCGCGCCTGCCGCGGCAGTGGACGCGTGGCGGTCGAGCAACTCCGTCACCGAGCGCGCCGCGCCGGCCAGCAGCCAGGCATCGACCTGCTCCTTCGCACTGCGCAGGTCCATGCCGCTGTGCGCGCGCAGCAGCTTGATCGCCTTGATGATCTGGCCCTGGGCGAGGGCCTCGGCGACCTGTGGCGGCGGCGGGTTCGGGTTCATGTCGCAGGTGCTGAGATGGAGGCGCGTCAGTCTTGCCGCTGGCCGGTTAAGCGGCCGTGGCAGCGCGCGGCGGCGGTGGAAACACCCTCACGCATCCATCATTCGGCTCCCCTAAAGATCGGCGCATGAAGATCGAAATCTGGCAAGGCGACATCACCCAGCTCGACGTGGACGCGATCGTCAACGCCGCCAACGAGTCCCTGCTCGGTGGTGGCGGCGTGGACGGCGCCATCCACCGTGCCGCCGGCCCGGAATTGCTGGAAGAATGCCGGCGCCTGCCGGAACTCAAGCCGGGCGTGCGCTGTCCGGTCGGCGAGGTGCGCGCCACCGCGGGCCATCGGCTCAAGGCGCGGCATGTGCTGCATACCGTCGGGCCGGTGTGGCGCGACGGCGCCCACAACGAACCGGCCCTGCTCGCCAACTGCTACTGGCGCACGCTGCGCCTGGCCGAACAGATGGGCCTGCACTCGGTGGCGTTCCCGGCGATCAGCTGCGGCGTCTACGGCTACCCGCTGCATCAGGCCGCGCGCATCGCGGTCGCCGAGACCGACGCCTGGCAGCGCGCGCACGCGGTGCCGAAGCGGATCATCCTGGTGGCCTACAACGACGCCACCGCCAAGGCGTATCGGCAGGCGCTGCGCGACGCGCAGTGCGCCACCGCCGCCTGAGCGACCGTCCGCTGGCACCACCACGCCAGACATGGGCATTTGGCCTACACCGGGCGTAGGCTGCCTCGGATCCCGGGTATCTGCTCACTGATTGACGTTGCGGGGCGCTGCGGGGTGTCGGTGTTTCCCCGACACCGTGTCGGGGGACGCTGCAAAGAGTGATTGCGCGCTCAGATTTGCTCAGATTGACCCGCGGCGGGAAGGCTACAGTGCGCGAGCCTCAATCCTAACGCCGCCTTAACATCATGACGATCTCCTGCCGCCCGCGCCCAAGCACGCTGGCGAATGCGCTGTTTGCGCTCCCGTGGGCCGCCGGCCTGGCCTTGACCCTGACCTGCGCGACGGCACTTGCCCAAGAGGCCGCCCCGGCCGCCGGCATCACCACCAACGCGGCGGCGCCGATCGCGGTGCAGGCGATCCGGGTAACCGGCGTCGGCGCGCATCCGCGCGAGCGGATCGACCCGGCGCGCCTGCAGGCCCTGGCCGACGCCCGCCTGCGCGCGCTCGGCGGCGGCACGCTACCGGCCCGGCTCAGCTTCGCGCAGCTGCAGCAGATCGCCGACACGCTGACCCAGGCCTATCGCGACGCCGGCTTCCTGGTCGCCCGCGCGTATCTGCCGGTGCAGACCCTGGGGCCGGACCAGGTGGTCGAGATCCGCGTGGTCGAAGGCCGGATCGGCAAGATCACCGTCGAGGGCGCGCGCCGCTACGACGACCGCCTGATCGCCAGCCCTGCCCTGGCCCTGCAGGGCCAGATCCTGCGCCAGCAAGATCTGCAGTCGGCGCTGCTGTATGCCCGCGACCTGCCGGGCGTTTCCGCCACCTCCGTGCTCAAGCCCGGCGCCAACCCCGGCGAGACCGACGTGGTGATCCAGGCGCGCGAGGAACGGCCGCTGCAGGTCAGCGTCGGCGCCAGCAACTACGGCACCCCGAGCATCGGCCGCTACCGCGCCCAGGTGGGTGTGGACTGGAACAACCCGCTGGGCCTGGGCGACCACCTGTCCGCCAGCTACGCCTATGCGCTGGATCCGGCCAATACCTGGCAGGGCAGTCTCGCCTACCAGGTGCCGATCGCCGGCGTCGACGGCCTCAGCGCCAGCGCGTCGTACACGCGCAGCGTGGTCAACCTCGACAACGGCGCGTTCGCCGCGCTCGACATCCAGGGCCCGACCCAGCAGAGCGCGCTGGGCCTGGACTGGAAGTTCGTCAATTCCGATGCCTGGCGCGTGCAGAGCTGGCTGCACCTGGTCAAGGAAAGCTCGCGCCTGCAGGGCCTGGGCGTGCTGTTGTCCAAGCAGAAATTCGACGTGGCCGAACTCGGCACCAGCGTGCGCCACGACGACCGCCGGCTCCACGCCATCGACCTGCTGCAGCTCAGCGTGCGCGGCGCGCTCGACGACGATTCGCCGCAGACCGATTACCTGTACGCCCGCCACGACCGCCACTTCACCGTCGCGCGCCTGAGCTACACCCGGCTGCAGGGGCTGACCGCCACGCAGCGTCTGCAGCTGCGCGTCAACGGCCAGTACAGCGACGACACCCTGACCCCGCTGGAACAGTTCTCGCTGGGCGGACCGACCAGCGTGCGCGCCTTCCCGCTCGGCGCCGCGCTCGGCGACCGCGGCTTCGACTCCGGCCTGGAGTACCAGGTGGACGCACCGGGCTTCGCCAGCGCCGCCTCGCCGTTCGGCGGCCGCGCCTGGGGCCAGTTGCTGACCGCCAGCGTGTTCTACGACTACGGCCGGGTCTACCCGAACGGCGCCAACCGCGCGGTCTACGACAGCGTCACCACCTTCGAGGGAGCCGGCGTCGGCCTCAGCTTCCGGCTGCCCGACTGGCACGGGCTCTCGTTCGATCTGGCCGCGGCCAAGCCCACCGGCACCACCAAGCCGGGCGACGGCAAGGATGTGCGCTACTGGGCCCGCTTCGGCCTGACCTTCTGACCTGGGGATCCCCATGAACCGCATCTACCGCCTCGTCTTCAATCGCCACCTCGGCGTGCTCCAGGTCGCCTCCGAAGTCGCCACCGGCCATGCTGGCGCCACCGGCGCGAGCGGCGCCGCCCGCCTGGCCGCGCCACTGCTGCCCTTCGCCCTGGCCTGTGCACTGGCTGCACCGGCCTACGCCAGCGGCGTGCCGTCGCTGTCCAGCGCCACCGGCGCCACCGTGTCGCAGAACGGCGGCACGCTGCAGATCGACCAGAACGCCGCCAAGGCGGTGCTGAACTGGAACAGCTTCAACGTCGGCAAGGACGCCAGCGTGGTGTTCCTGCAGCCCTCCAGTTCGGCGGTGGCGCTCAACCTGATCGATGCCAGCCGCGGCGTCAGCGTCATCGACGGCAGCCTGCGCGCCAACGGCAACGTGTTCCTGATCAACTCCGCCGGCATCCTGTTCGGCAACCACGCGCAGGTGAACGTCGGCGGCCTGGTCGCCAGTTCGCTGGGCCTGGCCGGCGACGATGACCACGGCTACCTGCTCGCGCGCGGCGACCATGGCGCCGCCAGCGTGGTCAACCAGGGCAGCATCAACGCCGGCAACGGCGGCTCGGTGAACCTGGTCGGCAACCATGTCGCCAACCGCGGCAGCATCACCGCCGACGGCGGCGCCATTCGCCTGCTCTCGGCCGACCAGGTCAAGGTGACCATGGACGCGGCCGGCGCGATCGGCATGCAGATGGTCGCGGCCGCCAGCCAGTCGGTGGACGGCGCCGCGGCGGCGGTGGAGAACAGCGGCACCCTGCGCGCCAACGGCGGGCAGATCCTGCTGCAGGCCGGCAGCACCGGGTTGTCGCAGCTGCTGGTCAACAATACCGGCACGCTCGAAGCCACCGGCATCGACACGTCCGGCGGCAGCGTGCGTCTGGTCGGCAGCGGCGGCGACGTGGCCAGCAGCGGTCGCATCGATGTCTCCGGTACGCAGGGCGGCAGCGTGCAGCTGCTGGCCGATGGCGCGGTAAACGTCGCTGGCCGCATCGATGCCAGCGGCACCGGCGCCGGCGGCAGTATCCGCATCGGCGGCGGCTACCAGGGCGGCGAACAGTTGCAACATGCCAGCGCGGCCACCGTCGCCAGCGGTGCGATGCTCGACGCCAGCGCGACCGGCCAGGGCAACGGCGGCTCGATCGTGGTCTGGTCCGACGGCCACACCGCGGTGCACGGCGCGCTGCATGCCGACGCGGCCGGCAGCGGCAACGGCGGCCTGCTCGAAACCAGCGGCCACACCGTCGACTTCTCCGGTATCGCCGTCGGCGCCAAGGGCGCCGGCCCCGGCAGCGCCGGCACCTGGCTGGTCGACCCGGAAGACCTGACCGTGGACAGCGCGGCGGCCAGCACCATCAGCGGCGCGTTGAACGGCGGCACCAACGTCACCCTGATCGCCTCCATCACCAACGCCAGCGGTCCGGGCAACGTGAGCAGCGGCGCCGGCGACATCAACGTCAATGCGGCGATCGGCTGGAACGGCAACTCCACGCTGACCCTGGACGCGTACCACAGCATCTATCTCAATGCGCCCATCACCGCGACCGGCGCCAACGCCGGCCTGGTGCTGAACTACGGCGGCTATACCGACAACGGCACCGTCGGCGGCTCCGGCGACTACTACGTCAACACCCCGGTCTCGCTCGGCGGCGCGCACGCCAGCCTGGCCATCAACGGCCAGGCGTACACGCTGATCCACTCGCTGGCCGACGCGGCCACCTACTTCAACAGCCCCGGCGCCTACGCGCTGGCCCAGGACATCGACCTGGCCGGCGTCACCCGCAGCAGCGCCCTGGTCTCCTCCTTCCAGAGCAAGCTGGCCGGCCTGGGCCACAGCATCAACAACCTGACCATCTCCGGCGCCAGCGGCTACGTCGGCCTGTTCGGCACCACCAGCAGCAACAGCGTCATCCGCGACCTGCACCTGGGCAATGTCTCCATCTCCGGCGGCTACTACGTCGGCGGCCTGGTCGGCTACGGCCAGGGCGCGATTAAGAACGTCACCGTCGATGGCAGCGTGACCGGAAGCTCCGGCGGCGTCGGCGGATTGGCCGGCTACAATCTGGGCTTGATCGACGGCAGCGCGTTCGCCGGCAGCGTCAACGGGCAAAGCGCCGTCGGCGGCGTGGCAGGCAACAACGTCAGCGGCACGATCCGCAACACCCACAGCACCGGCAGCGTGACCGGCAGTTCCTCCAACACCGGCGGCCTGGTCGGCTACAACGACGGCGGCAGCCTCACCAACACGTATTCCACCAGCAACGTGAGCGGCACCAATTATGTCGGCGGGCTGGTCGGAACCAACCAGAACGCCGGCACGATCAAGAACAGCTATGCCAGCGGCAGCGTCATCGGCACCAGCTCCATGGTCGGCGGGCTGGTCGGCATGAACTACCAGAGCACCATCGCCAATACCTACGCCACCGGCAGCGTCACCGCACCGACCTCGGTCGGCGGACTGGTGGGCGTCAACAATCCAGGCAGCGCAGCCGTCACCTCCGCCAGCGTCAGCAACAGCTACGCCACTGGCGCGGTCAGCGGCACCAACAATGTCGGTGGGTTGATCGGCTCCAATGCGGGCAGCGTCACCAATGCGTCGTGGGACGTCGGCAGTACCGGCCAGGCCAATGCCATCAGCAGCGGCGGCGGCGGCAGCGCCACCAACCTGACCAGCTTCGGCAGCGGCAACCGTTACAGCCACACCACCTACGGCAATCTCGGCACCTGGACGCTGCTCGCCGGTACCAGCAACGTCTACGTCGCCAGCGATGGCGTCGGCAGCCCGGCCTGGATCATGATCGAGGGGCAGACGCGCCCGTTCCTGGCGAGCGAATACAGCACCACCATCGGCAACGCACACCAGTTGCAGCTGATGGCGTACAACATGGCGGCCAGCTACAGCCTGTCCGCCGACATCGATGCCAGCCAGACCGCCGGCAGCAACGCCAGCGGCATGTGGAGCAGCGCCGGCTTCAGCCCGGTCGGCGACAGCAGCAACGCCTTCACCGGCAGCCTCAACGGCGCGAACCGCACGATCTCCGGGCTCACCATCGCCCGCAGCGGCGCGTCCTACGTCGGCCTGTTCGGCAATACCGGCGCCGCCAGCCAGATCGGCAATCTCGCCCTGACCGGCGCCACTGTCACCGGTACCGCCTACGTGGGCGGCATCGCCGGCTTCAATGCCGGCACCCTCAGCGGCATCCGCGTCAACGGCAGCATGAGCGGCACCGGCAACTTCATCGGCGGCCTGGCCGGCTACAACAACGCCGGGACGATCGCCGGCGTGCAGACCAGCGGCAGCGTGGTCGGCAGCGGCGGCGCCTACAGCGGCAACTATGTCGGCGGACTGGTCGGCAGCAACGCCAACGGCACGATCGGCGCCTCGTCCTCGTCGAGCACGGTCTCCGGCGGCAGCAGCGTCGGCGGCCTGGTCGGCAACGACTACCAGGGCAGCTATACCAACGCCTTCGCCACCGGCAACGTCAGCAGCACCAGCACGACCACTGGCAACAACGTCGGCGGACTGATCGGCAATGCCATCCAGAGCACCCTGCAGAACGTCCACGCCACCGGCAATGTCACCGCGACCACCTCGAGCGCTGGCGGCCTGGTCGGCATGGCCGGCGCCGGCAGCATCCAGAACGCGTATGCCAGCGGCAACGTATCGGGAACCCAGAGCATCGGCGGCCTGGTCGGACGCAGTTCCGCCGCGATCGACACGGCCTATGCGACCGGCGGGGTGATCGGCACCTCGTCCGAGATCGGCGGCCTGGTCGGGACCCTGGACCACGGCAGCCTCGCCTCGACCCATGCCACCGGCACCGTGTCCGGCGGCAGCTTCGTCGGCGGCCTGGTCGGCTACAGCGACAGAGGCAACGTCGGCGCGTCCTATGCCACCGGCGCCGTGTACGGCAGCAACTACCTCGGCGGGCTGATGGGCTACAACGACGGCGGCAGCATCGGCAATGCCTACGCCACCGGCAACGTCTCCGGCAGCATGTATGTCGCCGGGCTGGCCGGCTACAACGACAACGGCACCATCGCCAACACCTATGCCAGCGGCGATGCCACCGGCACGGCGTATGTCGGCGGACTGGTCGGCGTCAACTACAACAACACCGTGCGCAACTCCTACGCCACCGGCAACGTTTCCGGCACTGGCGCGGTCGGTGGCCTGGTCGGCTCCAATTCCAACGGCAGCATCGTCGCCAGTTTCTTCGCCACCGACATCGGCGGCAATCCGCGTAACGTGGGTCTGAACACGGCAGGCAACAGCGTCGGCACCATCGACGCGATCAGCGGCGGCAGGTCGTGGAGCGCGCTGAACACGCTCTCCACCTTCACCGATGCCGGCTGGGCGATCGACGACCGCGGCGGTACCGGCCTGACCTGGCGCCTGTACGAACACATGGGCACGCCGCTGCTGCGCAGCTTCCTGACCCCGCTGACGATCAGCGGCAGCGTCTCCGGCCTCGACAAGACCTACGACGGCAACGGCGTCAGCGGCACGCTCGCGTCCTACACGGTCGGCAGCGCCTTCGACCCCAGCCTGCTGTTCGGATCGTCGCTGCGCTACGCGACCGCAGACAATGGCGTCGGCAGCTACACCACCGGCAACGGCACGCTGCAGATCGGTGGCCTGGCGTCCGTGCAGCAGGGCTACGACATCAGCTACGTGGTCTCCGGCGGCATCGCCATCACCCCGGCGACGCTGACGGTAACGGCGACCTCGGGCTCCAAGACCTACGGCAACACCGCCAACCTCAGCGGCTACAGCGTCGCGGGCCTGTTCGGCAACGACACGGTGTCCGGCGTCGCGCTGAGCAGCGCGGGCGCGGGCAGCGGCGCCGCGGTGGGCAACTACGCCATTACCGCCTCCGGCGCCACCGGCGCAGGGCTGTCCAACTACGTCATCACCTATGTCGACGGCAGCCTGCGCGTCGATCCGGCCACCCTGCGCATCGTCGCCAGCGACGCCAGCAAGACCTACGGCGGCGCCGCCACCCTCAGCGGCTACAGCGTCGCCGGCCTGCTCAATGGCGACACCGTCTCCGGCGTAGCGCTGGGCAGTGCGGGCGCCGGCGCCGGTGCCGCGGTGGGCAACTACGCCATCACCGCCTCCGGCGCCACCGGCGCAGGGCTGTCCAACTACGTCATCACCTACGTCGACGGCAGCCTGCGTGTCGATCCGGCCACCCTGCGCATCGTCGCCACCGACGCCAGCAAGACCTACGGCGGCACCGCCACCCTCAGCGGCTACAGCGTCGCCGGCCTGCTCAATGGCGACACCGTCTCCGGCGTGGCTCTGGGCAGTGCGGGCGCCGCTGCAGGCGCCGCGGTGGGCAACTACGCCATCACCGCCTCCGGCGCCAGCGGCGCAGGGCTGTCCAACTACGTCATCACCTACGTCGATGGCAGCCTGCGCGTCGATCCGGCCACGCTGCGCATCGTCGCCAGCGACGCCAGCAAGACCGTCGGCAGTACCGCCACCCTGACCGGCTACCGCGTCTCCGGCCTGCTCAACAGCGACACCGTTTCCGGCGTCGCCCTGAACAGCGACGGCGCCGGCAGCGGCGCGGCGGTCGGCAACTACGCCATCACCGCCTCCGGCGCCACCGGTGCGGGGCTGTCCAACTACGCCATCACCTATGTCGATGGCCTGTTGAACGTGGTCGCCGGCAGCGGCGATGGCGGCGGCATCCAGTTGCCCACCACGACGGTGCAGGCGATCAACACCTCGGTCGCCGCCGCCACCGTGACCAGCGATGCCGGCAGCACGCCGGAGACGAGTCCGCAACAGGCCGACGAAACGGCGCGGGAGCTGGCCGCCGCGGCACGCACCGGCAGCAGCGGTACGGTGACGGCCGCCACCGACTCGATCCTGATCGTCGACGGCGGCATTCGCGCCCCGGCCGTCGCCTGCAGCCCGGGGGCGTCCGACGCCTCCGCGGACAGCTGCATCATCCGGCAGTAACCGGGAACCACCTGACGGCACCGCGCGGCGGTGTCGTCAGGTCACCGCGCTGCCTTCCTCACCGCACTGCCTTCCTCACCGCCCTCGCCGACCAAAGCGCCGCGCCAGGCGCTCCACGACCGGGACCGGGCGCAGCCGCGCCCGATCGCTTTTGCTGTTGGCGCAAACCGCGCATCCAGATGCGCGCCCGCACACGATCAGCCGTCGCTCGGCGGCGGCAACCGCGGCAACGCGCGCTGTCCATCCGGACGACGCGGCAGCAGCAACACGAAGCAGACCGATTCGTCCGGCGCCTGCGTGACCAGCTGCACCGAGCCGCCAAGCCGCTCCGCGATCCGCCGGACCAGATACAGGCCGAGCCCCGCGCCCGGCGCATCCTGCGCGTTCTCGCCGCGGTAGTACTTCTGGAACAGCCGCGCCTGTTCGGCGGGCGCAATGCCTTCGCCCGGGTTGGCGACCTCCAGCCGCAGGCCTTCGCCACTGCTGCGCACGCGCACGCGGATGGCCATGTCCTTGGGGCAATGGCGGTCGGCGTTGGCGATCAGGTTGCGCAATGCCACGCGCAACAGCCCGGCATCGGTGAGCAGGCCGTCGTCGTCGGTGAGGATCTCGCAGACCACGCGCTGCGGCGGAAAATCCCGGCACAACTCCTCCAGCAGCGTGCGCAGCGCACACGGCCGCAGCCGCAGTTCCGATGCCGCCTCGCCCATGCGGTCGTCGGCGAGATACTCGTCCACTAGCGCCAGCAGCCGTTGCGCGGCATCGCGGATGTTGCCGCAGCGCGCGCGGTTGCGTTCCGGCGGCGCATCCAGCTTGCGCGCCAGCTGCTGCGCCGAGGTCATGATCACCGCCAGGGGCGTGCGGAACTCGTGCGACACCATCGCCACGAAATCGCGCTGGTCCTGCGCGACCTGGCGTTCGGTCTGCAGCAAGGCGCGCAAGTCGTCCTCCAGCGCCTGCCGCCGGTTGATCTCGTTGCGCAACTCGGCGGTGCGCAGCGTCACTTCGTGCTCCAGCGCCTGGCCGTGCCTGCGCGCCAGCTTCACCGCGGCATCGGCGTGCCGCCGTTCGCGCAACCGGCGCTGCCGCTCGTAACGGCCGATGAGGAACACGCTCAGCAGCGTCATGTGCAGCATGGTGCCGAACGTGGTGGCGTACTGGGTCCAGGCATTGACCGGGACGAAGCCGAGGTTGCGCAGGAAGCCCAGCATCACCCCGAGGTAGAACGGAAAGAACGCGAGCACGAAGAACCACGCCGGCCGATAGCGGCGCCACAGCAGGTGCAGCCCCAGCCCCGCCAGCAGCAGGATCTCCAGCAGGCCCAGCGCCTGCACCGGTTGCATGCCCCAGGCGTAATGGCCGGCGAGCACGGCCACCGCGCCGGCAAGCGCGACCGCCCACAGCGCGCACGTGCCCCAGCGCACCAGTTGCGGATGAAAGGCGCGCAGGTTCAGTTGCCGGCAGGCGATCTGGAATCCCACCGGCAGACTGCAGGCGATGCTAATGCCCAGCAGCGTGTCGCTCCACGCCATCGGCATGCCGGTGACCTGCTGCACCAGGCCGATCGACAGCGCCTCGTTGAGCACGCAGCCGCCAAGATAGGCCACGAACAGGCCACTCATGCGCGCGCGCGTGGCGAGCCAGAACAGCACGTGCAGGCACAGCAGCAGCAGGTAGAAGCCGAAATACAGGCCGAACTGCAGTCCTTCGCGCCGCGACTGGTTGTCGAACGGCAGCCGTTGCCATACGTCCAGACGGGTGACCAGCGCGTTCTTGCTGCGCAACCGCAGCAGCACCTCGTAATCGCCCGCATGCGTGGGCGCAAACTGGAAGACCGGGCTGCGGTAATCCACCGGCCAGTCGCGTCGCGGCAGGCGCTCGCCGCTCTCCCCGAGCGCCCGCCAAGCGCCGCCGGCCGGACGCACATAGGCCTGCACGTCATCGAGCAAGGCGTTGCTCAATCGCAGCATCCAACCGCCCGGCGGTACACTTTCGACATGAACAGGCAGACGCAGCCACACGGCACCGTCGGCGAATCCCGCGTTGAGGCCGGCGGGCAGCCGCGTCCAGCCGCCCGCCGCGGCGGCCTGCGTGGCGTCGAGTCGGCCGTGCGGATCGTCCAGGCGCTGCAGGTATCCGCTCGCATCGTGGTGCGCGGAAGTCAGCGGCAGCGCCGCGGCCGGGGATGGCGCCGGCTCGGCGGCCACGCACACGCCCATTGCCGCCACGAGCCATGCGCTCACCAGCCAGCGCCACCATTGCGCCATCATTCGCCATACCGCACCGTTGCCAGCCGATGACGTTACAGCAAACCGCACTGCGCGAGGACTCGCCGCCATGTCCGAAGTGATCCTGCTCGAGGACGAGCCGGTGCTGTGCGAGGAACTCGGCGAGTTCCTGCAGGATCTGGGCTATATCGCCGTCTGCGTGGACAGCATCGCCGGCTTCCGGCAACGATTCGACCCGGCGCGCCACACCATGGCCGTCATCGACGTGGGCCTTCCCGATGGCAGCGGCCTGGAGTTGATCCGCGAGCTGCGCCGCGCCGGTCATCGGCTGGGCATCGTGGTGTTCAGCGCGCGCAATACCGCCAGCGATCGCATCGCCGGGCTGGAGTTCGGCGCGGATCACTATCTGGGCAAGGGCATCGACCTGGACGAGTTGGCCGCAACCCTGGCCGCGCTCGGCCGCCGCCTGGCGCTGCCGCCACCGGCGGCGCGCTGGGTGCTGGAACTGGCCGCCGCCCGCCTGAACGTGCCCAACGCACCGCCGGTGCCGCTGTCGCGCCAGGATCTGCTGGTGCTGGCGTGCCTGATGCGCCATGCCGGCGAGAGCGTGGGCCACCGCGAGATCGCCGACGCGCTGGGGGTGAACTTCCTCGAGTACGACCGGCGGCGGCTGGACACGCAGATGTACCGCTTGCGGCGCCGCGTGGAGGAGATCAGCGGACGCCCGTTGCCGGTGAAGACCTTGCGCAACAGCGGCTATCGCTTCCACGCGCCGGCGGCGATCGCCCCCTGAGGGCCGCGGTGCGGCGCGGCCTGGTCACCGATGCGCAAGCGCCACTGCCGGCTCCCGCAAGTCGCCGAGCCCCGAAACGAAAAACGCCGGCGATGCCGGCGTTCTTCGTAGGCGTTGCGGGGGCGATCAGCCCTGCCACTTGCCCAGCGCGGCCAGGCCGTTTTCCTTGGCGCGCTCGTACACCACCTGCTGCGCCTTGGCGAAATTGCCCTTCATGTCCTGCGCCCACAGCTTCAGCGCGGCCTGCTGCATGGCGCGGCCGTAGGAGAAGCTCAGCGGCCACGGCAGGTTGCCGAGCTGGTTCATCGCGTTGAGGTGCGCGGTGGACTGCTCGTCGGTCTGGCCGCCGGACAGGAACACGATGCCCGGCAGGATCGCCGGCACGGTGCTCTTGAGGCACATCACGGTGGACTCGGCCACTTCCTCGACGCTGGCCTGCTCGTCGCAGTCCTTGCCGGCGATGACCATCGAGGCCTTGAGGATGGTGCCTTCCAGGACCACGTTCTGCTCGTACAGCGCGCCGAACAACGAACGCAGCGTGGCTTCGGTGACCTCGTAGCAGGTCTCGATGTCGTGGTCGCCGTCCATCAGCACTTCCGGCTCCACCATCGGCACCAGGCCCTGCTCCTGGCACAGCGCCGCGTAACGAGCCAGCGCATGCGCGTTGGTCTCGATGCACACGCCGGAGGGGATGTCCTCGCCGATGGTGATGACCGCACGCCACTTGGCGAAGCGTGCGCCGAGCTTGTAGTACTCCTCCAGGCGCGCGCGCAGGCCATCCAGGCCTTCGGTGATCAGTTCGCCCGGCATGCCGGCCAGCGGATGCGTGCCCTTGTCGACCTTGATGCCGGGGATGATGCCGTGCTCGGCCATGTACTTGGCGAACGGCACGCCGTCCTTGGTCTTCTGGCGGATGGTCTCGTCGTACAGGATCGCGCCGGAGATGTGGTCGCTCAGCTTCGGCGTGGTCAGCAGCAGCTCGCGGTAGGCACGGCGGTTCTCTTCGACATTCTCGATGCCCACGCCGGCGAAGCGCTTGGCGATGGTGCTGGTGGATTCGTCGATCGCGATGATGCCCTTGCCCGGGGCGACCATTGCCTGTGCGGTTTCGGCAAGCTGTTCGATGCTCATACGGTTCCTGATGGCTGCAACGGGGGAACCCCCAGTATACCGGGCCGGCCTGCATGCATTCCGTTACCGCCGGCATTGCAAGCGGTTACAGGCGTAGACCGCGCATGTTCACGGCACTTCAGGCAAGCGCATCCGTCATCGCGTCACACTGCACATGCGCATCGCCCTGCGCTGTCTTCAGCGGTGCTGCGTCCGCGGCCGTCGCCTGCACGGGCGCGCCCTGCGCGGCCGGCAGTGCGATGGCGAGCGCATCGAGCAACGGCTGCCAGTCCTCAGCGCTGCGCGCGCGGCGGTGCGCCAGCAACGCGGCATGGCGGCGCAACCCCGGCAACTGCCAACGCAATTCGCAACAGACGCGATCGACCTCCTCGGCCGCCTCCGGCGCGGCGATAAGCCACGGCAGTTGCTCGACCATCTTGCCGGCGCCGGAATCGTGGATGGCCATGATGTAGCCCACGATCAACAGCAGCAGATGCTGCAGGGCCGCGCGCTCGTCCTCGCGCAGGTCGCCGCCGCGCTGCAGGCGCAGGGCTTCGTCGCGCGCCCGCTCCAGGCCGTCGAGCAAGGCCGCCACCACTTCGCGCAGGTGCTGCGGATCATGCGTCGACGCCGGCTCCGGCGCGCAGTCGCGCAGGCGCTCGCTCAGCAGGTCGACCACCTCGCGCGGGAACTGCCCGGGCACCACGCGCAGCGCGATGCGCATCCGCGCCAGCGCCTGCGCATGGCCCCGCTCGCGTTCGAACAAGCCATCCAGCGCTTCGGCGCAGGAGATCAACCGGCCCAGGGGCGAGAGTACCGACGCACCGACCGGGTAGCCGGAACCGTCGATGCGCTCGTGATGCTCGCGCGCAGCGGCGGCCTGCTGCGCCGAATACACGCCGGATTCGCCGAGCAGCGCGGCGCTGATCACCGGGTGCACGCAGTGCATGCGCCACTGCGCGAAGTCCTGCTGCGCCTCCGGCAGTTCCAGCACCGCCGGATCCACGTACATCTCGCCGAGATCGTGCAGCAGGCCGACTTCCGCGGCCTCGCGCATCGCTGCGTCCGAGCGCGACAGCAGCGCCGCCAGCCAGGCCACCAGCATCGCCACCCGCACCGCATGCGAGAACGCGGCCGGCCGGGTCTGGCCAAGCGTGGTCAGCAAGGTACCGGGCGCGCCCAGCGTGCGGGCGCGGGCCAGCATGGCCATCACCGGCTGCGCCTGCTCGCCCAGCAACTGCCGCAGGTGCGGGTGTTCGTCCAGTTCGCGCTGCGCGGCCAGTTGCACCTCGCTCGGGCGCAGCTCCTCGCAGAACGCCAGCGAGGATTCGAGCGGACGCAGCAGGCGCCGCGCGATCAGGCGCTCGCGCAGGCCGGCGTTGATGCGCTGGCCCTTGGCGACCAGCAGGATGCCGCGGCGATCACGGATGTCTTCGGTGACCACCAGCTCGCGCGTGGCCGAGGCCTGGATCAGGTGTTCAAGGCAATGCGTGCCGGGGCGTTCAGGCAGGTCCAGCCCGAGTTCGGCGTGCGCGCTTGGGGACGTCATGGGGGTGTCGCACGATCAGGGAACGGGGGGCGCCGCGCCGTTCCATGCGCGATCGAACAAATGTTGCCGACGGCGCGGCGGCCGAAGCCGCCACGCCGAGTCCTTCAGAGTTCGCCCAGGCCGCTGGCGCGGCCGTCCGGGCCGACCTCGAGCAGGCGCAGGGTGTTGGTCGCGCCGTGGGTTTCCATGTGCTCGCCGCTGGTGAACACCACGCGGTCGCCCGGCGCCAGCAGGCCGGCCTCGACCAGCACGCGGATCGCGCCGCGCGCGGCCTCGCGCGGGGTCAGGCCGCGGCTGTCGAAGTTGATCGGGAACACGTCGCGCATCATCGCCATGTGCCGGCGCGCGCCGTCGTGGCGGGTCACCGCGAAGATCGGCGCCTTGGCGCGGAAACGCGACAGGTAGCGCGGGGTGCCGCCGGATTCGGTCATCGCCACGATGGCGCGCACGCCCACGTGCTGGGACAGGAACATCGTGGCCATGGCGATGGCCTGGTCGGCGCGCTCGAGGTTGCGCGGCGCCATGCCGAAGTCGGTTTCGGTTTCGAACTGGCGCTCGGCACCCAGGCAGATGCGCGCCATCGCCTCGACCGCGCGGATCGGATAGGCGCCGGCGGCGCTCTCGGCCGACAGCATCACCGCATCGGTGCCGTCGATCACCGAGTTGGCCACGTCCAGCACTTCGGCGCGGGTCGGGATCGGGCTTTCCACCATCGACTGCAGCATCTGCGTGGCGGTGATCACCACTTTGTTCTGCGCCAGCGATTCCTTGATGATCTTCTTCTGCAGGCCCGGCAACTCGGCGTCGCCGATCTCCACGCCCAGGTCGCCGCGCGCGACCATCACCACGTCCGAGGCCTCGACGATCTCGCTCAGGTTCTCGATCGCCTCGGTACGCTCGATCTTGGACACCAGCGCCGCGTCGCAGCCGTGCGCGCGGGCGATGCGCCGCGCCTCGTTCATGTCCTCGGCGTTGCGGCAGAACGACACCGCGATGAAGTCGACGCCGATCTTGGCGACGATGCCGATCAGTTCCTTGTCGCGCTCGGTCAGCGCGCCCAGCGACAGGCCGCCGCCCTGCTTGTTGAGCCCCTTGCGATCGGACAGCACGCCGTCGTTGAGCACGCTGGTGACGATGCGTTCGCCCTGCACTTCGACGACCTTCAGCTGCATCAGGCCGTCGTCCAGCAGCAGCACGTCGCCCGGGGCCACGTCCTGCGGCAGGCCCAGGTAGCTGACGCCGACCTGGCTGGCGTCGCCCGGCGCGGCATTGGGGTCGGCGATCAGGTCGAAGCGGTCGCCGAGCTTGAGCGAGACCTTGCCCTGGGCGAAGCGCTCGATGCGGATCTTCGGGCCCGGCAGGTCGGCGAGGATGCCGATCTCGGCACCGACGCGGGCCGCGGCGGCACGCACTTCGGCGGCGCGCTTGGCCTGGCCCGACGGATCGCCGTGGCTGAAGTTCAACCGCACCACGTTGACGCCGGCGCGGAACAGATCCTCGAGCACGCCCGGCGGGTCGGTGGCAGGACCGAGGGTGGCGAGAATCTTGGTGCGGCGCTGACGTTCGATCATGATGGCATCCTTGGAAAAAGCGCTCAAAGCTAGCACACGCGCCCCTCACACAGCATGGCATTTCGGCATAGACGCACGCGCGGTCCGGCATAGGGAGCGGACAATGCGGGACAGTATGTGGTCATGTCGCGCCAACCGGCGCCGGCCCGCGGGCGCCACAGATGAGATGACATCAGGCCACGCGCCGTGCGTGGCCAGGGCCATGTGCGCCGGACGCACCGGCGCACGTGCCCATTCAGGCGGCTCAGGCTGCAACCAGCGCCGGCAGTTGCACCGGCGTCTGCGCCAGCACATCGGCGCCGGCCTGACGCAGTTCCTCGGCATCGCCGAAGCCCCACAGCACGCCGATGCTGCGCATGCCGTGGTGGCGCGCACCGTCGATGTCCATGCGCCGGTCGCCGATCATGCGGCAGTGCGCCGGCACGACGGCGAGCCGCCGCAGCGCCTCGGCGATCAGGTCCGGCTTGGCCCGGCGCGCGCCGTCGTCGCTGGCGCCGACGATCTCCTCGAAGCGAGCGCCGAACGGCAGCTGCTCGACGATGCGCCGCGCGAAGCGCTCGTTCTTCGAGGTCACCACCGCCAGGCGGTGGCCGGCCGCGGCGATCGTTTCCACCGCCGCACCGATGTCCGGGAACACCGTGTGCTCGCGCCAGCCGTGGCTGTCGTAGCGGCTGCGGTACAGCGTCAAGGCCTGCTCCACCAACACCGCATCCCCGCCGAAGTGCTGCTGGAAGCTGTCGCGCAGCGGCGGGCCGATCCAGGCGCGCAACTGCGCCGGCGTCGGCAGCGGCTGGCCCAGTTCGGCGAAGGCATGGCGCAGGCTGCCGACGATGCCGGCCTCCGAATCGACCAGCGTGCCGTCCAGGTCGAAGAACAGGACGTCGGCGGCGCTCACGCGCCGCGCGCCTGCAGCGCGGCCACCGCCGGCAGGGTCTTGCCCTCCAGGAACTCCAGGAACGCGCCGCCGCCGGTGGAGATGTAGCTGACCTGCTCGGCGATGCCGTACTTGTCGACCGCGGCCAGGGTGTCGCCGCCGCCGGCGATGGAGAACGCCGACGATGCGGCGATCGCACGCGCCAGGGTCTCGGTGCCCTTGCCGAAGGCGTCGAACTCGAACACGCCGACCGGGCCGTTCCAGACCACGGTGCCGGCCTTGGCGATCAGCTCGGCGTAGTGCGCGGCGGTCTGCGGGCCGATGTCCAGGATGAGATCGTCGTCGGCGACGTCGGTGACCGCCTTCACCGTGGCCTCGGCGTCGGGCATGAACTGCTTGGCCACCACCACGTCGCTGGGCAGCGGGATCGCCGCGCCGCGCGCGTTGGCGTCGGCGACGATCTTGCGCGCGGTGTCCAGCAGGTCCGGTTCGCACAGCGACTTGCCCACCGCGTGCCCGGCCGCGGCAATGAAGGTGTTGGCGATGCCGCCGCCGACGATCAGCTGGTCGACCTTGTCCACCAGGTTGGACAGCAGTTCAAGCTTGGTCGAGACCTTGCTGCCGGCGACGATCGCCAGCAGCGGCTTGGCCGGCTGTTCCAGCGCCTTGGCCAGCGCGTCCAGCTCCGCCATCAGCAGCGGGCCGCCGGCGGCGACCGGCGCGAACTTGATCACGCCATGGGTGGAGGCCTGCGCGCGGTGCGCGGTGCCGAAGGCGTCCATCACGAACACGTCGCACAGCGCCGCGTACTTCTTCGCCAGCGCCTCGTCGTCCTTGCCCTCGCCGACGTTCATGCGGCAGTTCTCCAGCAGCACGATCTGCCCCGTCTGTACGTCCACGCCATCCACCCAGTCGCGGATCAGCGGCACGTCCACGCCGAGCAGCGCGGCCAGTCGGACGGCCACCGGCTCCAGCGAATCCTCCTGGGTCCACACGCCTTCCTTGGGCCGGCCCAGATGCGAGGTCACCATCACCGCCGCGCCCTGTTCCAGCGCGTGCTTGAGCGTCGGCACCGAGGCCAGGATGCGCTGTTCGGAGGTGATCAGGCCATTGTCGATCGGCACATTCAGGTCTTGCCGGATCAGCACGCGCTTGCCGGACAGATCGAGATCGGTCATTCGCAGGATGGACATGTAAGTGCTCGCTTTCGTGGGGTTGCAAAGGGAAAACCGCGCCATCGGTGCAGTGTCGGCGTCGGCATCGTAACGTCGGGTGCAGGAGCGCCGGCCGATCGCCGCAACGGCGAAACCCCCATTGTCCGGCGTCGGCCGCACAGCGGCAAATCGGTGCATTGACGCGCGCACGGCGCAGCGTGCGCGCGATCGCCGTCCTGCGGGTCAGCCCGCGCCGTCGGCGGCGGCGGGTTTGCGCAGCAGGCTCAGCGCGAAACCGACCACCAGCAGCGCGCCGCCGATCAGCAGCGCCCACAGCAGCCAGGTCTTCCAGTCGCGCGGCGGTGGCGGTGCCTGCAACGCCGCGGCGCCCGCCAAGGGTTGCGCTGCGCCGAGGCTGGCGGTGGCCGGCGTCCATTGCAGCCCGCGCTGGGCATGCAGGGCCTGCAATGCGGCGGCCAGCGGCGCCGGCGCACGCTGGGTGCGCGCACTGCCGGCGGCCAGCGCATACGGCGGCGCACCCTGCGCCAGGAACACCAGCGTCTCCGGCTGGTAACCCAGGCGCAGCGCCGGCCGCTGCCGGCCCGGATCCTGCGCCGCCAGCAGCCGCCAGTAGCGGTCGCGCACCGGCGCGGTCAGCGCCTGCGGCGGCGAACGACTGCCGCCACCGACCTGGTAGGCCAGCCACGGACCGGCGCGATCCTGCCAAGGCGCCTCGGCGCTGTCGCGGCTCTGCACGCGCCATTCGATGGCGTTGTTGCCGGGCAAGGCGATGTCGATGCGCGTCACCGGATAGCGCCCCGGCGACACGAACGCATAGCTGTGCTGCGCGGGATCGCTGCTCGCCGCGTCCAGTTGCTGCCAATGCCAGTTGGCGGCGACCGGTGCCGGCGCCAGCTCGGCTTCCACCCCGGTCAGCGGCGGCGCGTTGGCGTCGGCCAACGGCAGCAGGCGCAGATAGCGCACTTCGCGGCCGATGGGGATGCGCAGCTGCTGCAGGCGGTGTCCCTGGTTGCTGAGGTCGACCAGGGTCGCCTCATCCACCACCACCTCCCAGTCGCGCAGATCGTCGCTGCCCTCGACGCGGTAGCGGGCCTGCTGCGGCTGCGCGGCGGCGGCCCATTGCAGCGACAGCGCGCGCAGTGGCGCGTGCAGTGCGCTGGCATCGACCAGCCAGCCGGCAGCCGCTGCGTCGCTGCCGCCGCCCGCCACGCGGGTCTGGATGCGGCGCACGCTGCCGTCGCGGTCGCGCTCGGCGATCAGCTCCAGGTCCGCTGCACGCCCGTCGCGCGCGGCCGGCAACGGAAACCACGGCAACGGCTGCCGGCGCGGCGCGGTCTCGGCCTGCTCGGCGGCGAACAGCGTGGACGGCACCGGATCGCCCGCGGCATTGAACACCTCCACGTCGCCCAGCGAGGCGCGCTGCGCGCTGCGGTAGACCGCATCTTCGAGTTGCACGCGATAGGCGCCGGCATCGGCGTCCTGCAGGGTCAGCGGCCACTGCTGGGCGTAGTCGTCGCGCTGGCTGGCAGCGAACGCGCACAGCGGCAACCCGGCCAGCAACAACGGAAACAGCGCACGTCGGATCATGGGATGGCCTCCTCGGCCGGTTCGGCGGCGCGCGGCGGTGCCGGCGCCAGATAGCCCACCACCGTACACAACAGCCCGTACGCGATGAACGAGGCGATGCCGGCGACGTTGCCGAGATTGCCGCGATCCACCAGCAACAGCTTGCCCAGCACCACCGCCATCAACACCGCGCCGGCCAGCCACAGGCCGCGCTGGCCGCGGCGCGAGCCCAGCACCCAGCCGAGCACGCCCAGCACGCTCCAGACCACGGTCAGGCTGGTCTGCGCCACACCATCGCCGAGCACGCCGGGCCACGGCACCGCCGCCCAGTAATGCACCGCATGCAGGGTGACGCTGGTGATCCACAGGAAGCCGGCAGCGGCCAGCAGATGGGTGCGCCACGGCCGTAGCAGCGCCGGCAGTTCGGGGCTGCGGGTCCAGCGTACGCCCAGGACCAGCAGCGCCAACTGGCTCAGTTCCAGCGGATTGAGCAGCGGCACCCAGGGCAACGGCGCGCTGCTGCCGGGCAGGCCCAGGCTGTACAGCCAAGCCACCGTCAGCAGCCCGAAGTAAGTGCTCTGCAGCGCGCTGCGGCACGGCGCGAAGGCCGCGCCCAGCGGCGCCGCCAGCCAGTTCCAGCGCCACAGCGACAGCGCCGTCGCCAGCAACCAGGGCGCCAGCAACAGCATCCAGCGCCAGCCGGCGGCGAGGTCGCTGTGCAGCGCGATCCAGGTGCACAGCAGCCCAACCACGCTGGGCCACACCAGCCACCACACGAACTGCGCCGCGCGCGCCACGCCGCCCCCGCTGTCGCGCAGGCACAGCAGGCTGCGCACGCCGAGCACCGCGAACAGCGCCCAGGCCCAGGCGCCATGCCCGGCGAACGGCTGCCCGTGCGCATCGGCCTGCCAGGCCGCCAGCGGCAACGCCAGCGCCAGGCCGCCCAGCGTGGTCGCAGCCAGCGCCGGCGCCGGCCAGCGCCGCTGCGCTTCGGCCGCGAGCCAGCCGCTGACCGCCGCCCAGGCCAGCAACACGTCCGGCCGCGCGTCGGCGTCGACGAAGCGCAGGATCTCGGCGACGCCGATCCCGCACCACCAGGCCAGCCCCCACAGGTAGTAGCCCAGCGCCGGCATGGCGGCGCGCGCACGGCGATAGCACCAGGCGCTGGCGAAGCCGGCCAGGGCCAGCAGCAGCGCGCTCATGCAGGTGGCATTGGCCACGGCCTGGCTGTCCTGCACCGCCGCGTCCAGGCCCAGGGTGAAGCCCAACGCGGCCGCCATCTGCAACCCGGCGCCGCTGAGCTGCGGCAGCCAGCGCCGCTGGCGCAGGCCCAGCCACACCAGCGCCGCCCCCTCCAGCGCGAACACGCTGGCGGTGGCCCGCGCCGACAGGGCCAGCGGCACCGCCAACGTGGCGAAGCCCACCGCCAGCACCGCATACGCCTGCCCCAGCAGGGCGAAGCGCGCGCGCCGGATCAGCGCGGCGGCCAGCAGCGCATAGAGCGCCGCCAGAGCCAACGCGCACAAGGCCAGCGGCAAGCGCTCGCCGCGCAGCAACCCCGCCTGCAGCGAGAACGCGATCAGCGGCGTGCCGAACAGCAGGCTGCCGTCGATCAGCGCGCTGCGCGCGGCCTCCTGCCGCCGCGCGTACAGGATCGGGATCAGCAGGTAGAAGGCGAAGAACAGCAGCAGGAACGGCTCGGTGCTGGCGAACTTCTCCGGCCGGTACTGCAGCACGCCCCACAGCGTGCCGATGCCGAAGGTGAAGCCGAACCCGAGCAGGTTCAGCACCCGCCACGGCCGGTACCAGGCGATCGCGAACACCGCCGCGTTGAGCAGCGCGTAGTAGGAGAACAGCGCCACATGGTTGCCGCTGCCGGTGGACAGCCACAGCGGCGCGAGGAAGCCGGCCAGCGTGCCCAGCACCGCCAGGGTGCGCGATTCCTGCGCCACCGCCAGCACGCACATGCCCGCGACCAGGGCGATGCTCAGCGCCAGCGCCGCCCCGGCCGGGATCAGCCCGGACAGCTTGAACGCGGCGAACACGGTCAGCAGCAACACGCCGATCGCCCCGCCCTGCAGGGCCAGCGCGAAGCTGCGCTTGCGCATGCGCTGGCGCCAGCCGAAGGCCAGGCCCGCCAGCGACGCGGCGGCAATGCCGGCATAGCGCAGCTCGATCGGCATGCGCAGCCAACCCTGGTCGCCGGCGTACTTGAGCAGCGCGGCGACGCCGGCCAGCAGCACCAGCATGCCGATCTTCACCGGCACGTTGCCCTCGGTGAACCAGCGCTTGACCCTGCTCACCAACCGCTCGATCGGGTCAGGCCGGTGCGGGGCGGCGATCGCGGCCGCCGCGGCGGCGCGCGCCTGCACTTGCGCCTGTTGTTGCTCGGCGCGCTCGACCGCGGCAGCCAGCGTCGCGAAATCGTTGGTGTGCTGCGGCATCGGCAAGGGCGGCGGCAGTGGCGGCGGCGCGCCCGCGTCCTCCACGACAAGGGGCGGACGCGCGGGCTCGAACGACGCCGCGATCGGCGCGTCCTCGGCCTGCGTCTCGGCATCGACGGCGGATTCCGTGTCCCCGGCCGCGGCGGCAGGACCGGCCCAGGCCGCCGCAGGCGCCACCGGGGCGGCCGCCATCCGCGCGACCTGCGCCTCCAGCGCGGCGAGCCGCTGGCGCAGGCGCGACTGCCCCACCAGGGCCACGATCAACAGCACCGGCATCGCCAGCACCGCCAACACCACCAGCACGACCAACATCTCCATTCGACTCGCATCTCCACGGCGGTGGCGCGGCGCCTGTGACGCGCACCAGGTGTCCGGCGGCGCCGGACCTGGCGCAGATGGTAGACGAGTTCGGTACCGGCATCGGCCCACAGGCGAGGCCGCAGCCCAGGCAGGGCAAGCCTCGGCGTTCCGACGAACGGTCTTCACAGCACCCTCAAGTCGATGAATCGACAGCCGCTACACCCCTTACCGCGTCGTCCGTCTGCTGTTCCCTCCCACCCCACCGGCAGCATGAATGAACCTACCCGCCCACCCCGCAGAAACGGGGATCGATGACCATATCCGCGCCGTCGTCGGCCTCTCCGACCAATTGCTCGGCCAACTGCGCCGCTCCTTGCAGGGCATCGACGCGATCAACCGCACCACCCACATGATCTCGATGAACGCGCGCATCGAATCGGCGCGCATCGGTGCCGCCGGACGCGGCTTCAGTGTCATCGCGCAGGAAATGGACGGGCTGTCGCGACGCGTGGCCGAGGCCACCCAGGACCTGGACAAGGTCGCCGCGCGCACCAGCGCGGAGATGCGGCAGACGCTGAGCCAGCTGCAGGACGACGTGCGCCGCACGCGGCTCAGCGAACTGGCCCTGAGCAACATCGACCTGATCGACCGCAACCTCTACGAACGCAGTTGCGACGTGCGCTGGTGGGCCACCGACGCCGCGGTCGTGGCGGCAGCGCGCACCGACAGCGACGCCGAGGCGCTGGCCTACGCGTCGCGGCGCATGGGCCAGATCCTGGATTCGTACACGGTCTACTTCGATTTGATCCTGGCCGGCAGCGATGGCCGCATCCGCGCCAACGGGCGGCCGCGGCAGTTCGCCTCGGTCGGCAGCGACGTCTCCACGCAACCGTGGTTCGAGCAGGCCATGCGCACCCGCAGCGGCGAGGACTTCAGCTTCCAGGGCGTGCACGCCAGTGCGCTGGCCGATGGCGAGCGGGTCCTGGTGTACGCGTGCACGGTCCGCGAGGGCGGCCGCATCGATGGCCGCGTGCTGGGCGTGCTGGGCATCGTGTTCCGCTGGGACGCGCTGGCGCAGACGATCGTGCAGCGCACGCCGCTGTCCGAATCCGAATGGGGCCGCAGCCGGGTCTGCATCGTCGACGCGCAGGGCCAGGTGCTGGCCGACTCGGCCGGGCGCATGCTGCAGGACCGGATCGACTTCGACGGCCGCGACGCCTTGTTCAAGCAGCCGCGCGGCGCCGTGCTGATCGACCTGGACGGCCGGCCGCACTGCATCGGGCATGCCGCCTCGCCCGGCTACGAAACCTACCGCACCGGTTGGCACTCGCTGATCCTGCAGGCCCTGTAGCGCGCCCACGCCGCACTGGCGCCATGCCCAAAAAGCGGCAGCGGATCACGGGGCAACGCATGCCCCGTGATCCGCTGCGTACGCAGCGGCACGCCGCATCGCGCTCGCGATCCCGCCATCGGCCTTGCCGGCAGGGGCGTCGTCGTTGCCTGAATGTCGCGGCCTGCTGTATTGACGACGTCATTTCGCCATGCCTAAGCTCGTTGCGCCGCGCTGAAGCCGTACCGACGCATCTCGACGCGACCGGTGCCCTCTGGATTGCAGACGCCACTTCCCAGGTAAACGGACATGACCATGAAACCCTTTCGCACCCTGCTGATCTCGGCCATGCTGGCCGCGTCCTTCGCTGCTCCCGCCCTGGCCGAAAAGGTCGACAATCCGGAGCTCTACACCCCCGATGCGGTGAAGAAGAACATCGTGATCGGCAAGACCACCAAGGAGCAGGTGCGCGCGATCTATGGCGAGCCCACCTACGTCTCCAGGACGTCCGGAAAGGAAGGCGGCTACGAGAAGTCGTGGAGCTATCGCCCCAGCGAATCCCACGGCGAGAAGGCGCGCAAGACCGCCACCGGCCTGCTGAAGCGGATGCTGCCCGGTTACTACACCGGCCCGGCGATCAACGAGGCGCAGGAGCACGGCGTCGGCGCGCGCAACGTCAAGTCCTACGACCTGGAAGTGGAATTCGACGCCAAGGGCGTGGTCACCGATTACCAGCAGAGCGAAAGCAACGTCTCCAAGGACGCGCTGTAACGGCGAGCAGATGGCGGCGGCGCGGATCGCGCCACTTCCCCCGTTGCATCCACGCCGACGTCGCGGCGGGCAAGCCCCTCGTAGCACAGCCACAAAAAAGGAGCGCCGAGGCGCTCCTTTTTTGTGGGTACGTTCGCGATGGCGTGTGCAGCGTGCCAACGGCGGCGGGCTGCAGCGGTCGCTGCCGCACAAGGCCGCGTCGCCCGCCACCGGCGGACGACGCGCGGCGGCTTACTTCGCCACCACCTTGACCATCTCCAGGCACTTGTTGGAGTAGCCCCACTCGTTGTCGTACCAGGACACCAGCTTGACGAAGGTGCCGTCCAGAGCGATGCCGGCATCGGCGTCGAAGATGGAGGTGCGCGCGTCGCCGCGGAAATCGGTGGCGACCACCTTGTCCTCGGTGTAGCCGAGGATGCCCTTCAGTGCGCCTTCGCTCTGCGCCTTCACCTCGGCACAGATCTCGGCGTAGGTGGCCGGCTTCTCCAGTTCCACGGTCAGGTCGACCACCGACACGTCCGAGGTCGGCACGCGGAAGCTCATGCCAGTGAGCTTCTTGTTCAATTCCGGGATCACCACGCCGACCGCCTTGGCCGCGCCGGTGCTGGACGGAATGATGTTCTCCAGGATGCCGCGGCCACCGCGCCAATCCTTGTTGCTCGGGCCGTCCACGGTCTTCTGCGTGGCGGTGGCCGCGTGCACGGTGGTCATCAGGCCGCGCTTGATGCCCCACTTGTCGTTGATCACCTTGGCCAGCGGCGCCAGGCAGTTGGTGGTGCAGCTGGCGTTGGAGACGATGGCCTGGCCGGCGTAGGTGCTGTCGTTGACGCCGTACACGAACATCGGCGTGTCGTCCTTGGACGGCGCCGACAGGATCACCTTCTTGGCGCCGGCGTCCAGGTGCTTCTGCGCGGTGTCCTTGGTCAGGAACAGGCCGGTGGACTCGATCACCACGTCCACGCCGACCTCGCCCCACTTCAGCGCGGCCGGATCGCGTTCCTGGGTCAGGCGGATCTTCTTGCCGTTGACCAGCAGATGATTGCCCTCGACCGACACCTCCGCCTGGAAGCGGCCGTGCACGGAGTCGTACTGCAGCATGTAGGCCAGATAATCCGGCTCCAGCAGGTCGTTGATGGCGACGATCTCGATGTCGCTGCCGAAATTCTGCACCGCCGAGCGCAGCACATTGCGCCCGATGCGACCGAAACCGTTGATGCCGACCTTGATTGCCATTTCAGTAGCTCCTGCGGCCGCGCCTGGCGCGGCGGATGGAAGGGGAAATCCCATTCTAGCAGGCCGGCCGCGTCACGCCGGACACGCCGGTTTGATCAGGATCAAGGCGGCATGGGGCAGCGCGCCGGACACTGCGCCCACACCCAACCGAGACTCCACCATGCGCACCACCTCCCCCCTCCTGCTCACCGGCCTGGCCGCCCTGTCCCTGTGCGCCCTGCCGGCGCTGGCGCAGTCGCAAGGCGACTGGACCCTCGGCATCGGCGCCCACCAGGTCAACCCGAAGTCCGACAACGGCACGCTGGCCGGCGGCACCCTGCCGCTGCGCATCGACAGCAACATCCGCCCGACGGTGACCTTCGAGTACTTCGTGCACCAGGATCTGGGCGTGGAAGTGCTGGCCGCGCTGCCGTTCGAGCACGACATCAGCGTCAAGGGCGTGGGCAAGGTCGGCAGCACCAAGCACCTGCCGCCGGTAGTGTCGCTGCAGTACCACTTCAACAGCGCCGGCAAGGTCTCGCCGTTCGTCGGCGCCGGTATCAACTACACCACCTTCTTCAGCGAGAAGACCACCGGCGCGCTGGCTGGCAGCAAGCTCAAGCTGGACGACTCCTGGGGCCTGGCCGCGCACGCCGGCGTGGATTTCGCACTCACCGAGAAGTCGGCGCTGCGCGTGGACCTGCGCTGGATCGACATCGACAGCAAGGTCAAGGTCAACGGCAGCGACCTGGGCACTGCGCACATCGATCCGCTGGCGTACGGTCTGGCCTACGTGATGAAGTTCTGAGACGGGCGCCGGCGCCGCTGCGAACTGCGGCGCCGGCGGTCACACGGTCGGCGCCGCGCGTCGCAGCGGCGCCATCGCGCGCGGCGGCCCAGGCCGACGCGGCATGCCGCAAGCGGCAGCCCCGGCGCGCAGCGCGTCCGCGGCGCTTCTCTGGCAGACTACGCGCCACACGGATGTGGATCGGCGCCCGCTGGGCCGACACGGGGTTCGCATCCGCCCACTCGTCGTCCACCGGGGTCCCCCATGCCGCCACGCCTGTTCCGTCGCCTCGCCGTCGCCGCCCTCGCCAGCATCGCCCTGCCCGCCGCGGCGCAATCGGCCGGCCATTTCACCACCAGCTACGGCTTGCACGGCATGGTGCCGGGGTCGTCCAACGGCACGCTGCGCGGCAGCGATCAGCGCTTCGACGCCGACGTCGCGCCGGCCGTGTCGTTCACGTACGAATACTTCTTCCGCGGCAACCTGGGCCTGGAGATCCAGGGCCTGGTCGGCCAGCAGAAGATCGGCGTGGACCGCGGCGGCGATATCGGCAGCGCCTGGATGCTCTCGCCCACCATCTCGCTGCAGTACCACTTCAACGGCAACGGCGACATCTCCCCGTTCGTCGGCGCCGGCCTCAACTACACCGCTTTCCTCGGCAGCGACGGCAAGGGCGCGTTCGCGTCCAACGACGTGAAGTTCAAGGACACCATTGGTCCGGCGCTGCATGCCGGCGTGGATTTCGCGGTCGGCGAACGCAGCGCGATCCGCGTGGATGCGCGCTGGACCGGCATGCGCAGCGACGTGCAGGTGGACGGCAGCACGCTCGGCAAGGCCAAGCTCGATCCGGTCACCTACGGCGTCGCGTATCTGATGTATTTCTGAGCCTGCAGCCGGGTCGTGTCCTCGGACGCGGCTCGGCGCGCTCGGCGACGCCGTCTGGTACCGGCGTCCGCCGTGCTGAGCGGCAACGCAACAGACCTGATGCGCGTCATGGCCGCGTCGTCGGCGCCGGCTAGAATCGGCGCATGAAAATCTCTCCCTTCGTTTGCACCGCGCTCGCCGCAGCCCTCACCGCCGCACCGTCCGCCGCCTTCGCCTGGGGCCCGCTGGGCCACCGCCTGGTCGCCGATCTCGCCGACACCCAACTCACCCCGCAAGCCCGCGCGCAGGTCCGTACCCTGCTGCAGGGCGAACCCGACCCGACCCTGGCCGGCGTCGCCAACTGGGCCGACCAGCTCCGCGAACACGATCCCGACCTGGGCAAGCGCAGCGCGCGCTGGCATTACGTCAACCTGGCCGAAAACGACTGCCACTACGAACAAACCCGCGACTGCCCGGACGGCAACTGCGCGGTCGAGGCGCTGCGCCGCCAGGCCGCGATCCTCGCCGACCGCAGCCAGCCACAGGCCGCGCGTGCGCAGGCGCTGAAGTTCGTCGTGCATTTCGCCGGCGACGTGCAGCAGCCGCTGCATGCCGGCTACGCCCGCGACAAGGGCGCCAACACCGTGCAGATCCAGTTCGAGGGCAAGGGCAGCAATCTGCACTCGCTGTGGGACAGCGGTCTGCTGCGCAGCCGCGGGCTGGACGAACAGGCCTACCTGGCCGAACTGGAAAAGCAGCCGCTGCCGGCGCCCTCGCCGGCGGGCAGCGCGCTGCCGCCGCCGGCCGCGGCGTGGGCCGAGGCCTCCTGCAGGATCATGATGCGTCCGGGCTTCTATCCGCCCGGCGCCACGCTGCCGGCCGATTACGTGGCGACCTGGCGCCCGGTCGCCGAGGCGCAGTTGCGCCAGGCCGGTGCCGACCTGGCGGCCACCTTGAACGCGGCGCTGGGCAAGTAAGCGCGGCGCACCGTGTAGGAGCGGCTTCAGCCGCGATGGGCTTTCCTGGGCAAGCCCATCGCGGCTGAAGCCGCTGCTACGAGAGCATTACGCAGAATTCAACTGTGCCCGCGTCCAGCGCACGATCTCGGCGGTGCCGATGGCGCCGCTGTGTCGGCCGAGTTCGCGGCCCTGGCGCAACAGAAGCAGCGTCGGGATGCTGCGAATGCCGAAGCGCCCGGCCAACGCCGGCTGCGCGTCGCTGTCCAGCTTGCCCAGGCGCAGCCGCGGCTCGAGCTGCGCGGCCGCGGCGGCGAAGTGCGGGGCCATGGTCCGGCACGGGCCGCACCACGGCGCCCACACATCCACCAGCAACGGCAGCTCGCTGCGCTCGGCGTGCGCGGCAAACGTCTCGGCGGTCAGCGTGACCGGTGTGGCGTCGAACAAGCCGCGATGGCAGCGTCCGCATTGCGGCGCGTCCGCCAGTTTCGCCTCCGGCACCCGGTTGAGCGCGGTGCAGTGCGGGCATGCGACATGCAGCAGCGTGGTCATGCGCCGGCCTCGATGCTCTTGTCGCCCAGCAACACCGTGCCTTGCGCGTCCTTGACCGTGACCTGCACGTCGATGCCCTGGCGCACGCTCTGGGTGACCACGCAGAACTGCTCGAACTGCGCCAGGATCCGTTCCAGCTGCGCATAGTCCTGATTCGCGCCGGGCAGTTGCAGTTCCACCGAGGCCTGCGGAATGCGCCAGAACCCTTCAGGATTGCGCATCGGCGTGGCGGTGATGTGCGCGACCACCCCGGCCGGATCGTTCTTGTACTTGCGCATCGCGAACAGCAGGCTGACGGCCAGGCAATTGGCGATGCCGGCCAGCAGGATGCGCGTGGGATTGGGGCCGCGCTCCTGGCCCAGCGGCGCGGTTTCGTCGCTCAGCCAGGGCTCCAGCGCGGTTTCGTCGAAGCGAATGCGGAACGCGAAGTCCGTGTCCTGCTCCAGGGTGACGCGGATCGGATCGCCGATGGGCATCGTGGAAACTCCACTTCGCAGAAAGGGATTTCCGACTCTACGCCGGCACCGGTAACGGCGTGTGGACGCAGCGTCGTGCTCACGCCGCCGCTTCGCGCCGTGCCAGCGGGTAGTACAGCAACGGGATGACCAGCAGGGTCAGCGCCGTGCTGACCAGGATGCCGAACAACAGCGCCACCGCCAGGCCGTTGAAGATCGGATCGTCGAGGATGAACAGCGCGCCCAGCATCGCCGCCAGGCCGGTCAGCACGATCGGCGGTGCACGCACCGCACAGGCCTCGATCACCGCCTGTTCGGCGCTGCGTCCCTGCGCCAGGGCATGACGGATGAAGTCAACCAGCAGGATCGAATTGCGCACGATGATGCCGGCCAGGGCGATCATGCCGATCATGCTGGTCGCGGTGAACTGCGCGCCGAGCAGGGCATGACCCGGCATCACCCCGATCACCGTCAGCGGAATCGGCGCCATGATCACCAGCGGCAGCAGATAGCTGCGGAACTGCGCCACCACCAGCAGATAGATCAGCAACAGGCCCACCGCGTAGGCGATACCCATGTCGCGGAAGGTCTCGTAGGTGATCTGCCATTCGCCGTCCCATTTCACCGCGAAGTCGGCGGTGTCGGTCGGCGGTGCGATGAAATACTGCTGCAGCGTCTGCCCATCGAGCCGGTGGCCGCGTAGTTGCCCGACCAGGTCGAACATGCCGTACAGCGGGCTGTCCAGGCGCCCGGCTTCGTCGCCGGTGACGTACACCACCGGCCGCAGGTCCTTGTGCGCGATGCTGTCGTCCCAGGGCAGGCGCTGCACCGCGACCAGTTCCGACAGCGGCACCAGTTGCCCATCGCCACCGCGCACGCGCAGCGCCAGCAGGCGTGCGCTGGCGGCCTGCGCGGCGCCCGGCAGGCGCAGCCGCACCGGCTGCGCCACCTTGGACGTGCCATCGTGCAGCCAGGTGACGTCCAGACCCTGCACCGCCGTGGTCAGGGCATCGGCGATGGAGGCCTGGCTCACGCCCAGGCGCGCGGCGCGCACGCGGTCGACCACCAGCGTTTCGCGGGTGGCCGCACTCTCCACGCTGGTGTCGACATCGACCACGTTCGGCGTGCGCAGGAAGCGTCGCTCCAGCGCCAGGGCGAGCTGGCGGCTGCGCGGATAGTCCGGCCCATAGACCTCGGCCACCAACGGTGACAGCACCGGCGGCCCCGGCGGCACCTCCACCACCTTCAGCGACGCGCCATGCCGGCGTGCGATCGCCGCCAGCGGCGGCCGCAGCGCGCGGGCGATGGCATGGCTGTGGCGCGTGCGCTGGTGCTTGTCGACCAGATTCACCTGCAGGTCGCCGACGGTGTTGCCGCTGCGCAGGAAGTACTGCCGCACCAGGCCATTGAAGTTGACCGGCGCCGAGGTCCCGGCATAGCCCTGGTAGTCGTGCACCTCGGGCGTGCGGTCGAGCACCCCGGCCAACTCCACCAGCAACGCATCGGTGTCCTGCACAGTGCTGCCTTCGGGCAGGTCGACCACGATCTGCAGCTCGGACTTGTCGTCGAACGGCAGCATCTTCAGCACCACCCACTGCAGCCCGACCAGGCCCACCGCGGCCAGCAGCAGCGCCGCGATGCCGGCGAACAGCCAGCCACGCCGGCGCGCGCCGCGGATAGGATCCAGGAACGGGTGCAGCAAGTACCCGAACACGCGCTGCAGGCGCGGCGGCGCATCGTTCCCCGCCGCTACCTGCGCGGCGTGCGCCGGCACATGCCGCTTCAGCAGCTTCAGCGCCAGCCACGGCGTCACCACCAGCGCGATCGCCAGCGACAGCAGCATGCCGACCGAAGCGTTGATCGGGATCGGCCGCATGTACGGCCCCATCAGGCCGCTGACGAAGGCCATCGGCATCAGCGCCGCGATCACGGTGAAGGTGGCGAGGATGGTCGGGCCGCCGACTTCGTCCACCGCCGGCGGAATCGCCTCGCGCAAGGTCTTGCCGCCGGCGCGCAGATGGCGGTGGATGTTCTCCACCACCACGATGGCATCGTCGACCAGGATGCCGATGGAGAAGATCAGCGCGAACAGCGACACGCGATTGAGGGTGAAGCCCATCGCCCACGAGGCGAACAGCGTGAGCGCCAGGGTCAGCACCACCGCGCTGCCGACCACGATGGCCTCGCGCCAGCCCAGCGCGAACAGCACCAGCAGCACCACCGAGGCGGTGGCGAACACCAGCTTGTGGATCAGCTTGGCGGCCTTGGCCGCCGCGCTGGCGCCGTAGTCGCGGGTGACCTCGGCATGCACGCCCTGCGGCAGCAGTTCGCCGCGCAAGGCCTGCAGGCGCGCGCTCACCGCGCGGGTGAGCGCCGAGGCGTCGCTGCCCGACTTCTTGGCGATGGCCAGGGTCACCGCCGGCGCGCGCCCCTGCGCCGGGCCGCCGCGCGTGGGTGGCGCGCCGTACCACACGTAGGCCGTGGGCAGGTCGGCACCGGCCTGGATCTGTGCCACATCGCGCAACTGCAGCGGCCGGCCGTCGTGCACGCCGATCACCAGCTCGCGCACGGCATCGGCATCGGCCAGGAACCGCCCGGCACTGAGCGGCACCGCACGGCCGCCGCCGATACGGTCGCCGAGCGGGCGCACCACGTTCGCCCCCTGCAGCGCCTGGCCGAGGTCGGCCACGGTGAGGTCGTAGGCGGCCAGCCGCGCCGGATCCAGCGTCACCGTGACCACCCGCGGCGGCGCGCCGATGCTGTAGATGTCGCGCGTGCCCGGCAGACGCTTGAGGTCGGTCTCCAGGGTGCGCGCGATCGCGCCCAGGTCGGCGGCGCTGCGCTGCGGATCGTCGCTCCACAGGGTCACGCTCATCACCGGCACGTCGTCGATGCCCTTGGGCTTGACCAGCGGCGCGCTGGCGCCCATCTGCGTGGGCAGCACGTCCAGATTGGAATACACCTGGTTGTACAGGCGCACCAGCGCGGTCTGCCGCGGCACCCCGACCTGGAATTCGACGGTCAACACCGCCTGCCCGGGGCGGCTCACCGAGTACACGTGCTTGATGCCCTCGATCTCGTCGAGCTTCTGTTCCAGCGGCGTGCTCAGCAGCTGTTCGACCTCGCGCGCATCTGCGCCCGGCAGCGACACGAACACGTTGGCCATGGTCACGTCGATCTGCGGCTCTTCCTCGCGCGGCGTGATCGCCACCGCCGCCAGGCCGAGCAACAGGCCGAGCAGGGCCAGCATCGGCGTCAGCGGATTGGCCTGGAAGAATGCCGCCAGGCGGCCGGACATCCCGAAACCGGTGGCCATCTCAACGCTCCGCCAGCGCGCGCCGCTGCGCGGCCAGCGCCTGTCCCGCAGCGACCGGATCGCGCGCCACCCGCTCGCCTGCGCGCAGCCCGGCCAGCACTTCCACCCGCTGCGCACCGCGCTGCCCGATCCGCAGCTGCCGCAGGCTGAGCCGACCGTCGGCCAGCACATAGGCCGCGCTGAGTTCGCCCCGTTGCAGCAGCGCCGACAGCGGAATGCGCAACGGCGCCGCCTCCGCGGCATCGCCGGCAGCCAGCGGCACCTCGACCTTGGCCGTGGTGCCGGGTGCCGGGGCCGGCTGCAGCAGCGGCAACGGCACCCGCACCGTCACGCTGTGGCTGCGCGGATCGGCGGTGGGGAACACCGTCACCTGCGGAATCTGCAGGATGCGCCCATCGTCCAACCGCACCTGCGCGCGCGGCACGGCACGGATGGCGTCGGCATCGGACTGCGGCACCTGCACCTCGATGCGCTGCGCGCCGGGCACGTACAGCGACAGCAAGGCCTGCCCGGCCGCCACCGCCTCGCCCGGCTGCACCTGGCGCGCGCTGATGACACCCGCGAACGGCGCGCGCACCACGGTGTAGTCGGCCGGCTGCTGCGCCTGCGCCAGTTGCGCGGCGGCGGCAGCGCGTGCGGCAATGGCCGCATCGCGGGTGGCGCGGGCCTGGTCCAGTTGCGCGCGCGACACGTATTGCGCCCCGGCCAGGGACGCATAGCGGCGATAGCTGGCCTCGGCCTCGTCGGCGCTGGCCGTCGCGGCACGCACTTGCGCCCGCGCACCGGCCACGCCGGCGCGCTGTTCCACTGCGCTGAGTTGCAGCAGCACCTGGCCAGCGGCGACCCGGTCGCCCACGTCCACCGCGACGCTGCGCACGCGCCCGCCGGTCTGCGCGCTCAGATCGGCGTACTCCACCGCGGTCACGACGCCGTCCCAGGAGCGCGATGCCATCGCCGCGGGCTCCACCGGCGCGGTCGCCAGCGCCGGCAACGGCGGCGGCGCGACCGCGGCGGCGTCATGCCGACAGCCGGCGAGCGCCAGCATCGCCAGCGCCGCGAGCGTGCCCGCCAGGGGCGCCCGGCCGTTGCCGCGGGCCGCTGTAGCGGCAGGTGCAGCAAGCCTCCCGCGCAGCCGTCCGCCACGCCAGACACCCCGGATCGGCCAACGAAGCACACGCATGCTCGAACTCCAGAAAAAGGGCGCATCCGCGCCGTCGGTGGGTATTCCGCCGCGGCAGGCCGGGCGCGGCCGCCCCAGGCTGGCCGCTAGATAAATTAGAATTTTCTTATATTAGAGTCAACTGATATGATGGCCGCACTTTCCCGCCGAGCACCCCCAATGCCCGCCTCCTCCGCCCAAGCCCTGGTCGACCGCGCACGCGCGCAGATCCACGAACCCCCTGTCCACACCGATGCCGCCGCCACGCCCCTGCCCGGCGAATGGATCATCGACGTGCGCGAACCCGGCGAGTTCGCCATGGGCCACCTGCCCAACGCCATCAACATCCCGCGCGGCATCCTCGAATTCCGCCTCGATGCCGATCCGGCGCTGGCCCGACGCGACCAGCCGATCCTGCTGTACTGCGCCAGCGGCGGCCGCTCCACCCTGGCGGCGCTGAGCCTGCAGCACCTGGGCTACACCGCGGTGCGCTCGCTGACCGGCGGCTTCCTGGGCTGGACCGCGGCCGGTGGCCCGGTCGATTTCTGAGCCCATGCCGCGCCGCGCCGCAACCGCCATGGACCCTGCCGCGATGCGCGCGCACGCCAGCGAGGCGGCGCGCCTGCTGAAGGCGCTCGGCAACGAGAAGCGGCTGCTGCTGCTGTGCCTGCTGGTGGACCACGAGCAATCGGTCGGCGAGCTCAACGCGCGCGTGGAGCTCAGCCAGTCGGCGCTGTCGCAACACCTGGCGCTGCTGCGCGAGGATGGACTGGTGCAGACCCGCCGCGAGGGTCAGACCATCTATTATTCGCTGGTGCCCGGCCCGGTGCAGCGCATCCTTGAGGTGTTGCACGGCATCTACTGCAGCGCCGCGCCACCTGCCGCCCCCCGGAGCGATCGATGAGCCAGCATCCGCACGTCCACGCTTTCCACCATGCTGGTTCCGGCACCTGGAGCTACGTGGTCGAGGATGGCAACGACGCCGCGGTGATCGACCCGGTGGTGGGCTACGACCCGCAGACCGGCGCGCTGGACGACGCGCCGGCGCAGGCGCTTGCCGCGTGCCTGGACGCGCGCGGACTGCACCTGCGCTGGATCCTCGAGACCCACGCCCACGCCGATCATGTCTCCGCCGCGCAATGGTTCAAGCGACGCTGGCCGCAGGCGACGCTGGCGATCGGCGACGGCATCCGCGAGGTGCGTGCCCGTTTCGCGCCGCAGTACGGCCTGGACGCGGACCCGCAGGCGCGCTGCGGCTTCGATCACCTGTTCGCCGATGGCGAGCGTTTCGCGATCGGCAGTGTGCAGGCGCAGGTCATCGCCGTGCCAGGCCACACCGGCGACAGCGTCGCCTACCTGATCGGCGATGCGCTGTTCCCGGGCGATTCGCTGTTCATGCCCGACAGCGGCACCGCGCGCTGCGACTTCCCCGGCGGCGACGCGACCACGCTGTACCGTTCGATCCAGCGGCTGTACGCGCTGCCGGAGGCGACGCGCGTGTTCGTGTGCCACGACTACGGCGCAGGCGGCCGCGCGGTGGCCTGCCAGACCAGCATCGGCGAACAACGCCGCAGCAACATCCACGTGCGCGACGGCATCGACGAAGCGGCCTTCGTGGCCCTGCGCCAGGCGCGCGATGCGACGCTGGCCGAGCCGCGGCTGATGCAGCCGTCGGTGCGCGCCAACATCCAGGCCGGCCGCACCGACGACCTGGCGCCGCCGCCGGCGTGAGCAGGCAGCGCGCCGCCGGCGCGCTAGGATGCGGGTTTGCGACAGCGCTGCGCGACCGTACGCGCGCGCCGCCGCGCACTGCCGCATCGCCTACCTGCCCCCGCTGGAGTGACCCATGACCCGACCGCTGCGCCGCCTGCTGTGCCTGTGCACCTTGATCGTCGCCACCGCGATCGCGCCGGTCTCGGCGCAGACGCCGCTGACCGTGTTCGCCGCCGCCAGCCTCAAGGAATCGCTGGACGAGGCCGCCAGCGCCTACCAGCGCGCCAGCGCCCCCCCCGTGCAGGTGTCCTACGCCGCCAGCTCCACGCTGGCCCGGCAGGTGGAACAGGGCGCGCCGGCGGACGTGTTCGTGTCCGCCGACCAGGAGTGGATGGACTACCTGCAGCAGCGTAAGTTGATCGATCCGGCACTGCGCCGCGACCTGCTAGGCAACACCCTGGTGCTGGTGGCGCCGGCCACCAGCAAGGCGCAGGTCGACCTGCGCAAACCCGGCGCGCTGCTCGCCGCGCTCGGTGCGCAGGGGCGCCTGGCGATCGGCCAGACCGCCAGCGTGCCGGCCGGCAAGTACGCGCGCGCCGCGCTGCAGGCGCTGGGCCAGTGGGACGCGGTGCAACCGCGCCTGGCCGAAAGCGAGAGCGTGCGCAGCGCGCTGATGCTGGTGGCGCGCGGCGAGGCGCCGCTGGGCATCGTCTACGGGTCCGACGCCCAGGCCGAGCCCAAGGTGCGGGTGGTGGCGACCTTCCCCGCCGACAGCCACGCACCGATCGTGTATCCGGTGGCGCCGCTGCGCGCGAGTGCGCAGGCGAAGCGCGCCGCCGATTTCGTACGCTGGCTGGGCACGCCACCGGCACAGGCGATCTTCCGTCGCCACGGTTTCTCGCCCGCCCACTGAGAACCTGCCATTGTTCGACTTCACCGCGCAGGAACTGACCGCGATCGCGCTGAGCGTCAAGGTCGCGCTGGTCGCGGCGCTGGCCAGCCTGCCGTTCGCAGTGGCCTGCGGCTGGCTGCTGGCGCGGCGACGCTTCTTCGGCAAATCCTTGCTGGACGCGCTGCTGCACCTGCCGCTGGTGATGCCGCCGATCGTCACCGGCTATGCGTTGTTGCAGCTGTTCGGCCTGCAGGGCCCGATCGGCGGCTGGGTGTTCGAGCATCTCGGCGTGCAGTTCGCGTTCCGCTGGACCGGCGCGGCGTTGGCCAGCGCAGTGATGGGCTTTCCGCTGATGGTGCGGGCGATCCGCCTGGCCCTGGAAGCCACCGACCGCCGCCTGGAAGCGGCCGCCGCCACGCTCGGCGCCGGCCCCTGGCGGGTGTTCTTCACCATCACCCTGCCGCTGGCGTGGCCCGGCGTGGTCGCCGGCGGCGTGCTCGGCTTCGCCAAGGCGCTGGGCGAGTTCGGCGCCACCATCACCTTCGTCTCCAACATCCCGGGACAGACCCAGACCCTGGCGTCGGCGATCTACAGCCTGCTGCAGGTACCCGGTGCCGAAGCCGGCATCTGGCGGTTGGCGGCGGTAGCACTGGCGATCTCGCTGGGCGCCCTGCTGGCCTCGGAGTGGCTGGTCCGCCGCCAGCGCGGCACGGAGGTGGACGCATGAGTCGCACGTGCGCCCGGAGCCGGCGCCGATGCTGAGCATCGACCTGCACCTGCAGCGCGGCCGCTTCGCCCGCCACGTGCGCATCGAGGAACAGGCGCGCGTGGTCGCCCTGGTCGGTCCGTCCGGCGCCGGCAAGACCAGCCTGCTCAACGCCATCGCCGGCGTGCTGACGCCGCGCAGCGGGCACATCGCCATCGATGGCCGGGTGCTGTACGACAGCGCCGCCGGCATCGACCTGCCGGCGCATCGCCGCGGCATCGGCTACGTGTTCCAGGACGCGCGCCTGTTCCCGCACATGGACGTGCGCCGCAACCTCGGCTACGGCCGCCACGGCCGCGGCCAGCCGGCGCGCTTTGCACTCGATGCGGTGGTCGAGCTGCTCGGCATCGGCGCGCTGCTGGAACGGCGCCCGGACACGCTTTCCGGCGGCGAAGCGCAGCGCGTGGCGATCGGCCGTGCGCTGCTGTCGCAACCGGCGCTGCTGCTGTTCGACGAGCCGTTGTCGGCGCTGGACGCGGACCGCCGCAGCGAACTGATCCCCTACCTGCAGCGCGTGCGCGACGAAGTGCGCCTGCCGATGCTCTATGTCAGCCACCAGGCCGAGGAAGTGGCGCGCATCGCCGACGCGGTGCATCGGCTGGACTGACGCCGACATCGCGTTCACCGGAGCCGGCGAGACTGAAGGCCCCACCACAGCAGACTGCGCATGCGCCGCTACCGCAAGCTCGACTTCCCCACCCAGGACGTGCGCCGCTTCCTCGAGCCGGGCCCGGTGGTGCTGGTCAGTTCGGCGTGGAAGCAGCAGCGCGACGTGATGACCCTGGGCTGGCACATGGTGCTGGAGTTCTCGCCCTCGCTGCTGGCCTGCTGCATCTCCAGCGCCAACCACAGCTTCGAGCTGATCCGGCGCAGCAAGCAATGCGTGATCAACCTGCCTACCGCCGACCTGGTCGACACCGTGGTCGGCATCGGCAATACCAGCGGCGCGGACCTGGACAAGTTCGCGCACTTCGGCCTCACCGCGGTGCCCGCCACGCACGTGGCGGCGCCGCTGATCGCCGAGTGCTACGCCAGCTTCGAGTGCCGCCTGCACGACGGCAGCCAGATCGGCAAACACGGCCTGTTCGTATGGGAGGTGGTCAAGGCGCACGTCGCCGCGTCGCCCAAGCGGCCGCGCACCCTGCACTACCGGGGCGACGGCCGCTTCATGCTGTCGGGCGCGGAGATCTCGCGGCGGCGCCTGTTCAAGCCGGAGATGCTGTAGTTTCCGGCAACGGACGAGGCAGACCGCACGTGGCGATCGCGGCGCTCAGCGCGCGCCGCCGACGCGTCCCGACTGCACGGTGGCCTTGCCCTGTCGGACCTCGAAGGTGAACGCGTAGGCCAGCGTCACCGGCACCTCCTGCACCGACTGCGCATCGTCGCAGCGCCCCTCCTGCGCCGGCCGCCGCGCCGGATCGGCATAGGTGCAGATCGCCGCCGGCACGAAGCGCCACTGCGCGACCGTCGCCTGCACCGCCTGCAGCAGATCGGCCATCTCCGGCTGCGCGCCCGCGCTGCAGTCCGGGCGATCGTTCAACAGGGCGCTGCGCTCCACCGTGCCTTGTGCGGACAGGATCACCCGCACGCAGACCGTGGTCGGGGCCAGCGTGCGGCGCGGCAACTCGGCTGGCAGCTGCGGCGTCGGCGCCAGCAGTGGTTGCGGCATGCGAAACACTTCCTGCGGCTGCATCCGATACGACTGCACCGCCGCCGCACCGGGCGCCGCGCCGAATCCTGTTTCCAGCATGCGCTGATCCACCGAGTCGATGCGCTGGGTCGGTTGCGGCGCGTCTTTCGGCACGTGGCTGGCGCAGCCGGAAAGGACCAGTGCCAGCAGCATGCCGGCCCGCCCGTGCGCACTCATCGCACGGTCCGCGCCATGCCGCACAGCGGCGAGGCGCCGCCGGTGCCGGGGAATGTGCGGTCGCACAGCCCCTCGACCTCCCCGACGGCATCCTCGCCCAGGCGATACCAGCGGTAGTTCGCAGCATCGGCGACGCCAGCCGGCGCCTCCTCGGGATACATTTCCACATCGAACGCGACCGGAATCTTCAGGCGGCTGGCCACAGCACGTCCGTGCGCAGTCGCCGGCGAGAAGCGCCATTTCCAGGCGGCGGTAACCGCGGCAGCATCCAAGACTGCGCTGCCACTACCATGATCCAGCACGCGCACGCCGCTCGGCGCCCCGTGCGCATCCACGTCGACCAGCAGGACCAGCTTGCCGGAGACGCCCGCACGCACCGCTTCATCCGGGTATTTCGGAGGTGGCATGTCGATCACCTTGGCAGGCCGCGCTCCGGTCCGCGCGGCGACCACTGACGCTTTCTGCGTCGGTCGTGCCGACGTGCCATCCACCTCGCTCGCCACCAGCTCTCGCGCCACGCCCGTGGCATCTGTTCCAGTTGGCAACGCCAGTGCCATTGCACTCCCGCTCAACGCGGCCAACGTCACTGCCGCCAGGCCCAGACGACGCCGCCAACCACGCACCGCCGGACGCCGCAGCAAGGCAATGCGCTGGCACAGGACGCTGCCCGCCTGCCAATGGCAGCCCACCGGCAAGGCAAGCGCGTCCAACTGGGTCTGCAGCATCGCTTCGGCGTAGTGCCGGCGCGTGCCGGGATGGCGAACCAGCACCGCGGCATCGCAGGCCAGTTCCTGATCCAGGCGGAAGCGCGTGGCGGCCCAGTGCAGCAGCGGATTGAACCAGTACACGCAGCGCAGCACGGCGAGCAGCAGATTGCTGCGCGTGTCGCCGCGGGCGATGTGCATGCGTTCGTGCGCCAGCACCAGTTGCGCCTGCGGCGGCGGATAGCGCGCGGCGAAGTCCATCGGCACCACCACCTGCGGCCGCCACGCACCCAGCACCAGCGGCCCATGCAGCGCATGCTCGGCGACCAGCACGCCGTCCTCCCCCGGGCGCAAGCGGCCCAGGCTGCGTCGGTAGCGGCGCTGCTGCCGCCACTGCACGGCTGCCGAGGCCAGCGCACCGGCCAGCCACAACGACAGCAGCCCCACCGCGGCATGACCGCTCGCGTGCACGCCGTCGCCCACCGACATCTTTGCCTGCGGCACGCCGACCAGCACCGTCGGCATATCCAGCGCCAAGCCCGCCGGCAACGCTGGACGCCAGCCGCTGGGCAACAGTGCCGCCAGCAGCGCCAACGGCACCGCGATCCATAGCGCGTAGGCGATGCCGGCGCCGAACGCGCGCCGCATCGGCACGCGCAACGCCAGCACCGCCGCGATGACCACGCTGACGACCAGCGCGGTGCTTCCGAGGTCCCTCACGATCCCGTCAATGCTCATCGTCCAGCTCCTGGATCAGTCGTTTGAGTTCGGCGATATCGGCATCGCTGAGCTTGCCGCGCTCGCTGAAGTGCGCCACCAACGGCGCGATACGGCCGCCGAACAGGCGGTCGAGCAGGCCTTCGCTCTGTTGCTGCACCCACTGCGCGCGCTGCAGCAGGGGCGTGTACAGATAGCGGCGGCCTTGTTTGTCGGCGCGGATCGCGCCCTTGTTGAGCAAGCGGTTGAGCAGGGTCTTGACCGTGGGTTCGGCCCAACCGCCGTGGCCGGACAAGGCGGCGAACACCTCCTCGGCGCTGAGCGGGTGCCGCTCCCACAGCACCTCCATGACCACGGCTTCCGCGTCGCTGATCGACATTGCGTTTACGTCCGTAAATTTTCAATGATTACGCGCGTAAACAAAACGCATGTCAAGCGTTTTTTTGCGCAGCGGCCGATGCGCTGGCGATCGGCATGCCCCCATGCCCGGAGGCCGTCGCCGGCCGCCGCGTGCGCCGCGGCACCGCGCGCACCACGATCAACGCAATCCACGGCGCACCCTCTAAGCTATGCCGATGACCGATCACCTCGACGACCTCGACGCCGCTGCCGACCTGATCCTGCAGCGCATCGCCGGCCCGCTGCGCGTAGGCGCGCCGCTGGGCCTGGGCAAACCGCATCGCCTGCTCAACGCGCTGTACGAGCGCATCGAACACGATCCGACGCGGCCGCTGCAGATCTACACCGCGCTGTCGCTCAATCCGCCGGCGCCCGGTGGCGGAATGCAGGGCCGTTTCGCGCGGCCGTTCGTGCAGCGCCATTTCGGCGAGGACTTCCCGCGCCTGCGCTACGTGCAGGCGATGCAGCGCAATGCGCTGCCGGCGCACATCCAGGTCGAAGAGTTCTACATGCAGTCCGGCGCGCTGCTGCGCTCGACCCAGGCGCAGCGCAGCTACACCAGCCTCAACTACACCCATGCCGCCGACGCGGTGGCGCAGCGCGCGCCGAACCTGATCGTGCAGAAGGTGGCGCGCGAACCCGACGGCACCCGGCTGTCGTTCTCGTGCAACAACGACATCACCCAGGACACCCTGGCGGCGGTGCAGCGGCGCGGCCTGCCGCGGCCGCTGCTGGTGGCCGAAGTCGATCCGCAGTTGCCGTGGATCGGCGGCTGCGCGGCGGTGGAGCCGAGCTTCTTCGACGTGGTGGTGACGCCGCCGGGGCCATATCCGCGCCTGTTCGGGCTGCCGCGGCAGCCGGTCGCCGATGCCGATTACGCCATCGGCCTTTACGCCAGTACCCTGGTGCGCGACGGCGGCACCCTGCAGATCGGCATCGGCACCCTGGCCGATGCGCTATGCCACGCGCTGGTACTGCGGCACACCGACAACGCGCGCTACCGGCAGGTGCTGGCGGCGCTGGACCCGGAACTGGAGCGGCATCCGGCGGTACGCGAATGCGGCGGCCTGGAGCCGTTCGCGGTCGGCCTGTTCGGCTGCAGCGAGATGCTCAACGAAGGCTTCCGGCAACTGGTCCAGTGCGGGGTGATCCGGCGCAAGGTGCTCGACGACGCGCCGCTGCTGCAGCGCGTGGCCGACGGCACTGCCGATGCGCAGGACCTGCAGCGGCTGGAGCGCGAGGGCGAATACCTGCAAGGCGCGTTCTACCTGGGTTCGCCGGAGTTCTATGCCTGGCTGCGCGACATGGACCCGCAGGCGCGCGCGGCGATCGGCATGCGCCGCATCAGCGAGATCAACCAGCTCTATGGCGGCGAGACGCTGCGCCGGCTGCAGCGGCGCGAGGCGCGCTTCTTCAACTCCTGCATGATGGCCACAGCGCTCGGTGCGGCGGTGTCCGATGCGCTGGACGATGGCCGCGTGGTGTCCGGCGTCGGCGGCCAGTACAACTTCGTGTCCATGGCGCACGCGCTGGACGATGCGCGCAGCGTGCTGATGTTCCGTGCCGTGCGCAGCGACGGCGGCGCGGCGCAGTCCAACGTGCGCTGGAACTACGGCCACACCACCATTCCGCGGCACCTGCGCGACCTCTACGTCAACGAGTACGGCATCGCCGACCTGCGCGGCCTGACCGACGAGGATTGCATCGCGGCGATGGCCGGCATTACCGATGTGCAGGCACAACCCGGGTTGTTGGAGACGGCGAAGGCCAACGGCAAGCTGGCCGCCGGCTTCGCCGCGCCAGCGCACTGGCAGCGCAACCACGGCGCGCGGGTGCGCGACGCACTGGCGCCGTTCCGCCGCGACGGCACCCTGCCCGACTATCCGTTGGGCAGCGATTTCACCGAGGTCGAGCAGCGCCTGCTGCGCGCCCTGACCTGGCTACAGCGACACACCGCCAGCACCGGCGCCAAGCTGAAGACGCTGGCCAGCGCGGTGCTGGCGCGTCCTGCCGCGGATGCCGCCTGCCTGCAGCGCATGGGCCTGGACGCACCGCGCAGCATCGGCGAGCGCCTGGAGGCGGCGTTGCTGGCGTTCGCCCTGCAGCGCACGCGCACGCCGCTGTGACACGCGCACGGGCCTGACGCACAGCACGCAGGCGCGGCGATCGCGGACCGCGACGCGAGACAGTGACCGCGGTCGCGCGCGAAAGCGACGTGTCGCACGATCGCCGCACATGAGGGACGCTGACACGATTCGGCAACACGCTGGCAGGAAACACGTCAACTCCGCTGGCGATGCTGTCGGGATATCGTTACCAAACGTGGCCGCGATGCATTCCCACCGTTCTGCCCCGATGTCGTCGTCGCTCTCCCATCGCATCACGCTGCGCGTGCTGCTGGCGATGCTGGCGCTGCTGCCGTCGGCGCTGTTCGCCGACCCCAGACTCAACGACCTGCAGTACATCGGCAGCCACAACAGCTACCACGCCGGCTTCGCGCCCAGCGAAGCGGCACTATGGAAACGCCTGGACCCGGCGACGTTCGCTGTGCTGGATTACCGGCACCCGCCGCTGACGCAGCAACTGGACGACGGCGTGCGCCAGATCGAACTGGACATCTACGCCGACGCCAAGGGCGGGCGCTACGCGCACCCGGCGATGATCGAGCAACTCGCCAAGGCGGGGCTGCCGCCGGCCCCGCCGATCGCCGCGCCGGGTGTGATGCAGCGACCCGGCTTCAAGGTCATGCACATCCAGGACCTCGACCAGCGCAGCACCTGCCAACCGCTGCTGGCCTGCCTGCGCGAGGTGCGGGCGTGGTCGCAACGGCATCCCGGGCATCTGCCGATCTTCATCCTGCTGGAAACCAAGCAGTCGAGCGTGCCTGCGGCCTTCCCTACGGTGCAGCCGGAACCGTTCGACGGCAAGGCGCTGGACGCGCTGGATGCCGAACTGCGCTCGGTGTTCGCCGCCAACGAGTACATCAGCCCGGACCAGGTGCGCGGCACGGCACCGACGCTCAACGCCGCCGTGCTCGCGCAGGGCTGGCCTGCGCTCTCCGCGGCGCGCGGCAAGGTGGTGTTCCTGCTCGACCAGCGTTCGGTCGGCCCGGCCTACCTGGCCGGCCATCCTTCCCTGCGTGGCCGCGTGTGCTTCACCAACGCCGACCCCGGCACCGACGATGCCGCCTTCGTCGAGCGCAACGACGGCAGCGCCGAGGACATCGCGCACTTGGTGAAGGCCGGCTACCTGGTGCGCACGCGCACCGATGCCGACCTGAAGGAAGCCAAGGACAACGACACCGCGCGGCGCGACGCCATGCTCGCCAGCGGCGCGCAACTGCTCAGCACCGACTTCCCCGATCACGAACCGGCCACCTCCGGCTACGTGGTGCGCTTTCCCGGCGACGCCGTCGCCCGCTGCAATCCGCAACGTCCGCACGCCGACTGCCAAGGCGTCGACCTGCGCCACTGATCGCCCAGTGCCGCGCCGGGTCGCGGCCACCCCCTAGACGCACGCAATGGAAGGCCTTGGCGATCCGCGCGCCGGCATCGGCGCGCCTGGACCTCGGATCGCAACCGCTGTTTCCCCCAACGAGCCACCCCCATGCTCCCGTTCCATCGCCCCCGCCCCTTGTGCTGTGCCATCGCCCTCGCGCTTGCGCTCTCGCCGGCCGCGCACGCCAGCGACGCCAACGACCCCGCTGACGCCAGCGCGCGCACCACCACCCTGGACTCGGTCAACGTGCAGGCCGCCCAAGCCACCGTGCCGGGCTCATTGGACGAACAGCGCCTGTCCAACGGCGTCAACAGCGTGATGAGCAAGCAGCAGATCGATGCGATTCCCTCCGCCGGCATCGCCGACGTGGTCGCGCACCTGCCCGGGCTGTCGGCCTACAGCGACATGCACCTGGGCCAGGCCACCACCGGCGAGAACGCCTACGTCAGCATCCGCGGCCTGGACGCCAGCTACAACAGCTACCGCCTCAACGGCTTCGGCATGCCTGAGACCGATTCGTCCACGCGTGCGATCTCGCTGAACATGCTGGCGCCGTTCGGCATCCAGTCGGTCAAGGTCTCCAAGTCGCCGACCCCGGACCTGCCGGGCGACGCGATCGGCGGCGCGATCGACATGCGCACGCCCAGCGCGTTCGACTTCGATGGCGACTTCTACGGCAAGACCACCGCGCAAGGCCAGTTCAATGCGCTCGCTTCCGACCTCGGCGGCAAGCACACCGGCGGCACGCTGCAACAGGAGCTGGCCTGGAAGTTCGGCGACGACCACGCGTTCGGCGTCTATGCCTCGGCCTACTACGGCAAGAACAACAACATGGCGCAGGCGCCGGCGCCCAACAGCGCGTACTTCCCGGCGGACCCGGCGCAGGCCAAGGCGGTGGATCTGCGCGACGTCGGCCCGCTGCTCAGCGCGCGCTACAAGTACAGCGTCTACACCAGCCAGATCGAGCGCTATGGCGGCAATCTCGCCTTCGACTGGCAGGGCGACCACACCTCCCTCTTCGCCCGCGCCATCTACGGCAGCTACAACGTCACTGGCCAGCAGGACCAGTCCAGCGCACGCCTGGAAACTGTCAACAACCAGCCGACCGCGGTGCGTGGCGGCTACTTCAATACCCACGACATCAAGGAGACCCTGGCCACGCTGCAACTGGGCGGGCAGACCACGCTGGATCGCCTGCGCTTCGACTACGGCGGATCGTTCGGCCGCGGCACCCGCAGCCGCCCGGACTACGTCGCCGCGAGCCTGTACGGCTTCACTCCGGGCAGCTTCGCGTTCGACCTGAGCGATCCCACCTATCCCAGCATCGAACCCAGTTCGCCGGCCCTGAAGAACTTCTTCTACAGCCTGGATTCTGCGCTGTTCTGGAAGACCCAGGGCCACGATGCCGGCAGCCACGACAACCGCGCCAGCGCGCATGCCGACATCAGCTACCGCGTGGACGGCGACGTGCTCGACGAGGTCAAGACCGGCCTGTCGCTCGACCATGCCGACCGCGGTTCCTACGATCACCCGTTCTTCCACAAGGATGGCAACTTCGTCTACAACGGCCCCTACTTCGGCGGCCGCAACTACGTGTTCCCCAACGCCGGCGGCCCGCCGCTGAGCGCGCTGCCCGGCCGCCTCACCTACGCGGCGTTCGATGGCCACTACGCCGGCCCGTTCAAGATCCTCGACCGCGACTGGGTGCGCGCGCAGGCGGTGCCGTACAAGTACGTCAACGATCCCAATGGCGCCGGCATCTATACCGCCAACGACTACAACGCCAACACCACCTCCAGCACCGAGGCGATCTACGCCGGCTACGCGATGGCCACGCTGCATGTCGGCGCGGTGACCGTGCTGCCCGGCGTACGCTACGAACTGACCCGTTATTCCGCTGACGCGTGGCAATCGAACGGCGACGGCATCAACGGCCGCTTCGTCGGCAGCGGCCGCAGCTACGGCGAGGTGTTACCGGGCATCAGCCTCAACTATCGCCCGGACGAGCTGACCGTCTACCGCGCCTCGCTGCGGCGCAGCTTCAGCCGCCCGGCGTTCGGGCTGATCTCCGGCGAGACGGTGTACACGGTCGACCCCACCCAGAAGGTCATCGGCATCTCCAAACCCAATCCCGACCTGCAGCCGAGCAAGGCCGACAACGCCGACCTGTCCGCGGAGTTCTACGACCGCAACGGCGGCGTGCTCAGCGCCTCGACCTACTACAAGCGCATCACCGGCTTCATCTACACCTCGCAGTCGGCGACCAGCAACGACAACACGCTCGGCGGTCTGGTCCCGACCGGCACCACCTTCGAAGACGGCGTGCCGGTGACCATGCCGCAGAACGGCGGCACCGCCAAGCTGTACGGCGTGGAGCTGGCCGGCAGCAAGCGCCTGCAGGATTTGCCCGGGTTCTGGGGCAACTTCGGTATCGCCGCCAACCTGACCCTGCAGCACAGTTCCGCCGACAGCAAGCGCGCCGACCAGCCCGAAAAGACCTGGCTGCCGCGTGCGCCCGAGCGCATCTACAACCTGGACCTGTTCTACGACGACAGCCGCCTGCGCGCCGACCTGAGCTACAACTACACCGGCCTGCAACTGCTCGGCCTGACCAGCGACCGGCTCAACTACTACCTGCAGCCGGTCAAGTCGCTGGACTTCACCGCCACCTATCACCTGCCGCACGGCATCGACGTCGGCATCGCCGCCAAGAACCTGCTCAATTCAGCCACGTTCTACGAGACCCAGGGCAAGTCCACCCGCTACATGGCCTACGACCCCGGTGCCGACGGCGCCTACGTGGAAACCGGGCGCGTGTACATGCTCACGCTGAGCTACACCTACTGACGCCCCCTGTGCCTCCGGCGCGCCGCGTCGGAGGCCTTGCGTGCAGACTGCACGCAAGGCATTGGGCAGGATGCACCAGCGCCGCGACCCGCCCTCAGAAGCCACTCCTGGCGCCGAAGCATCGAGGGGTGAGGCAATCCTTCGCAAGCTGCATCGCGCGTCCTCGGCCTGAAGGCCGGGGCATCTAGGGACATTTCCCGATCACGCACATGCCAGCGCGCAGCGACATTGGCTGCGCGCCGACCATGTCTGCATGGCGCGCAAGCCGACCATCCATCCCATTGCGACCAAGGATTCCCTTTTATGAACATGCGCCCATCGCTCTGCGTTCTCCTGCTGGTGCTGTCGACGCTGCTGCCCTTTGCTGCGCTGGCCGCTCCGCCCGCCACCGTCGCCAGTTGCGCAGGCATCGCCGCCGCCTATCCGACAGACCTCGGCCCGCGTTGCAACAGCAACTACGCGAAGATCAACCACCAGCCGCAAGACGCCGCGCAGCGCCTGCAGACCTACTATGCACGCGTGGAAGTGCTGAAGATCTTCAGGAAAGCCCTGCTGTGCAATGGGCTGTATGGCGCCGGGGCATCGGCGCAGCAGAGTTTCGGCAGTGGCGAAAACGGCCATTTGCAGGCGCTGGCCAATCTTTACCAGAGCATGCAGAACGACCCGAATCGCCCCACGGCGCTGTACACCTCGGCCGATCTGAAAGAGATCAAGATGAACAAGTCTCAGTGCAAATGAGGCAGCGCATCCGCGCGAAACGCCAGGCGTATTGAGTCCGCTTGCGCTTGCTCCTGGCCCGGCATCGGCCGTCTCCGGACAGCCGATGTCATTCGCGTGTAAAATTGCGGGTTTTTGACCCCTCACATGGCGAAAGCCCTTCCGCGGGCGCCCGTCCCGGGCCCGGCCTTCATTCGCCTGCTGGCGCGCCTGAGCGATGCGCCGATGCCCGCGTCCAGCCCCGCGCTGGCCGACCGGCTCGGCCAATGGATCGACTGGAACCGCGCAGTGGCGGTGTCTCGGGCGCTGGACGGCAAACTGCCCGAGCCTGCCGAGGACGCCCCCGAGGCGCCGGAACCGTCGGCGCTGGAGGCCGAATGCGGCCGCGTGCGCGCCGCGCTGGAAGAGAGCATCGCTCTGGACATCGCCAAGGAAACCGGCAAGCCCGTGGGCAAGCGCCAGCACGATCCCGACGCACCGATCGACTACGCGCCATTCCGCCAGCGCTACCTGGCGCTGCAGCGCGCGATGCTCACCGCCACCGGGCGCCTGCGCGGCCTGCTGCGCGATGCGCTGGTCCCGCTCTCGCCGGAGATGGCGCGGCTGGCCGAGGTCGATGCGGTGATGGAACTGACCCTGAGCCCGCGCGAGCAGACCCTGCTGGCAACGGTGCCCAACCTGCTGGAAGCGCATTTCCAGCGCCTGCGCGCCGCCGCGGCGCCCGCCCCCGATCCTTCCCTCACCGACGTTCCGCCGGCGCCTGCCGACACGGCTTGGCTGGACCTGTTCCGCCAGGACCTGCACAGCGTGTTGCGCGCCGAACTGGACGTCCGTTTCCATCCCATCGAAGCGCTGCTCGCCGCGCTTCGCAGCCGTTGATTCGACCCTCATGCCCAAGACCCTGCTCCATTCCGTCCTGTTCCTCGCCGGCCTCGCCGTGGTCTGCTGGATCGGCGTCGGTTATCTCGGCTCCAACCCGCTGGGCGCCAGCTTCGCCGCGCTGATCGGCCTCTGCTACCTGGCCGGCATCGCCGAGTTGTACCGCTACCGTCAGGCTACGGCGACATTGCAGACCGCGCTGAGCGAGGCCGAGTCCGCGCGCGACGACCTGGGCGGCTGGCTGCAACGGCTGCACCCGAGCCTGCGCAACGCGGTGCGCCTGCGCATCGAAGGCGAGCGCGCGGCCCTGCCGGTGCCGGCGCTGACCCCGTACCTGGTCGGCCTGCTGGTGCTGCTGGGCATGCTCGGCACCTTCCTTGGCATGATGGCGACGCTGCGCGGCACCGGCCTGGCGCTGGACAGCGCCACCGATCTGAATGCCATCCGCGCCTCGCTGGCGGCGCCGCTGAAGGGCCTGGGCTTCGCCTTCGGCACCTCCATCGCCGGCGTGGCCGCGTCGGCGATGCTCGGCCTGCTCGCCGCGCTGTGCCGGCGCGAGCGTCTGCAGGCGGTGCAGCACCTGGACCTGCATGCGGCCACCGCGCTGCGCACGCATTCGCTGGCCTACCAGCGCAACGAGGCGTTCAAGCTGCTGCAGGCGCAAGCCACGCTGATGCCGGGCCTGATCGAGCGCATGCAGACGATGATGGCGGCGCTGGAACAGCACAGCGCGGTCAGCGGCGAACGCCTGGCCAGCGGCCAGGACGCCTTCCACAGCCGCACCGAGGCCGCCTACACGCGCCTGGCCGGCGCGGTCGAACACGCCCTGCAGGCCGGCGTGGCCGCGCATGCGCGTGCGTTCGGCGATGCGCTGGAGCCGGTGGTGCAACGCACGCTCGACGGCGTGGCACGCGAGACCGCCGCGCTGCAGGACAGCGTCGGCCAGGCGGTGCAGCTGCAGCTGGACGGCCTGGCCAATGGCTTCGCCCAGGCCGCCGAACAGGCAACGCAGCGCTGGGACAGCGCGCTGGCCGAGCAGCGACGCATCAATGGCGCGCTGCTGCAGGAACTCGGCAGCGCGCTGCAACGCGCCGGCGACGGCCTGGAGCAACGTGCCACCACGCTGGTGGAGGCGACCGCGGCACGCCTGCAGGGCGCCAGCGACGACGCCAGGCAGGCCTGGAGCGAAGCCCTGACGCAACAACGTGAGGTCAATGACAACCTCACCGCGCGCCATGCGCAGGCACTGGACACGGTAGCGAGCCGCCTGGATGCCACCGCCGAGGCGACACAGCAGGCCTGGAGCGCAGCGCTGGCGCAGCAGCGCGAGGTCAACGACGCGCTCGCCGCGCGTCATGCGCAGGCACTGGACACCGTGGCGACGCGCCTGGACGCCACCGCCGAGGCCGCACAACAGGGCTGGAACGCGGCGCTGACGCAGCAGCGCGACGTCAACGACACGCTCGCCACGCGCCATGCGCAGGCGCTGGAGACCGTGACCACCCGCCTGGATGCCACCGTCGAGGCCGCGCAACAGGCCTGGAGCGCGGCGCTGGCGCAGCAGCGCGAGATCAACGCGGCGTTGGCCGCGCACAACGCGCAGGCACTGGACGCCGCCGCCGCCAGCCTGGAGCAACGCGCCGCCGCGCTGGCCGAGACGCTGCAGCAGGCGCACGCCGACCTGCAGGACGCGCTGGAAGCGCGCGACCAGGCGCGCCTGCAGGCCTGGACCGACAGCTTCGCCGGCATGGCCGCGACACTCGGCGCGCAATGGGAACAGCACGGCGAGCGCATCGCGCAGCGCCAGCAGGAGATCTGCAGCACCCTGCAGGAAACCGCGGCGGCGATGTCCGAACAGAGCCAGGCACAGGCGCGCGACACCATCGCCGAGATCGAACGGCTGGTGCAGGTCGCCTCGGAAGCGCCGAAGGCCGCGGCCGACGTGGTCGCGGAACTGCGCCAGAAACTCTCCGACAGCATGGTCCGCGACACCGCCATGCTCGACGAGCGCAACCGCCTGCTGGCCACGCTGCAGACCTTGCTGGAAGCGGTCAACCACGCCTCCACCGAACAGCGCAGCGCGGTGGACGCCCTGGTCGCGACTTCGGCCGACCTGCTGGAGCGCGTCGGCAGCCGCTTCACCGACCGGATCGAGGCCGAGACCGGCAAGCTCGGCGACGCCGCCGCGCAGGTCGTCGCCGGCGCCACCGAGGTGGCCAGCCTGGGCGATGCGTTCTCCGGCGCGGTACAGGCCTTCGGCGAGTCGAACATGGCCCTGCTGGAACGCCTGCAGGGCATCGAGCAGGCCCTGGACAAGTCGCTGGCGCGCAGCGACGAGCAACTCGCCTACTACGTGGCGCAGGCGCGCGAAGTGATCGACCTGAGCATGCTCTCGCAGCAGCAGATCACCGAGGAATTGCGTCAGCTCGCCACGCGCCAGGCGCCCGACCAGGCCGACGCGGCATGAGCGACGAGCTGGAACTCGAGGCCGACAGCGGCGCGCCGGTCTGGGCGGTGTTCGGCGACCTGATGTCGGTGCTGCTCGGCGCCTTCGTGCTGATCCTGATCGGGGTGATCGGCGTGCAGCTGCAGCTGTCGAACAAGCTGGATGCGGAAATGCGTCAGCGCCAGCTTGAAGCGCAGCAGCGCAAGACCCTGGAACAGGCGCTGGCCGCGCCGCTGGCGGCCGGCCGGGTGACCCTGGTCGACGGCCGCATCGGCATCCGCGGCAATGTGCTGTTCGCCCTGAACTCCGATCAGTTGCAGCCGGAGGGCCGCGACCTGCTGAAGAGCCTGGCCGCGCCGCTGGCCGGCTACCTCAAGGCGCGCGACGAGATCCTGATGGTCAGCGGCTTCACCGACGATCGCCAGGTGCGCGAGAGCAATCGCCAGTTCGCCGACAACTGGGAACTGTCGGCCGAACGCGCGTTGACCGTGACCCGTGCGCTGATCGAGGCAGGCGTCCCCGCCGATGCGGTCTTCGCCGCCGCCTTCGGCGCGCAGCAGCCGGTGGCGCCGAACGTGGACGAGGCCGGACGCGCCAGCAACCGCCGCGTGGAAATGGCACCGCTGCCGCGCATGCGCAAGCGCAAGCGTGCCGCGACACCGCATGCACCCTGATCGGATCCCGGCTGCCGACCGCCTCGCCGCCTTGCGTGCACAGCATGCCGAGCGGCTGGACGCGCTGCGCTTCCGTTTCCTCGAAGCGCTGGCGCGCCGCACCGAGGCGCAGCAGGGCAAGGCGCGGGAACTGCTGGAGCAGAAGCTGTCCGCGTTGCTCGACGCTTACGCCGCGACATTGGCCATGGCGCCGCAGAATGCCGCTGATGCCGCGATGCGAGCGCCGCAACCAGGCCCGCTCGGCACCTTGCTGGCGCAGTACCGGCCTGCGACTGCGGCGACCACCGCCTACAGCGGCCAGGACACCAACGTCGGCGCCCATGAGGATGCCGACACCGAGACGTGCAAGGCGACCGGCGCAATCGACGCAGACGCCGCTGCGCCGTCGCACGCGCCAGCAGCAAGCGCCGCAGCGCGCCTCGCCGCACCACAGTTGCCAGCGGTCGAAGAGGCACGCCGGCTGTGGACAGAACTGCGCAGCCGCAGCCAATTGCGGCAGTCGCTGCAACCGGCCCCCGCCGACGCCGGCCCGCTCAACTCCGGCGTGCTGGTGCATCGCGCATTGGCGTTGATGCGCACGCTTTCGCCCGGCTACCTGCAGCACTTTCTGTCCTACGTCGACGCACTGTCCTGGTTGCAGCAACTGCAGGAGGCGGGCGCATTGGCGACGCCACAGAAATCCGGCAGCGCTGCCGGCAAGCCTGCGACGCCGCGCAGCAAGCCGCGCAAGCGCGGTTGAGCACCTCGCCAATGCACGTAACGCCGACAGCGTCATGGCAGGAGTGGCTTTAGCTGCGACGGGCGTTACAGGGAACAGCGGTCGCGGCTGATCCCCGAAAAGGGGACAAGAGCCGCTCCTACGAGATCCACTTCCCTCATACGTCACACCCGCACAGGCAAGAAAAAGGCCGGCATGCGCCGGCCTTTTTCGTCACCATCGTGGCTCTCGGCTTACAGCGCCTTCGCCGCCGCCACCACGTGTTCGGCGGTGATCTGGAAGTGCTTGTACAGCACGTTCGCCGGCGCCGAGGCGCCGAAGCTGTCGATGCCCACCACCGCGCCGTCCAGGCCCACGTAGGCTCGCCAGAAGGCGGTGACGCCCGCTTCCACCGCCACGCGCTTGCGCACCGCCGCCGGCAGCACCGACTCGCGGTAGGCGGCGTCCTGGCGATCGAACACGTCGGTGCACGGCATCGACACCACGCGGGTCTTCAGGCCCGCGGCATCCAGCGCCTGCTTGGCTTCCACCGCCAGGCCCACTTCCGAGCCGGTACCGATCAGGATCATGTCGGGCGTGCCGCCTTCGGCATCGGCCAGCACGTAACCGCCGCGCTCGATCAACTTGATCTGCTCGGCGCTGCGCGGCTGGTGCGGCAGGTTCTGGCGGCTGAACACCAGGCAGCTCGGGCCGTCCTTGCGGGTGATCGCGGCCTTCCAGCTCACCGCCGACTCCACCGTGTCGCAGGGGCGCCACACGTCGTTGTTGGGGATGTAGCGCAGCGACGCCAGATGCTCCACCGGCTGGTGGGTCGGGCCGTCCTCGCCCAGGCCGATCGAGTCGTGGGTGTAGACGTGGATCGCATGCGCCGGGATCAGCGCGCTCATGCGCACGCCGTTGCGCGCGTAGTCGCTGAACACCAGGAAGGTGGCGTCGAACGGAATGAAACCGCCGTGCAGTGCCAGGCCGTTGGCGATGGCGGTCATGCCGAACTCGCGCACGCCGTAGTACACGTAGTTGGCGTTCGGGTCATCCGTGGCGACCGACTTGCTGGCCTTCCACAGGGTCAGGTTGGAATGCGCCAGGTCGGCCGAACCGCCGACCAGTTCAGGCAGCAGCGGCGCGAACGCCTCGATCGCCATCTGCGAGGCCTTGCGCGAGGCGATGGTCTGGCCTTCGGCGGCTTGCTTGGCGATGTAGGCGTCGGCCTGGGCGAGGAAGTCTTCCGGCAGCTCGCCATGCGAGCGGCGGGTCAGTTCCGCAGCTTCGGCCGGGTACTGCTTGGCGTACTTGTCGAAGGCCTGCTCCCACTCGGCCTGGCGCAGCGTACCCGCACCGCCGGCGCGCCAGCCGTCGTAGATCGCCTGCGGGATCTCGAACGGCGCATACGGCCAGTTCAGCGCCTTGCGCGCGCCTTCCAACTCTTCCTTGCCCAGCGCGGCGCCATGCGAGGATTCCTTGCCGGCCTTGGTCGGCGCACCGAAGCCGATGGTGGTGCGGCAGCAGATCAGGGTCGGCTTCTCGCTCTCGGCGATCGCCGCCTCGATCGCGGCCTTGACCGCGTCGGCATCCTGGCCGTCGACGTCGCGGATCACGTGCCAGTTATAGGCCTCGAACCGGGCCGGGGTGTTGTCGCTGAACCAGCCGGCGGTGTTGCCGTCGATGGAGATATGGTTGTTGTCCCAGAACGCCACCAGCTTGCCCAGGCCCCAGGTGCCGGCCAGCGAGGCGGCCTCGTGGGACACGCCCTCCATCATGCAGCCGTCGCCCATGAACACCCAGGTGCGGTGGTCGACGATCTGGTGCTCGGGGCGATTGTAGCGCTGCGCCAGCAGCTTCTCGGCCAGCGCGAAACCGACCGCGTTGGCAAAGCCCTGGCCCAGTGGACCGGTGGTGGTCTCCACCCCCGGGGTCTCGCTGCGCTCGGGGTGGCCGGCGGTCTTGCTGTGCAGTTGGCGGAAGCGCTTGAGCTCCTCGATCGGCAGGTCGTAGCCGGACAGGTGCAGCAGCGCGTACTGCAGCATCGAGCCGTGGCCGTTGGACAGCACGAAGCGGTCGCGGTTGAACCAGTGCGGATTGTTCGGGTTGTGGCTGAGGAAGTCGTTCCACAGCACTTCGGCGATGTCGGCCATGCCCATCGGCATGCCGGGATGGCCGGAATTGGCGGCCTCGACCGCATCGGCGGCAAGGAAACGGATCGCGTTGGCGAGTTCGCGGCGGGTAGGCGTCGTCATGAGGGATCTGTCGGAAGCGGGCGCGTGGCGTCGGGCCCACTATTGTCCCACAGGCGGGGATTGGGGATTGGGGATTAGGGATTGGTAGCGTCACCGGCTTTAGACCTCAGATGACGTAGGAGCGGCTTCAGCCGCGACAGACGTTCACCAGGAAGCCCATCGCGGCTGAAGCCGCTCCCACGCCTGGCCCGTCAGGCGGCGACACTGCCGCCTTCACCAATCCCGAATCCCGACTCCCTAATCCCCGCCATCCTCGCCCTTGGCTACCATCGTGGTCAGGGCCAGGTCGCCGGTCACGTTCAGCGCGGTGCGGCACATGTCCAGGAAATGGTTGACGCCCAGGATCATGCCGATGCCGACCGGGTCCACCCCGACCATCGCGCAGATCAGCGCCACCACCGGCAGCGAGCCGGACGGGACGCCCGCAGTGCCGATGCCGCCGAGGATGCACACCAGCATCACCATGCACTGCTGCGCGATGCTCAGCTCCACGCCGAAGAACTGGGCCAGGAAGATCACCGTCACGCCCTCGAACAGCGCAGTGCCGTTCTGGTTGGCGGTGGCGCCGACGGTGAGCACGAACCGCGACACCTTGTGCGGCAGCCCCATCTGGTCGGCCACGCGCAGCGCGGTCGGCAGGGTGGCGTTGCTGGACGCGGTGGAAAACGCCATCACCGTCGCCTCGCGGGTGGCGCGGAAGAACCACAGCGGCGAGCGCCCGGCCAGGCGCACCGCCACGCCGTAGCTCACCACCATGTGCAGGCCCAGCGCCAGCACCACCACGCCCACGTAGGCGCCCAGCCGCACCAGCAGCTCGAAGCCGAACAGCGCCGCCAGGTTGAACATGAAGCAGGCCACCGCATACGGCGCCAGGCGGATCACCAGCCCGATCAGGGTCATCGAGATCTCGAACACGCCCTCGATGCCGCGTCGCAGCGTCGCCACCTTGGCGTCTTCGCTGAGCACCATGCCCACGCCGAACATCACCGCGAAGAACATCAGCGACAGGATCGCGCCATTGCTGGAGGCGGCTGCGACCACGTTGTCGGGCACGATGGACAAGAGCATGTCCATGCCGTGCGGCTGGTGCTTGCTCTGGTCGACGATCTGCGCGGTGCGCTCCACGTTCTGCTGCAGCAACTGCTGCGCCAGTTCGCGATCCACGCCGATGCCGGGCTTGAGCACGTTGACCAGCACCAGGCCCAGCAGCACCGCCACACCGGACAGCACCACCGTGTAGCCCAGAGTCTTCCAGCCGATACGCCCAAGCGCACGGATGTCGCCCATCTCCGAAATGCCCATCACCAGCGCCGAGAACAGCAGCGGCACGATCAGCATGAAGATCAGGCTGAGGAACAGCTTGGAGAACGGCGTGGTGAGGTACTTGGTCAGCGCCTGCACCCAGGCCGCGTCGCCGCCCACGCTCATGTGCACCGCCAGGCCCAGCACCAGCCCGAGGACGAAGCCGATCGCCATTTTCCAGTGCAACGGCATGCCGGTTTCGGCCTTCACGGGGGTGTCGGTCATGAGTACGCCTTGCGAGGAGAGGCACTCAGCTTAACAAACCGTGAGCAGACATCGACCAACACACGCTGACACAGGCTGCGCTGCGGGTGCCTCGGCTTGCCAAGGGGCGCCGACAACGTGAGGCTTGCCGAGGCTGGCGAACCGCACCGCGCGCCATCGCGTCATCGGACGGCTGGCTGGCGAGCCCCCCGCCGGCTCAGGCGTTGCGCCTCGGATACAGCGGCGGCAGATCGTCTGCGGCCGCGCCGCGCGTTGCGACGCGCCAGCGTGGACCGGACGCGAACGCCGCGCGCAACGCAGCACGCGCACCGGCCACATCGCCGCCACTGCCCCAGCGCGCGTGCTGCATACGCAGGACGGCGTCGCGCTGCGCCGGATCGTCAAGACGCTGCACCACCATATCCAGGTCGGCGACGCCGGCCTGCGCGCACAGGATCGCCGCGACCTCGTCGAGTCCGCCGCTGTCCAGCGCCTTGCGCAGTTCCGGCAGTGCGGCGCGTGCACGCGCAGGCGTCGATGTCGCGCCAGGCGCCGCATTGCCCGTCGTGGCCGGCAGTGCCGCGACGGCGCGCGAGTGGCGCACGCGGCGCCAGGCCCAGACAAGGGTCACCAGCCACAGCACCGCGAAGCCCACGGCCAACCCCATCCACAGCGGCAAGGAGGCAAGCCGCCCCTGCAGTGTGTGCGTCGGCGTCACCGCGGTGTCGGCAGGAACCACGCTCAGCGTCGGCGCCGCCGGGCTGACCGGCGCCGGGGCCGGCGCGGGCACGCCCTGTCCGGGCTGCACCTGCAGGGTCAGGTCCGGCAGGCTGGCCTCGCGCGCCGCGCCGGCGCCGACGTCCCACCAGGGCATGCGCAGGCCGCGCACCAGCAGCGGGCCGGCCGCCTGCGGCACGATCGAGTAACGGCGGGTGACGGTCACCTGCGGGCCGCCGTCGACGAAGCGTTCCTGTACCTGCGGCGGCTCCGCGAACACCTGCGCGCCATCGACGCTGGGCGTGGGCAGTTCGGGGAACTGCGCCTGCGTCGCGCCGCGTGCGGTGGCCTCGACCACGATGTCGGCAGCCTCCCCGGCCTTGGCACGCTGCGGCGTGGCGGTGTAGCGCAGGCGCAGTTCGTGCAGCGGCAGCCAGGGCTGCGGCGCATTGGCCGGCTGCGCGCGTACCTGCAGGGTCTGCGCAGTGCCGCGCGCATTGAGTTCGCCGCCGCGGCCGAAGTAGTCGTCGAAGAAGCCGGTGGGGCCGCGTCCGTTGAATCGCGCCCCCGGCAACAGCAGCGTGCCGCTGCGTTCGGGGACCAGCAGGTAGTGCCGCTCGATCACCGTATACATGCGTCCGTCGATCTGGCGACGATTCTGGATGTCGTCGCCGACGCGCTGCAGCGACGCCCCGGCCGGCGCATCCAGGTCGAGCTCGCCCGAACTCAGCGGCACGCCGAGATACAACCGCACCACCACGCCCACGCTCTGCTGCACATACGGCTTTGCATCGTCGACGACGGTCTGCACGAACACATCGGCATTGGCTACCTGCGCCGGCACATCGGCATTGGTGGTGGCCGGCACCGCGGCACTGGCCGCAGCGACTTCCAGCCGCAGTGGCGCGGTGCGCTCGTTGCCGACCTGCAGCGACGGGATCTCCAGGGTGCCGGTGTCGCGCGGGGTCAGCATCACGCCGAACAAGGATTTCGCCGAGACCGCGCCGTTGACGATCTGCATCTGCCGGCTCTTGACCTCGTTGCTGAGCGCGAAATCCGCGCGCAACGGCGTGTAGTCCGGCGTGGCCACGCCCTGGTCGGTCTCGATGTTGAGGGTCACGCCCTCGCCGGCGCCGACGTTGTCGCGGTCCAGCCACGCGCGCGTGGCCGCACCCGCCGGCAGCGCCAGCAGCAGCGCGGCCGCTACCATCAGCACCGCGCACAGCCGTGTCCCCTGGCCGAGTCGCCTGAAGTGGATCATGGTTCTTGTTCCCGCTGCCTGCGTTCGTGTTCCAGCCTGAATTTGGCGCGCAGCAGATTGCCCGGATCGTCCGGCACCCGCCGCAACCATGCCTCCACCGCCTGGCGCTGCTCGCGCTGCTGCGGCGTCTCGTTGGCGGCGGCAGCGGCGCGTTCGGCAGCCTGCTTGTCGGCGCCGCCTTGCTGCGCCATCGCCTGCTGCATCTGCTGGCGCTGCGCCGCATCGGCCTGTTGTTGCGCCTGCGCATCGCCGGGCTTCGGCGGCGCCTGCTGCGCGTCCTTGGCGCCATTGCGTCCCTGCTGGCCGTCCCGCTGCTGGCCGTTCTGTTGCTGCCCGTCCTTCTGCTGCTGGTCCTTCTGCGCACCGTTCTGCTGTTGACCCGACTGTTGCTGGCCGTTTTGCTGCTGGCCGCTCTGTTGCTGACCGTTCTGCGACTGCCCGCCCTTCTGCTGCTGCCCGTCCTTGCCCTGCTGGCCGGATTTGGAGTTCTGCGACGACTGCCGCTTGCGCGCCGCCTCCACCGCCGCACGGTTGGCGATCGCATCGGCCATCTGCGGATGCAGCTTCAGCGCCTTGTCGTAGGCGTCGATCGCCTCGTCGTAGCGGCCCTGGCGCGCCAGCGCATTGCCGAGGTTGTACCAGCCGGCGTCGCTGTCGATGCCTTCGAACTGCTGCTGCGCGGCGGCGAAATCGCCCTTGCGATAGGCCTGCACGCCCGCGTCCAGCCGTTGCTGGCGGATCTGGTCGGCACGTTTCCACAACCCGCCTGCGACAGGACCGGGTGGCGGCGTCGGGATCTGTGGCGGCGCCGGTGCCTGCGCATGCACCGGGAGCGGCATCGCCAGCGGCGCCAGCACCAGCAGCAGCACCGCCGCCCCACCGCGACGGCGGAACGCGAGCAATGCCAGCAGCATCAGCGGCGGCAGCAGCCAGTAGCCCTGGTCCAGCCAGACCCGGCCATGGCTTTCGTCGGCGGCCGTCGCATCCTCTTCCTGCGGCCGCAGCACGCCAAGCGCGCGCAGATCCGTCTCGTCGGGCGTCAGCCCGGCGTAGCGACCGGTGCCGGCCGCCGCCAGCGCGCGCAACGCGCCCGCATCCAGTTGTGCGTGCGCGAGCCGGCCCTGGTCGTCGCGGTAGGCGGCGCCCTGCGCGGTCCCCAATCCCAACGCGGACACGTGATAGCCCTGCCCGGCCGCACGCGCCGCCGCCTGTTGCGCCTGCGCATCGGCCTGGTCGCTGAGCACCAGGATGTCGCCGCGGGAGAAGCCGGCCTGGCGCAGCAACTGCGCCGCCCAGTCGATCGCCAGGTCGGTGCGCTGCCCCGCCACCGGCATCACCTGCGGCGACAACGCGTCCAGAAACAGGCCCACGTTCGCCGCATCGTCGGTCAGCGGCGCCACCGTATACGGCTCGCCAGCGTAGGCCACCAGCGCCACTTCGCCACCGGCGCGCTCGTGCAGCAGCCGCGCCAGCTTGGCCCGTGCCTGCAGCAGCCGCGACGGCGGCAGGTCGCGCGCGTCGATCTGCGCGGACAGATCCAGCGCGATCACCAGGGGCGTGCGCGCCTGCCACAGCGGCTGCTGTTCCTGCCGCCAACTCGGCCCGGCCAGCGCCAACACGGCCAGCGCATACCCCAGCGCGCCCAGCAACAGGCCGGCGCGGCCCTTGGCATCGCCGCGCGCCAGCAGGTGCGGCAGCAGATGCGAATCCACCGTGCGCCGCCAGATGTCGCGGCGCCGGCGCCGCCGCCACCAGCTCCACGCCAGCAGCGGCAGCAACAGCAGCGCCCACAACCACTCCGGGCGCAGCAGATGCAGGGCCTGGAGGAACTCCGCCACGCGGGTCATTGCCGCCTCCAGGGCCAGATGAAGGACAGCAATGCCAGGACCAGCGCCGCGGCCAACGGCCAGGCGTAGCGTTCGATCCGCGGCCGCACCGCCGGACCGGCCGAACGCACCGGCTCGAGCCGGTCCAGTTCGGCGTAGATCGACGCCAGCTCGGCGGTGTCGCGGGCGCGGAAGAAGCGCCCGCCGGTGTCCTGCGCGATCTTGCGCAGCGTGTCCTCGTCGACCTGGTCGTCGCCGCCGCTGCCGGGGATGGGCAGGCCGAACAGGGACATGCCGCCATCGCCGCCGAAGGCGATGGTGTACACGCGCACGTGTTCGGCCTTGGCCAGTTCCGCGGCCTTCAGCGGGTCGAGCACGCCGGCGGTGTTGACGCCGTCGGTGAGCACGATCAGCACGCGCTCGCCCTGCTTCTGCTCGCGCAGGCGCTTGACCGCCAGCGCGATCGCATCGCCCAACGCGGTCTCGCGCCCGGCCAGGCCGACCACGCTGTCGCGCAACTGGTCGCGCACCGTGGCCAGATCGGCGGTCAACGGGGTCAGCGCATAGGCCTGCTGGCCGAACACCAGCAGGCCGATGCGGTCGCCGTCGCGGCGGTCGAGGAAGTCGGCCAGCACCGCCTTGGCCGCGGTGAGGCGATCGACCACGCGTCCGCCCAGGGTCATGTCCGGCTCGCTCATGCTGCCGGACAGATCCACCGCCAGCATCAACTGGCGTGCCTGCTGCGGCGGCATGATGGGTTCGCCCAGTTGCAGCGGACGCGCCGCCGCTGCGCACAGGCAGAACCAGGCCAGCCATGCCAGCCACACGCTGGCACGCCACAATCCGCCGCGCGCCGGCGCGGCGGCCACGGCCTGCAGGCGTTCGCCATAGGGCACGCGCAAGGCCGGCGCATTGCCGCGCCGCGCCGGCAGCAGCAGGTTGGCCAGCAACGGCAGCGGCACCGCCAGCCACATCCAGGGCCAGGCGAAACCGGCCACCAGGTCGCTGAGACTCTGCAACGATGACGGCAACAGGCTCATCGCCGTCCTCCGCGCCGCGTCGCCGCCATCAACGTCAGAAACCGGCGCCGCGCCAGCGGCAGCAATGCCTCCACCTGTGCCGGGTCGAGGCTGGGACGATAGCCGCCGTCGAGCAGCACACGGCCGGGGCCGGCGGAGAACGCCTGGTGTTTGTCGCCACCATCCAGGAACCGCAACCACTCTTCGCCCTGCAGCGCCGCAGCGGCCGGATCGTGGCGTTGCGCCGCGCGCCGCAGCAGTTCCGAGACCTCGGCCACCTGCGCCGGCGGTTCGCCCGTACGCGTTGCCGCGTCGAACTGGCGCTGCCAGCGCTGCACGCGCTGGCGCCGACGCAACCACACGAACAGCGCCGCACCGATCGCCAGCAGCAGCACGGCCGCCAGCATCCACCAGCCCGGTGCGGGCGGCCACCACGCCGGTGCCGGCGGCAGGTGCACATCGCGCAGGGGAAGTTGCTGCGGGCTCATGGCGTCGCGCCCCGCTGCACCGGCAGCAACCACGACTCGCTGGGCGCGTCGCTCAACAGCACCCGCACCTGCACGCCGCGGCCCGGCAGTTCCGCGGCCAGGGTTTCCAGCGGCTGCACGAACTGCGCGCGCCAGCGCTGCTGCGCGGCGCTCGCCAGCAGATCCACTTCCACGCGGCGGCCGCTTGCCCAGAACGGAAGAGACGCGCGAGGCGGCTGCACTTCCAGCGGATCGGCAAGCAGCAGCAGCTCCACTTCGTTGTGCAGCGCCAGCGCGGCCCAGCGGGCGGCGGGCACTGCCTGCGCGCTGGCCGGATCGGCCAGCACGGTCAGGCGCGATCCCGGTCGCAGCAGCTTGGCCGCGTGATCCAGCGCCATGCCCAGGCCAGCGTCTTCCTGCGGCGGCTGTGCGTACCAGCGTGCCAGCGCATCGAGCACACGCAGCACGCCGCGCGGTCCGGACGCGGGCGGCACCGGCGCTTCGCTGCGGCTGCCGCGCAAGGCGGCCAGCCGATCGCCCTGTCGCTGCGCCGCCCACGCCGCCACCGCGCCGGCACGCGCGGCCTGCACCGACTTGAAGCGGACGCGGGTGCCGAAGTACAGCGACGGCGCGGTATCGGCGACGATCAGGCTGAGCCGTTCGCGCTCGGCCTGGAACAATTTGGTGTGGGTGCGGCCGCTGCGCGCAGTCAGCCGCCAATCGATGTGCCGCACGTCATCGCCCACCACGTACTCGCGCGATTCGGCGTATTCCATGCCGCGCCCACGCATCGGCGACGGGGCGGCCCCACTGAGGCCATGACGGCCGCGGCGCGGCGGTGGAATGCGCGCGACCGCCGCGCGCAGGGCCACCAGCTCGGCCAGGCTGGGGCGAATCCCCGCCTCGGCCGGCGCGGCGGCGTGCGGCATGCCCGGCGCGGTCGGCGCGGTCGGCTGCGGTGCCATCGTCGTTACTCCGCGCGCAGGCGGACGGCGGACAGCAGCCGTGCTTGGCGGCGCCCGCTCACGGCGGCGGCACCTTGTCCAACAGGGCCGCGACCAGGCGATCGCCGTCCCAGCCTTCGGCGGTAGCTTCGTAGCTGGGCAGCACGCGATGGCGCAGCACATCGGCGGCGACCGCGCGCACGTCGTCGGGCGTGACGAAGTCGCGTCCGGCCAGCCACGCCCGGGCGCGGGCGCAACGCTCCAGCGCGATCGAGCCGCGCGGGCTTGCCCCCCAGGCGATGCGCCGCGCCAATGCGGCGTCGTAGCCGCTGGCGTCGCGCGAGGCCAGCACCAGTTCGATCAGATAGCGCTCCAGCGGCGGCGCCATGTGCAACGCCAGCACCGCGCGGCGCGCCGCGAACACGTCTTCCAGCGGCATGCGCGGCGGCGGTGCCTCGCCCGACTCCAGCGTCTCGCGAGCGCGCTCGCGGGCCAGGCGCAGGATCTCCGCTTCCGCGGCCGCCTCCGGATAGCCGATCCGCACATGCATCAGGAAGCGATCCAACTGCGCCTCCGGCAGCGGGAAGGTGCCTTCCTGCTCGATCGGATTCTGCGTCGCCATCACCAGGAACAGCTTCGGCAGCGCATAGGTATGCCGGCCGACGGTCACCTGGCGCTCGCCCATCGCTTCGAGCAGCGCCGACTGCACCTTGGCCGGTGCGCGGTTGATTTCGTCGGCGAGCAGGATCGGATGGAAGATCGGCCCGGGCAGGAACTCGAAGCGGCTCTCCTGCGGACGCCACACCTCGGTGCCGGTAAGGTCGGCCGGGAGCAGGTCGGGCGTGAACTGCACGCGGGCGAAGTCCGCTTCCAGGCGTGAGGCCAGGGCGCGGATCGCCGTGGTCTTGGCCAGGCCGGGCGCGCCTTCGACCAGCAGATGGCCGTCGGCGAGCAGCGCGATCAGCAGGCGTTCCACCAGCGCCGACTGGCCGACGATGGTCTGGGACAGGCCGTCGCGCAGGGCGACGAACGCGGCGTGCAAGCGCTGCTGCTCGGGCGCGGCCGGCGGGGAATCGAGGGGTGAGGAGGACGTGTTCATTTGCGCAGTCTGACCGATCACCGGTGAAAATGGTTCAGCGCGCGGCCGACGCCGCGTGCGGCGAATTCAGGATTTCCTCATCCACGCAGCATAAACGCCGACGGGAGAGGCTTGCGCCTCTCCCGTCGGGAGTTACAGCTGTCTGCGCCGACGCTCAGCCGGCGGGCGAGCGCTTGGCCACACGCATCAGCTTCGGGGTCACGAAGATCAGCAACTCCGCCTTGTCCTTGCTGCGACCACGCTTCTTGAACAGGTTGCCCAGGAACGGCACATCGCCCAGGAACGGCACCTTGGAGATGCTGCTGCGATCGGTGAATTCGTAGACACCACCGATGACTACGGTCTGCCCATCATCGACCAGGACGGCCGTGTTGATCTCGCGCCGGTTGATGACAGGGACCTGGCCGTAACCGCTGAGCGTAATGTAGCTATCAACCTCATCCTTCTTCACGTTCATGTTCAAGAAGATGCGGTTGTCGTCGGTGATGGTCGGCGTCACCTTCAGCTCAAGCAGCACTTCCTTGAACTGCACATTCGGCGTGGCGGCAACTCCGCTGCTGCCGCCTGTGATGGTGACATAGCCGATTTCCTTGCCTTGCCGGATCACTGCCTCACGCTGGTTGGAGGTCACGATGCGCGGATTGGAGATCACCTCGCCACGGCCCTCCTCCTGCAGTGCGGACAATTCCATGTCCAGGGAGAAATTGGCACCCAGCAGGGTGTACGCAATCGCACCAGGCGTACCGGTGGTGAAGGTGCCGGCGGGCATATTGAAATTCAGCCCGCTCGGAATGTTATGCACGCTGCTGTTGAGGATCGACGTGTTGTTGGCCACGTTGCCGCTGATCACCGCGGTGTTGTCGCCGTACTGCCGGCGGCCAGCGATACCGAAGCGCGCGCCCAGATCACGCGCGAAGGTATCGGTCGCAATGACGATGCGGCCTTCGATCAGCACCTGGTCGACCGGCCGGTCGATCACGTTGATCAGCTCGCGCATCTGCGCGACCTTCTTCGGGATGTCGCTGATCATCAGCGTGTTGGTGCGCTCGTCGGCGACGATGCGCCCACGCGGCGACAGGAAGCCGTTGTCGTTCTGGCTGTTACCGTTGCTGCCGCCGTTTCCACCACCACCGCCACCGCTGCCACCGATGCCCTTGGCCTCGGTCAGCGCCTTGAAGATCGCGGTGGCGCTGTGATAGTTGATCTGCACGTAGTCGGTGATCAGGTCCTCGCGGTTCTCGATCGCGATGCGCGCGTCTTCCTTGTCCTGCTCGAACTTGGCCAGTTCCTGCTGCGGCGCGACCCAGATCACCTTGCCGTCGCGGCGCTTGTCCAGGCCCTTGGCGCGCAGCACGATGTCCAGCGCCTGGTCCCAGGGTACGTTGACCAGGCGCAGGGTGACGCTGCCCTGCACGGTGTCGGAGGCGACGATGTTGAGATTGGACTCCTCGGCGATCAACTGCAGCACCGTGCGCACCGGCACGTCCTGGAAGTTGAAGGTCACCGGCTTGCCGCTGTAGCCGCGGGCAGCGACCTGCGCGGCGGCCTGGCTCACCGTGGTGGCGGTGACCGCGCCCACCGCCGGCGCGGCGGCGCGCGGGGTGATCTCGACCACGTACTCGTTCCCGGACTGATAGGCCAGGGATTCGAAGCCGCCATTGGTGTTCAGCACCAGCTCGGCACCGCCGGCATAGGGCTTGGCATCGATGCGCTGCACCGGGGTCGCGAAGTCGGTGACGTTGAGCGGACGCTGCAGTTCCGGTGGCAGCACGGCATTACCGACGTCGACCACGACGTTGTTGCCCTGGGTACGCAGGTCCGGGCTGGCGCCGCTGCCGTTGAACGACAGGATCAGCCGCCCCGCGCCGCCGTCGCCGCGCTTGAAGTCGATCTTCGACACCGTGAGCTTGGCCGGCGCCGCCGCGGGCGCGGCAGGTGCAGCGGCAGGCGCGGCAGGCGTTGCCGCACTGGCGACGACCGCGTTCCCGAGCATCGCCGCCAACCCCAAGGCGCATAGCCGCATCGTCGCGTGGCGCCGGATGGGGCGCAGGCTCAGGGCTTTGGAAAAAGTCATCGTGCTATCCCCATAATCAATCATTGATCGTCCAGCGCGACGGAGGCGGGACGTTCCAGCCAGCCGCCGGCGCCATCCGGCACCAGTTCAATCAAATCGATGCGATCCTCGTGCACCCCGGTCACGCGGCCATCGCTCTGCCCCATGTACACGCCCGGACGCACGCGGTAGGTCACCTTGTCCGGCGCCATCACCAGCGCCACCTGGCCGGCACCGCTGCCCAGCGTGCCGACCATGTTGAGGCTGTCCAGCGGGAACTGTTCCAGCGGCTCCTTGCGGCGGTTCGGATCCGGGCGCAGGCCGCTGCTGCCGTCGGGGTTGGCCCAGGCATCGCTGAACGGATCGCGCAGGCCCTGCGCCGCATATTCGAACGTCTCGAACTGCTGCATCACCGGCAACGGCTCCAGCGGCTGCGCCGGTCGTGCGCGCACTTCCTTCACCCAGTTCTCCAGGTTCGGCGCATCGCCCGGCGTGCTGGTAATGGTGCGACCGCAGGCGCCAAGCACCAGCGCCAGCGCGGCCGCGGCGAGAATCCTGACCATCCGCTGCTGCCGGCTCATGCTCCACCGCCTTGCTTGCCGGCCTTCTTGGCGGCCGCTGCGGCCTGTTCCTGGTCGGCCATTTCCTTGTCGTCCAGATAGCGATAGGTCTTGACCGTGCCGGACAGTTCCAGCTCGCCGCGCGCGGTGATGCCGTTGCTCTTGTCGCGCGGTTTCAGGTTGATGTCGTGCATGGTCAGGATCACCACCCGCGGCAGCGAGGCCACACCGCTGACGAAGGCGCCGAACTGGTGGTAGCTGCCGACCATGCGCAGGGCGATCGGCTTCTCCGCGTAGAACTCCTTCGGCGACTCCGGACCCGGCTGGAACAGCTCGTTGGTCAGGCCGCTGGACAGCGCAGTCTGCGAGATGTCGATGATCAGGTCGGGCATCTCGGTCTTGCTGGGCAACTGCCGCAGCATCTGCTGCAGCACCTGCTCCATCTGCACCAGTTGCTGCTTCAGCGGCTGCAGGTTCACCGCCCGGCTCTGTTCCTTCTCGAAGGAGGCGCGCAGCTCGGTTTCCTTCTGCTCCAGCGTCTGCAACTCGTCGCTCTTGCTGCTGATCAGCAGGAACCAGGAAATGGCCAGGATGAACAGGGTCACCAGCACGCAGAACACGATCTTGGCCTGCTGCGGCCAATTGCCGAGATTGTTGAAATCCAGCTCTTTGATGTTGAATTTCTTGCTCATGACGCCGGTCCCTGTTGCACTGGCTTGGCGGCGGGAGCCGGCGCGGTGGCCGGCGCCGGTGCGGCGGCGCTCCCCGTGGCAGGTGCGGGGGCAGCCGGTGCCTGCGCCGGCGTGCCTGGCGCGCCGCCGGCAGGTGCTGCGGCCGGCGTGGCGGGCGTCGCCGCACCGCCGGGTGCCGTGGCGTCGGCCGCCGGATCGGTGCTCTCGCCGGGCACCGGCAGCTTGACCCGCAGCGTGAACACGTACGGCAGCGCCTTGGTGTCGACGATCGGACCCTTGGCTTCCTTCTCCTGCGCCTTGGCCTCGATCACCGTCAGCTCCGGGTTGGTCATCCAGCCCGAACCTTCCAGGTTGCGCATGTAGGTACTGACCCGTGCATTGGACTGCGAGCGGCCTTCCAGGGTCAGCATGTCGCCCTCCTGCTTCACGGAGGTCAGCACCACGCCATCGGGAATGGTCCGCACCAGCGAGTCGAACAGGTGCACCATCTGCGAGCGCTTGGCCTGCAGTTCCTCGATGACCTGCTTGCGCGCCAGCAGCCGGCGCTTCTTCTCGTCGAGGGTGTCGATTTCCTTGTTCTGCGCCTGGACCTTCTCGATCTCGGCCTGCAGATACGCGTTGCGCTCGTTCTGGCCGCTGATCTGCAGGTCGTAGTAGAACCAGATCAGCCCCGCCAGCAGCACCCCGGCGAACGCGGCCAGGCCAAGCATCGAGTAGAACTCGCGTTCGCGCTGCTTGCGCCGTTCCGCCCGCCAGGGCAGCAGATTGATCTTCGCCATCAGTCGAAGCTCCTCAGCGCCAGGCCGGTGGCGATCATCAGCGCCGGCGCGTCCTGGGCCAGCGCATGCGCCTGCACCTTCGGCCCCAGGGTCATCTGCGCCAACGGGTTGGCGACCACCGTGGCCACGCCCAGTTGCTCCTCCACCATCTCCGGCAGCCCGGCCAGGGCGGCGCAGCCGCCGGCCAGGACGATGTGGTCGACCCGGTTGAATTCGCTACCGGCGTAGAAGAACTGCAGCAGGCGGCTGATCTGCTGCACCGTGGCTTCCTTGAACGGTTCCAGCACCTCGACCTCGTAGCTCTCCGGCAGCCCGCCCTGGCGCTTGGCCATGCCGGCTTCCTCGTAGGTCAGGCCGTAGCGGCGCATCACTTCGTCGGTCAGTTGCTTGCCGCCGAACACCTGTTCGCGGCTGTACAGGCTGCGCCCGCCGCGCAGGACGTTGAGGGTGGTCATGGTGGCGCCGATGTCGACCAGGGCGACGATGCCGTCGGCGGCCACCGGCAGCTCGCTGGCCACCAGCGCGAAGGCGTTCTCGACCGCGAAGGCCTCCACGTCCATCACCTTGGCCACCAGACCGCCCAGTTCCAGGGCCGACTGGCGCAGTTCCACGTTCTCCGAGCGCGAGGCCGCCAGCAGCACCTGCACCATCTCGGGGTTGTTGGGGATGACGCCCAGCACCTCGAAATCCAGGTTCACTTCGTCGATCGGATACGGGATGTAGTTCACCGCCTCCAGCTCGACCTGGGCTTCCAGCTCGTTCTCGTCCAGCTCGGCCGGCATCGGGATCACCTTGGTGATCACCGCCGAGCCGGCCACGGCGGCCGCGGCATGCTTGGCGCGGGTACCGGAGCGGGTCACGGCGCGGCGGATCGCCTCGCCCACCGCCTCGACCTCGACGATGTTCTTTTCGACCACGGCATTGGGCGGCAAGGGTTCGACGGCGTAATGCTCGACGCGGAACCGGTTGCCGTTACGCGAAAGCTGCAGCAGCTTGACCGCGGTCGAGCTGATGTCGATGCCGATCAGCGGCTGCTGACTCTTTGGGATAAGCCCCACGGATTTTCCCCTGCCGGCGGGCACTTGGACGCCAATGTTGCGCCAGCGCATTAATAACAAATTTTTTGCAATTGGCAACCGCCCGGTTGCATACCGCGATCCGTGTCACGGCATGACCTGCGGCAGCAAACCCGTCGCATCCCCGGAACCGGCCCCAGCCGTTCCCCGGCGTACTCTATACTCTGCGCCCAAGAAATCTGCAATCGGAATCTCTCGCGATGCCCCGTTTTCGTCGTTGGCTGCGCTGGGCGCTGGTCTTGTTCGTCCTCCTCGGCCTGGTCGGCGCCGCCGTGGCAGGCGGGCTGTACTACGTCGTCTCCTCCAAGCTCCCGGACGTGCAGACCCTGCGCAAGGTCGAACTGCAGGAGCCCATGTACGTCTACTCCAGCGACGGCAAGCTGATGGCGCTGTTCGGCGAGACCCGACGCTACCCCATCACCATGAAGGACGTGCCGGAGCGGCTGAAGCAGGCCTTCCTGGCCACCGAGGACGCGCGCTTCTACGAGCATGGCGGGGTCGACTACAAGGGTATCGCCCGCGCGGTGTGGCTGCTGGCCACCACCAACGACAAGCGCGTGCCGGGCGGCTCCACCATCACCCAGCAGGTCGCCCGCCAGTTCTTCCTGAGCTCGGAATACAGCTACACCCGCAAGCTGGCGGAGATCCTGCTGGCGCGCAAGATCGAGGCCGAACTGACCAAGGACGAGATCTTCGAGCTGTATCTGAACAAGAGCTTCTTCGGCAACCGCGCCTACGGCATCGCCGCCGCCGCCGAGTACTACTACGGCAAGAAGCTCAACGAGCTGAGCCTGGACGAGATGGCCTCGCTGGCCGGCATCCCCAAGTTCCCCTCCAGCGGCAACCCGATCAGCAACCCCGAGCGCGCCAAGCAGCGCCGCGACAACTACGTGCTCAGCCGCATGGCCGCGCTGGGCTTCATCACCCCGGCCGAGGCCGAGGCGGCCAAGGCGGTGCCGATGCACGCCGCCCCGCACGAACGCCCGGTCGAGGTCGAGGCTCCGTACGTGGCCGAACTGGTGCGCCAGGAGATGATCGCGCGCTTCGGCGGCGACGTGCTGGACAAGGGCTACCACGTCTACACCAGCATCGATTCGACCCTGCAGACCGCGGCCAACCATGCGGTGCGCGAGGGCCTGGTCGTCTACGATCGTCGCCATGGCTGGCATGGCGTCGAGAAGCACTTCGACGTCCCCGCCAATGCCGATGCGGCGGCGCTGGCCAGCCACCTGAGCGGCGTCTACGTGCAGGGCGGGATGCTGCCGAGCATCGTCGCCAGCACCGGCAGCGACGGCAGCGCCACCGTAGTGCTCGCCAACAAGACCGAACTGGTGCTGCCGGTGGCCGCCAGCCGCTGGACCGGGCGCAGCCCGGCCACCCTGCTCAAGCGTGGCGACCTGGTGCGCATCCAGGCCGGCGACAAGCCGGGCGAGTGGGAGATCACCCAGATCCCGCGCGGCCAGGCCGCCCTGGTCTCGCTGGACGCCAACAACGGCGCGCTGCGCGCCATGGTCGGCGGCTTCAGCTACGCCGGCAACAAGTTCAACCGCGCCACCCAGGCGCGCCGCCAGCCCGGCTCCAGCTTCAAGCCGTTCCTGTATGCGGCCTCGTTCGAGAAGGGCTTCAACCCGGCGTCGATCGTGCTCGACGCGCCGGTGGTGTTCCGCGACCGCCGCGGCAAGACCTGGTCGCCGCAGAACGACGGCGGCGGCTTCCGCGGCCCGATGCGCCTGCGCGAAGCGCTGGTGCAGTCGCGCAACCTGGTCTCGGTGCGCCTGCTGGACGCCATCGGCGTGGACTTCGCGCGCAAGTACATCAGCCAGTTCGGCTTCCAGGAAGCCGAGCTGCCGCCGAACCTGTCGATGTCGCTGGGCACCGCCTCGCTGACCCCGCTGTCGGTGGCGCGCGGCTATACCGTGTTCGCCAACGGCGGCTCGCTGGTCAACACCTGGATCATCGACAAGGTCACCGACCGCGACGGCAAGGTGCTGTTCCAGGAGCATCCGCTGACCGCCTGCCGCAGCTGCGGCAGCGTCGGCGGCAATGCCGCGCCGGTCAGCCAGGTGGTGGATGGCTTCAACTTCGGCGCGGCCACGCCGCCGCCGGCGGCCAAGCCGGCAGAGACCGCGGCCACGGCGGCGGCAGCGGAGAAGCCGACCGACCCCGAGGCCAAGGTGGCGCCGCGCGCCATCGACGAGCGCACCGCCTATCAGTTGGTGTCGATGATGCGCGACGTGGTCCAGCGCGGCACCGGCACCCCGGCCAAGGTGCTCGGCCGCGAGGACGTCGGCGGCAAGACCGGCTCGACCAACGACCACCGCGACGCCTGGTTCTCCGGCTTCGGCGGCCCGTACGTGACCACCGTCTGGGTCGGCCGCGACGACTACCGTTCGCTGGGTTACCGCGAGTACGGCGGCAAGGCGGCGCTGCCGATCTGGATTGACTACATGCGGGTCGCGCTGAAGGACCAGCCGATCGCCCGCAACGACCCGCCTGGCGGCATGGTCCAGGTCAGCCTCAACGGCGCCACCGAGTGGGTCAAGACCGAGGACATGGACCGCATCCAGCAGTTCGACGAAAGCCTGCAGGACCAGAAGACCGACGACGCGGCTTTCGACATCTTCTGATCGCGTCGCGCCGCCCCGCCCCGGCGCTGGCCGGGGCAGTTGCCGCCGGGCGCGCCTCGCCCGGCGGACGCCGCATCAGGCAGCGGCGCCGGCTACACCCGAATTTCGCAAGGCTGCGGTACAGTCGGGGCAGGCTTTGAGGGGAGGCGCTCCATGCACCACGCTCGGCAACATGCCCGGACCCGCACGCACGAACGCCGCCGCCGGCTGGCGCACGAAGCCGCCCGCCTGATGGCCGAAGGCGGCATCCGCGATTTCCACCAGGCCAAGCTCAAGGCCGCCGACCGGCTCGGCATCCACGACGATGCCTCGCTGCCGCGCAACAGCGAGATCGAGGACGCCCTGCGTGAATACCAGCGGCTGTTCGCCGGCCCCGACCATGCCGGCGAACTGCGCCGGCGGCGCGAGGCGGCGCTGCGCGCGATGGACTTCCTGCACGCCTTCGCGCCACGCCTGGCCGGGCCGGTGCACGACGGCACCGCCGACGCCAACAGCCCGGTGCAGTTGCATCTGCACAGCGACGATGCCGAGGCGGTGGCGCGCTTTCTCGAAGAGCACCGCATCCCGGCCGAGTTGCGCAGCCGCAGGCTGCGCCTGGACCGCGAGCGCAGCGAGGACTTCCCGGTGTGGCTGTTCACTGCCGAGGAGCTGACCTTCGACCTGACAGTGCTGCCCTACGACGCGCTGCGCCAGGCGCCGCTGTCGCAGGTGGACGAGAAGCCGATGCGCCGCGCCTCGATGCCGCAACTGCGGCAACTGCTGACCGAACAGGACATCGCCGACTACCAGTACGGCTGAGCGCGGCAGCGCGCCACGCATTGGCTGCGGCGTGCGCCGTGACATGACGCATGCGCGCGCGGCGAGGCGAAGCGGACGCCAGCCCTTCCCCGCTTCGACCGCGCAAACAAAAACGCCCCGCGAGGCGGGGCGTTCCTGATAGCGGTGAGGCGATCGATCAGCGCTTGTCGGTGCTGGTGTAGTCGCGCTTGTCGTAGCCGGTGTAGATCTGGCGCGGACGGCCGATCTTCATTTCCGGGTCGACCTGCTGCTCCAGCCAGTGCGAGACCCAGCCGGCGGTACGGGCGATGGCGAACATGACGGTGAACATCTCCACCGGAATGTTCAGCGCCTTGTAGATGATGCCCGAGTAGAAGTCGACGTTCGGGTACAGCTTGCGCTGCACGAAGTAGTCGTCCTTCAGCGCAGCCTCTTCCAGCTTCAGCGCCACTTCCAGCAGCGGGTCGTTGACGCCCAGCTCGCCCAGCACCTTGTGGGTCATCTCGCGGATGATCTTCGCGCGCGGGTCGAAGTTCTTGTACACGCGGTGGCCGAAGCCCATCAGGCGGAAGCTCGAGTTCTTGTCCTTGGCCTTGGCCACGGCGCTCTCGACGTTGTCGGCGGTGCCGATCTCTTCCAGCATCTTCAGCACGGCTTCGTTGGCGCCGCCGTGCGCGGGGCCCCACAGCGCGGTGATGCCGGCGGCGACCGAGGCGTACGGGTTGGCGCCGGTGGAACCGACCAGACGCACGGTCGAGGTCGAGGCGTTCTGCTCGTGGTCGGCGTGCAGGATGAACAGCAGGTCCAGGGCCTTGGCCACGACCGGGTTCATCTGCAGCTGCTCGCTCGGCACCTCGAACATCATGTGCAGGAAGCGCTCGACGTAGCCGAGGTTGTTGCGCGGGTAGCGGATCGGCCAGCCGATGGAGTAGCGGTAGGCGGCGGCGGCGATGGTCGGCACCTTGGCGATCAGGCGGATCGCGGCCAAGCGGCGCTGCTCCGGATCGTTGAGGTCGAGGGTGTCGTGGTAGAACGCCGACAGCGAGGCCACGCTACCGGCCAGCATCGCCATCGGGTGCGCGTCGTGGCGGAAGCCGCCGAGGAAGTTCTTCAGCGACTCGTGCATCATCGTGTGATGCGTCACTTCGTGGTCGAACTTCTTGAATTCGTCGGCGGTGGGCAGCTCGCCGTTCATCAGCAGGTAGGCCACTTCGAGGAAGTTGGACTTCTCGGCCAGCTGCTCGATCGGGTAGCCGCGGTACAGCAGCACGCCGTTGTCGCCGTCGATGTAGGTGATCGCCGACTTGCAGCTGGCGGTCGCGGTGAAGCCCGAGTCGTAGGTGAAGAGACCGGTCTCCTTGGTCAACTTGGAGATGTCGACGCAATCGTTGCCCAGGGTGGGCTTGAGTACCGGAAGAACGACCGACTTGTCGCCGGCGTTCAACGTGACCTGATCAAGATCGGACACAGTGTGCGCTCCTCGATGGAAGGCGCCTGTCCGATTACGTTGCGAACAGACGCGTGAAGGAAGTCCACGGCAATCGCCACGGATCGCGCCATTATCGCACAGCAGCATTTGCGTCGTCGCTCACCCCTCATGCTGCACGATGGCGGCAGGAAAGCGACACAGCGTTGCATCCTCGCCGCACTTTCACGGAAGGATGACACCGGCGCGTCAACGCCGGGAAGACAGGATGTGGCGGATAGCAAAACGGCCGCGCAAGCGGCCGTCGCTTTACATCCGTTCGACGGTTCCGGTCAGCGCGCGTAGCGCTTCTGGAACTTGTCGATGCGGCCGCTGGTGTCGATGACCTTGTGCTTGCCCGTATAGAACGGATGCGAAGCCGAGGAAATTTCGACCTTGATCAGCGGATACTCTTCGCCGTCCTCCCACTTGACCGTCTCTTTCGAGGACATGGTCGAACGGGTCAGGATCTTGAAATCGGAGGTGACATCGTGGAACACGACGTCGCGGTACTGGGGATGGATGTCGGCCTTCATGGGCTCGCACCGTAGGTGGCTGCTGGACAAGAGGGAAACTATAACAGCCCTGCCGCCCTACACGCAACGTGTAATTCACACGTTACGTGTAGTCGCCAGCCGCCGCCCCCGGCTCTGACGCATGCGCAGGCAGGGACCGGCAAGCTCAGCCGGCGCCGACCGCCACGCGGGCCAGGCCCAGGAAGCGGGCGTGGTCGTAGCGGATGAGCATGGTCGCATTGTCCGGCAGGCCCAGCTGGCGGTTCCAATCGACCAGGGTGGCGCCGCGGGTGTGCACCCCGGACAGCTCGATCTGCATGGGCCGCGACTGCACTTCCTGCGCGCCGTCGGGCTGCAGCGCCCAGGCCATCGCCAGTGCGTCGGCGGCGTACCAGTGCTCGCCGCGGGCGTCTTCCGACCACAGCCGGGTCTTGCGCGAGATCAGTTCGTAGAAGCGCGCCTTGGGCGCATCCACCGCCAGCCACTGCTCGACCTCGCGGTGCGGCAGGCCGTGCGCCACGGTCGCCTCCCAATCGGCGACCTCGATGTGCGGGAACGCCTTGAACACGATGTGCGCGGCTTCCGGATCGAAGGCGATGTTGAATTCGGCGGCCGGGGTGATATTGCCGTGGCAGGTGATCGCCCCACCCATCACCAGGAAGCGGCCGACGCGCTGCGGCAGGGTCGGATCCAGCTTCAGCGCCAGTGCGATGTTGGTCAACGGCCCCAGCGCGACCAGCAGCAGGCGCCCGGCGTACTGGTGCGACAGGCGCAGGATCGCCAGCGCGGCGTGCTCGGCCTCGGCGCCACGCGCGGCCGGCGGCAGGTCGACGTCGCCGAAGCCGTCCTGGCCATGCACGTGCCCGGCATCCACCGACGGATGCAGCAGCGGATCGGCGCAGCCGGCGAACACCGGCACATCCTCGCGCCCGGCCACTTCGCACAGCTTCAGCGCGTTGCGCACGGTGTGGCGCAGCCCGACGTTGCCGGCGGCGATGGTCAGCCCGACCACCTCGTGACGCGGATCGGCGAACGCCATCAACAGCGCCAGCGCGTCGTCCACGCCAGGGTCGGTATCGATCAACAGGGGAATCTTGTCGCTCATGCGTCGCTTCGCTCGTCCATTCGAGCCGCCGAGTCTGGCACTGCTGGGCAGGCATGGGAAGAAGACGGGATTGGGGAGTCGGGATGACCAGCCATTCGGCTGTGGAAAGCAGGGATTCGCAAAGGCAGCGCAACCGCTGTTTGTCGTAGGAGCGGCTTCAGCCGCGACTGAGCATTACCGGGAAAGCCCGGTCGCGGCTAAAGCCGCTCCTTGTATCTGGACATGTCGCCCCTAGACAGGCGTCATGTCTTCCGACTGATCATCGGAGGAGGTGTGGCAGGTCCAGTCGCTCCTAAAGCTTCGAGCTTGCATCGTAGATCGGCTCCGCCCTCCACATGCTGGCCCTTGTGTGTCCGAACGGTATCCAGAGTCCGCTCCCGGGCGTGAACTCGCATCGACAAGGCAGGACCGGGCCCAGCGCCGATCATGACCCTGACACGATGGAGGAATCGCGTATGTCTCCCGTCATCGGCATCGACGTCGCCAAACGCAGTTTCGATGCGGCCATCGATCTGACCAATGGCAAGCACCGTACCAAGGCCAAGTTGTCCAACGATGCCAAGGGCTTCCAGGCCCTGCAGGCATGGCTGCAGACGCATGCGCAGCCCGATAGCTGGATCGCCATGGAGGCCACCGGCACCTATCACCAGGCGCTGGCCGAGTTCCTCCACGCACGAGGCTATCAGGTGTGCGTGCTCAACCCTGCGCAGACGGCCGCGTACGCACGCAGCCAGCTCAGCCGGGTCAAGACCGATCGCAGCGATGCCAAGCTGATCGCCAGTTATGCCCTGCGTCACCGCGAGCAGTTACGCCGTTGGCACCCTGATCCGCCGGCGCTCAAGCAGCTCAAAGCGCTGGTGCGCCGGCGCCAGGATCTGCAACAGATGCTGCAGATGGAGCGCAACCGGCTGGACGTCGCTCCGGCCCAGGTGAAGGACTCGATCCAGGTCCATCTGGCCGATCTGCAACACCACATCGCCCAGATCGAGCAGGCCATCGATGACCACATCGACCAGGATCCGACCTTGCGTGGGCAGCGCGAGCTGCTGGTGAGCATCCAGGGGATTGCCGACACCAGCGCGGCCTTGATGCTGGCCGAGCTTGGCGATGTGAGGCGCTTCGCCGATGCCGCGGCGGTGACCGCCTTCGCGGGCCTGAATCCGTGCCTGCAGCAGTCGGGCGACCGCAAAGGCCACGTCTGCATCTCGCGCACCGGCTCGCCCCGCCTGCGTGCGGGCCTGTTCATGCCGGCCCTGGTGGCCATGACCCACAACCCGATCATCCGGACGCTGAAACAGCGGCTGAGCGAACGCGGCAAAGCCGGCAAGCAGATCGTGTGCGCCGCCATGCGCAAGCTCCTGCACCTGGCCTACGGGGTTCTCAAATCGGGTACGGCGTTCGATCCGAAAAGGGGACTTGCCTGCTAGGGGGTAAGACGGTATCTACGAACGAAGCCGTCGCGAAGCCGCTTTTGCGAATCCCCGCTTTCCACAGCCGAATGGCTGGTCATCCCCAATGCCGAATCCCCGCCCCTCACGCCCCGGCGAACCGCACCGCGCCGCCGACCCAGCGCGCGACGATGCGGTCGGCCAGCACCGGCGCCTCGTCGAGCAGCCGGTCGGCCAGGGCGTGCACGCGCGGCAGCAGGCCGGCGTCGCGGGCCAGGTCGGCCACGCGGAACGCGGCCAGGCCGGTCTGGCGGGTGCCGAGCAGTTCGCCGGGACCGCGCAGTTCCAGGTCCTTCTCGGCGATGACGAAGCCGTCGTTGGTCTGGCGCATGGTTTCCAGACGCTGCCGCGCCATCGCCGACAGCGGCGCCTGGTACATGAGCACGCAGCTCGACGCGGCCGCGCCGCGCCCGACCCGGCCGCGCAACTGATGCAACTGCGCCAGGCCCAGGCGCTCGGCGTTCTCGATGATCATCAGCGAGGCGTTGGGCACGTCCACGCCGACCTCGATGACGGTGGTGGCGACCAGCAGGTCGATCTCGCCCTGCTTGAACGCGCGCATCGCCGCCTGCTTCTCCGCCGGCTTCATGCGCCCGTGGACCAGGCCCACGCGCAGTTCCGGCAACTGCGCCGAGAGCGCCTCGAAGGTGGCCTGCGCGGCGCTGGCCTCGAGCCGGTTGCCGGCGCCGCCTTGCGCGGACTTCTCGTTGTCCTCGGCCTCTTCGATCAAGGTGCAGACCCAATAGGCCTGACGTCCTTCGGCGCAGGCCACACGGATGCGCTGCACCAGTTCCGGACGGCGCTCGGCATTGAGCACGATGGTCTGCACCGGCGTGCGCCCCGGCGGCAGTTCGTCGATCGAGGAAACGTCCAGGTCGGCATAGGCGGCCATCGCGAGCGTGCGCGGGATCGGCGTGGCGGTCATCACCAGTTGGTGCGGCACGCCCGCGCCGGAAGCACCCTTGTCGCGCAGCGCCAGCCGCTGGTGCACGCCGAAGCGATGCTGCTCGTCGACGATGGCCAGGGCCAGGTCGTGGAAGCGCACCGCGTCCTGCATCAGCGCATGCGTACCGACCACCACCTGCGCCTCGCCGGAGGCGATCTGCGCCAGGGTCGCGCTGCGCGCCTTGCCGGTGACCTTGCCGGCCAGCCAGGCCACGCGCACGCCCAGCGGCTCCAGCCAGCCGCGCAGGTTGGCCAGATGCTGTTCGGCAAGCAGTTCGGTCGGCGCCGCCAGCGCCGCCTGCTTGCGCTTGTCCACCGCCAGCATCGCCGCCAGCGCAGCGACCACGGTCTTGCCGCTGCCGACGTCGCCCTGCACCAGCCGCAGCATCGGCGCCGGCTGCTCCAGGTCGGCGCGGATCTGCGCGAACACGCGCTGCTGCGCGCCGGTCAGCCGGAACGGCAGCGACTGCTGCAGGCGCTTGGCCAGCAGCCCGCGGCCGCGCAGCGATGGCGCCGGCTGGCACTGCATGGCGATGCGCTGGCGGCGCAGGCTCAGGTGATGCGCGAGCAGTTCCTCCAGCGCCAGGCGCTGCTGCGCTGGATGCAGCCCGGCGGCGAGCGCGGCCAGGTCGGCCTGCGGCGGCGGCCGGTGCGCGACCAGCAGCGCGCTGCGCAGCGACGGCAGGCCGAGTTCGGCCAGCAGCGACGCCGGCAGCAGTTCCAGCGCCGCTTCCTCGGGCAGCCGGTCCAGCGCCTGGCCGATCAGCCGGCGCACGGTCGCCGGGCCGACGCCTTCCACCGCCGGGTACACCGGATCCAGGCGATCGCCCAGCGCCGCGTCGTCGTCCTCGCCGAGGATCTGGTAACTGGGATGCACGAACTCCAGCCCGTGCTGGCCCGGCTTGGGCGTGCCGAAGGCGCGCAAGCGCGCGCCGACCGCGAACTGCGCCGCCTGCGCGGCGCGGAACTGGAAGAAGCGCAGCACCAGGGTGCCGCGCGAGTCGTCGGCCACCGCCACGCGCAGCATCGGCCGGTAGCGGAAGCCGCGGTCCACCGCCTGCACCCGCCCCTCGACCTGCGCCGGCACGCCCGGCTGCAACGCCGCGACCGTGGTCAGGCGGGTGCGGTCCTCATAGCGCAGCGGCAGGTGCAGCCACAGGTCCTGCAGGGTGGACAGGCCGCGCGCGGCGAATTTCTCCGCCAACTTGGGACCGACGCCGGGCAGCGTGGTCAGCGGCGCCTCGCCTGCCGCCGACAGCGCCGGCGCCGGAACCTGCACGCGCGGCACGGCGGGGAATCAGTCCAGCACCATCACCGCGTCCACTTCGAAGCCCGCGCCCTTGGGCAGCGCCGAGACTTCGATGGTGGAACGCGCGGGGAACGGCGCCTGGAAGTAGTCCTGCATCACCGCATTGACCTGCGCGAACTGCGCCAGGTCGGTGAGGTACAGCCCCAGGCGCACGATGCGGTCCAGCGAGCCGCCGGCCGCCTCGGCCACCGCCTGCAGGTTGTCGAACGCGCGGCGCGCCTGCGCGGCGATGTCGCCGGCGACGATCTCGCCGGTGGCCGGATCCAGCGGGATCTGCCCGGAGAAGTACACGGTGTTGCCGGCGCGCACGGCCTGCGAATACGGGCCGATCGCGGCCGGTGCACGGTCGGTATGGATGATCTGGCGGGACATGGCGACTCCGTTGGAAGAATGTCCGCCTAGTTTAGCTGGCGTGCGCGGTTGGGGATTGGGGATTGGGGATTGGGGATTGGGGATTGGGGATTGGGGATTGGGGATTCGGGATTCGGGATTCGGGATTCGGGATTCGGGAACAGCTTGCCGGCAGGACACAGCGCTGCGCTCGCTTTCAGACGATTTTCGCAGGAGCGGCTTCAGCCGCGATGCGTCATCGGTAAGGCGTCGCGGCTGAAGCCGCTCCTACGACAGCAGCGCCAAGCGCGTGTCGAATCCCCAATCCCCAATCCCCAATCCCTAATCCCGAATCCCGAATCCCCAATCCCCAATCCCGGCACCACCTACTGGCGCCGCACGCTTTGCACCGCATTCAAGCGCCGCAGCCGGCGCATCACTTCGGCCAGGTGGTTGCGGTCGCGCACCTGGATGTTGAAGCGCAGCACCGCGGCGTTGAAGTCGCGGTCCAGGTAGTCGACGCGCTCGATGTTGGACTGGCTCTGCGCGATCGCTGCGGCCAGTTGCGCGAGCACGCCGGTGCGGTTCTCCACGTCCACCACCAGCGCGGTGTCGTAGTCGCCGATGACGCTGGTATCCCAGCCGATCGGCACCCAGCGCTCCGGCGATTTGCGCAGTTCGGCCAGGTTCGGACAGTCCAGGCGATGCACCACGATGCCCTTGCCGGCGGTGTGGTAGCCCATGATCTCGTCGCCTGGGATCGGCTGGCAGCAATTGGCGAAGCTGACCACGCCGCGCTCGGTGCCGTTGATCAGGATCTTTTCCTGCGAATGCTTGGAATGGCCGCCGCCGCGCAGTTCGGCGTACGCCATCAGCGCCTGCGCGGCCTGGTTGGGCATCCAGTTGCCCAGCGCCACGTCGGCCAGCAGGGCTTCGAGACGCGGATAGCGGTGCTCGCTGAGGAACGAATCCAGGCGCCCCTTCGGCAGCCGTTCCAGCGAACTGTCCATCGCCTCCAGCGCGCGGTCGAGCATGCGGTGGCCGAGCTGCACCGCGTCCTCGTGCTCGAGCTGCTTGAGCTGGTGGCGGATCGCGGTGCGCGCCTTGCTGCTGACCACGAACTCCAGCCACTGCGGCTTGGGCGTAGCCGAGCGCGCGGTGATCACTTCCACCGTCTGTCCGCTGACCAGCTTGGTGCGCAAGGGCACGAGCTTCTTGTCCACGCGCGAGGCCACCGCGCGGTTGCCGACGTCGGTGTGCACCGCATAGGCGAAGTCCAGCGCGGTGGAATTGCGTGGCAGCGCCAGGATCTTGCCCTTGGGCGTGAACAGGTAGACCTCGTCCGGGAACAGGTCGACCTTGACGTTGTCCAGGAACTCCAGCGACGAGCCGGCGGCGCGCTGCGATTCGATCAGCTCGACGATCCACGCATGCGCGCGGCTCTGCGCGCTGTTGGGCGAGTCGCCGCCGAACTTGTAGGTCCAGTGCGCGGCGACGCCGCGTTCGGCGATCAGGTCCATTTCCTCGGTGCGGATCTGCACCTCGATCGGCGAGCCGTAGGGGCCGAACAGCACCGTGTGCAGCGACTGGTAGCCGTTGGCCTTGGGAATGGCGATGAAGTCGCGGAAGCGCGCGTCCAGCGGCTTGAAGGTGGCGTGCACCGCGCCGAGGGCGTGGTAGCAGTCGGGCACACCGCGCACCACCAGGCGGAAGCCGAACACGTCCATCACCTGGTCGAAGGATTTGTTCTCGTCGCGCATCTTGTTGTAGATGCTCCACGGCGTCTTGATCCGGCTCACCAGCCGGTGCTCCAGCCCTTCCTTGGCCAGACGCTGCGACAACTGCACTTCCACCTGCGCCATCGATTCGCGGCGCACCACCGGCTGGCTGCGGATGTGTTTTTCGATGATCGCGTGGCGCCACGGATGTAGGGCGCGGAAGCCGAGGTTCTGCAGTTCGGACTTCATCAGGCTCATGCCCAGGCGCTGGGCGATCGGCGCGTAGATCTCCAGCGTCTCGCGGGCGATGCGGCTGCGCGCCTCGGCGCTCTGCGCGCCCAGCGTGCGCATGTTGTGCAGGCGGTCGGCGAGCTTGATCATGATCACGCGCAGGTCGCGCGACATCGCCAGCAGCATCTTGCGGAAGCTCTCGGCGGCCGCTTCCTGACGGTCGCGGAACTTGAGCTTGTCCAGCTTGGTGACGCCGTCGACCAGTTCGGCCACCGCCTCGCCGAACTCGGCGGCCAGTTCGGCACGGGTCAGCGGGGTGTCCTCGATGGTGTCGTGCAGGATCGCCGCGATCAGCGCCTCTACGTCCAGGCCGAGCTCGGCCAGCACGCCGGCCACCGCCACCGGGTGGGTGATGTAGGGCTCGCCGGACTTGCGGGTCTGCCCCGCATGCGCGGCCGCACCGACCTCCCACGCGCGCCGCAGCAGCGGGATCTGCTCGGGCGGCAGATAGCTGGCGCTGCGTTCGAGCTGCAGGACGTAGTCGGGGACCGCCTCGTCGGCCGACGACGGCACGGCGTGGGCGACCTGGGCAGAAGGGCCTGGGTTCATGCGGAAAGACTATGCCAGCGGCGCGTGGACGGCAAACCCGCAAAACGAAACAGCCCGCGGATGCGGGCTGTTCGCAGGACGATCGCGACGCGGGACGCGATCAGTCGTCGTTCTTGGACATGTCCTCGTCGGCCACCACTTCGGCCGCGGCCCACTCCAGGGCTTCGCGCTCGGCGCGCTCGCGCTCGGCCTTCTCGACCTCGTCGATCAGCGCGTTGTCGATCTTGCGCGCGGCGATCTCGCGCAGCGCCAGCACGGTCGGCTTGTCGGCGGACTCGGTGTTGTCGAGGGTGGCCTGCACGCCGTTGGCGAGCTGGCGGGCGCGCTTGGACGCCATCATGACCAGTTCGAAACGGTTGTTAACGACTTCCAGGCAATCTTCTACGGTGATGCGGGCCATGCGGGCTCCCGGCGGGCCGGCGGCGGCCACGCGTTCGAATGAGGGAAAGGGCGGGGATTGTAGGGCGACAGCCGCCCAAGATCAACCCCACCCCATTCCGTTCCCTTTGGAATCAGCCAGTTGGCTGTTCCTGCAGGAGGGTGGCGATCAGCCCGGCGTGGCGCTGCTGCTGCGGCAGCCGGCGCAGGCGGCTGGCGACGAAGATCGCGCACATCTCGTCCACCGCGGTGTCGAAATGCTCGTTGACGATCACGTAGTCGAAGTCGGCGTAGTGCGACATCTCCTCGCGCGCGGCGGCCAGCCGCTGCGCGATCACCGCCTCGCTGTCCTGGCCGCGCTTGCGCATGCGCTGCTCCAGCGCCTCGCGCGACGGCGGCAGGATGAACACGCTGACCGCGTCCGGCACCTTGGCCCGGACCTGACGCGCGCCCTGCCAGTCGATCTCCAGCAGCACGTCGTGGCCGGCGGCCAGCTGCGGCTCCACCGACTGCCGCGCGGTGCCCTTCCAGTCGCCGTGCACGCGGGCGTACTCGAAGAAATCGCCGGCATCGATCATCCGCTGGAACTCGTCGGCGGAGACGAAATGGTAGTGCTCGGCGTGGCGTTCGCCTGGCCGCGGCGCGCGCGAGGTGAACGAGATCGACAGCGCGATCTGCGGGTCGCGCGCCAGGGTCGCGTTGACGATGCTGCTCTTGCCGGCGCCGGAGGGGGCCGCCACGATGTAGAGAGTGCCGCGCATGTTCTTGGGAATGGGGAGTCGGGAATGGGGAATGGGAACAGCGCCGAGCCGGGCTGGGGGTGCATCGTACCCGCTTTGACGATTCCCCATTCCCGATCGCCCATTCCCGGCTATTCGAGGTTCTGCACCTGCTCGCGGATCTGGTCGATCAGCACCTTCAGTTCCACCGCGGCGTTGGAGGTGCGGCTGTCCACCGACTTCGAGCCCAGCGTATTGGCCTCGCGGTTGAACTCCTGCAGCAGGAAGTCCAGGCGCCGGCCTGCCGGTTCCGGCTGGCGCAGCACCCGGCGCAGTTCCTTGATGTGGCTGCCGAGCCGGTCCAGTTCCTCGTCCACGTCCAGCTTCTGCAGCCACAGCACCAGTTCCTGCTCGGCGCGGCCGGGGTCGACCGGATGCGGCAGGTCGGCCAGGCGTGCCGCCAGCTTGGCGCGCTGGCCGTCGCGGATGGCCGGGATCAGCGTGCGCACCTCGCCGGCGATACGTTCCACCGCATCGACCCGCTCGACGATGGCCGCGGCCAGCTTGCCGCCCTCGCGCTCGCGCGCGGCGACGAACTCGGCCAGCACCTCATCCAGCAGTTCCAGCGCCTGCGCCTGCAGCGCCGCCGGATCGGCGGCCTGCCCCTGCAGCACGCCCGGCAACTGCAGCAGGTCGACGAACTGCACCTGCATCTGCGGGAAACGCACCCCCAGCCGCTGCGCGAGCACGCCCAACTGTTCGACCAGCGCCTCGTTCACCGCCAGCGTCTGCGCCGCTTCCGGCGCGCGCAGGCGCAGCATCAGGTCGAGCTTGCCGCGGCTGATCCGCGCGGCCACGCGTTCGCGCAGTTGCGGCTCCAGCGCGCGCAGTTCCTCCGGCAGGCGCACGCCCACTTCCAGGAAACGGTGGTTCACCGAGCGCAGCTCGCACCCCAGCGTGCCCCAGGGAGTGATGCGCTCGGCGCCGGCGTAGGCGGTCATGCTGCGGATCATGCGGTGTTCCAATGCGGGCAAGGGGCGGATGTTAACCTAGCGCCCTTCCCTGCCTTGCCGAACGCGGTCACATGCCGCGCACGGCCCCGCCCTTCCCGGAATCCTGCATGTCCTTCTCCCGTCCCAGCGGCCGCACGGCCGATCAGTTGCGCCCGGTCCGCATCGAACGCGCCTTCACCCGCCATGCCGAAGGCTCGGTCCTGGTCAGTTTCGGCGACACCCGCGTGCTGTGCAACGCCAGCGTCGAGAACCGCGTGCCGGGCTTCTTGCGCGGCAAGGGCGAAGGCTGGGTGACCGCCGAATACGGCATGCTGCCGCGCGCCACCCACTCGCGCTCCGATCGCGAGGCCGCACGCGGCAAGCAGGGCGGACGCACGCTGGAGATCCAGCGCCTGATCGGCCGCGCGCTGCGCGCCTGCGTCGACCGCACCGCCCTGGGCGAACGCACCATCACTCTGGACTGCGACGTGCTGCAGGCCGACGGCGGCACCCGCACCGCCGCCATCACCGGCGCCTACGTGGCCCTAGTGGATGCGGTGAACTGGCTGCAGAAGCGCGGCGACCTGAAGAAGCCGGTGGTGCTGGGCGCGGTCGCCGCGGTCTCGGTGGGCGTGTACCGTGGCGTGCCGGTGCTGGACCTGGACTACGCCGAGGACAGCGACTGCGATACCGACATGAACGTGGTGATGAACGACGGCGGCGGTTTCATCGAATTGCAGGGCACCGCTGAGGGCCACGCCTTCCGCCGTGACGAACTGGACGCGCTGCTCGGCCTGGCCGAGCGCGGCATCGGCGAGTTGCTGGCGGCCCAGCGCGCGGCCCTGGCGCAATGAAGCAGCACCTGGCCCTGGTCACCCTGGTGGTGGCCGACTACGACGAGGCCATCACCTGGTACACCGGCAAGCTGGGATTCCAGTTGCTGGAAGACGTGGACCAGGGCCACAAACGCTGGGTCGTGGTCGGGCCTGGCGATGCGCGCGGCGCGGCGCTGCTGCTGGCGCGCGCCAGCAACGACGCGCAGCGCAGCCGCATCGGTAATCAGACCGGCGGCCGCGTCGGCTTCTTCCTGCACACCGACGACTTCCAGCGCGACCATGCGGCGATGCTCGCCGCCGGCGTGGAATTCCTGGAAGCCCCGCGTCACGAACCCTACGCCACGGTCGCGGTGTTCCGCGATCTGTACGGCAACACCTGGGATCTGCTGGAGCCCACCGCATGAAACTGGTCCTGGCCAGCAGCAACGCCGGCAAACTCGAAGAACTGCATGCCCTGCTCGACGACGTCGGGGTCGAACTGATCGCGCAATCCACGCTCGGCGTCAGCGATGCCGACGAAACCGGCCTGACCTTCGTCGAGAACGCGCTGCTCAAGGCGCGCCACGCCGCCCGCGTCACCGGCCTGCCGGCGCTGGCCGACGACTCCGGCATCTGCGTGGACGCGCTGCACGGTGCGCCGGGGTTGTACTCGGCGCGCTACGCCGGCGAACACGGCAATGCGCAGGCCAACATCGACAAGCTGCTGGACGCGCTGCGCGATGTTCCCGATGCGCAGCGCGGCGCGCATTTCTACTGCGTGCTGGTGCTGCTGCGGCATGCCGAGGATCCGCAACCGCTGCTGGTGGAAGGCCGCTGGCGCGGCCGCATCGCGCAGGCGCGTGCCGGCACGGGCGGGCATGGTTACGACCCGGTATTCCTGGACCCGGACCACGGCCAGACCGCGGCCGAGATGCCGCTGGCGCTGAAGAACCGCATCAGCCATCGCGCCCTCGCCCTGCAGCAGCTCAAGCAACGCCTGGCCGACCTGCTGGCGGCGCAACCCGCCGAATGAACGCGCTGCGCGCAGGTGCCTGGCCAGTCCAGGCACCGCGGCGCGCGCAGACTGCGTTGCGGCCCTGCGCCAAGCCCTGAGCCCTCCGGCGCCCGCACCGCCCGCATCTCCGTTTCCAGATTCCTGCCCGCCATGCCGCACGCCCACGACCATTGCCAGCACCCGCCCGGCACCGCCTGCCCGGACCCGTCCGCGCACGCCGACAGCCCGTCGCTGGTACCGCCGCCGCTGTCGCTCTACGTGCACCTGCCCTGGTGCGTGCGCAAATGCCCGTACTGCGACTTCAACTCGCACGCGGCCAAGGGCGCGCTGCCGTTCGACGCCTACGTGGATGCGCTGATCCGCGACCTGGACCAGGACCTGCCGCTGGTCTGGGGCCGGGTGGTCAACAGCGTGTTCTTCGGCGGCGGCACGCCCAGCCTGTTCCCGCCCGAGGCGATCGACCGCTTCCTGCAGGCCGCCAGCGCCCGGCTGCGCTTCGCGCCAGGCCTGGAGATCACCCTGGAGACCAATCCCGGCACGGCCGAGCACGGCCGCTTCGACCGCTACCTGGCGGCCGGGGTGAATCGCCTCAGCTTCGGCATCCAGAGCTTCGACGACGCGGCCCTGCAGCGGCTGGGCCGCATCCACGACGGCGCCGAGGCCGAGCGCGCGGTGAAGCTGGCGCAGGACGCCGGCTACGCCAATTTCAACCTGGACCTGATGTACGCGCTGCCGCAGCAGACCCTGGCCGAGGCCGAGCGCGACATCGCGCAGGCGCTGGCGCTGCAGCCGACCCACCTCAGCCACTACCAGCTCACCCTGGAGCCGAACACCGTGTTCGCCGCGCGGCCGCCGCAGGGCATCCCCGAGGACGACGACGCCTGGGACATGCAGGAGCGCTGCCAGGCGCTGCTGGCCGAGGCCGGCTACGCGCAGTACGAGGTCAGCGCCTACGCGCGCGCCGGCTACCGCTGCGCGCACAACCTCAACTACTGGACCTTTGGCGACTATCTCGGCATCGGTGCCGGCGCGCACGGCAAGATCAGCTCCGGCGCCGAGCAGAACATCCTGCGGCGCTGGAAGCACAAGCATCCGCAGGCGTTCCTGGACGCGGCGGGAACGCCGGCGGCGATCGGCGGCGACGAGTGGATCGCGCCGGAGCGGCGCCCGTTCGAGTACATGCTCAACGCCCTGCGCCTCAACGACGGCTTCGCGCTGCGCGACTTCAGCGCCCGCACCGGCCTGCCGCTGCAGGCGATCGCCCCGGCCCTGGCCACCGCGCAGGCCCGCGACTGGCTGCGGGTGGACGCCGGGCACGCCGTCCCGACCGAGCTGGGACGGCGTTTCACCAACGACGTCATCGCCCTGTTCCTGCCCTGAGCCGCGCCGTCCGCCTTGGTTGCGGCGGCGGATCGTGCTACATACCGCGCAGAAAAGTACAACGGCGATCACAGGATGCCCGTGTCTGCGACCCTCCAGGCCCCGACGGCGACGCTTGCCAGCGCCGCCCTGCCGGCGCGCGTGCGCGACATCCTGCAGACCCTGAACAGCCTGCTGTGGCAGGCCCTGGACATGCCGCTGCAGGCGACCCTGGACGAACTTGAGCAGGACCTGCTCGAGCAGGCCGGGCGCGCCCGCAACGGCCAGGTGCAGCAGGACCTGTTCCAGGAAGCGCAGCGCCTGCGCGCGCAGCGCGGGCGCTTTGCGCCGCACTACCAGGCGCACCTGGAAGCCGGGCTGGCCGGCATCCGCAGCCCGGCCGCCGCGGCCGCCACGCCGCGCACGGCCAGGCCGGTCGCGGCGGCGCAGATGCTGACCCTGGTCGACGACGTGGATATCGACCGCGACATCGTGCTGCACGAGATCGCCCGCCGCGAGGCGACCCGCTGCAACATCCCGCTGCAGTTGCTCGGCCAGCGCTTCGGCGTGCTGGCGGCGCGGCCCGCCTTCGAGATCGAGCAGTTGCCGCTGGGGCCGCACGCGCTGTGCCGGCTGCTGCGCGCCGCCGGCGAAACGCTGGGCCTGGGGCTGGACACGCAGTTGTCGCTGTACCGCGCCTTCGAACGCCAGGCGCTGGCGCGCTATGGCGAGATCGTGGAACGGGCCAATGTGCTGCTGACCCACGCCGGGGTACTCCCGGGCCTGATCTACCTACCCTACGTGGCGCGCAGCACCAACGTGGAGCCGGGCGCGCGCCGCACCGCGCGCATGGCCGCGGGCACCGCGCCGGCTCCTGCCGACAGCGCCACCCGCGGCGGCGGCGCTGCCCCCGTCCAGGCCGCACCCGCCATGGGCATGCCGCCGGGGCCTGCCGCCACCACTCCGCTGCCACCAGCGGGTGTAGCGGCGGCCGCCGCGGAACCGGCCGCCAGCGGCCCCGACCTGGCCACCCTGCGCCAGTTGTTGACCGCAGCGCGCGCCAAGGCCGCACCGGCCGCGACGGCGCCCACGACCGCGACCGCCGGTGCCGCCACGCTCCCGGCGCGGCCGGCGAGCGCCACCGGTGCGATCCCGGTCCCGACCGCCAGCCTGCTGCAGGCCCTGGGCGAACTGCAGGCGCAACCGCCGGCCCACAGCACCCTGGGCGGGCTGCGCGGACGCCGCCACCTGCGCGACGTGCAGACCGCCCTGCTGCAGGCGCTGCGCGCCAGCCACGGCGCGCAGGCGACCCTTGCACCGCAACAGGCCGACACCTTCGACCTGCTCGGCCTGCTGTACGGCGAGATCGAGCGCGAGGTGCGCGCCGACGCGCCGGCCGCGGCGCTGCTGGAACGCCTGCAGGTGCCGCTGGTGCGCGCCGCGCTGCAGGACCCGGCGTTCTTCGCGCGCAGCCGCCACCCGGCGCGGGAACTGCTCAACGCCGTCGCCGAATCGGGCGCGACCTGGCTGGGCGAAGACGACAGCGATCCGACCCTGCTGCTCAAGCTCAACCAGGCCGTGGACCGCGTGGTCGAGGAATACGAAGGCGACGAAACCGTCTTCGAGCAGGCCCACCAGGACATCCAGGCGCAGCAGCGCAGCCTGGCGCACAAGGCGGAGATCGCCGAACGCCGGCACGTGGAGGCCGCGCGCGGCAAGGAACGGCTGGAACTGGCCAAGCAGACCGCCACCGCCACCCTGGAAGCGCTGTGCAACGCCCGGCAACCGCCCGGTTTCGTGCAGACCCTGTTGCAGCAGGCTTGGTCCGACGTGCTGGTGCTGACCCTGCTGCGCCAGGGCGAGGATTCGGAGATTTGGCGCGAGCGCATCGGCCTGGCCGAGCGCATCGCCGAGGTCACCTGCCGCAGCGAGGGCGCCTCCGATGCCGGCCTGGCCGAACGCGTGGGCCAGGCGTTGCTGCAGGTGGGCTACCACCAGCAGGAGGCCGAGGCCATCGCCCGCCGCCTGTCCACGCCCGGCGGCACCGACGCCACCACCTCGCGCACCGAGCTCAGCGTGCGGCTGAAGGCACGCACCCGTCTGGGCGAGCAGGGCGAGGACGGCGAGCGCCCGTCGCTGCCGCCGCGCAACGAGGCCGAACAGGCGGCGTATGCGCGGCTGCGCACGCTGCCGTTCGGCACCTGGTTCGAATTCGTGGTCAACCAGCAAGGCGACCTGAAGCGGCAACGCCTGTCCTGGTACAGCCCGATCACCGAACGCGCGCTGTTCGTGAACCAGCGCGGGCAGAAGACCGCCGAACACACGCTCGACGGATTGGCGCGGCTGCTGGCGCAGGGCCAGGCCCGCATCGTCAGCGAAGACCGCGCACGCCTGATCGACCGCGCCTGGCAGGCCGCGGTGCGCGCGTTGCGCACCCTGGCCGGCGTTCCCGCCGCCGACGACGCCTTGGAGGGTGCATGAGCAGCGACGCCCGCCGTTCGCCACGTCGCCAGGTCCCGGACATGGTGCCGGTGCTGGACCTGATGGAAGACGCCGTGGTCGGCCGCCTCGGCAACGTCTCCGAACACGGCATGCTGCTGCTGGCCTCGGCGCCGCTGTACGAGGACGCGCTGTACCAATTGCGCTTCGCGATGCCGCAGGCCGACCGCGACGCGCAGATCGACGTCGGCGCGCATTTGTTGTGGAGCGAACCCTCGCACGCACCGGGCCAGGCCTGGGCCGGCTTCCGTTTTCTGACCATTTCCCCCGCGCACCGCGACCTGCTGCGGCAGTGGATCAACTCGGCCCCCGGCGGCTAGCGTTACCAACCCGTAGGAGCGGCTTCAGCCGAGACCGGCCTTCCAGGGAACGCCTCGTTCACGGCTGAAGCCGCTCCTACGACGGCCATCCGGGTCCGGTTCGCTTCGACGCAAAGAAGATCCGGCGGATCGACAACGCCCCGCGTCGCGGCGCAGCTTCGGCAACGCACGCCATGCGCACGCCGTCCACCCACGTCCGCACGCCTGCAACGTTTCCGGCACACTGGCGCCCCTGTTTCCGCATCGCCGAACGAGTCCGCCGCCATGCCCCAGCACGACCCAAGCGCCCTGTATCCCGACCACCTGCGCACGCTGACCCAACGCGCCGACGAGGCGCTGGCGCGCGGCGGCTTCGACCACCTGGTGGTCCCCAGCGGCACCCTGCACTACCAGGTGTTCGACGATCGCGACTATCCGTTCGCGGTGAATCCGCAGTTCAAGGCCTGGCTGCCGCTGACGCGAGTGCCGAACAGCTGGCTGGTGTACACGCCCGGGCGCCGCCCGCAGGTGATCTTCCACCAGCCGCGCGACTACTGGCACGTGGTGCCGGACGCGCCCAGTGGCTGGTGGGTGGAGCACTGCGACATCCACCTGATCCGCACCCCGGACGAGGCGCTGGCGCTGCTGCCGGATGCCGCGCGCAGCGCGATCCTCGGCGAGCCGCAGAGCGCGCTGGGCGCCTACGTGCCGAACAACCCGGCGGAGGTGCTGCACTACCTGGAATACCACCGCGCCTACAAGACGCCCTACGAGCTGGCGCTGATGCGCCAGGCGCAGCAGGCGGCAGTGCGCGGCCATCGTGCCGCCGAGGCAGCGTTCCGCGACGGCCGCAGCGAGTTCGAGATCCACATGGCCTACTGCGCCGCGGTCGGCCAGGACGCGAACGAACTGCCGTACGGCAACATCGTGGCGTTGAACGAACACGGCGCCGTGCTGCACTACACCGAACTGCAGCGGCAGGCGCCGACGCCGCTGCGCAGCTTCCTGATCGACGCCGGCGCCTCCGCGCACGGCTATGCCAGCGACATCACCCGCACCTACGCCGCCGATCGCGGCAGCGACTTCCAGGCGCTGATCGACGCGGTGGACGCCGCGCAGCAGCGCATGGGCCAGCACGTGCGCGCCGGCGTCGACTACCGGCAACTGCACCTGGATGCGCATCTGGCGCTGATGGGCGTACTCCGGGATGCCGGGGTGCTGAAGGTGTCGCCGGAAACCGCGGTGGCCACCGGCGTCAGCGCCGCGTTCTTCCCGCATGGCCTGGGCCATCCGATCGGCCTGCAGGTGCACGACGTCGCCGGCTTCGCCGCCAGCGACCGCGGCGGCCGCATCGAACGCCCCGACGGCCACCCCTACCTGCGCATGACCCGCACCCTGGAGCCGGGCATGGTGATGACGATCGAGCCGGGCCTGTACTTCATCGACATGCTGCTCGACGACCTCAAGCAGGCCGGCCACGGCGATAGCGTCGACTGGGCGCGGGTGGCGCAGTTCAAGCCCTACGGCGGCATCCGCATCGAGGACGAAGTGGTGTGCACCGCGGACGCGCCCGAGAACCTGACGCGGCCGGTGTTTGCGGCGGCCTGATGGCCGCCGCCGGGAATGGAGAATCGGGAATGGGGAATCGCAACAGCAAAAGCACAAAGGCCGCTAACTAACCTTTCCGCGCACGGTCACCGCTTTCCCATTCCCGTTTCCCTATTCCCCATTCCCCATTCCCAGCCATAAACCCCTCGATCTCCTCGGCGCTGCGCGCCAAGGCATCGGTGAGCACGCGGTGGCCGTCGTCGGTGATCAGCACGTCGTCCTCGGTGCGGATGCCGATGCCGCGCCACTTCGGGTCCACGTCCTTGTCGTCCGGCGACACGTACAGGCCGGGTTCGATGGTGAACACCATGCCCGGCTCGAGCAGGCGCGATTCGCCGGCCAGCCGGTAGTCGCCGACGTCGTGCACGTCCAGGCCCAGCCAGTGCCCGGTCTTGTGGCGATAGAAACGTCGGTAGTCGCCGCTGGCCAGGTTCTGCTCGACGCTGCCCTTGAGCAGCCCCAGCCGCAGCAGGCCTTCGGTCAGGGTCTGCACCGCGGCCAGGTGTCCGGCCTCGTAGGCCACGCCCGGGCGCGCCTGCGCCAGCGCGGCGGCATGCGCGGCGCCGACCAGGTCGTGCAGCGCGCGCTGTTCGGCGCTGAAGCGGCCGCTGACCGGAAACGTGCGGGTGATGTCGGCGGCATAGCCGCGGTACTCCGCGCCGGCATCGACCAGCACCAGGTCGCCGTCGCGCAGGCGCGCGGCATTGGCACGGTAGTGCAGCACGCAGGCGTTGTGGCCGCTGCCGACGATGCTGCCGTAGGCCGGCCAGGCGTCGCCGGCGCGGAATTCGCGCTCGATCTCGGCCTGCACCTGGTACTCGTGCACGCCGGGCTTCGCCAGCCGCATCGCCGCGCGGTGCCCGGCCACGCTCAGGTCGGCAGCGACCTGCATCAGCGCGATCTCGTCGCGCGACTTGAACAGGCGCTGCTCGTGCAGCAGATGCCCGAGCTCCAGGAACTCGTGCGGCGGCTGCGCGCCGTGCCGCACCTGCTCGCGCACGCGCTTGACCCAGCCGATCAGCTTCAGGTCGAAATCGACGTCGCGGCCGAAGTGGTAGTACACCCGCGAGCGGCCTTCCAGCAGCCCGGGCAGGATCTCGTCGAGGTCGTCGATCGGATAGGCATCGTCCATGCCGTAGCGTTCGACCGCGCCTTCCTGGCCCGCCCGCGGACCATCCCACGCTTCGCGTTCGGGGTCGCGTTCGCGGCAGAACAGCAGCGCTTCGCCGTGGCGGCGCCCGGGCACCAGCACCAGCACCGCGTCCGGCTCGGGAAAGCCGCACAGGTACCAGAAATCCGAATCCTGCCGGTATGGGTAATGGGTGTCGTGGCTGCGCACCCGCTCCGGCGCGCTGGGCAGCACCAGGATGGCCTGCTCGCCGGCCATGTCCATCAGTTGTCGACGGCGGCGCGCGTACTCGCCGGAGGAGATCCCGGTGAGCCGCTTCATCAGTTCAGGCGCTGCCGGTGGCGCGGGCCGAGCACGCAGTCGCTGTGCAGCAGCAGCACCGCCACGCGCACGAACTCCTCGATCTCGGCCAGCGCGTCCTCGTCCTCGTCGCCACTGTCGAAATCGTCGGCGCTGGCCTGGGCCAGCCGCGCCAGGTCCTGCAGCGCCTCCTGCCCTTCCTCGGAAAGCGGCGGTGCGGCGCCCGCAGCCAGGCCGAAGCCGCCAAGGAAGCCGCGGCACCAGTCGAACAGCGCGTCGGCGCGCTCGGGCAGCGACGCGCCGGCATCGGCCAGCACCAGGTCAAAACCGAAATCGCGGTCGTTCAGTTGCGCAGCGGTGGCCTCGCGCAGGCGGTCCAGGGCGTCGCCGCTGCGCGGCGCGGCGATGCTGGCGTCGGCCAGCACCGCGGCCGGCCAGGCCGGCAGATCGGCGCCGCCGCCGGCCAGCCAGCCGCACAGGGCGCCGTGCAATTCGGCCGCCGACGCAGCCAGGCCAAGCGTCCGGCTGGCATCGGCGATCTGGTCGGCAGTGGGAAGTTCGGTCATGGAGCGAAGCCTGTCGGGCGCTGGCCACGGGCCTGTGGCGGCCTGCGGCGGAATCGGGACTGCGCAGTGTAGCAATCGCGTGTGCGCCGCCGCTTGTGGTGGCTTCCGGCACGCGCCTACACTCCACCACCCGTTCTTTGACAGAAGTCACTTTCCGCCATGCCATTGGAGCACGTCGCTGCAGGAGCTGCGGAAAGGACCGGCCTGGCCTTGTTCGGCCAGACCCTGCTGGCCGCGTGGCCGCTGGTGGCGCTCGCGGCGCTGGCCGCCGGCGGGCTGGCGGCGCTGTTCGCGCTGCGCTCGCGTCGGCGCCTGCGCGAGCAGTTGCAACGGCATGCGCAGCTGCAGCAGCGCGACCAGCACCTGAAGCTGGCGCTGTGGGCCTCGGGCGAACACTTCTGGGATTACGACCTGCAAGCGCGCACGCTGCGGCTGATGCGCGCCGACGAGGCCACGCCGCACGCGCAGGACATCGGCCTGGTGATCCGCGAGAACGAGCCGCTGCGCATCCATCCCGACGACATGGCGCAGGCGCGGCAGGTGCTGCAGGAACACCTGCAGGGCCTCACCGCGATCTACACCGCCGAATACCGCGTGGACCTGACCGGCGATGGGATCTGGCACTGGGCGCGGGTGCGCGGCCGCGTGGTGGACTACGACGCCAGCGGCGCACCGCGCCGGCTCGCCGGCACCGCCCGCGACATCACCTCGCACCGCCAGGCCGACCTGGAACGGCGCATCGCCGCCGAAGTGCTGCGCAGCATGGGCGAAGCGGTCGCCGTGCTCGACGAGGACCGCCGCTTCATCTCGGTCAACCCGGCCTTCACCCGCATCACCGGCTACAGCGAGCGCGAGGTGCTGGGCCAGCCGATGGCGCTGATCGACCACACCCCGGAAACGCCGGCCGCGCCGGCGGCCGACCACGGCCGGCACTGGCGCGGCGAAGCCTGGAAGCGGCGCAAGGACGGCCAGGAGATCCTCTGCCACCTGCGCCGCAACACCGTGGTCGACGCCGACGGCCGCCAGAGCTTCCAGGTGGTGGTGCTGGAAGACATCACCGAACAGAAGCGCGCCGAGCAGGAACTGCGCTACCTGGCCAACTACGACACGCTGACCAGCCTGCCCAACCGTGCGCTGCTGTCCGAGCGCCTGGCGCGGGCGATCGTGCGGGCGCGGCGCCAGGCCGGCTCGGTCGCGGTGCTGTTCCTGGACCTGGACCGCTTCAAGGACATCAACGACTCGCTCGGCCACGCCGTCGGCGACCGCGTGCTGCGCGCGGTCGCCGAACGCCTGCAGCAGGCGGTGGGGCCGCAGCACACGGTGGCGCGCCTGGCCGGCGACGAATTCACCGTGGTGGTCGAGGACATCGTCAGCCAGGGCGAGGCCGAGGCGGTGGCCGCCCGCGTGCTGGCCGCGTTCGAGGCGCCGCTGCGGCTGGACGAACGCCGCGAGGTCGCGGTGTCCACCTCCATCGGCATCTCCCTGTTCCCGCAGCACGCGCTGCTGCCGAGCGAACTGCTCAAGCACGCCGACACCGCGATGTACCAGGCCAAGGCCGCCGGGCGCCGCAACGCCCAGGTGTACTCGGCGCGCATGGACGAGGCCACCCGCCACCGCGCCACCCTGGCCAGCACGCTGCGCAAGATCCCGCTGGACCAGGAACTGAAGCTGGTCTACCAGCCGCGCTACTCGCTGCGCACGCAGCGGGTGGTGGGCGTGGAAGCGCTACTGCGCTGGCACAGCGCCGACTTCGGCCCGGTCTCGCCCAGCCAGTTCATCCCGCTGGCCGAGGAGACCGGGCTGATCCTGGAGATCGGCGAGTGGGTGCTGCGCCAGGCCTGCAGTGCGTTGCGCGACTGGCGGCGGATGGGGCTGACCGATCTGTGCATGTCGGTGAACGTCTCGGCGATCCAGCTCGAGCGCGGCAACCTGCCGGAGCTGATGGCCGGGATCCTCGCCGAAACCGGCGTGCCGGCGGCCAACATCGAACTGGAACTGACCGAGAGCGTGGTGATGTCGCAGGTCGGCAAGAACGCCGCGCTGCTGCGCGCCTGCCGCGAGCTGGGGCTGACCCTGGCCATCGACGATTTCGGCACCGGCTATTCGTCGCTGGCCTACCTGAAGCGGCTGCCGATCAACACCCTGAAGATCGACCAGGAATTCATCGGCGATCTCACCCGCGACCCGGACGACGAAGCGATCACCAGCACCATCATCGCGATGGGCCACTCGCTGGCGCTGAAGGTGGTGGCCGAGGGGGTCGAGGACGCCGGGCAACTGGCGTTCCTGCGCGCGCACGGCTGCGACGAGATCCAGGGCCATCTGGTAGCGCCGGCGCTGGAACCGGACGCCTGCCTGCGCCTGTTGCAGCAACCGCTGCGGCTGCCTGCCTGAGCGCCGGCCATGGTGCCGCCGCGCGGCGTCTTGACCGCCCCTCCGGCGCATGCCTATCGTGAGCGCCATGGACAGCCTTGACGCCCTCGCCGAGCTTCGCGCCCTTGCCGCACGCGTGGAAACGCTGGTCGAGCGCTGCCAGCGCCTGTCCGACGAGAACCGCAGCCTGCGCCAGCAGCAGGAACACCTGATCGGCGAGCGCTCGCAGTTGCTGACCAAGAACGAACAGGCGCGTTCGCGCGTGGAAGCGATGATCGCCCGACTGAAGTCCATGGAGCAGCACACGTGAGCGAGCCGGTCAGCGTCCGCATCCTCGACCGCGAGTACACCGTCGGCGTCGAGGCCGAGGAGCGCGACGGCCTGCTCGCCGCCGCGCGCCTGCTCGATGCGAAGATGCGCGAAGTGCGCGGCAGCAACCGCATGGCCGCGGTGGATCGCGTCGCCGTGCTCGCGGCATTGAACCTGGCGCACGAACTGCAGCAACTGCGCGACGAACAGGCGCAGCGCGAGCGCGAGATGGCGCGCACACTCGCCGATCTCAATCGCCGCCTGGACAGCGTGGTCGATACGACGCGCTGATCCGCTCGTGGCGCGGCGATCATCAACGTGAATTGCAACGCACCGAAGCACCGACGAACGGACTAGCCAAGCGCGACGACGGCGCTATACTCCACTTGCGTTCTCTGCTGTGAACGACAGCGTGTGCAAACATTCGCCTTGTCCCTTAATGACGACCACGGGGTGGCGACGGAATCGGGAGTGCAGGTCCGCCTCGTAGCGGGAAGCCCGATGATTCTCCAGCCATCCCACTTGAACCCCGGGTTCAAGGTCGTTTCGCACGCATCGTCACGGCGGAGAATGCAATTCTTCCAGGAAGCGGCGCCGCAAGGCGCCGTTTCCTTTTTGTGCGTCCGCAACCTGCGCGTCCACCACGTCGTCGTCGCCGCTGCAGCGCATGTGCGACGCGTTTTCGCGCCGACCGAAACCCGGGATACTGGTGCCCCCACCACGGAGATCCCGGATTGCCGACGCTCGCCCAGATCCTCGACCGCTTCGACCCCGCCGCGGGATTCGATGTCCCCGCCAGCTGGCGACAAGGCCGCACCGCCTTCGGCGGCCTGTCCGCGGCGCTCGCCCTGCAGGCCGCGCTGCGCACCGCACCGTCCGCGTTGCCGCCGTTGAAGTCGGCGCACATCGGCTTCGTCGGCCCGGCCGACGGCCGCTTGCGCTTCGATGCGCAGGTGTTGCGCCAGGGCAAGTCCGCCACCTCCGTGGGCGTCGATTGCCTGGCCGACGGGCAGGTCGCCCTGCGTGCGGCCTTGCTGTTCGCACAGCCGCGCGCCAGCCGCATCGCCCACGACTTCCTGCCGGCACGGCCGGCGGTGGTCGGCCCCGATGACGCGACGCCGATCGCCGACAGCCCGGTGACGCCGGCCTTCGTCGCCAATTTCGACATGCGCCTGGCCGGCGGCGCGCTGCCGATCTCCGGCGCCGCCACCCCGGAGTTGCTGGTCTGGGCGCGCCATCGCGACGCCGCCGGCGTGGACCCGGGCGTGGCCCTGGTGGCACTGGGCGACTGCCTGCCGCCAGCCGCGATGACCTGCTTCACCGCACCCGCACCGGTCAGTTCGATGACCTGGACCCTGGACTTCCCGCAGCCGGCCAGCGCCGGCGACTGGTTCCTGCTGCGCTCGGCCAGCCTGCATGCCGAGGACGGCTACTCGCTGCAGGACATGCAGATCTGGGACAGCGCCGGGCGCCTGGTGCTGTGGGGCCGGCAGACGGTGGCGCTCTACGCGTGATCGGCGCGGCGGCGCCCTGGTCAGTGCGCGCGCCGGCACCGACAATAGCGCCCTCCCTCGCCACGCCCGCCCGATGGCCGCCGACGACCGCGACTCCCTGCGCCAGGACCTGCGCGCGCGCCGCCGCGCGCTCACCGCGCCCGTACGCCTGGCCGCCGCCGATGCCTTGGCGCAGCGACTGCTGGACCTGCCGTTCGCGCCGCAGCACGGCCATGTCGGCGGCTACTGGGCGATGGACGGGGAGATCGCCCTGCACCGCTGGCAACTGTCGCTGCCGGAGGCGGTGCAGTACTGCCTGCCGGTGCTCAGCGGCGATACCCTGCGCTTTGCGCCGTGGCGCCCCGGGCAGCCGCTGCGCGCCAACCGCTACGGCATCCCCGAGCCCGACGTCGACCCGGCCACGACCCTGGCGCCGGCGCAGATGGCGCTGGTGGTGACGCCGCTGGTCGGCTTCGACACCGCCGGCGGCCGCCTGGGCATGGGAGGCGGCTGGTATGATCGCAGCTTCGCTTTCCGCCAGCGGCAGGCTCCGCCGCCCTGGCTGGTCGGGGCCGCCTTCGACGCGCAACAGGTCGCGGCCTTGCCGCTGGCGGCCTGGGACGTGGCGCTGGACGCGGTCTGCACCGAATCCCTCACTCTGTCGACCGCGCCCGATCTGCCCGCATGACCGCACGCACCCGCTATTGGCTGATGAAGTCCGAACCGGACGCCTTCTCGATCGACGACCTGCAGCGGGTCGGCACCGAACCCTGGAACGGCGTGCGCAACTACCAGGCGCGCAACTTCATGCGCGACGGCATGAAGGTCGGCGACGGCATCCTGTTCTACCACTCCAACTGCAAGGTGCCGGGCATCGTCGGCGTGGCGCGCGTGGCCAGCCAGGCCTATCCCGACGCCACCCAGTTCGACTCGTCCTCCGACTACCACGACCCCAAGGCCACCCCGGAGCAGCCGCGCTGGTACCTGGTGGACGTGGCGTTCGAGCGCAAGCTGGCGCGCACCATCGCCCTGGACGAGATCAAGCAGCACGCCGACGCGCTGGGCGAGGGCTTCCCGCTGGTCGCCCGCGGCAACCGCCTGTCGGTGTTCCCGGTCAGCGCCGCGCAGTGGAAGTTGCTGCTTTCGCTCGAGTAGCCGGGATTCGGGATTGGGGATTCGCCCGGTCCCATCCGCCGAACCGCTTTCACGAATCCCCAATCCCGAATCCCCACTCCCGAGCTCTTCCAATGTCAGAAGCCAAACGCCTTGCCGCCGAGAAAGCCATCGACTACGTCCAGGACGGGATGATCGTCGGCGTCGGCACCGGTTCCACCGTCGCCTATTTCATCGACGCGCTGGGCCGTATCGGCCACCGTATCAAGGGCGCGGTGTCCAGTTCCGAGCAGAGCACCGCGCGCCTGCGCCAGCACGGCATCGAGGTGCTGGACCTGAACCACACCGGCAACCTGTCGCTGTACGTGGACGGCGCCGACGAGTGCGATCCGAACAAGTGCCTGATCAAGGGCGGCGGCGCCGCGCTGACCCGCGAGAAGATCATCGCCGAGGCCAGCGAGCGCTTCATCTGCATCGTCGACCCGAGCAAGCAGGTGCAGACCCTGGGCAAGTTCCCGCTGCCGATCGAGGTGATCCCGATGGCGCGCAGCCTGGTCGCCCGCGAGATCCTGGCGCGCACCGGCGGCCAGCCGGTGTGGCGCGACGGCGTGGTCACCGACAACGGCAACGTGGTACTGGACGTGCACCACCTGTCGATCACCGACCCGGTGGCACTGGAGCGCGAACTGAACCAGATCCCCGGCGTGGTCTGCGTCGGCCTGTTCGCCCGCCGCCCCGCCGACGTGGTGATCGTCGGTGGCGAGCCGCCGCGCGTCTTTTGACGCGCGCTGGCACGCGCGCGGGATTGGGGATTCGGGATTGGGGATTCGTGAAAGCCGAGATCCTTGCCTTTGCGAATCCCCAATCCTGAATCCCCAATCCCCGCTCTTGACGCCACACGCACCATGCAACAAGGTGCGCGCTGTCCTCCTCTTGCCCTGGCCCCGCCCATGTCCCTCTTCCGCGCGCTTGGCGTCCTTCTCCTGCTTGCCCTCAGCGGTTGCGCCAGCGCCGGCGGCGACCATTGGGTGGAATTGGGCGGACATCGCTACGAAGTGGAACTGGCGCAGAACGATGCGACGCGCGCGCGCGGGCTGATGTTCCGCGACCAGATGGAAACCGACCACGGCATGCTGTTCATCCACGACCGCGAGGAACCGCAGGCGTACTGGATGAAGAACACCAAGATCCCGCTGGACATCCTGTACTTCGACAACCAGCGCAAGCTGGTGGCGCAGCAGCGCGACGTGCCGCCGTGCTCGGCCGGCGATGCTTGCCCGCCCTACCCGAGCAACGCGCCGGCGCGCTACGTGCTCGAACTCAACGCCGGCCAGGCCGAGCAGTTGAAGCTGCAGGACGGCACCGAACTGCGTTTCGGCCCGGGAATTCCGCAGGGCCACTGACCCGTCAACGGTGCCGGCGGCGTCGGGAAAAGGTCCCGCGACCACGGCGCTGAACCCGACACCGCTGTCGGGAACGGCCGGACTTGATCGGGCCCGGCTTTGCCGCCAGTCTTGGGCCATGGCCGCCCCATTGACATTGCCGAGCTGGAATACCCTGGCCGCTCTGGATGACGATGCCCTGCCGCTGCTGGCGACCGCACTGCTGATCGCCCGCGACGAGTATCCGGAGCTGGATGCCGCCCATTACGACACCCTGGCGCAGAGCCACGCCGACCACCTGCGGCACGAGGTGGCGACGATCGAGCAGTGGCCGCTGAAGATGGCGGCGATCAATCGCCACCTGTTCGAAGAGCTGGGCTATACCGGCAACCACGACGAGTATTACGACCCGCGCAACAGCTACATGAACCAGGTGTTCGAGCGGCGCCTGGGCAACCCGATCTCGCTGGCGCTGGTGCAGATGGAAGTGGCGCGGCGCCTGGACATCCCGCTCGACGGCGTGTCCTTCCCCGGGCATTTCCTGGTGCGCCTGCCGGTGGACGACGGCCTGCTGGTGATGGACCCGTTCAACGGCGGTCGCCCGCTGGCGGTGGAGGAACTGCGCGAGCGCGCGCGGCCGCACATGGGCGGCGAAAGCCCGGACGACCGCGCCCTGCTGCAGATCCTGGACCCGGCGCCGCACCGCGCGATCCTCGCCCGGGTCCTGCGCAACCTGCACGGCCTGTATGCCGAACGCGACGAGTGGGACCGCGCCGCACGCAGCGCCGACCGCGTCCTCAAGCTGATGCCGGACCAGCCCGAAGCCCTGCGCGACCGCGGCATGGCCTATCTGCAGATGGATTACGTGCCCGGCGCGCGCCGCGACCTGGGCCGCTACCTGCAACTGAACCCCGAGGCCACCGACGCCCTGCCGATCCGCGAACGCCTGGTGGAACTGAGCGCGCGCGCGCAGCGGATGCATTGAAGCTGGGAATGGGGAGAGGGGAATCGGGAATGGGGAAAGCGCACCCTGAGGCTCAGAGGTTGCTGATCTGATCAAGCCGTCCTAGATAACCGACCGGGTTGATCATCGAACGTCGGCGGACAGGCTCTCCCGAGTATTGGCCTTGCGATGCGACCGCCCGGCCTCGCGATGTCTGCCTGCCAGCCCTGAAACTGGCCGCCGCGTGAAGCCTGCAAGGCACGGGAGTCTCTGTCCCATTCCCGATTCCCCACTTCCCATTCCCAGCGCTCAATCCATCTCCACCATCTCGAAATCGTCCTTGGTCACGCCGCAGTCCGGGCAGGTCCAGGTGTCGGGCACGTCGTTCCAGCGGGTGCCGGGGGCGATGCCTTCTTCCGGCAGGCCGTCGGCCTCGTTGTAGATGAACCCGCAGACGACGCACATCCAGGTGCGATAAGTGGTGGCGGTGGCGTCGCTCATTGGATAATCGCAGGTCACAGTCGGACGGAACGGCATTGTCCCATCGCCGTCGACGCATCGGAAGGCTTGGCCATGAACGCATCCCCGGCGCCGCGCGGCGTGTACCTGATCACTCCCGACGACGCCGACGGCGCGCGTCTGCTGGCGCGGGTGGCGCCGCTGCTGGACCAGGGCGTGACCTGGCTGCAGTACCGCAACAAGCGCGCCGACGCGGCGCAGCGGCGCGACCAGGCCGTGGCGCTGCAGACGCTGTGCGCCCAGGCCGGCGTGCCGCTGATCGTCAACGACGACGTGGCCCTGGCGCAGGCGGTGGGCGCCGCCGGCGTGCATCTGGGCGAGGACGACGGCGACCTCGCTGCCGCGCGCGCCATGCTCGGACCGCAGGCGCTGATCGGCGCCTCCTGTTACGACGACCTGGCCCTAGCCCGCAGCGCCGCGGCGGCCGGCGCCAGCTACGTCGCCTTCGGCGCGTTCTTCCCCACCCGCAGCAAGGTCACCACGCGCCGCGCCGCGCCCGACCTGTTGCAAAAGGCTGCAGCGCTGGGCCTGCCGCGCGTGGCGATCGGCGGCCTCACCCCGGACAACGCGCGACCGCTGGTCGCGGCCGGCGCCGACCTGCTGGCGGTGATCAGCGGCGTGTTCGATGCGCCCGATCCACGCGAGGCGCTGGCTGCGTACCGTGCCTGTTTCGACTAAGGCGATAGCGCCTTTCCTTCTCCCTGCGGGACCATGGCCCCCTTCTCGGGGGAAGGCGCTCCGTAGGGGCGGATGAGAGTCCGGGCGCAGCCTCGTGCACCCAAACACCGCGCGTCGCTGCGCGCCGGACCCTCACCCCAACCCCTCTCCCGGTGGGAGAGGGGCTCAGCGCTTCCCTTCTCCCCTCGGGAGAAGGTGCCCCGCAGGGGCGGATGAGGGTACGGGCGCAGCCTCGTGCACCCAAACACCGCGCGTCGCTGCGCGCCGGACCCTCACCCCAACCCCTCTCCCGGTGGGAGAGGGGCTCAGCGCCTTCCCTTCTCCCACCGGGAGAAGGTGCCCCGCAGGGGCGGATGAGGGTACGGCGCAACCGCGTGCACCCCGCTCAGAAGTCGTAGCTCAGCGTCACCCGTGCCGAGCGCGGCGCCTGGTACGCCACCGCCTGGTTCCATAGCGGGTTGACTTCGCCTGGGTTCAACTCGGAGAACGGATAGACGTTGACCGCCGTCTGCCGGTTGGTGACGTTGAACACGTCCAGGCTCAGCGCCAGCCTGCCGGCGGCGAACTTCGGTTTGTAGCTCACGCCCAGGTCGAGTTGCGCCACCCAGCCCAGGGTGCCGTGCGAGCCCGGCGGCGACGGCTCGCCGGTGCCGGTGCTGGGGTTGTAGCAGAAGTGGTAGGGGCCGCCGGTGACGCTGGGATTGGCGTAGCCGGCCGGATCGCGGTCGCCGGCGTCGTAGTTGTCGCCGTAGTAATAGCCCAGGCAGGGGCGCGGCGCGCCGGAAATCAGGCTCAGGTTGGCCGAGGTGCCCCACTCCTCGGTCAGCTGGTAGAACCCATAGGCCTTCAACTGGTGGCGGCGGTCGTTGGACTGGTTGCCGTTGAAGTGCTCCATCAGCGCCGCATGGTCCCAGCTCTGCGTGGTCGAGGTCGCCGCCTGGCCCTGGTAGCTGCCCAGCGCGCCGCCGGTCCGCCACAGGTCCGAGCGCAGCTGGCCCTCGGTGGTGCCATAGCTGTGCGACCACACGTAGCTCATCTTGGTATACCAGCGGCCGTCGAACGGACGTTCCAGGTTGAACTCCAGCGCCGAATAGCGGCGCTTGAACTCGGGATAGCCGCCCTGCTCGCGGGTCACGGTCAGGGCGTGGATCTGGCCGTCCGTGCCGATCACCCGGTAGGTGTTGGTCTTGCCCGGGTTGACCAGCGCCGCGCTGGCGTTCTTGGTCCAGTCGATGTCCACGCCCGCCGCCGCGGCCGCGGCCAGCAGGCCGGCATTGGAGTTGTCGAGGTTGGTGTCGTCGATGCCGTCGTTGAGCCGGCGATGCACACCGCGCACGCCGAGCACCCAGTCGTGGGGCAGCAGCTTGCTGAAGCCGAGGATGAGTTCGTCCTGGTTCTCGCCCTTGATGTCCTCGACGACCGCCGTGCGCACGTCGGCGAGCCGGCCAAAACGCGAGTTGGCCGAGACCGGCGGGGCCAGTTGCCGGGCCAGGATCGGCGTGCCGTCGGCATTGATACCGCTGTAGGTGTAGTAGGTGCTGGTGGACACCGCCGGGGTGAACAGGCCGGCCGGCGACAGCGGCAGGCCGAGGTAGTAGCGGCCGAGGTTGCCGTAGACCTTGAGGCTGGAATCGCCGTTGACGTCCCAGCTGAAGCCCAGCCGCGGCGCCCACTGGTTCTTCAGCGCGATGTAGGCCTGGCCGAATGGGGTGTAGTTGGTGAAGCTGTCGTTGCGCACGCCCAGCGAGAGCAAGAGCGTGTCGGTCGCCTGCCAGTGGTCTTCGATGTAGTAGGCGGTCTGCTTGGCGTCGTAGGAATACAGGTTGGTGGCGATGTCCTTGGTGACGTAGTAGCCGGTGCTGCCGTAGGTGGGATCGGCCAGGCCGGGGCTGGGTACGCCGATGCTGCCGTCCTCGGCGACCGAGCCGCTGACCAGGCCGCCGCTGTTGCGCCCGAACGGATCCGGGGTGTAGCCGTAGGTCCAGGCATAGCCGGGGCCGGAACTGTACGAGCCGATGTTGATCGCCTCGCTCTTCTGGTTGTCGATGCCGACGTCGACGCTGTGTTCGCCGAGGCGCCAGTTGATGTTCAGGCGCAGGTTGTCCTTCTTGTATTCGCGGCCCGGATCGGTGATCGAGCTGACCGTCTGCGCGTTGCCGATCGGAGTGCCGCCGGTGTAGGCCGGATTCTGGTTGGAGACGCTGTTGAGGAACGGGCCGTTGCCGGCGTCGTAGCCGATGGCGGTGAGCTTGTTGGGCAGGCGCTCCTTGCCGTACAGCGCGGTCAGGGTGACGTTGTCGCCGAAGTAGCCGGTGTACTTGCCCAGCAACAGGGTCGGGCCGAAAGTGTTCTTGGCTTCGCGGCCCTTGTAGCTGCCCACCTCGCGATCGACGTAGTCGTAGCGGTAGATGCTGCCGTTGGTGCGCGCCTTGTCCTCCGCGCCGGTGAATTCCAGCAGGTGGTTGTCGCTGATCTGCCAGTCGATCTTGGCGTAGGCACGGGTCTGCTTGTAGTCGTAGCGGGTCCACGGCGAACCGGAGATGCCGCCGGAGGTGACCCGCGCGTCGGCGACGCGGGTGCCGCTGGAATCGACCTGCTCCAGGGCCAGGAAGAAGAACAGGCGATCGCGGACCAGCGGGCCGCCGAGATAGGCGCTGTAGGTGGTCTGGTCGGCGCTGGTCTCGCTCAGCGGCTGGTAGTTGCCGGCGGTGTACTTGGCGTTGCGCGGATCCCAGTAGACGCTGTCCTTGCGGAAGTACAGGTCGCGCTGCCTGGCGCTGAGGCTGTCCGGCTGCCAGATCACCGCCGCGCCGAAGTGCCAGTCGTTGCTGCCGCGCTTGCCGACCTGGCTGATCACGCCGCCGTTGGAGCGGCCGTACTGCGCGCCATAGCCGCCGGTGAAGATTTCCTGCTGGTCGATCGCGCCGTACGGCAGGGTCAGCCCGCCGAGGCTGCTGGCCGGGTCGGTGGTGTTGAAGCCGTTGAGGTAATAGGCGTTCTCGCTGGCCGCCGAGCCGCCGAAGCTGGCCAGCGAACCGCCGAGGGGGCCGTTGTCGTAGCCGCCGCTGTTGTTGACCACGCCCGGCGCCAGCAAGGCGATGGCCTCGGCGCTGCGGCCCAGCGGCAGCACCGCCAGCTGCTCGGCGGTGATCACGGTGCGGCTGTCGACGCTGGCCACGTCGATCCGGGCCACGTTGCCGGCCACCACGTTGACCGCGTCCAGCGTCTGCGCCGGGCCGCCGAAGCCGACCTCGGTGCCGGCGCCGACCACCAGGCTGATGTTCTCGCGCGTCTCCACCACCTTGCCGTCGCGCTTGAGCGAGACCGTGTAGGTGCCCAGCGGCAGGTTGCCCTGCGCGTAGCGGCCGCGTTCGTCCACCTTCACCTCGCGGCTGAAGCCGCTGGTGTTGGTGATCAACACGCTGCTCTCGCCCGGCCCCGGCGGCACGCTGCCGACGATGCTGCCGGTGGTGGACTGCGCTTGGACATGGCCGCCGGCAAGCGCCAGCGCGAGCGCCAAGGCGCTCCTGCGGATCGTACGATGCATGCTCTCTCCCGAAGACGAACAGCGTTGGCACGCCAACGCCACTGCAGACGCACCGCCGGATGGCGATCCCCACGCCTGCGCTGGACACTCCGCCCATTGCATGCCCCGATGCCCATCGGCAATCGGGTCATGCGCCCCTGGACGTTCCGATCCTAGGCAGCGGATCGCAGCGCGGCGCCGGCCGCGACGGGTAGGTGGCGCCTGGCCGGGTAGGCGACATGGCGCAGGCCGGCGGCAGCCGCGACAATAGACGGCCTCGCTCCGCGCCCGGCCGGTCGGCCCGGCCAGCATCGCCAAGGATTTCCGCTCATGACCCATTCCCGCTCGCACGCCCTGTTCGCCCAAGCGCAATCGCTGATTCCCGGTGGCGTCAATTCGCCGGTGCGCGCCTTCAAGTCGGTCGGCGGCGAGCCGTTCTTCGTGCAGCGCGCCGATGGCCCGTACCTGTACGACGTCGACGGCAACCGCTACATCGACTACGTCGGCTCGTGGGGGCCGATGATCGCCGGGCACAACCACCCGGCGGTGCGCGAGGCGGTGCAGCGCGCGATCGGCGATGGGCTGTCCTTCGGCGCGCCCTGCCCGGCCGAGGTCACGATGGCGCAGACCATCACCCGGCTGGTGCCGTCCTGCGAGATGGTGCGCATGGTCAACTCCGGCACCGAGGCCACGCTGTCGGCGGTGCGGCTGGCGCGCGGCGCCACCGGGCGCAACCGCATCGTCAAGTTCGAGGGCTGCTACCACGGCCACGGCGATTCGTTCCTGGTCAAGGCCGGGAGCGGCATGCTGACCCTGGGCGTGCCGACCTCGCCGGGCGTACCGGCAGGCCTGAGCGAACTCACCGCCACCCTGGCCTACAACGATGCCGAGGGCGCCACTGCGCTGTTCGAGGAGATCGGCCACGAGATCGCCGCGGTCATCATCGAGCCGGTGGTCGGCAACGCCAACTGCATTCCGCCGCGCCCGGGCTATCTGCAGCACCTGCGCGACCTGTGCACGCAGCACGGTGCGCTGCTGATCTTCGACGAGGTGATGACCGGCTTCCGCGTCGCCCTGGGCGGCGCGCAGGCGCACTACGGGGTGACGCCCGACCTGACCACCTTCGGCAAGATCATCGGCGGCGGCATGCCGGTGGGCGCCTATGGCGGGCGCGCCGAGCTGATGCGGCAGGTGGCGCCGTCCGGGCCGATCTACCAGGCCGGCACGCTCAGCGGCAATCCGGTGGCGATGGCCGCGGGGCTGGCGATGCTGGAGCTGATCCAGGCACCGGGCTTCCACCAGCGCCTGGACGCGGCCACCGCGCAGCTGTGCGCCGGCCTGGAAGCCGCTGCGGCGGCGGCCGGCGTGGCGGTCACCACCAACCAGGTCGGGGCGATGTTCGGGCTGTTCTTCACCACCGAGAAGGTGGAGACCTATGCGCAGGCCACCGCCTGCGACACCGCCGCGTTCAACCGCTTCTTCCACGCGATGCTGGAGCGCGGCGTGTTCCTGGCGCCCTCGGCGTACGAGGCCGGTTTCGTGTCCAGCGCCCACGACGATGCCGTGCTGGAGGCCACCCTGGCCGCGGCGCGGGAGGCGTTCGCGGTGGTCGCCGCCGGCTGAACGCACGCCGCGCCGCGGTGCGCGGCTTTGCTTTTGTGGCGTCGCTGGCATAAGTTCACCAGACAACGCCAGCGGACGGCGCCAGGGTGGGGACCCGTGGAACCTACGCGGCGAAGACCGTTCCGCGCTCCGCGCGGCACGGTGGCGCGCGTGCGGTTCCGTCCCGTCGACCGAACCGCCGGAGGGCGCAAGGGCGACCGCTGCAGACGACACCACTGGCGACATGCTCAAGCCCGTGACGCTGTTGAACCCGCGCCCTCCCGCGTCCTCGCACGACGGCGCTGCCGTGCCCGACTGGGTGCTGGCCGACAAGCTCGCGCCACCGCGCGCACGCGTGGCCACGGTGCCGCGCGAGGCCTTGCTGCAGCACCTGGACCGCGCCGCCGAACTGCCGCTGACCGTGTTGCTGGCGCCGCCCGGATTCGGCAAGACCACCCTGCTCGGGCAATGGCACCAACGCCTGCGCGAGCGCGGCGATGCCGCGGTGGCGTGGCTGTCGCTGGACGAGGACGATGCCGACCCGGGGCGCTTCCTCGCCTACCTGGCGTTGGCCGCGCGCGAGGCCGGGATCGAACTCGGCGCGCCGCTGCAGGCCGCGCTGCAGCAGCAGGGCCAGGACCTGGACGTGGCCGCCACCGTGCCGGGCCTGATCCGTGCGATCCGCGCCGCGCCGCGGCGCCTGCGGGTCATCCTCGACGACTACGACCGCAGCCAGGCCGGCGCGCTCGACGAGGTGGTGACGCGACTGGTCGAACATGCCGGCGGCCAGTTGCACCTGCTGCTGGCGACGCGGCGCGCGCCGGCGCTGCCGCTGGCGCGCTGGGCGCTGCAAGGGCAGTTGGAACGCATCGGCGCGCGCGAGCTGGCCCTGGACGAGGCGGAGACGGCGGCGCTGCTGGGGCCGCAGGTGCCGATGACGATGGCCTGCCAGTTGCGCCGCCAGACCGAGGGCTGGGCGGTTGCGCTGCAGCTGGCCGGGCTATGGCTGGGCGGCGACGAGCGCCGCCGCGACGACCTGGGCCGTTTCTCCGGACGCACCGCCGAGCTGGCGGCGTACCTGGCCGAGCAGGTGCTCAACGACCTGGATCCGGCATTGCGCGCGCTGTTGCTGCAGCTCTCGCCGCTGGAACGGTTCAATGCCGCGCTCGCCGACGCGGTGCGCGAGCGCGACGACAGCGGCCGCCTGCTGGAACGGCTGGCGCACTTCCAGGGCCTACTGGTGGCGCTGGACGGCGAGCACGAATGGTTCCGCTTCCATCCGCTGTTCGCCGACTACCTGTCCCAGCAGCTGGAGCGCGAGACGCCCGGGCTGGCGCCGCAGCTGCACCGGCGCGCCGCGCAGTGGTTCGACGCGCACGGGCAGTTGCCCGAGGCGGTGCGCCACGCCGTGCGCGGCGGCGCGATCGACAGCGCCGCCGACTGCATCGCCCGCGCCGGCACCTGGCAGTTGCTGCTGCGCCACGGCACCGCACCAGTGCGCGCGCTGCTGCGCCGCTTCCCGCGCCAGTGCATCGGTGAGCGACCGGCGCTGGCCCTGACCCAGGCCTACCTGCACATGAAGCTGGGCGAGTTCGCGCATGCGCAGACCCTGCTGGAACGGTTCCGCGATTTCCCCGAGCAGGCGCGCGCGCCGTTCGAGCGCGACTACACGGTGGTGGTGGCGTTGCTGCGCGACCTGCTCGACCAGGTCTGCGCCAACCGGCGCGGATTGGCGCAGATCGCCGCACAGGCCGCCGCGCTGGACGAGGACGACAGCCTGGGCCGCGGCACCCTGTGGTGCATCTGCGCCACCACCGCGCTGGGCCGCGCCGATTTCGCCGGCGCCGAACGCTATGCGCAGTTGGCCGGCACGGCGATGCACGCCAGCGGCAGCGAGGTCGGCGTCAGCTACGCGCTGACCCACCTGGCGCAAAGCCACTTCTACCGCGGCCAACTGGACCGAGCCGAGGCCACCTGCCGCCAGGCGCTGGCCATCGCCCAGCGCCAGCAGCAGTTCGATCCGACCCTGCAGGCGGTCGGCCAGTGCCTGCTGGCGCAGTTGCAATGCGAACACGGCCGCTACGATGCGGCTGCCGACTGCCTGCAGCCGGCGCTGGAGTTCCTCGAGCAGCACGACGGCTGGCTGGACGTGTACGCCGCCGGCTACGAGACCGCGCTGGTGCTGGCGCGGCAGCACGACCGCAGCGGCCGCGCCGCACTGGACCTGCTCGACCACGTCGACCGGATCGCGCACGCCCGGCACCTGGGCCGGCTCGCCGACCTGGCGCTGGCCTGGCGGCTGCACGTGCTGCTCGACCAGCCGCCGTCGCCGGCGCTCGACCTGCTGATCGCGCGCGCCAGCGGCGAGGCGCGCTTCACGCACGCGCTGGCTCAGCCGCAGGATTGGCGCTTCCTGACCGCGCTGGGATTCGCCCTGGCCCGCTGGCATCGCCTGGGCGGCCGCACCCGCGCCGCGCTGGCGGTGCTGCAGGGCGTCGAAGCGCGCTGCGTGGCCGCCGACAATCAGACGCACCTGGCCCGCGCCCGCGCACGCATCGCACTGGTGCTGCACGACCGCGGCGAGTCCGACGCCGCCCTGCCCTACCTGCGCCACGCGCTGCAGCACGTGGCCAGCACCCAGGCCTGGCAGTGCCTGCTGGAGCTGGGCGTGCCGGGCAAGGCGCTGCTGCGCATGGCGCGCCAGCAGGACCCGCAGGCAGCGCCCAACACCACGCTGGCGATGACCATCCAGGCCTTGCTCGACAAACTGCGGCACGACCAGGACAACGGCGCCGAACTGTTCAGCGAGCGCGAACTGGAGGTGCTGGCGCTGCTCGCGCAGGGCGCCGCGAACAAGCAGATCGCGCGGCGCCTGGCGCTATCGGAGAACACAGTCAAGTTCCACCTGAAGAACCTGTACCGCAAACTGGACGCCGGCACCCGCGAAGCCGCGCTGGCCAGCGCGCTGCAACGCGGCCTGCTGCAGCGCATGACGCCGGATGCCGTATCGGAGTGACTGCCGCGGTGCGATCCGCACCGTCGGCGTCTTCGTGGATGCCGTCGGCGCTTCCGCAGGCCGCCGCCTGCGGAACCCGCATGCCGGCACGACGCCGCAGCGGGATCGCTGGGCGCAGACCGACGCGCGGCGCCGCTCAGCCGAACACGAACTTGCCCTTCATCACCGCCCAGTGCCCCGGGAACGAACAGAAGAAGGTGTAATCGCCGCCCTTGCTGAGCTTGGCGGTGGAGAACTTCACCGTATCCGACTGCCCCGCGCCGATCACCTTGGTGTGGGCGATGATCCGCGGATCGTTCTTCGGCAGGTAATTGTCGGCCAGGCTGGAACTGGTGCCGGCATTGGCCACCGCCTGGAAGTCCGCGGTCTTGGTCAGCACCCAGTTGTGGCCCATCACCGCGGCGGCGAGCTTGCCGCTGTGCTTGAGCGTCACCGCCACTTCGGTGCAGTCGGCGGCCACCTTGATCTGCTGCTGGTCGAAGGACATCTGGTCGGTGCCGGTGATGGTCACCGCGCAGGTCTTGGCCCAGGCCGCCGGCGCGAACGCGAGCGTGGCGAGGACCAGCAAGAGAGACAACGGTTTCGCTTTCAAGACGGACTCCTTGGCAATGGGAACGGCACCAGCGCACGCACGTCGCCAGCATGCGCTGCGCGCGCGGCGGCGCCGCCACGACTGTCTGCCTTTGCGCAAATGGTTGTCAACGACAAGCCCTCGTGCACTGCAACATCCGGCGCAAGCAACGCTAGGCGTTGCGGAAGAATCCATGCAACGGATCGTGCGCCGCCAGCGGCGGCGGCACCGGCAGCGGTCCGCGCTTGCCCGCGGCCACCTGCGCGAACGCCTGCTTGAACCGCGCCATCTCCGCGACGGTGCCGACGGTGATGCGCGAGCGCTCCGGCCACAGCGTCCAACTGCGTCCGACGAAGACGCCATAGGTCGCCATCGCGTCCATGAACTCTTTCGCCGGGCGCTTCACGTCGACCATGAAGCAGTTGCTTTCCGAGGCGGTGCAGGCGTAGCCCTGCGCGTCGAGCCAGCGCACCACGTCGCCGCGGATGGCGCTGTTGAGCGCGCGCCGCTGCGGCACCAGCGCCGGATCGCGCAGGCTGGCCAGGCCGGCGGCGACCGCGGTCACCGGCAGGCTGTTGACGCTGTAGAACTTGAGCCTGGCCAGCAGTTCCGGGCGCGCCACCGCATAGCCCAGGCGGATGCCGGCCATGCCATAGAGCTTGGAGAAGGTCCGCAGCACGATCACATCGTCGCCGGCGGCGACGCGGTCGACCATGCTGCTGGCGCTGTCGGAGAAATGCAGGTACGCCTCGTCGACCACCAGCACGCTGCCCTTGGGCTTGTGCGCCAGCGCGTAGTCCAGATCCTTGCGTGGGGTGACCGAGCCGGTGGGATTGTTGGGATTGCAGAGGTAGATCACCCCGGCATGGGCGTCGGCGGCGCACATCGCCTGCACGTCGTGCGCATCGTCCTTGCGCAGCGGCACCTTGATCACCTTGGCGCCGTTGCGTGCGGCGGCGCGCCAGCCGGATTCGTAGGTGGGATCGGCGGTGACCAGCGACGCGCCGGGCGAGGTGAACGCCAGCATGGCGTAGTCCAGCGGCTCGGTGGAACCGGCGTAGGCCATCAGGTGGTCCATCCCCACCCCGAGCTGGGTGGCGAGGGTCTGCAGCAACTCCAGTTGCAGTTCGCCCAGGTAGCGGCCGCCGCTGGACGCGATCGCGGCGATCGCGCGCTGCGCTGCCGGCGAGGGACCGCCGGGGTACTCGTTGGCGTTGATCAGTACCGGCGCCAGCTCGGTGCCGGCCGCCAGCGCCGCGGCGGGCGCGGCCTGCGCCAGCCACGGCGTGCCGAGACCGGCCGCGGCGACCAGCGCCGATTGCTGGAGGAACCTGCGGCGCGAGGGCGACGACTGCTGCATGAGGAACTCCTAGCAGGAAGGTGGCGAAGGCACTACGGACGCACCGCGACCACTTCGATCTCGATGCGATACAGCGGATTGCCCAGCGCGGCGATCTGGAACGCCGAGCGCGCCGGCAGGTTGGGCTGCTCGGGGGTGCCGAAGAACTGCCGGTAGCCCTCCATGAAACCGGCGAAATCCATCTTCCCGCCCAATGCCGGGTCGCCGACCAGGAACGCCTGCATCTTGACCACGTCGCGCATGCCCAGGCCCATGCCTTCCAGCTGCGCCTTGATCTGCGACAGCACGCTGACCGTCTGCGCCTTGGTGTCGCCATAGGTGGCGGGCGTGTCCTTGGGCGCGTCCGGAGCGATCGGCCGCGGCACCGCGCCGCTGAGATAGACCGTGGTCTTGCCGGCCGGGATCTCCACCGCCGCGGAGATCGGGAAATCGCTGTTGGGAATCTTGTGCCGCACGACCTCGGCGGCGCCGGCCAGCGTGGGCAGCCACAGCGCGGCGCACAGGCCGGCACGGAGCGAACGGGAAACGACACGATGGCGCATGCGGAACTCCTTGCGATCGGAACGGAACGGAAAGGGAAGCGAGGCGGCTCAGTGCCGCAGCGCGTGCACGTCCTCGGCGCTGAGGCGGCCGGGATAGTCGTTGCCGAACTGGCTGCGCACGTAGTGCACTACCTCGGCGACCTGCCGGTCGTTGAGCGTGTCGGCGAAGCCGGGCATGCCGCCGCGGCCGTCGAGCACCATCATCGCCACGTAGGGCGCGGCGGCCACCTTGGGATTGCCGGCCAGCGCCGGATACTCGCCGCCACCGCGCGCGCCCTGCCCGCCCGGCATGTGGCAGCTCTGGCAGATCGCCGCGTACACGGTGGCGCCCGAGGTGGTGGTGAACTCGGCCTGCGGGTACAGCGGGGTGGCATCGGAACTCTGCGCCACGGCCGGGCCGATCCCCGGCGGCAGCATCAGCGCGACGAGCGCGACGGCGATCGCCGCGGCGAGCATCCAGGAACGATCCGGTTTCATGCGCGGGCTCCGTTGACGACGCGCCGATGCAGGCGCTCGATCGCGTCCAGCGCCGAGGTGATGGCGCCTTCCTGCCAGGCCGGGATGTAGGAGGCGTGCTCGCCGGCGAGGGCGATGCGGCCGTCGATCTGGCACAGGTTCTCGTAGTGCTCGGCGCGCGCGGCATCGCTCCACACGCCGAAGCAGCCGTGGGTGAACGGTACCCGGTGCCAGCCCACGGCGATGCCGTTGTCGAATTCGCGCGGGTATTGCGGATGCAGCTGCGTGCCGTACTCCACCGCCTTGGCCACGCGCTGCGGCGGCGTCATCGAGGTGAACTCGAATGCCTCCAGCCCCCACACGTAGGCGCCCAGCAACACGCCCTTGCCGGCGCTCTGGAAGCCGGTGCTCGGATAGCTGATCAGGGTGATCGGCAGGTCGGTGTAGCTGATGCCGCCATAGATCGCCTCGTCCTCTTCCCAGAAGCGGCGCTTGAACTGCAGCCCGACCTTGACCGAGGCCGCGTACGGCACCTGGCCGATCGCCGCGGCCATCTTCTCGCCCACCGCGATCGGGATGCGGCTGAGGATCGACAGCGGGATCGTGCACACGCACCAATCGGCCTTGGCCAGCTGTTCGCTGCCGTCCGCTTCCTGGTAAGCGACGCTGACCCCGTGCGCGTCCTGGTCGATGCGGGTCACCCGCGCGTTGTAGCGGATCGCATCGCCCAACTGGCGCGCGAAGGCCTTGCCGATCTGGTCCATGCCGCCGACCGGCTGGAACATCGCGGTCTGCATCTCGTAGTTGTTGCCTGCCGCCAGCGTGGTCCACAGCCGCGAGCGCAGGATGTCCTGGGCGGTGAACGGTGCGGAGAACTGCGGCTTGCCGGACAGGCCGCCGCCGGGATACTTGGCGAAGCCGCGGCGCTCGCTGCTCTCGCGGCCCTCGACGTAGCCGAAGTCCTTGTCCAGCGCGCCCCAGTTGCGCAGCGACTCGAGCAGGATATCCTGGTCCTCGCGCTGCAGTTGCGCATCCAGCGCGCCCTGCCTGGTGCTCTTGGCCAGCAGTTCGGCCACGTGCCCCTTGTAGTCGGCGTCGATGTCGCGGAAGCGCTGCGGCCTGCCGCCGAAACCGGTGCGGCTGTGCAGCAGCGCGTTGAAGTTGACCTGCACGAACGGCTCCAGCGCCACCCCGAACTGCTTGCAGTAGGACAGCACCGCCTTGTGGTGGTGCGGGATGCGCCACGGCCCGGGATTGAGGTACATGCCTTCGTCGAACCCGCACTGCTGGGTGAAGCCCCCCAGTTCGGTGTAGCGGTCGCCGCCGCGCAGCGTCCAGTTGCGGCCGCCCGGGCGTGCGTTGTACTCGAGCACCTGCACGCGGTAGCCGGCCTTGCGCAGTTCGAACGCCGCGGTCAGGCCGGCCAGGCCGGCACCGAGCACCAGCACCGAGGCGCCGCGGGCGTCGCCGTCCAGCCGCGGCACGCCGGTGAAGCGCGATTCGGCGGCCAGTCCCAGGCTGTGCATCGCCTGGTACATCATCGCGCCGCCGCCGGCCAGGCCGATCCTGGCGAGCAACTGGCGGCGGGTCATGGCTCCCTTGGGGGCTGCGTGCATCGTGGACATCGCCTCGCGGATGGCGGGTCGACCATAGCCGTCGCGGCGACGGCGCAGGCCGGATGCGGCGGGTAGGCCGCGATGGGGTGGGTAGGTGGGGTGGGTGTGGGTGCTTGGCGGGGATTGCGGCCGCCTTACCCTCACCCCAACCCCTCTCCCGGGGGGAGAGGGGCTTCAGCGCCGGCGCTCAGAAGCGGTAGGTGAGCTTGGCGTAGTAGCGCGCGCCGAAGTAGCCGATCGGGCTGCCGGTCAGGTACGGCGAGTTGTAGTAGCTCAGGTAGTTCTTCTCGAGGTAGTCGTAGGCCGCCGCCGGGATCTTGTCCGGATACGTGTTGAACACGTTGTCGCCGCCGACGCTGACCGTGAGCCGTTCGGTGGGCCGGTAGGTCAGTTCGACGTTGGTCAGCGCCAGCGTGCCGATCTCCTGCTTGTAGTACGGCGCGCCGTTGACGTCGACCACGTCGAGCTTGCTCAGTACGCTGGCGGGGAAGATCTCGCCGTTCCAGTCGTCGTACGGCGTGACCAACTGGTATTGCGACCCGTAGATCGCCTCGGTCACGCGCAGGCTGAACTTGCCGATGTTGAGGGTGGCGCCCAGGTTGACCCGGTACTTGGGCGCGTTGTTCTCCAGGTTGATCAGGGTCGCCGCGCTGTACATGGTGGCGCCGCCGAGCACCTGCGGCGCCGGCTTGGCGTCGAGCACCTCGGTCTTGTTGTAGTTGGCCGCCAGGATCCAGTCGATCGAGCCCCAGTCGAACGCGCTGATGTAGTTGGTCACCCAGTCCACGCCGCTGCTGCGGGTCTTGAGCGCGTTGTTGAAGATCGCCACGGAAATGTTCTGGCGTGCGGTGGCGTCGAGCGAGCCGCCCGGCGCGGACGGGTCGATGCCGCCCAGGTAGCCGAAATCGACCAGGGCCTGGCCGAGCGCGGCATTGTAGGTCGCGTCGGGGACGCCGTCGCCGTTGGTGTCGCCCGGCTCGCCGGCGCGGGAGTATTCGAAGGTCCCGACGCCGATGCGGTCGGAGATGGTGATGCGGTAGAAATCCAGCGTGCTGTCGAGGTTGGACATCGGCCGGAACACGAAGCCCAGGCTGTAGTTGGTGCTGGTCTCCGGTTTCAGGCTGCCGAAGCCCAGCGCGGCGGCGGCGGCGCTGTTGGGCTGCAGCGTCGGCGTGGCGCTGGTCGGGCCGACCTGCACCGCCGAGTAGTAGCCTTCCTGCAGCGTCGGCGCACGGAAGCCGGTGCTGGCGGTGGCGCGCACCGCGAACGTGTCGCTGAGGTCGAAGCGGGTGGTCAGCTTGCCGACCACCTTGCTGCCGAAGTCGCTGTAGTTCTCGTAGCGCCCGGCCACGTCCAGCAGCCATTTCTCGGTCGGGTTGAACACCGCGTCGGCGTAGGCGGCATAGCTATGGCGGCTGTAGGCACCGGTGTTGAACAGCGGGTTGTAGCCGGGGAAGGACGACGCACCGGCGCCGTAGTACGAAGCGGGGTCGCCCGCGTCGATGCCGTAGCGGTCGCGGCGGTACTCGATGCCGGCATTGAAGGTCAGCGGCTGCGACAGGCCGACGTCGAAATCGTGGGTGGCATTGAGGTTGGTGGTCCACTGGCTGGCCCAGAAGCTGCCGTCGTAGAAATCCTCGGGCGAATAGCCGTCCTCCTGCCACAGGCTGAAGTTCATCGAGTTCAGCGTGTACACGTCCATCGTGTTCTTGCCGTAGCTGCTGGAGACATCCCAGGACCAGTCGGCGAGTACCCCTTTCAGGCCGGCGGTGAGTTCGTAGTCGACCTCATCGGACGCCTCGGACGGATTGAAGCCCAGCGGATACTTGTGGCTGACCGCGCCGGTCGTCGGATCGACATAGCCGCCATCCTGGCTGGGACGCCGGTAGTTCTCCTCCGACTGCGCGGTCTTCTTGCCGAAGCTGCCGAACGCGTAGAACTCCAACGCGTCGCCGAGCACCACGCCGGAGTTGAAGAACAGCGCCTTGCGGTGCACTTCCGGCGGATTGAGCCAGGCGTTGACGTTGGGAAAGCGCGGGTTGAGGGTCATGCCGCGCACGTCGTCGGCGAGGAAGTCGGCCATGCTCGGATTGACCGCCGCGCAGTCGGCGTAGTTGGCCACGCAGTCGGCGTAGCTGTAGGAGCCGAGCCGGTACACGGTCTTGCGGTTCTCCACCTCGGCGCTGAGGCTGAAGTACGCCGCGTCGCTGCCGAAGCCGATGTTGGCGCCCCAGGAATCGGTGCCGCCGCCCCCGTCCTTGTAGCCGGCGTAACCGGCATCCACCTCGCCGCCGTCGTGGTTCTTCTTCAGGATGATGTTGATGACGCCGGCAATCGCGTCCGAGCCGTACAGCGCCGCGGCACCGTCGGTGAGCACTTCGACGTGGTCGATCGCCGCGGCGGGGATGAACGACAGATCCGCCGACGCCGCGCCGGTGGTGGTGTTGACGTTGGAGGTGATGTGGCGGCGCTTGCCGTTGACCAGCACCAGCGTGTGGTTGGGCGAGAGGTTGCGCAGACTGGCGGTGAGGGTCTGGCTGGCCATATCGTTGCCGGTCTGGTTGGCGTTGTAGGACGGCACCTGGTTGGCGATGGCGTTGATCAGGTCCGGCGCGGCCGACTGCTTGAGCATCTCCGCGCTGACCAGTTGAATCGGCGCGGGGCTGTCGGTCACCGCCATGTTGGCCTTGCGCGTGCCGGTCGAGATGACCGTGATCGCGTCCAGCGTCTTGGCCTCGCCGTCGGCGTCCTCGGCCAGCGCCGGCAGCGCCTGCGCGGCAGCCAGCAACAGCGCCAGCGTGGCCGGCCCATGGCGATGGCCCGCGCGCTCCAGTCCCCTGCGCACCGATTCCGCCAGACGCTGCGTCTTCAATCGTTTGCTCATGCCCAAGACCCCCTGGATGACGTGGATGTCGCGTGGAAACGCACCGATCCCCTACCGGCGGCGCCGTGACGCGGCGCGGAGGAACCATAGCCAGCGCGCTGCGGCGAGCGGCCGCACGCGGCGGGTAGGTGGGCCGCGGGCGGGTGGGCGGGGGACCACCGGCAGCGCCGCGCGGGTAGCGGCGTTCGTCGCTGCCGGGGACCTGGGTTACGCTCGGGCGCCCCACCCCGGCCTCCTCGCATGTCCCAGCCCCGCCCTCGCCTGCCTTCGCCCGCGCCATGGCCGTACTGACCCAGCCGCGCCCGCGTCTGCTGCTGCTCGATTTCGACGGCGTGCTGGCCGGCTACACCCGCGCAGTGCGCATCGCAGTCCTGGCCGCGCAGTGCGGCTGCGATCCGGCGCGGGTGCGGCAGGTGCTGTTCGCGTCCGGCCTGGAGACCGCCTACGACGGCGGCGAGCTCGCCACCGCCGACTACCTGGCGCGGCTGGGTGCGGGCCTGGGCAAGCCGGTGCGCGAAGCCGACTGGATCGCCGCGCGCGTCGCCGCCAGCCGCGGCGATCCCGGCGTGGTCGCGCGGGTGCTGGCACTGGCCGACCGCGTCGACATCGGCGTGCTGACCAACAACGGCGCGCTGATGGCCCAGGCGATCGCGCAGATCGTGCCGGCGCTGTTTCCGTTGCTGCAGGGCCGCGTGCTGTGCAGCGGCACGCTGGGCGGGCGCAAGCCGCAGGCCGAGGTCTATCGGCGTGCGCTCGACCACTTCGGCGTCGCCCCGCGGCACGCCCTGTTTCTCGACGACCTGTTCGTCAACGTGCGCGGCGCCCGTGCCATCGGCATGCGCGCGGAAACCGCCAGCGGCGCGCGTGCGGTGCGCCGCGCGCTGGCGCGGCACGGCCTGGCGTAGGCATCGCGCCTACGCACGCGGCAGAAGTGCCCTGCCGCAGCGACAAGGATGGAGTAAAGCGGCTTCAGCCGCGACGCGCGATGCGATGGCCTCGCGGACCCCAGAGGCCATCGCCCCCGTATGCGGCAGCCACCGGTCATCGCGTCGGGACTGAAGTCCCTCCCACAGGCGCTTGCCTGCAGGTGACGAGTCCGCTGGCGCGATGCGATGGCCTCGTAGGCCCCAGAGGCCATCGCCACCCGCAGTGCGGCAGTCACCGATCATCGCGTCGGGACTGAAGTCCCTCCCACAGGTGATCGCCTGCACGTGACCGGTCCGCTGGCGCGATGCCCACCTGTGGGAGCGGCTTAAGCCGCGACGCGCGATGCGATGGCCTCGCGGGCCCCAGAGGCCATCGCCCCCGCAGTGCGGCAGTCATCGGTCATCGCGTCGGGACTGAAGTCCCTCCCACAGGCGCTTGCCTGCACGTGACGTCCGCCGGCGCGATGCCTACCTATCGGGGCAACTGTCAACGCGTGCCGACGTACTCCCGCAGCGCCGTGCGCAACCGCTGCAGGCCCTCGGCCAGTTCCTGATCAGTGATGTTCAGCGCAGGCACGAAGCGCAACACGTCCGGCCCGGCCTGCAAGGTCAGCACCCCGTGTGCGGCGGCGTGATCGAGGATCGTCCCGGCCTGCCCGGCATGCGCCGGGTTCAACACCGCACCGAGCATCAAGCCGCGTCCGCGCACCTGCGAGAACAGCCTGAATTCCTCGTCGAGCGCCGTCAGGCCCTTGCGCAGCGCCGCCGACTGCCGCGACACGTTGGCGGCGATCGCCGTCGAGGCCAGCTTGCGCAGCGCCACCCGCGCCACCGCCGCGGCCAGCGGGTTGCCGCCGAAGGTGGTGCCGTGCGCACCGAACTGCATGGTCTCGGCCACCTTCGGCCCGGCCAGCAGCGCGCCGATCGGAAAGCCGCCGCCCAGCGCCTTGGCCAGGGTCACGATGTCGGGGACGATCTGGTCCTGCCAGTGCGCGAACAGGGTGCCGGTGCGGCCCATGCCGCACTGGATCTCGTCCAGCACCAGCAGCGCGCCGTGGTGGTCGCACAGCGCCCGCACCTGCGCCAGGAAGCCCGGCGCCGCCGGCATCACCCCGCCCTCGCCCTGCACCGGCTCCAGCATCACCGCGGCCACGTCGCCGGCGGCCATCGCCGTTTCCAGCTGCACGATGTCGTTGAAGTCGACGTAGCGGAAGCCGCCGGGCAGCGGCTCGTAGCCTTCCTGGTACTTGGGCTGCGCGGTGGCGGTCACCGCGGCCAGGGTGCGGCCGTGGAAGCTGCCGCGGAAGGTGACGATCACCCGCCGCTGCGGCGGACGGCCCTGGGCGGTGGCCCACTTGCGCACCAGCTTGATCGCCGCCTCGTTGGCCTCGGCGCCGGAATTGCACAGGTAGGCCTTCTCCGCGAAGCGCGAGGCCAGCACCAGTTCCTCGACCAGCCGCAGCGGCGGCTCGCTGTAGAACACGTTGCTGGTGTGCCACAGCTTGCCGGCCTGTTCGAGCAGCGCCGCCTGCAGGTCCGGATCGTTGTGGCCGAGCCCGCACACGGCGATGCCGGCCGACAGGTCGATGTAGTCGCGCCCCTCGCTGTCCCAGACCCGGGCGCCCTGGCCGCGCTCCAGCACCAGCTGGCGCGGGCGGTAGATCGGCAGGCTGTAGCGTTGACCGAGGGCGATCAGCTCCGCGGCGGAAGAAGCGGTCATCGAGGCAGTCCTGCGGGGAAAGCGCCGATTATAGAGACCACCGGCAGCGCGTGCCCGGGACCGCGGGCGGGCGCCTGGCACCATGGGCTGGCACGCCGTCCGCTGCGGCAGCGCGCGCCGGGCGGCACTGCCGCTCGGGTAGCATGGGGCGCATGCGATTTTTCCTCGATTCCCCGCTCGCCCCGGCGACCGAACACGGCTGGCGGCGCCGCTGGTTCGACATCATCTACCGGCACGACACCACGCCGTCGCGCAACTTCGACCTGCTGCTGGTGGCGGCGATCGTGGCCAGCGTCGCGGTGATCCTGGTCGACAGCGTGCCGGCGCTGCACAGCCGTTACGCCGGCGCCCTGTACGTGCTGGAGTGGGGCTTCACCGTGCTGTTCACCGCCGAGTACGTCTTGCGCCTGGCCACGGTGCAGCGGCCGCTGCGCTACGCGCTGAGCTTTTGGGGCGTGATCGACCTGTTGTCGATCCTGCCCACCTACATCTCGTTTCTGCTGCCCGGCGCGCAGACGCTGCTGGTGGTGCGCGTGCTGCGGGTGCTGCGGCTGTTCCGCATCCTCAAGCTGACCCGCTACGTCGAGGAAAGCAGCCTGCTGGTCGATGCGTTGTGGCGCAGCCGGCGCAAGGTGTTCGTGTTCCTGTTCACGGTGATCACCCTGGTGGTGATCTTCGGCGCGCTGATGTACGTGGTCGAAGGCCCGGCCAACGGCTTCACCAGCATCCCCACCGCGATGTACTGGGCGGTGGTGACGATGGCCACGGTCGGCTTCGGCGACATCGCCCCGCTCACCCCGCTGGGCCGCGCCATCACCTCGGTGCTGATCCTGATCGGCTACAGCATCATCGCCGTGCCCACCGGCATCTACACCGCCGAACTGGCCAACAGCCTGCGCGACGCCGACCGCCTTCGCGCGCCGGATCGACGCACCTGCGCACGCTGCGGCCTGCACGGCCACGACCGCAACGCCGGCTATTGCCGGGGCTGCGGCCAGGCGTTGCCCGAGACCGCGCCCTGAGCCCTCACCACACGCCGGTATTGGGCATCGACGCCCACGGCTCGGCCGGGGCCAGCGCATCACCCTTCTGCAGCAGTTCGATCGAGATCAGGTCGGGCGTGCGCACGAAGGCCATGCGCCCGTCGCGCGGCGGACGGTTGATGGTCACGCCGAGCGACTGCAGGTGCGCGCACAGGGCGTAGATGTCGTCGACCTCGAAGGCCAGATGGCCGAAGTTGCGGGCGCTGCCGTAATCCTCGTCCGAGCCCCAGTTGTAGGTCAGCTCGACCTCGGCCTCCGGGTTCTCCGGCGCGCCGAAGTACACCAGGGTGAACTTGCCGGCTTCGTTCTCGATGCGGCGGGTTTCGTGCAGGCCCAGGCCTTCGGTGAAGAACTTGCTGGTCTTCTCCAGGTCGTGGACGCGGATCATGGCGTGCAGGTATTTCATCGTGACAGCTCCGAGGGTGGGGGATGGGACGCGCCGTACCGCGATGGCGCGCGGAAACGGCGCATAGGGTAGCGCCGGCGGCGTGCAGGCATGGCGACGCCGCGGAGGAATGGGTTCAACGGAAATAGCAGGCCTTCAGCGGCAGCGCCGCCGCGCCCACCGCACTGGCGTCGGCGGTGGCGGCGGCCGGCAGCAACAGCGGCAACGGCCGCGCCTGGCCGCGGCGTGGCTGGTTGTCGATGCGCACGTGCGGAATCAGCCGCGTGGCCAGTTCGCGCGGCATGCGCCCGCCGAACACCACCGCCTGCGGATCGAAGATCGCCACGATCGCCGAGACGATCAGCGACAGGCCCGGCGCCACCCGCGCGATCCAGCGCTCGATCGCCGGCCACGCCGGATCGTAGGCCGCCAGCAGCGCGCGGATGTCGGGCAGCGCGATGCCGTCCTCGGCCAGCAACTGCCGCAACAGCTCCAGCGTACCGCGCTCCAGACCTTGTTGCGGCAGCATGCCGGCGAACTCGCCGGCATTGCCGTGCGCGCCGCGCAGGCAGGTGCCGTCGATCACCACGCCGCCGCCCAGGCCGTAGTTGAAATGCAGATAGGCGAAATCGCGGTACTGGCGGCCGATGCCGAGCAGGCTCTCGCCCGCCGCCGCCACCGTGCCGTCGTTGTCCACCCACACCGGCAGGCCCAGCGCCTCGGCCAGCCAGTCGCCGATCGACAGCTCGCCCAGCGCGCGCAGCGGCTCGGGCGGATTCATGTGCACGCCGTCCTCGACGAAGAAGCCGGTCATCGCCACCCCCGCGCCGAGGCGCGGGCCGAGCCCGGCACCAGCAGCCGCGGTCAGCGCCGCATCGGCCTCGCGCAGTTGCGCCAGCAGCGCGGCCGGCTCGGTCGAGCGCAGCGCATGTTCGGCAGTGGCGCGGATCTGCCCGCTGAAATCCAGCAGCGCCAGCGACAGCGCATCGGTGGCGATGGCGTAGCCGACGGTATGGCCGTAACCGGGATTGAGCGCGATGCCCGCGCCCGGCTTGCCGCGGCCGGCATGCGCCAGCGAGGCGCCGATCGCGACCAGGCCGCGCTCGGCGAGCGCATCGACCAGGCGCACCGCCGACTGCACAGTCAGCCCGGTGCTGCGGCTGAGATCGGCGCGGGTGGCGGTGCCGGCCAAACGCAGGCGGTCGAGCATGTGCCGCTCGTTGTCGCTGAGATCGGCATGGATGGCGTGGCGGGACTCGGGAAGGCGCGGCAGGGCGACGGCGACTGGAGCGGGCATGGGCGGCGGTGGCATCAAGACCCCGGCAGCATAGCCGCGCCGGGTCGTTGCGGCACCGGCCGCGCTCGGATGGAACAGAGCGTTTGCGCAGCGCGCCGCCGCCCGCACACGGTGCGTTTGCGGTCGCGGCCCCTGCCGCCCAAATCGCGGCGCCGCATCGCCTCCGGTGCGCCGGCGCCTGGGGTCTCAGTCCAGGAACAGATCCGGCAGCAGCGGCTGCGAGGGATCCAAGGCATAGCCGGACAGGTCGTGCACCCCGGACTCGGCCAGCACCGCGTCGTCGATCAGGAACTGGCCGTAGAAGCCGGCCGCTGGCCGGGTCAGCACGGCATGCGCGGCGTCGGCCATGATCTCCGGGCGGCGGCCGTTGCCGGCCTCGACGCCCGGGATCATGTTCAGCGCCTCGGTGGCGATCAGCGTGCGTGGCCACAGCGCATTGACCGCAACGCCCTGCGGGCCGAACTCGCCGGCCAGGCCCAGGGTGACGAAGCTCATGCCCATCTTCGCCAGGGTGTAGCCGGTATGCGGCGCCCACCACTTGGGGTCCAGCGACGGCGGCGGCGCCAGGGTCAGGATGTGCGGGTTGGCGCTGCGCAGCAGATGCGGCAGGCAGGCCTGCGCGCACAGGAAGCTGCCGCGCGCATTGACCTGCTGCATCAGGTCGAAGCGCTTCATCGGCGTGTCCAGCGCCCCGCGGAGCCAGATCGCGCTGGCGTTGTTGACCAGGATGTCGATGCCGCCAAACGCCTCCACCGTCGCCGCCACCGCCGCACGTACCTGCGCCTCTTCGCGGATGTCGCACTTCAGCGCCAGCGCACGCCCACCGGCCGCCTCCACCGCCGCCGCCGCGCTGTGGATGGTGCCGGGCAGCTTCGGATTGGGCACCGCCGACTTCGCCGCGATCGCCACATTGGCGCCATCGCGCGCGGCCCGCAGCGCGATCGCCAGCCCGATACCGCGCGAGGCGCCGGTGATTAAGAGGGTTTTACCTTGTAAGGTCACGGGATTAGGGATTCGGGATTGGAGATTCGCCAAAGCTTAGCGCCTTGCTGTCCCCACCAGGGGAGGGTCAGGCGCCGCCATGCGCCGTTGCCAATCCCCAATCCCGAATCCCCAATCCCGGCCTTTCAGGGCTTCGGCCCCTGCCCCTCGTTGTCTTCCCACTTGAGCAGGCGCCGGGTGACGAAGCGATAGACCGGCTTGCCGCTGGCGAACCACAGTTCGCGCACCCAGGAATGGCGCTTGAGCAGGCGCCGCTCGATCGGGGTGAGCGCATGCGCGCAGTACATGCGCTTGTGCTTGAGCAGGTGGCGCAGGTCCTCGCGCGCCAGCAGGCGCATCCAGCGCGAGCGGGGTGCGCCGCGCACGGCGAGCTGGAAGTCGATCAGCGCCGGGCTGCCGTCCGCCAGCACCAGCCAGTTCGCTTCCTTGGCCAGGTCGTTGTGCGCCACGCCGCGCCGGTGCACCTGCTGCAGCAGGCGCCGCGCGGCGCGGAAATACGCCAGGTCGCCGCGCGGCGGCCGCTGGTACATCGCCGCGCCGTCCAGGTAGCTGCGATCCAGGAAGGTGCCGTCCCAGCCGCGCAGGTGCGGCGTCGCCGCCATGCCGTCCAACTGGCGCAGGGCGAGCGCCTCGCGCCGCGCCAGCCACCACGCCGGCAGCCGCAGCCACCACGGCGAGGCGGTGAGGTCGCGGCGGACGAAGCGCGCGTCGCCCTCGCCCAGCAGCAGGATGCGACCGAAGCTGTCGGCCTTGAGGATCTGGACGGTGCGGGGAGCGGGGGCAGGCATCCAGTCAGTGTAGAGCGTGCGACGCGGTTTGACCGGTCCGCACACACCGCCCCCGCCAGGCAGGCGCCTGCTCCGGCGCTGGTCAGCTGCGCGTCGCGCCCCACGCCACGGCAGGCCGCACCGCCGGTTCGGTGCGTCGCGCCGGACTGCGGCGGATCCACGCACGGCCCCGCGCTCCGCGGCGCGGATTGGACCGGCGCAGTCCGGGATCGCGCCCACAATGCGCCCGCAGCAAACCAGGCGCCGGGCAGCCCGGTGCTGCAAGGGCGCTCGCCCGACTCGGCATCGCCAGCGCTAACGGACCGTCATCACGCTCCCTCTATACTTGCCCGATGAATGCCTCATGGACCGATGCCACGCTGGAGTGGATCGCAGCACACCCCATCCTGGCCGGCGCGGTCATCTTCGCCATCGCGTTCTGCGATGCGGTCATCATCCTCGGCACGCTGGTGCCGGCGCTGCCGCTGCTGTTCGCGATCGGCGTGCTGATCGGCCTGGGCCAGATCTCCGGCCCGTATGCGGTGATCAGCGCCGCGCTCGGCGCACTGATCGGCGATGCGGTCAGCTACTGGGTCGGCTACCGCTGGGGCCATCAGTTGCGCAACTACTGGCCGTTCAAGCGCTACCCGCAGCTGCTTGACCGCGGCGAGGCGATGTTCCGCCGCAACGCCTTCAAGAGCATCCTGGTGGCGCGCTACGTCGGCGCCATCCGGCCGTTCGTGCCGGCGGTGGCGGGCATGATGAAGATGCCGCTGCGGCGCTACCTGCTGCCCAGCAGCGTGGCCGCGGTGACCTGGGCGCTGCTGTTCCTCGGGCCGGGCTGGCTGTTGGGCCAGGCCTACGACGCGGTGGCCGCGGTCGCCGGCCGTCTGTTCCTGGTGGTGGGCCTGCTGGCGCTGGCGCTGGGCCTGGTGTGGGCGATCGTGCTGTATGGCTACCGCTGGTCGGCTGGGCACATGGACGCACTGCTGGCGCGCGGCCTGGACTGGTCGCGCCGGCATCCGGTGCTGGGCCGCTACTCGATCGCGGTGTTCGACCCGCAGCGGCGCGAGTCGGTGCCGCTGGCAATGCTGGCGGTGATGCTGCTGGCACTGGGCTGGGGCTGGTTCGCGCTGCTGATGGTGGTGGTGGCGCACGGCGAGCCGTTGCGCCTGGACCTGGCGGTGCACGACCTGATGCTGGCCCTGCGCAACCCGCTGGCCGACTACCCGATGACCGCGCTGGCCTCGCTGGGCGACTGGCAGGTGCTGCTGCCGCCGACCGCATTGGGCCTGCTTTATCTGGCCTGGCGCCGGCGCTGGATGGCCGCGGCGCACTGGCTGGCGGCGCTGGCGTTCGGCCTGGCCCTGACCAAGCTGCTCGGCACCACGGTGCACGTGGTGCGGCCGCCGGCGGCCAGCAGCGGTTTCGGTTTCCCGTCGGTGGCGGTGACCATGGCCACGATCAGCTTCGGTTTCTTCGCGGTGCTGATCGCGCGCGAACTGCCGGGGCGCTCGCGGGTGTGGCCGTACCTGTTGTCGGGTGCGGTGGTGACCCTGATCGGCTTCGCCCGCCTGTACCTGGGCGCGCACTGGCTCAGCGACGTGGTCGGCGGCATGCTGTTCGGCATCTTCTGGCTGCTGGTGCTGGGCATCGCCTACCGCCGCCGTTTCAACCGCGGGTTCTGGATGAAGCCGCTGGCCTGGCTGTTCTATGGCGGCTTCGCGATCGCCGCGCTGTGGTACGCGCCGCGCCAGCTGGAACGCAAGCTGGCCAAGTTCGAACCGCCGCCGCCGCAGGTCACGCAACTGGCGGATGCGGCCTGGTGGCAGCGCGACTGGCGGCAATTGCCGTCGCGGCGCAACGAGTTCGACGACGACCAGCGCTGGCCGCTGGACATCCAGGTGGCCGGACCGCTGGCGCCGCTGCAGCGCCAGCTCGAAGCGGCCGGCTGGCGGGTGCAGCCGCAAGCCGGCTGGCAGCAGGCGCTGCAGTTGCTCGACTACAAGGCCACGCCGGCACAGGTGCCGGTGCTGCCGGCGACGCTGGACACGCGCGTCGAGTCGCTGCTGATGCTGCGCCCCGGCCCGAATCCGGACGAGCTGTATGCGCTGCGCCTGTGGCCGGCGCCGGCGCGCCTGCAGCCGGGCAACGTGCCGCTGTGGCTGGGCAGCGCGCAGAGCCTGCGCTACGAGCGCCACTTCAACCTGATCGGCCTGTGGCGCCCGCTGCGCGGCGCCGATCCGGCGCTCAATGCGGTGACCGAGGCGCTGCAAGCGCTGCCCACCCGCAAGGACATGCACCGTCGCAGCCAGATCCCGGTGCTGCTGGTGCGCAGCGACGGCGAGGCGCCGCCGTCGCCCTGAGCGGCGGCGACGGGCTTCGCGCTTCTGAACGATCAGCGCCGTCCTGCCTGCGACTGCAGGCAGTGGTGGCGGCTACTTCACCTCGACCCGGATCGAACGCGAGTCGGTGGCGCGATCTTCCCAGTGGCGGGAGTAGATGAGATCGATCGTGCCGCTGCCGTGATCGGTGGCCTTGAAGGTGTAGGTGACAGTGCTGGGGCAGCCCATGCGGCCCGTGGCGCAGGCCGTGCCCGGTGCATGCTCGACGTCGAGCAGCGACAGCGGCGCGGGCAGGCTGCGCAAGGCCCAGGCGCTGCCGGTCGAGCCGTTCTCGGTGAGGGTGATGGCGAACAGTTGCCCGCGCTGCAGCGCGAATGGCTTCATCGAGGGCGTCAGGCAGGTCTTCGGCGACACCTGATCGGCATTGCCGGTGACCAGGGCGATGGCGCCGCGCGGACAGTCGGCCTGGCCGGCTGCAGCAACGGGCGCGGGGGAAGTCTCGGCGGCGATGGCGGGCAGGCTCAGGCCGCCGCCGGCGGACAGCAACAACAGCAGGAAGGAACGCTTCATACGAAGTCCTCGATCGTGCGTGGACAGGACGTCAGGCCGCCAGGGCGGGATGCCGTTGCCGGCAGCCGGGCGCGGCCGCCGATCGCTGCCAAGCGTGGCCTGCGCCTGCTAGCGGCGCGCTGAATGCCATATGCAGGGCGCGGGTCGGCGCCCTGGCCGCCGCGCGAGTGCAGCGCGCGGCGATCGTGGTTGCTGGCGGCACTCGGCCGCGCCGATGCCGGCCGCCGCGTTCCGCATGCCGACCGGGACGGCGCAGCCGCCCTCGCCTGCCTCGCTCAGGGAATCCAGGCCAGCAATTGATCCAGCCGCGCGTGCGGGTCGTCTTCCTGCAGCAGCGACAGGCGCTGGCGTTCGTCCAGCGGCAGCAGTTCGGCCATGCGCCAGCCGACCCAGGCGGCCTGATCGAGCTGGCGCGGACCGGCCAGCGGATACACCGCGGCAGCCTGGTCGAGGATGCTGTCGAGTACCGTCGCCAACAGCGCGTGCTGCGGACGCAGTTCGTCGTCGCCATCGGCCTCGCGCCATTCCACGTCGCCGACCACCAGGCCGTTGTCGCGAACCCGGCTGCGCAGCACGTGGAAGCGCCGCGCGCCACGCAGGCTCAGCACCAGCACGCCATCGGCGCCGACATCGAAATCGACGATGCGCGCCTCGGTGCCGAACGCCGCCGGCACCGCCGGGGCGCCGGTCTCGCTGCCGTCCAGGATCAGGCACACGCCGAAGCCGCTATCGGTGCGCCCGCACTCGCGGACCAGGTCCAGATAGCGGCGCTCGAACACCCGCAGCTTGATCGAGGCGCCGGGCAGCAGCACCGCGTGCAGCGGGAACAGCGGCAGCGTGGTCCGCTGCGGGCTCACGCGCCGGCTCCGCCGTGCCCGGCCGCGCTCATTGCAGCGCGGCCAGGAAGCGGCGCGGCGCGCCGTCGAAGCCGCCGTTGGACATGAACACCACGTGGTCGCCGGCGCGCGCCTGCGCCTGCAGCGCGGCCAGCAAGCCGTCCACGTCGGCCGCCGCGCAGGCCTCGCCGCGCACCGCGGCGATCACCTTGCCCGCATCCCAGGCCAACTCCGGCCGCTGCAGGAACACCACCGCGTCGGCGGCGTCCAGCGCCGGCGCCAGCGCGTCGGCATGCGCGCCCAGCCGCATCGAATTGCTGCGCGGCTCCATCGCCACCACGATGCGCGCGGCGCCGACCTTGGCGCGCAGGCCTTCCAGGGTGGTGCGGATGGCGGTGGGATGATGGGCGAAGTCGTCGTACACGGTGATGCCCTGCGCCTGGCCGAGCACTTCCAGGCGCCGCTTGACGCTGCGGAAGCGCGCCAGCGCCGGCATCACCTGCGCCGGCGCCACGCCCACCGCATGGGCGGCGGCCAGCGCGGCCAGCGCGTTCATCACGTTGTGGCGGCCGAGCAGCGGCCAATCCACCTCGCCCAGTTCGCGGCCTTGGTGCAGCACCGCGAAGCGGCTGCCATCGGCGGCGATCAAGCGAGCGCTCCACTCGAACGCCGGATCGAAGCCGAAGCGCTCCACCGCGGTCCAGCAGCCCATCGCCAGCACCTCGCGCAGGTGCGCGTCCTCGCCATTGACGATCAGCCGCCCGCGGCGCGGCACGGTCCGCACCAGATGGTGGAATTGGCGCTGGATCGCGGCGACGTCGGGAAAGATGTCGGCGTGGTCGTATTCGAGATTGTTGAGGATCGCCACCAGCGGCCGGTAGTGCACGAACTTGCTGCGCTTGTCGAAGAACGCGGTGTCGTACTCGTCGGCCTCCACGACGAACAGCGGCCGGTCCGCCAGGGCCGGCCCCTGATGCCCTTCTCCCCCCGGGAGAAGGTGGCGCGCAGCGCCGGATGAGGGTTCGGTAGTTGCACGCCCCAGCCGCGCGGACACGCCGAAGTCCTCGGCCACGCCGCCGATCAGAAAGCCCGGCTCGCGCCCGGCCGCCTGCAGCAGCCAGGTCAGGATGCTGGTGGTGGTGGTCTTGCCGTGGGTGCCGGCCACCGCCAGGGTGTCGCGCCCCGGCAGCACCTGCTCGCTCAGCCATTGCGCGCCGGAGGTGTAGGCGCGCCCGGCGTCGAGCACCGCCTCCACCGCGGCGTTGCCGCGCGACAGCGCGTTGCCGACGATCACCTGGTCGCAGTCCGCGGCGATGTGCTCGGGCAGGTAGCCCTGCTTCAGCGCGATGCCCAGGTGTTCCAACTGCGTGGACATCGGCGGGTAGATCGCCTGGTCGCTGCCCTCGACCGCATGGCCGAGTTCGCGCGCCAGCGCGGCGACACCGCCCATGAACGTACCGGCGATGCCGAGAATATGGATCTTGCTCATGGTCCGATTGTCGCCGATCCCCCGACGCACGCAAACCGGCGCAGGCGCGGCGGTTGGCCGCGGCAGACGGGCCGCGGGGCCGATCCGGGGCAATCGTGGCGCGACGCCGTCAAGTAGGGAATCCCCCACATCCGCTGAGGAAAGTCCCCGATAGGCAAGTCGGGAGCCGACGCCGAGAATGAACGGGCCAGCCTCGACACCCTGTGGTTCTACTCCCCAAGAGACCATCCCCAAGGGAGCTCATGTCGTGGGGCCCTGAGCAAGCCCGTTCGCTGGCACCCTACTTTTACCAAGCCCGGCCTGATGGCAAGCGGCATGCGCGCCCACGGCCGATCACTCGCTGCGCCGCGGCGGGAGACAACCTTACCTTCGTAGGAGCGGCTTCAGCCGCGATGCGCATTCCCGGTAAAGCCCGTCGCGGCTGAAGCCGCTCCTACGGGCGTTGCGCGTCGTGACCGGGAGACGCGCAATCGTCGGGATCCCGCGCCATCTGCACGTCCGGCGCCCGCTGCGGGCGCCGGCGTGCCGGGCCGCCTCAGCGGCCGATCGCCGCCAGGATGCGGGCGAGCACCTCGTCCAGCGAGCCGACGCCATCCACTCGCGCCAGCGTGCCGCGCTTGTCGTAGAAGCCGATCACCGGCGCGGTCGAATCGGTATAGACCTGCAGGCGCTTGCGCACCGACTCGGGGTTGTCGTCCTCGCGGCCTTCGGCCTTGGCGCGGCCGGCGATGCGCTCGACCAGCAGTTCGTTGGCCACGTCCAGCTGCACCACCGCGTCCAGCGGCTGGCCGAGCTTGGCCAGCAGTTCGTCCAGCGCGCCGGCCTGAGCCAGGTTGCGCGGGTAGCCATCGAGGATGAAACCGTTGCGCACGTCGTCGCGGCCGAGGCGCGATTCGAGCATGCCCAACAGGATGTCGTCGGAGACCAGGTCGCCGCGCGCCATCACTTCCTTGGCCTGCACGCCCAGCGGAGTGCCGGCGGCGACTTCGGCGCGCAGCAGATCGCCGGTGGAGATGTGCGGAATCTGCAGCTTGTCCTTCAGGCGGGCCGCCTGCGTGCCCTTGCCCGATCCGGGCGGTCCCAACAGCACCAATCGCATCAACCTGACTCCTCGAGGAAAGTACCGTGCGCGGCCGGCGGCGTTAGACTCGGGGGCCACGCCTGCGCTGCACCGCAAGATCCCCAGCTTACCGCATCCAGGCAATGTCCCGGCAATGTCCCCACCCCAGGAGCGAACCCCGACCATGGCCCAAGGCACCCTGCTGTACGCCCAGTCCGGCGGCGTCACCGCCGTCATCAACGCCAGCGCCGCCGCCGTCATCGGCGAAGCGCGGGCGCGCAAGGTCAAGGTGCTGGCCGCGCGCAACGGCATCCTCGGCGCGCTGCGCGAGGACCTGATCGACACCTCCAAGGAGTCGGCGGCGGCCATCGCCGCGCTGGCCCACACCCCCGGCGGCGCGTTCGGCTCGTGCCGCTACAAGCTCAAGTCGCTGGAGGCCGACCGCGCGAAGTACGAGCGCCTGCTGCAGGTGCTGCAGGCGCACGACGTGCGCTACTTCCTCTACAACGGCGGCAACGATTCGGCCGACACCGCGTGGAAGGTGTCGCAGCTGGCGCAGGCGTTCGGCTACCCGCTGCACTGCATCGGCGTGCCCAAGACCATCGACAACGACCTGGCGGTCACCGACACCTGCCCGGGCTTCGGCTCGGCGGCCAAGTACACCGCGGTGTCGGTGCGCGAGGCGGCGCTGGACGTGGCGGCGATGGCCGAGACCTCGACCAAGGTATTTGTCTACGAAGCCATGGGCCGCCATGCCGGCTGGCTGGCCGCCGCCGCCGGACTGGCCGCGCAATCGCCGGACGACGCGCCGCAGATCATCCTGTTTCCCGAACGCGCCTACGACGAGGCCGCGTTCCTGGCGCAGGTGCGCAAGGTGGTGGACAGGGTCGGCTGGTGCGTGGTGGTGGCCAGCGAGGGCATCCAGACCGCCGACGGGCGCTTCGTCGCCGATGCCGGCGGCGGCACCGATGCGTTCGGGCACAGCCAGCTCGGCGGCGTCGCGTCTTACCTGGCCGGCAAGGTCAAGGCCGAACTCGGCTACAAGGTGCATTGGACCCTGCCCGACTACCTGCAGCGTTCGGCCCGCCACCTCGCCTCCCGTACCGACTGGGAGCAGGCGCAGGCCGTCGGCAAGGCCGCGGTGCAGTTCGCGCTGAAGGGCATGAACGCGGTGATGCCGGCGATCGCGCGCGGCAGCGATGCGCCGTACCGCTGGAAGATCGAGGCGGCGCCACTGCACAAGGTCGCCAACCACGAGAAGAAGATGCCCGCTGGGTTCCTGCGCAAGGACGGCTTCGGCATCACCGAGAAGGCGCGCCGTTACCTGCAGCCGCTGATCCGCGGCGAGGCGCCGCTGCCCTACGGCACGGACGGCCTGCCCAAGTACGTGGCGCTGAAGAACGTGGCGGTGAAGAAGAAGCTGCCGGCCTGGGAGGGCTGACAGCGCGGCGCAGATCGTCATGGCGTCATCGGCGCATGCCGTCGCGCGCGGCATGACGCCATGCGCGCCGGCGTCCGCAGGCGCTGCGCGTCACGCTCGAGGGACGCGACAAGAGGGTGCACAGCGCCGGCGCCTCCGGCGCCGATGCCGGAGTGTCCGGAGCTTCCGAGAAGACGGGACAACCAGGATGCGCGACACGCACGAAGATACGACCAGCGCGTCCAAGCGTATGCACTTCGATTGGCACAGCGACACCATCACGCGCGCGACGCCGGTGGATGGACGCTACCGCAACACGCAGAACGTGCGTCGTTTTCTCGTTGCGGCATGCGGCGACCGCTTC